>JAIQFA010000069.1 GCA_020073525.1 Terriglobia bacterium
TAGAGGACAGGTTACGAATGGTTTATCACTGTTCCCGAACTCGCATTTATACCGGACAAATCTCTGCGAGCTTGCAGTTTGGAAGCGGCCTCGATTCACCGGTTTTCAGCCTACCCGTCTTCGTTTGAGCAGTCTGCCGCAAGACCTGACACGCAACATGCACACCTCGCGGGAAAGACATAGGCAGAGGCTGAAACCGTGAGTACAAAGCCAAATTCCACTAGGGGCGACGACCTCGCTGAGCGAGTCCGTTCAGTTCTTGCGAGCAAGAACCTTACTCTCTCTCGCGTCTCCCAAGCATCTGCGGCGCGATTCGGTCGTTCATCGCCCTATTTCCTTCCGCACACTCTGTACCATGAGTTCCGGCTAGGAACCTTTAGCCCGAGCCTTCATCAGGCGTTTGCGTTCAGCAAACTTTCCGGCTACAAGCTTTCTGATTGGCTGCGTGTGTTGGGATGTGATTTGGAAGACATTCCCCGATTACAAGTTCTATTGCCAACAAAGCGCACGATGCTGCTCGATTCCGCTCTAGTAGATGCCGATGCGTGGATTCCGTGGTTCCGAAACCGCACCAGCAGCGCCGCTGCGCCTCCGATTGCGCCTTTGGCGCAACTCTTGGAGGTCACTCGCCCGAGGCGACTTCGTTTCCTCTCCGAAATCGGCAATCGAGGCTATCTGTACGCGAAGATTGGACGCCAAGATGCTCTGGCGTTCCCCGATCTGCTTCCCGGAAGTATAGTCCGTGTGAATCCGAGATTCACGAATGGTTGCATTCCTAAGACAAACGGGTCAACCTCCACCGAAACATTTCTGATCGAGCACAGCAAAGGTCTCTTCTGTTGCCGATTACGTGTTGTAGAAAAGGGCATTGTCGTTCCGATCGGAACATCGCTCTCTTATGCTCAAGTCGAAATGAAAGCTCCACGCGAGGCGCGGATTCTAGGCGTCGTCGATCTCGAAATCCGGCCGATGCTTCTGGCCGAGCAGCCGGAGGTTCCGAAAGATCTGGCAAAACACTGGAGACCGCGGCCACTTGTCGCGGAGAAGACGTTTGGTCAACTTCTCCGTACAGCGCGCACGAAGCCACGTCTATCTCTGCGGGAGGTTGCGGCACTCAGTCGCAGGATCGCAGGTCTGCTTGGGGACGAAAGACACTTTGTTTCTCCCAGTTCTCTCTCCGATTACGAACAGTTCGACGCACCACCGCGTCACTTTCACAAGGCGGTCACTCTCTGCTCGCTCTACGGTCTGCAGTTTGACCTATTTCTGAAAGCAATTGGGATCGTCATGGCAGAAGCGGGAATAGAACCGATGCCCGATCATCTCGCTCGCAGAGCGCTAGAAGTGGAGTCTCTCGAAAACTCGGACGACAACGATATGTCGCGCCGGAACGGATTCCTTGAGCAGACGCTTGAACGATGCCAGGAGATTCCATTCTTCCTTCGGCGATCCATCAGGACATTGTCCGGCTTAGAGAACGCTTCTCTGGACGACTGGTTCTGGATCGGTGGCGAACATGATGTCCTGTACCCTCTCCTGACTAGCGGGCTATTTGCCCTCGTGAACCGCCGTGACAGGAGGCCAATCAATTTCACGTCGAAACCGGCATGGCAACAGCCGGTGTATGTGATCCAAATGCGCGACGGAACATACTTGTGCGCATGTTGCGGCATCGAGAACGGCACACTGGTGATCTATCCGTATTCCCATCAGTTCCGCCGTTCCGAACGTTTGCGCTATCACCACGACGCCGAAGTCGTTGGCCGAATTGTCACGGTGGCAAGAAAGCTTGGCTGATCTTGTCGGTTTACCGGACAAATGGAATTGTTGTCCCCTCGGCGAGTCCTCCCGATTGCTGGGAAACTCTACGTAGTTGAGCGAAAAGCGAACGCTTCACTCATTTCATGGACAAACATTTCGTACCCGGCTAACCTCCGTCGTCAGGTGTGACTTGTTGTCCTCGCCCTTCCATGACCGAAGTCGCTGGAAATCCTGGGCACCGAGTGAGCTGCGCTGGCTTTCAAGACAGATTCGACCGCTCTTGCACTGGCATCTGGCTAGCTTTCTGTGCATCACGGCCGGCAGTCTTCTAGCGCTTCTTACTCCGCTCGTACTCAAGTGGCTCATCGATCAGATTATCCCGCAGAGAAAAATGGGATTGCTGCTATTAGCGGTTGGCCTGATCTTTCTCGGCTACCAGGGGAGGATGGCCCTCACGAGCATGGGCAGTTATTTGATGCTGACTGCCTCCCAGAAGCTCGCTCTCAGCTTGAGAATGGACCTGCTTAGACGACTCGACGCGCTCTCTGCCGAGTATTACGACGACACGCCTGTGGGCAGCGTGATGTACCCGCTCAAAGAGCCGATCGAGGAGGTCTCATATTTCGGGTCCGACCTCCTACCGGCAATCTTGCGCATGTTCCTGACGGCAATTTTTACGTTGGCGACAATGTTCGTACTGAGTCGTGTGCTCACGCTGGCCGTTCTGCCTCTCGTCCCGATCTTTCTGATCGCACGGCAGCACTTCCGCCAAAGACTTGCGGCCAACGCGGACACCGTGCAGAACAGCCGACGAGCTTGGAGCACATTCCTAGAAGAACATCTTTCGTCGGTGATTCCAATTCAACTGTTGGGACAAGAAAAAGGTCAGGAACGAAGGGCTTTTCGGCTCCTCGCTCGTGAAATCAGGTCACAACAAAAGCTATTCACGAGCGGCGTTTGGTTTACGGTGTGTGGCTCGATGGCAGTTGTGTTGGCCATGTGCGCGGTCATTGGCTACGGCGGCGAGATGGTGTTGTCAGGGACCTTAAGCGTCGGCGGGCTAGTGGCCTTCTATGGCCTGGTTACGCAACTCTTTGATCCTCTCAGCAGCGTCGCCGATCTCTATGCGAGAGCACAGAAAACCTTCGCCAGCGTCCGGCAATTAAAGTCCAGCCTTGAGTTACACCCGAGCGTGACGAATGCCGCTGACGCCATTTGTCTTTCGCAGGAGCATCCATCCCAGATTGATTTTGCCGAGGTTGGGTTTGGATATCGAAGGCAGAAGAACATGCTTCACATCCGCTCGCTTCGAATCTTGGCGGGAGAACAAGTTGCCATCGCCGGGGAGAACGGCGCCGGAAAGAGTACCCTTGCAAAACTCATTGCGCGACTCTACGACCCAGATTCCGGGTCGATTCGCATCGGCAACGTAGACATCCGGAACATTCAACTCAAGGACCTGCACCGATACATCTGCTTCTTGCCGCCCGCCCCCGTTCTCTTCGATGGAACGTTGCTCTCCAACCTTCGGTTTGTACGACCGGCAGCTACCGACGGTGAAGTTGAAGAAGCCATCCGCAGCGTAGGGCTCTCGCAATTTGTTGCAGCGTTGCCCGATGGCTTACGCCAACGGGTCGGACCTGGAGGCTGCCAACTTTCCGGTGGTCAGCGCCAGCGGCTCGCCATCGCGAGAGCCATTCTGCAGCAACCTCGAATTTTGATCTTGGATGAAGCGACTTCCTGTCTTGATCCCTCTTCAGAATGGGCCGTTCTTGAGAAGATTCGCCGCGGCCTCGCGGAGTCAACGCTGATTGTCATCTCGCACCGCCCTTCAACATTCTCAAAATTCGACAGACTTCTCGTTCTGTCTCGTGGAGAAATCGTTGAAGACGGCAATCCCCAGTCCGTCACGTTCGCTGCGAGCCGCCCCTTAAGCCGATCTTTTTGCACAACCTCTACCATCGACGAAAATCTCCGAGAGACTTCTCTGTAAATGCAGGCTGCGTCGGCCTTTGTTCGTTGCAGCTCTACCGCAGGGGACTTCAGACACAACAATGCTGAATAGAAAGCGGACAGATTGATTCTTTCCGCACAAACAATCTCGAACGCATCTTGTTGTTATCAAGCAACTTCTCTTCGCCCATGTTGGTTTACCGGACCCTTTCACCTTTTACTGGCTTTCTAGTGGTGAAAGGTGGCACAGTGCGCTCCAAGCATCCGCTGTTACTAGAAGCAAATGATGGGGCGGAAATGTACACACTTTCTGAGACGGTGCGCAGCACGCACAACCAGGATGGCGCGATTGTGTTGGATGTCAGACGAGGTCAAATGTTCAGCCTCAACTTCGTTGGATCGCGCATCCTCGAACTTCTGAAAAGCGGAACCACCGAATCAGAAATCGTCGATGAGATCATCCGGGAGTTCGGCGTGGGCCGGGATCTTGCTGAGAACGATATGCGGGAATTTATTGGGAACTTGAAGAAATGTCACTTGCTCGAAGAGCACGAACGGGGCGCGGCGGTCTGAGCTGGGATCAGAATTATGGAATCGACACAACATTCCGATCGAGAAACCTATCGCGCCATCGTGTTCGGGCAGGGTGGGGATCAACTGCTTTTGGCGCCGGCGACTGGCGGTTTTCTTCTGCCCTCCGTCGAGATCCCGCGTTGGCAGCGAATTGCCGAAACCCTAACTGCTGCGATGAGGAGGGAGTGGGGCCACGAAGTAGTCTGTCTTTTCAACCCGGATGTCAGCGTACCAATCTTCTCCGCCAGCCACCACAACTATCAAGTCATGGAGTCCCGCGGGCCAGGGGCAGAATCCAGCCCGCGAGCCGGGTGGGTGCGTGTCGCGTCTTTGTCGGAGGAAGTTTTCCTTGATCCGGCAGACTACATAGCAGTGCGACGATCTCTCGCCGATTGTGCCGGCTACTCGGATGGTGCAGCGCGAGGGCCGTTCGCAAAGCTCGGCTGGTTTGAAGAGTTGCAGGTATGGATCGAAGAAGTAATCAGGCCGCTGAGTATCCATCTGACGGGGAGTTTTTCCCAGTTGAACGCAAGCCCATCGTTCAGCTTGGTCCGGTTCGAGACCAATAACCGCGCCATCTGGTTCAAGGCCGTGGGCAAACCGAATCTCCGTGAGTTTCCGATCACTCTTGCGCTGGCAAGACTTCTCCCGCAATACCTTCCGCCGATTCTTGCGGCACGACCTGAATGGAATGGGTGGCTGTGTCTTGAGGTCAATGGTGTCAACCTTTGCGAGACTCAAGACGTTCGACACTGGAAGGCTGCAATTTCGGCCCTGGCGAAGCTGCAAATTGAATCCATTGGCAGCAGTGGGGAGCTCTTTCAGTGCCGTGCCCGAGACCTCAGAGCAGGTGCACTGTCGAAGCTCGTCCGTCCGTTCTTCGATGTCATGGCAGATCTCATGGAAAAGCAGACCAAGGTTTCACCACCCGTTCTGTCGAAGAGCGAACTCATATTGCTCAGAGAGCAGATCGAAGAGGCACTCTCTCTAAGCGCAGATTTGGGAATACCCGATGCTCTGGGGCATCTCGACCTTAATCCCGGAAACGTCATTGTCGCTGAGGGCCAGTGCGTATTCCTGGACTGGGCTGAGGCATACGTGGGAAATCCATTATTCAGCTTCCAGTATCTCGTTGAACACTTTCGGCGCGTGACCGGCGTAGAACCCACATCCGAATTGGGCTTGACCACCACCTATGCCGAGGAGTGGCAGTCATTAGTTTCGCCTGAAAGTCTGCAAGAAGCCTTGGCGCTCACACCGATGCTCGCGGTCTTTGCCTATACCGTTGCGACCGATGCGTGGAGCGACCAGGCCAAAGTTCAAGACCCCAAGGTCGCCGGATATCTGCGGAGCCTAACGCGGCGGGTGCATCGTGAAACGACCCTGCTGAAGGATCGGAGTGCGCTATGCCCAAACTGATGGAGCCTCCGCCGTTTTCTTCGGTTGAGCCTGTGACCGATGTTTTGCATGGCGTTACGGTTACTGACCCGTACCGTTGGCTCGAAAACCAGGAGTCGGCGCAGACTCGCGGCTGGATCGAGGCGCAAACGCAGTACGCACGCGCGTACTTGGACGCGATTCCGGGCCGGGAGCGGGTTCATGAACGCATCCGCGAACTGTTGGATGTAGAGACCTACGATTCCATCCAAAAGGTCGGGCAGACGTATTTCTTTCGCAAGCGCCTTCCCGGCCAGGAACAACACTGCATCTTCATGCGTGAAGGTCCGGACGGAGAAGACTGCCTTCTCATCGACCCCGCAGAACGAGGTACTGGTGAGCACACGGCAGTCAAACCACTTCGCGTCTCGCCGGATGGACGGCTGCTCTTGTACGAAGTGAAGGAAGGCGGGGAACGAACCGGGACATTTGAACTGCTGGACATCCAAAGCCGGAAGACTCTGCCCGATGTTCTTTCTCACGGCTACCTGCGCGGATTCGCATTTGCTCCTGATTCCCGAAGCTTCTACTACGTTCACGAAACAATTGCCCCGGAGCGACAAAGGCGAGCTGCGTATCATCACGTTCTCGGCACGCCCTTCGATGGCGATCCGCAGATCTTCTTTGCCGGTGATAGCGACAAACTTCGCGTGAGTATTGTTCCAGGGGAAGTGCAACTCGGGTTTCTTGTGTACCGCTTCCTGGAGAAAACGTACACCGACTTCTATCTCTGGCGATTTGACAGTGAAACAATTCCAACGCTCGTCATCGAGAACGCGGAATACAAGTTCGGGCCGCTGCTCATGAAGGACGGCCGAATTCTGGCCGTCACTGACCGCGATGCGCCGAATTCCCGGATTGTCAGGCTCCGTCTGCGAGAGGATCTGGACCCGGAGTTTGTGGATGTGATTCCCACGACCGACGTTCCAATCCGAAACTTGGCGGTGACAGAGAGTCGAATCTTTGTTTCCTACATCCGAGAAATCAAAACACAGATCGCCATCTTCGATCTCTTTGGCAAACTTCTCGGCGAACTGCCGATGGACGATGGGGACACGGTTCGTCTCGCCGGTGGCTCCTTTGAGGAAGATGAGCTGTTCATCGAACGAGAATCGTTCGTAAAGCCCATTCAGATCTACCGCTGCTCGACCCGCAATGGCACGGCGAAACTGTGGGCGGAACGCAACGTTCCGTTTAACTCTCAACAGTTCAGCCACACCCAGGTCTGGTTCACCTCAAGAGACGGTGCCCGCATTCCGATGTTCCTTGTCGGGCGCCGCGATGTTCTCGAAGGCGGGACGCATCCCACGATCATGACTTCTTACGGCGGCTACGGCGTCCCAATGACGCCGCAGTTCAGCGTATTTGTAGCTTTCCTGATCGAGCGGGGCTGCCTGTTTGCGCTCCCGAATATTCGCGGCGGCTCGGAATTCGGTATCGAATGGCACAGCGCCGCCAAGCGGCAGAATCGGCAGGTGGCATTCGACGATTTTATTTGTGGAGCCGAATGGCTAGTTGAAGCGGGGCGAACTCAACCGCGGAAGCTAGCCATCTTCGGTGGTTCGAACTCGGGCCTGCTGGTCGGAGCCGCCATGACGCAACGGCCATATCTCTTCCGGGCTGTCGTCTGTATGGTTCCCATGCTCGACATGCTGCGTTACCACCTTTTCGACAACGCGCATGTTTGGAAAGAAGAGTTCGGGACAGCGGACGATCCCGATGACTTCGCGGCGCTTCTGCGCTACTCACCGTATCACCAGGTGCAGGAAGGCGTGTCTTATCCCGCAACCATGATCGTTTCAGGCGATGCAGACCAGAACTGCAACCCACTCCACGCGCGAAAAATGATTGCTCGCCTGCAGGCGGCCAACGCATCCGAGCACCCGATCTTCCTCGACTACAGTCGGCATCGTGGACATTCCCCGGTACTCCCGCTGAGTGAGCGCATTGATGCCCTTACCGACCGGATGGCGTTTCTTTGTGACCAATTGCAGTTGCCTGTGTGAATTGGAGGTTCCCGTATGTCGTTTCTTATGCTGAAAGCTTACCTGAAGCTGATTCAGTTCGGCTTCTACCTGGCGCAGGGGGATTTCGAAACGGTGTACAACGCCGTTCGCAGTTATCCAGTTGGTAAGACGCCAGCATCGCCCGGTTCTGTCGAACGAATCTGTGCGGCGGTGGACATGGCATGTATCTGGTACTGGAGAGAAGTGCTCTGTTTGCAGCGATCCGCGGCTACGGCATGTCTTCTCAAGAAGTTTGGAGTTTCAGCCCAATTGGTCATCGGCGCGCAGCAGATGCCGTTCAATGCCCACGCGTGGGTCGAGGTGGATGGTCGGGTAGTGAATGACAAGCCTTACACACCGGAGAGGTACGCGGTCCTCGACAGATGCTAGAGGCCAAGGCAAAACAAGGTACGAAGTATGAGCGCCCAATTCGGAAAGTGCAATTTCGACGGTAAGCCAGTGGATTCTCAGGAGCTTGATCGAGCTCGTTCTGTGCTCGCTCCGTACGGTCCTGACGCGGAGGGGATTTTCTGCAACAGCAATGTTGGGATCATCTACCGGGCGTTTTACACCACCCATGAATCCAGGTTGGAAAAGCAGCCCCACGTAGCCTCGTCAGGGGTAGTCACTACCTGGGACGGGCGGCTCGACAATCGCTCGGACCTTATCCATGAACTCGCAGGCGAGCTGCGCGATGATTCAACTGACCTGTCACTCGTCACGGCTGCCTACGAACGATGGGGCACAGAATGCTTTGCCAAATTGGCCGGAGATTGGGCTCTATCCGTCTGGAACCCCGGTGAACGCTCCCTGATTCTCGCCAAAGATCCTATCGGCACACGCCATCTGTATTATTCGATCGACAAAAACCAAATCACCTGGAGCACGATCCTTGACCCGCTAGTTCTGTTTGCGGGACACGCTTTCGCGCTTTGCGAGGAATACATCGCCGGTTGGCTCGCATTCTTTCCCGCCACCTACCTGACGCCCTACGCGGGGATT
The DNA here is from genome assembly GCA_020073525.1 of Terriglobia bacterium. Taxonomy (GTDB): domain Bacteria; phylum Acidobacteriota; class Terriglobia; order Terriglobales; family Acidobacteriaceae; genus Acidiflorens. The sequence goes on from JAIQFA010000069.1 coordinate 8,733, forward strand.
CTTTCTGTGCCACCCTCTTCTTTCGTACTGCTTCGGCCCGGAAGACACACGATCCACAAATATTGGGACTTCGATCCCGGAAACAGAATCCGGCATCGCACCGATGCCGAATACGAGGAGCATTTCCGAGACGCTTTCGGCAAAGCCGTTGCGCGCAGGCTCCGCTCAGATAGCCCCATTCTTGCGGAGCTGAGCGGAGGGATGGATTCCTCCTCCATTGTCTGCATCGCCGATAGCATCATCGCCCGTGGAGCGGCCGCCACGACGCGCCTCGATACACTCTCTTACTACAACGACTCCGAACCCAACTGGAACGAACGCCCTTATTTCACCAAAGTGGAAGAACTGCGAGGGCGCGAGGGCTGTCATGTCGATGTGGGGAAACCCGAGCCTTTCCTGCTCGATTTCGATAGTGGCCGCTTCGCCGCGACTCCCGCTTACGGTGGCCCACTAACTGAGAGTGCCAGGCAATTCCGAGAATTCATCACGTTGCAGGGGAACCGCGTCGTACTCAGCGGTATAGGCGGAGATGAAGTCACCGGAGGGGTGCCTACACCTGCACTTGAACTTGAAGATCTTCTCGCCCGCGGGCGGTTCAGATTTCTCGCGCATCAATTAAAAATCTGGGCGCTACAGAAGAGAAAGCCTTGGTTCCATCTCTTATTGGAAGCTGTGCGGGGATTTTTCCCCGCTAGCATCGTCGGAGTTCCGAAGCGCAGGCAGCCCGCCCCGTGGTTGCGCCGGGAGTTCGTCGAACGAAACCGAAATGCCCTGCGGGGTTATGAATCCAGGCTGAGGCTGTTCGGCCCGTTACCGAGCTTCCAGGAGAATCTCTCAGCACTGGATGCTGTGCGAAGACAACTTACGTGTTCAGCCTTGCCCTCCACGCCGACTTACGAAAGGCGTTATCCGTTCCTCGACCGTGACCTGCTGGAGTTCCTGTATGCGATTCCTCGGTACCAGATCGTGCGTCCAGGGCAACGCCGTTCTCTGATGCGCCGTGCACTCGTCGGGATTGTTCCAGACGAGATACGGGACCGAAAACGGAAGGCATTCGTTTCGCGAACGCCGATGGTCGCCATTTCGAAAGATTGGACCAGTCTGGTGGAAATGACCCAGCAGATGATAAGCAGTTCGCTCGGTGTCACTGATTCGAAATTATTGACTGAAACACTACAGAACGCGCGCCACGGCCAAGAAGTTCCGATTATCCCTCTCATGCGTGCGCTGGGCATCGAATACTGGCTCAGGGGGGTGAGTAATCAACGAGGTTTTATAGAGCTCGGTAGCACCGTACCAATTTTCGTTAACTGTGCGACACCGACCGGGATCTCAGCTGAGAAAAATCAAAACTGAAAGGAGGTGAAAACCATGAACTACACAAAGCCGGAGATCGTCCCCTGCGGATCAGCGAATGCTGCGATTCAGGGAACGAGTCAGTCTAAGGGCACCCACGCCGCGGATATTTCCGCCCAGCCTCTGGGCTTCCCGAACGCTTCTGTAGGCGCATACGAAGCAGACGAGTAGCTCGGCCCGCCGGAGCGTCACCATGCGCCAGGCGCTCCGGCACAGATCCATTGTTCATAGACCGATTCCCAAACCGAAAATGAAAGGAGGTGAAAACCATGAACTATACAAAACCAGAGATCGTCCCTTGCGGATCAGCGAATGCTGCGATTCAGGGAACGAGCCAGTCTAAGGGAAGGGTGGGTGCGGACCTTTATACCATGCCGGTGGGTTTCCCGAACGCAACCATTGGCGCATACGAAGCGGACGAGTAACTGAATCCGGCCGGAGCGCTCCCGTACACTGGGCGCTCCGGCACGGCCCACAATTCAGGTAATGTGACCAACGCTGAACAGATGACGACTACGATGTCCCCAAAGCTCAGAGTGAGAGTTGTTCGGTTCGCCCTCAATTATTCGGTGCGCGCCCCTATTCTGTCTTTTAGATGCAGGTCAAACCAGTTAATCATCCGATTGCAGTAATCCAGTTGGTTTGCGTAGCTCCACGTCAACTCCGCATGGTCTTCGCCTTCGTATTTTGCATACTCTGCTTGCCTCCCAAGCCTGCGCAGGCCGACAAACACCTCGGCTGGAAGAAAAGGGTCAACTGCTTTGTCGTCCCCACCGTGGACAATAAGCAACGGAGTTGTGATTCGATCAAGGTAGAAGATCGGAGAGTTCTCGATATACCTGTCCCTGAATTGCCACGGAGGACCCCCCATAAGGCCTTGGCCACCTTCTTCGAAGGCTATTCCATAGGCGGAGCCATCCCCTGCCATTTCTCCGTATGAGGCCACAAGATCTCCATAACCTGCGCTCATGACCGCGGCTTTGAACCGCTCGGTTTCAGCGATCAGCGCCAGCGCGCTGTATCCACCGTAGCTATGGCCTATGATTCCCAAACGCTCCGGGTCCGCAATTCCCATTTCAATAACCTTGTTCACGCCTGGCAAGACTGTTTTTGCCAAATCTCCCATCGGAGTGCCCAAGTGCTGTGGTGCATCCGGCAGGAGGACGGCATAGCCGCGGGTCGCAAGCATTTGGAAATTGAATACTCCCACGTCCAGGCCAAAATAATGTAGATGGTCCGATCGCGATGCGCCACCGTAGACACTTACAACCAAGGGATAGCGCTTGCCCGCTTCATAGCCAGCAGGGAGCAATAAAGCGCCTTTCAAAAGTTCACCATCCAGACTGCTCCACTGAATGAGCCGGCCAGCGCCCATTTGATATTTGTCGAGCTGGGGATTGAGATGCGTGACCCGTCGTGACCGCCTAAAGTCAGCGGTGGTAAGCCACAAATCAATGTCGTGCTCCGCATCATTTGCAAAGTACGCGAGCTTTTTGCCGTCGGAAGAAACCGCCACGAGTTCAGGTTGCAGAGCGCAAACGTAACACTGACCATTCTCCAGGAGTCGTCGGGTCGTTCCTGCCTCTAGGCCTACTGAGTAAAACCCCGATTGCTTGGCTTCGCCATCGTCGGTAATCACCGTTATGGACCTGCCTTCATCGGGGGACCAGAGGACGCCACGACTCGATGCGACGATGGCCAACACACGCCGTTCTGGAATCCTCGCAAATTGAGCGGCGCTAGTGGTCTCCACCGCCGCCCTCCAAATGGCTCCTTGACTAATGAAGTAGATAAATCTTCCGTTCAGATCCCACAGCGGCGGGCGCTCAACGTCACGCGATCGCTGATTCGGAGGCAGATGAATAGTGCGCGTTTCGCCCCCGTGGGTGTCAATGATGTAGAGGTCTCCATCACCTTCGGTTCCTCCGACGTGATAAACCAGGAGCGAACTATCGGGAGACCAGCTAAACGCTGACGCTCTGAGGTCAAGCCGGATGTCCGAAGCGACCGTTCGATCTGTTCGAGTACGCAGATCCAAGATGAAGATGTCGAACACAGTTTGCTGTGAACCGGCACGCTCAAACCGTTTTGGACTTGTGAAGGCAATGCCAGCACCGTTGGGCGAAATTGCATAACTTGTAATCCGCCGGCTTCGTTCAATTCGCTGTACGCTCCCGCTGGCAATTTCGATCTCCGCCAGATCGCGCAGGGCGTAGTCCAAGCTCCAAGGACCCGACTGATCCTCTGTAGTTTTGGCCGCGTGCTCGGGAGTCGAACGATAAACGAGAACTGTGGAACCTCGGGGTGCTTTTTCTTCCGCTCCGAGGCCGGAGGGTCGCAAAAGATGTTCTGCATATTCGGCGGGCGTGAACTGCTCAGGCAGCAATGTGACCAATAGAAACTTACCATCTGCCAGCCATTGAATTTCTTCTGCCCTCACGTATACATCCGACACCTTCCGGAGCTGACCCTTTTCCGAGTCCCAAATCCAAACTTTCGGCTGTCCCCCGCCATCTCGATCCGAGAGAAACGCGAGGTAGTGACCGTCCGGCGACCACTTTGGAGCCCAGTTACTACCTTTACCTCCGGTCAAGTTTCTCGTCATTTCACCTTCGGTGTCGGCGAGCCAGATGTCTTGTCCAACTAAAATGAGCGGCACTCCCGTGGTCAATGCATCTTGCGGGGTGTGGACGGTCTTTTTATCAGTATCCGCCTTGGGGCCGGCCACGGCGAAAGCAAGCCATTTTCCGTCAGGCGAGAACTGGATCGGCGAGAGAAGACCGAACTGACGAGCATCTAACAAATCTTCTGCACGCAGCGGAGTCAACTGTTGGCCCTCTGCATTTCCTGAAACAGCGATCGCTAGCAAAACGGACGCGACTGCCAAGCCAATCAGCCTCAAGGGTATCCTCCATGTCACCGGACAGCATTTGGCGCTCCGCAAAATGAAGATTGCTGCGGAGTCCACATTTGTTCTCGTCAAACCTACGAGAGCGACGATTCCCAATTGGGTGGAAGCAGTAGTCAAGGCCCCAATCAGAAAGTGAACTTGAGCGCAAGCTGGATTGAGCGCGGCCCGCCAATTTGGTAAAGAGGGTTGAAGCCTCCCGCGCCGCCCGGACTCAGACCATTGGCCAGGATTTGCGTAGACTGCCCGAAAAGAGGCTCGCCAAGCATGGTGAAGGATGGATTTCCAAAGTTTGGATGATTGAAAACATTAAAGAACTCGGCTCGGAACTGGAGACCAAGATCACCCACGATTTGAAATGTTCGATGGACAGAAAAATCGTTCTGCCAGGCTCCGAACCCGCGCAGCACATTGCGGCCGAAGTCACCCTGCAGTCCGGAAATCGGCACGGTGAATGCCGCTTGATTGAAGGCCTTGCCTCCCGGAAATTGAGGTCCAAACAGGTAAAGCGGTACGCCTGGAATAACGTTCGGACGAGCCGAGAACTCGACTCCGTCAACCAGAGTCGTCCCGCTCGATATGTTCACGGGCGATGCCGACCTTGCGATGAAGAAGGTGTCCAACGACCATTGATTGAGAACGATTTTTGCGAAGTGGCTGTTGCCAGCAGAAGGCAAGTTATAGGAAAGAGCGCCCGTGAACGAGTGGCGCACGTCGAAGTCGGAGTTACCACGATCCACCGACGGGTTTGCAATCACGGTCGGCGTGTTAGCAACAATCGAGTCATCCGAAGCAATATCGATGGAGTGCGAAAACGTATAGGAGGCCAGGGCCTGTATTCCGCGAGAGAGCCTGCGCTGAAACTTCAATTGGAGGGCATTGTAGTCAGAGGTTGCGGTGTTTCTTGTGACACCGACAAGGTTGGTGAAGTTAGCATCTGGGGCTTGCAAGGCATCCTGTCGAAGCAGCTTGCGCCCGATTGATCCGATGTACGTGGCGGACACAGTCTGGCTTCCTCCGAGCGATTGTTCCACCGCGAGGTTCCATTGGTACGTTCGAGGGAGTTTTAGATTAGGGTCCGCCACATACATCTGCGTTGTCACCGGTGGGGTCAGACTGATGGTCGGCGCGATCTCTTGACTTGCAGAAAGCGGAAATTGGACCCCGAACAGCGCTTCTTGAGCGGTGTATGGAAACCCGCTTGTCGCAAGGCCAAGCGACCCTACACCGAGATCGTAAAATGTTCCAAAGCCTCCGCGCAAAACGGTTTCCCAGTCTTGTCTTCGAACCACTTGGAAAGCTATCCCCACTCTCGGAGCCACATTGCCGTAGGTTGTCCCATAGAGCGGGGTTCCTCGGGGAGCCAACGTCAGCTCGGAAGGGTTGGCGAGATTCCGTACGGTGAACGGACCACTATCGGCCTTCTTTCCCTTGAGAGCTGGGTTAACATCCCATCGCAGCCCGTAAGTGAGCGTCAAACGGGGTGTCAGTTTCCAACTATCCTGTCCATACAGGGAGAAGTTCCTCGACAACAGTGCGGCGCCTTGATTACTGGTCACTCCAACAAACGGAGCCACGCCGGTTTCGGCGGCCGCAACGGTAAAGAAGAGCGCATCTTGGAAATAACTCTCTGGCGAAGAGAAGGGAGCCAGCCAGCGGTAGTCAACGCCGAACTTGATCTGGTGTGTTCCCACCGTCATTGACATGTTATCCACCACGTCCACCTGCCGTTGTTCACTGGTTGCATTCTTGCCCAGTTCATAGCCGCCGATGCCGCCCTGAAAGATCAGAAATTCAAAGGCGCCATTTCCCGATGTCACGCCCGAAGGGAACACGAGCGACTCCGACAGCGGTGCCGCACCCCCGAAATTATCCAGTCCCTCTGTGATTCCAGATCTGGAATTGCTGTAATTCATGCGCAGTTCGTTGCTAGTGTGCGACGTCACGCCGGCCGTAAGACCAAGCGTTAACGTCTGGGTGGAGAACTGCATCTTCGACGTGGTGCTCAACGCTCCGGTGGCTCCGCGCTGCAGTGTCTCGGACGGCGCATAGCTGTACCGACCGAAGACCGTGAGCTGCGAATTCACCACCCGATCCAACCTAATGCTGTAGGTATCGAGCGATGAGGGGTTGGAATAGCTCGCGTCAAATTGTGCCAGACCGTTCCCCAAGTCGGCCCCGTTAGAGACGGGAAAAGCATTCAAGAAAGGCTGGACAAGCGCGACGGAACTCAGCCGGGACGGACCGTCAGGAACTACGGTTTGGGCTGCCTGCGGTTGGCTTAAGCGGAGTCCTTCGTAGGAAACGAAGAAAAACGCCTTGCCCTTGGCAAGCGGTCCCCCGAAAACACCACCGAAATCATTTTGGCGGTCCCGTGCTTTGGGCAACCCTTCGTTGTTGTTGAACCAGTTGTTCGCGTCCAGCACATCGTTTCGGAAATAGTCGAAAAGCGTCCCATGAAATTGGTCCGTGCCCGAGCGCGTCACAATGGCAACTTGCCCGCCAGGGGTGCTTCCATATTCAGGAGCAAACGAGGAAGTCTGTATGCGAAATTCCTGCATCGCGTCCACTGAAACGAGGCTGTTTGTTCCACCTAAAGCGCCAAAGGCAGGAACAGCCCCACCCGCAGCCTGGAACAACGAAGTCGATCCCACGCCAACACTGGTCCCAAAGTTGGCGCTCACTCCGTCTACCGTGAAATAGTTGGCGTCCGTGCGCTGCCCGTTGACACTAAATTGCCCCGGAGCATTATTGCTGGCTGGCGTCAGCACAACGCCTGGCGTGAGCGCGATCAACGTTTGAAAGCTTCTGCCATTTAAGGGCATGTTTTCCACGAATTGCTGATCGACAACTGTACTGACCGCGGCCGATTCCGTGTTGACGAGTGGGGCGCCTCCGTGGACAGTTACTATTTCGTGAAAAGCCCCGATCGGCAGAGTGAAATTGATGGACAAGGCATCTTGGACATTGAGAACAATATCCGGTTTGATAATCGTCTTGAACCCGATCTCCGAAATCTGAAGCCGGTAAGGACCGGGCGGCAAATTTGGAAGAACGTAAATGCCTTCCCCATTGGTTTTCGTGGTGTACTGCACACTTGTTACATCGTTGATAGCCACTACGTCGGCTCCGACGACGATTCGGTTGGACGGGTCGAGGACCTGGCCGTTGATGGTCCCATTCGGGGACTGTGCCGCAAGGGGGAGGGCTAGCGACACAGTCCAAGCGAAAAGAAAAGCGATGCGGGGGAAGCGCACGCGCACGGTGATTCTCCTGTGGCCCACGAATTTACAAATTCTATTCAGGTCTACGGAGAGCGGCACCACCCGGTATCACTCCTTCCTCAATTTAATTAGTTGGAGGCGGGCAAACCGGAAAAGATGCAACCGCGATTAGGGATGATTGGGCTCGACTCGCAGATAAGCAGAGAGGAAGGGTTTGCCGCTTGGTTTGCGGCTTCTGCCATTGGGTTCTACCGTAACGAACACGGCATCAATTTCCGCCAGCAGTTTCGGGTCGTCCAGTTTCATGACCCACCGCTTTTTTGCGGTATTGTCCTCGTAAAAGATGCCCAGAGGGAACGCCTGCGCCCGGTCCGGTCCACGCCTGCCCCAGACCTGAAACGTGCTGGCATTCTTCACGTCGGGCTGTTGATCCAAGTCGTAAGCGTAAAAGGTGAGTGACTTCCCCTTGGTGTAGAACACGCGCCCAAAAGCTTTCTGGGTCACCCCGGTGCGCGCCACGTCGTACACTTCCGCGACATACAAGTCCCGCGCGCCCATGAGTTCCCGAATGTCACGGTCATGCGCAAGCATTTCCTGTTGCTGATCCACGACAGCGTCACGCTGATGCAGCAGGTTCGTCAGCTCGTTTACTTTAGCGTCTAACGTTGCCGCCCGCTTTGCATCTTGCGAAGACTGTTCTGCAATCGAGTCGAGCTTCGTCTGCAATGCCTGCGCACTTAATTGCGCGGCTTTGAACTTCTGTTCCGCATCAGTCCGCTGCTGAATGAGTTCCTGTCGTCCAGTGTCGGCGCTGCGCAGCGCAGTCTCCGACTGGTCTTGCGCCGCTTTCATTTGATCCATTTTCGCGGACTGCTGTACCAGTTGCCGGCGCAGATCCGCTATCAGGGTGTCACGTTGCTCAACCTGAGCGCGTGCAACCTCGCGTTCGTGGCTCGCGTCACTTAACTTCTCTTCCAGTGAAGTCTGGCTTTGCGTGTCTGGCCGAGGCGGCGTAACCTTTGCCGAGTTTGTCCCGCGGCGAATGCCAGCCTGATAAGCGCAAAAGCCGAGAGCGATGAAAAGCAGTATTCCGGCAGCGTAGAGAACCCACACACTCCGCCACGCGGCGGCGCTCGTTGGGGAAAGAACTCGACGGGCGCTATTCTGATGGCGGATTTGAATCGGACCGTTGTGCTCGATTCCGGGTCTCCGCTCTCCCCGTGCTATACGCTCGAAAAGATCCGACTCTGCCCGCTTTTCCGACCAACCTGGCCCCGCTTCCAGATTCTCTGGTATCTCGTCTCCTGCCATCGCTGGAATTGCATGGCGAACGATCGCTTCGTATTGCTGGAGGGCCTCACGGCAAGAAGCGCAAACGGCAAGATGCTCCTGTAGTTTCCTCTGATCTACCTCGGCTAACTGGCCCGAGGTCGAAATAGCGCAGAGTTCCAAGAACTCGTCATGGGGTTCGATGTGAGGCAACGCCCCTGCTCCTCGGAGAAATGACGCCTCCTATAATACTGCTCAATCACTCCGCCGCTTACAGGTAAAAATTTGCTTCCGCAGTTTCTCAAGCCCGCGGAAATAGTGGTTCTTCACATTTCCTCGGGTTTGGTCCAATTTCACGGCAATCTCGTCAAAAGTGTACCCGTCGAGCAAATGCAGCCCCAGGGCTTGACGCTGATTGTCCGAAAGGACTCCAAATACCTTGCCCAACCCAACTCTTGCGAGCACCTCCTCGATCGAGTTCACGTTTCTTTCTGCTCTCGTCCCCAGACCGACCAGTTCTGTTGCTACATCCTCCAAATCGACCTCGGTATAGAAATGGCGCGAGTCCAGATAGCGCCGACGATCAATCGCACGATGGTAGGCCATCTGTACGATCCAGGAACGGGCCGAGCTCTTGGAACCATCAAACACCGTGCTCTTCTGGTGAATGAACAGAAATACTTCCTGGAGCAAGTCGTCCGCCTCTGAATCGTCCCTGAGAATCTTGTACCCGACCGCACGCACAAGTCGCGCATAGCGGTGAAAGAGGCAAGCCAACCCTTCCTTATCTCCATCGGCGATCCGAGCCATCAGAGCTTCGTCGGAGGGTGTGACTTGAGAAGTTACAGGATTCGGTGCCGCAACTTCTTGAGAGACCGGCACCTGGTCTTGTGTATCAAGGTTCTGAACTGCAGCTACCCGCGATGGCGCAACCTGCGCACCCTCACGTTGGTCACAAGGTGGAGCAGTCGCTTTGCCGACCACGCCAGGCAGATAACGGATAGCCGACGTGGTCATGCCGCCTCCAAGAACGGTGAAGGGAAAATGTTGGTTATGATCCGTTGGCTTATGACCATCAGAACCAGAACAATCGTAACGAGATGGCCAAGCGTCGCAGACAAGTTCAGCCTCGATCTGGACCGGAAAAAGCGTTTGGAGAATCTCTGCGGCACGTTCGGAAAAGCCGAGGAATGTCGCAAATGGACCTATTCATGGAGAGTGGGATCGACAGGACGTACATTAGCGCCGTGGAACGGGGCGTCCAGAGTCCGACCATTCGAATGATCGTTCGGTTCGCCAACTGCCTGAAGATCAGGCCATCGGAGCTTGTACGGCGCATGGAGCAGTCCCCTAGTTATTCGGCGCAATGAGCGCCGCGAATCGCAAGTTCCACAAATAATACGTAATCCGTATTAAATAGCAATACCAAAATACATTTCTCGTCGTTCATTCCAACGGCTTGAACCGGTAACGTCCTTTCAGAGAATGGGTTCTGACGAAGCCAAGCCGTTCAGGGAACACCTGAGAATGTTGCGAGAGGCGAAAGGAGTCAGCCAAACGCGACTTGAGGAACGGATCGGCAAGGAAGCGAACTACATCACCCGGATAGAAACCGGCCGCATCGACACTCCGCCATTCGATGTACTTGCCCGTATAGCGCACGAGCTGGATGTTTCGCTCAGTGACCTATTCTTCTACGAAGGCATCGACGACAGTGCCGACGTGCTTCGTGAAAAGATCAATCGACTTGTCGGTGCCGCCGATGTGAAACGGCTGCGCAAGTACTATCGTTTGCTAATGGTATCCGACCAAGAATGAGTGACTCGATCCGCACCTAAGCCCCGCAAGAGACTTCTCCAATGGAAGCTCGGTTTGTCCGATCCAGAAGTATCACGTTGCACTAGCCGACTTCTCGTTACTGATCTAAGTCGGGATAACGAATGCGACGTGGGATATGATGATGGAGGCGGTGATGCCCTCGCGCAGGTTGTCGGCGCTGACATCAAACGCGGCGCGGGGCTGCTTGGCGCGGGCCTCGTGGCCCTGCCGCACGACAGGGCAGCAGCCTGCACGATATCCGAGATGCTTGGCAAGCGTTATGAAATCGAGCCGCTCACGAAATTCTCCAGAGTGCATGACCACCTGCTTTTCGTCGATCGCAACGAGGGCCGCCTCGGAGGTTCGTAGAAATGGCCAAGCCACCCGATCAACTGCTGTCGTTCGAACAATACGGTCAGGCGGCCGAGGCGCTGCACGTCTTGTCGGGCGTCCTCTTGTTCGAGTTTGTCCGTCGTGACGCCGCCACGACGGCACGCGATCAGATCGCACGCAATTTCATTGCTCGCGCGGACACGATGGTACGTGGCATATTCCGGCTCTGGGAGATCAGCGATCAGTCAGATTGCTGGATTCTCCATCGCGGGCTGCTCGACCGGTTGTTTCATCTGTATGACCTGAACCAAAAAGATCAGTTCGATGTGTTCAACGACTGGTCTTTCAAAATGCTTTATGAAGCAGCTGGCCGGCTGCGAAGCGATCCGGACCTCAAAGGACAGATCGACGGGCTCGTGGAGGAGCTGACGCAGGAGCGCAAGAGCCGTTATCATCGGCTGGTGAAGAACCCGCCTGACTGGCGGCGACCAAGAGCCGAGGACGCCGCAAAGGGCATGGGTCTCACCCTCCTTTACCGATACGGCTACGATTACGCTTCCCGCCACGTTCACCCGATGGCCAATGACGGCCAAGACGATTTTTATACGATTACCCGCCTCGATCCGCGACCGGACATTCCGGCAGCCAGCATCGTCGTACTTTCGAATTCCATACTGGTTGCCTCGATGATCCTACAGGAGGCCCTCAACGCTAGCTCTTTGCTCTGGATGGCCGTCGTGTATAACGCCATCGATGGCGTGCGGAACTTCCTGCATTCCGCGGCGACCGAGCATCATCTGCCGCTGACGAAGGTCAGCAAGCTCTTTGCAGAAGATGTCCCGCTGGCGCAACGCCGGGACCCGCTCGCATCTCAGACCTGAATGGGGACACGGGAAACCCAGAGATACCAGGAATTGTCGCCTGCTCCCCAAAAGTAATTAATACCTATAAACGGGCCTGGAGCCAAATTCGCCGCCTAACGATTCTCTATCGCTTTACTGCCGCAGAGCCGTCACGGGACCCATTCAGCACGGCCCATCTACGCAGCTGTTACATAGCTCTCTGAGATACCTCGCGCGGCTTGAGGCTGCCGAACTGGCCCCAGCAGGAACGCTGCGGGCCGCCAAATCGGAGGCGAGCCGTCGAAGTACTTCATTTCTGGATCATCTGCCGCGATCAGCGTTCTCAGTTGCGTTTACGTTTGTTGGCAAGGAGCCCTCGTAAACACCGGTAACGACTCCGTACGAATCCACCTGGAACACGGCACTGAAGGTTTCTTCGCGTGCCTCCCAAAGCCCCTCGTCGCTTGTCTCATAATCGAGAAGGCTTCGGAAATCTCGGTCGCGAATGAACCGGAAGATCGCAGAATCGATGCCAATGAAAGCTTGGAGTGGGATCGCTTCGTTGCGTTTTTCGAAAGGCAATGGTATAGGCAACTTGCGCGCCTCCCAAATCCGTCCCCAAAATTCCTGGACCACCCCGGCTCGATTCAGTCGAAGAGAATTATGCCGCAGTGGATCGATCAATCGTTGACGCTTGAGCGTTGCTTCGGGTAAAGGCGAAGGCTTGCTCTTATCGAAAAGGTCAGGGCTGCCTGCGGCGTGGAACAGCAGTTCCACACCCTCTTGCATCGCGACGGCCTCCTCGAAGCGTCTAGCGTAGAAACGGATGATCTCCCGCACTGCCTCCTCGAAGTGGCTTTCGGCAGGTTCTTCCGGATCGCAGATTTCCAAGTCGAAGTCTCGCACGTCGCTAGCCGTCCATAGGGATGCTATTACTCCAATCGCGCGGCCATAGCCGCGCGGCAAACCCTGATTGATGATCTTATTGTAGATAGATGTTCGGTGCTCCGAGGTCGAGGCGTCCCTGAAGGTTCCCTTTGCTTCAATTAGGACCCTGCCGCCCCCTCCACGCTCGATCGCGTCGAAATCGAAACCAGCCGCAATTTTCCTAATCGTCCGCCCGTCGATCACCCTGTTCTTCCTCAGAACTTCCAGACTCATTCCGACGCCGAGGATTTCGGAGCAAAGTCGCTTGATGTCTCCATCTATCGGATCTTCGACCACGACTCGTCCCGATGTAACTGTCGGCGAGATGAGAGAAATAATGGTCCAAGCCATGGCCGTGGCGATTTGGCGGTCAGTAGATCCTGGCGCGAATGCATCTTGATTTACGCGATCCGCGAAGTGCCTCCCTGCCTGCACCAAGACATCTGCAAGCTGCATGTTGCAGCCATTATTCAACAAACTCGTAAGCCAGGGAGGATCGGCGACGGGACAGCGCCGAACGGACCTGCTGGTGATGTTCTTTCGGACGATGGGCGAGAACGTTGGCGACGGGATCTGCGAAGTGTCAATCGTGACGAGCATGCGATACATACATGCTACGGTTTGCTTAGATGAACTCTCAACCTCATTATTCGTGTCGGACGCTGTCGTGTCGCAGGCTGGCACGCTGCCAGGCCAAGGCGGGTGAAAACTTGGCTCAGCTGCTCAAGGCGTCTCCCTAAGGTCAGTCGTGAGCCCCCGACCCTATTCTGAACCCAAAATTGGGATACGCCATTGCAGCATCCGCTCTATTAGTCTTCATAAACGGGCTTGTGATCAGTCATCGAGCCTTCTCAGGCTGGCGATTCGGAACTGACTCGCTGAAAACGCCTTCTTGACCCATTGGGTGCGGGCGCGTAGTATCGCCCCGAAATGTGGCGCTTCTGACGATTTCGCACGAGCGTGCCCTCACTGCTAATCTCAAGTGGTCGCGCAAGGAAACGCAACCGACCAGAAATGCAATGCGTCAAGTTGACACACCCCGTCTTGAATCTCCCCCTAAATGGGCAACCTACCCCAACTGGCAAATCCTTCTCATTGTGCTCTCCGCAGTCTTGCTCTGCTTAGTTCTAGCGATATTCAAGAGCAGCCTTCGGGCGCTCGATATATTCTCTGCCTTCTTGTTTTTCGGGGCCGCTGTCTTCTCTGTTCTGATCGTCCTCTACACCAGATCTCTGCGGCGCGCCCAACAAGTGCAGCTCGACACCGAAGAACGGCTCCAGCAGATGGCAGACAACATTCAGGAAATCTTCTGGATGATTGATGCAGAGACTAAAAAGGCTCTTTATGTCACCGAAGCTTATGAGACGATCACCGGACGTTCCTGCCAAAGTCTGATGGATAATCCGTCTTCCTACGAAGAACTCATCCACCCCGAAGACCGTCTTCATGTGCTGGCAAAGCTTGGAGAAGCTACGCAGACAGGGCACTTCGATGAAAGATTTCGGATCGTGCGCCCCCGTGGCGGAGTCCGCTGGGTTACTGTGCACGGGTTTCCCGTACGGGATACTGCCGGCAAAATCCATCGTCTAGTCGGGACGGCTCGGGACATCACTGCGCAGAAGGGAGCGGAGGACAAGGTCGCCGAGCACCTGGCCGAAGCTGAGTCCGCAAGGGCAGAATCCGATGCTCTAAACAAAGCCACTCTAGCGCTCACCGCGGATCTTCGGATGGACTTCGTCCTGGACAGACTGCTCCAGTCCTTGATGGACCTCATACCGTGCGAGTGTGCACGTGTCCTGCTATTGGAAGGCGACTCGCAGCTTCTTGTGGCACGAGAAAAACTGCGCCACGAGTCTCCTAAGAAAGCTTCGGATTATCCGCTGACTCTCGACGCAGCAGACTCCCCGTTTCTCTTGCGCATAATAACGGCCCAGCACAGTGTTTTGCTTTCCGACACCAAACAGGAGAAGGATTGGCCCAGCTTCAAAGGCCATACCGACATCCGATCATGGCTTTGCGTGCCGCTGGTTGCGTCCCAGCAGACTTTGGGACTTCTTTCAGTCGGCCACACCCAGCCGAACACCTTCACTCAAGACCATCTGCGACGGACGCACTTATTGGCCATTCCGGCTGCGGCGGCGATCCAGAATTCTCGCCTCTACGAGCGCGCTGAGATCTTTGGGTCCGAACTTCAGCGGCGCCTAACGGACCTTCGCCAAACAGAAAAAGCGCTGGAACAGTCAGAAGAAGGACGCCGCGTTTCCGAGGATAAGTTTCAAAAGGTCTTCCGTTCCAGCCCGGTCGCATTTTCGATTAGCACTCTCGGCGAGGGGCGGTACATTGAGGTGAATAGTGCCTTTGAACAACGATATGGGTACTCCCGGACAGAACTGATCGGCCGCACGGCTGAGGAACTTAGGGTGTGGGAAGATCCTACGGAGCGCACGCGACTGGTCGACCAGCTTCGGCGCGGACGCCCTGTCCGAAACTTCGTCACTCGATTTCGAACCAAACCGGGCGACCTCATCGTCACTGTTTTTTCGGCAGACACAATCCAATTCGATGGCCAACTGTGCCTTCTCGCAGTTTCAGAAGACGTGCCAAACGACAACAGAAACCTGACTAACTAAAGGATCATCCGAACCTTTACCTCTAGCCCCTTCCTGTTGCTGTCCCGAATCTGGGCCACCAAACCGAAAAATAATCATTCCTGTACAGAAATCCATCAGACTGTGCACTGACCCGTAAAACGAAGCGCGAAAACATCAACCGCCTGGGGTTTTTGAGCCATGTTCCCCAACCTCGAAGTCCGGCACCTCCACGCAGTCGTTGTCTTGGCCGAAGAGCTGAACTTCACGAAGGCCGCACACCGATTGCACATCACACAATCTGCACTCAGTAAACAGATCACTGAGGTCGAAGAACAGCACAGATTTCATCTGTTTACACGCAACAACAAACGGCATGTGGAGCTCACGGAAGTGGGCCGTATCTTCGTAGAAGAGGCTCGTTCGGCGCTCCGGCACATCGAGCGTGCTGTTCAGCTCGGAAGTGCTGCTCGCGACGGGCGCGTCAACATTTTGACTATCGGGCACTCGCCCGACGCCGATCAAGCCTGGGTTTCGGCCCTTCTTGCCATCCGTCTGCCGCTGTACCCTAAGCTCCGTATTCAACTCATCAGCGAATTCTCAAGCGAGTTGGTCCGGAGTGTTATGGCAGGCGAACTGGACCTGGCGTTCGTGACGGCACCGCTGGAAAACTCTCAAATCACGGCCGTGGCATTCGCTCAGACGCCTCTTTATGCGGTCCTCCCACAGACCCACGCGGCTGCTCAAAAGGAGCAGATCGCCCTCCAAGATCTGGCGAACGATGAATGGATTCTGCTGGCGCGGAGAGTTCACCCCGTCGTTCGTGGCGCAATCATGGACGCGGCACGCCGTGAGGGAATCGCTCCGAAACACGCGCACGACGTTATTACGGCTCAAGAAGCGGTTCACTTGGTATCGGAGCACGTTGGTGTGGGCATCCTCACCAAACCTGTGGCCCTTGCCGTTCACGCTGACGGGGTACTTGTAAAGCCGCTTTCCGATACCTCATTGTGTTTCCAAACGTGCGTGATTATGAGAACCGACGACGATTCACGACTGGCAAGCGAATTCGCCCGATCGTTCCTCCGCAAGCATGCACCCCAGCAGTTGCCGCCAAAGCAAATGGAATTCTGGCAGTCAGGCTGAGTTATCAGCTTGACAGCGTGCGATATAGATGACGCTTATTCCTGCATCTCTCCGCGCCGACTTCGTCATGATGTACCTCTTTCGGTGACCCACCAACGGACGGGTTCGGAGGGAACCTAACAGCCGCAGGCTTGCGTCAAAGCCTTTCGCGGCATAAAACGAGCCTCCCCTACGGGCTGCCCCTCCATTTATTCCACGTTGCCTATGACTCCGCGCCCTCAACGCGGCTGTTTTGTTGCCTCTCTCGCCCCCGTCCTGGGGGCCACTTCAAGAAACGAGGCACATATTATGACGACGAAGACTCTCAGCACAAGCGATCTCGCGCAGTTTACTGGCAGTGAAAATTGGTATCGGCATGGAATCAATCGCAACGTTCTCTACACCGACGGCGCGCAACACGTTGCCGAGCACGGCGGGGCATATTGGCTTCTGGACGAGATTGCAATCGTTCAGCCCTACAACAAGAGTGTCTCCGCCGAAGAATTTCAAGTCTGGAAACTCGCCGTGCGTCCTGACCGAACCGCCACGCTTACGTGCGACGATGGCAATGCCAACATCGTGTTCACCAAGGAGATCGAACACACCGATTTCCCTCTGGATGAAATCACGCTGTATTTCGCCAACAACGTGATCCACTTGCCAGGCGAGTACTGACCAGCGCCAAGCCCGCGCTAGCGTCCTCGCTGGCGCGGGTTTCCCCGCACCAATCCCCGAGTTCGGCGATTCTTTTCGAGATGAGCTCCGATGCCGACTGGCCGTGCCTCGCGCCCGACTTTTTCATATTCTCATCCTAGAAGTTCCAGATATTTTTCATTTGCAAGACAACTGCAATTCTAATTTTCCGGGCCAACCAGCCCGCTCAAGACTTCGTCATCTCAGCTAGATATTTAGCCACGAAATCCAAAAAGAACTCGCGTGTCGCGGGGAGTGCTTTGCCAAGACCAATCTCGAAGAGCTTCCTTTTAGCTGGAACCATGTCCGACTTGGGATCGGACATCACGTACTGCAACAAACCCCACAGCTTCTCACGGTCTTCGAGCAAGAGCTTGTCGTCGTGGTCGAGCAATTCCTTGGCGGTTGACAGCCGATCCGCCATCCACGGATACGGACGACCGCACTTGTGGCAAAAATAGGGAAGCTTATAGTCGGTCGTGGACGCATAGATTTCGCCGCCACGAATGGCAACCTTGCAGTGCTGACAAGCGTCGATGCTGGCTTCTCCGCATTTTGGACAGTGTTCCCCTCGTTCAAAATCCGTGCCATTTACATTTAGAACATGTCCCCGCAAGCAAATCTGGGCAGCTACATAGCGTCCATCGGGATTTGTACCTGATCGCCAAATCTCCGAATCAAGTTTCCGCTTCTCCAACTCTGCTTGTACCTGTTGGATGATGGACTGGCTGCGACCGTCCGTGACAGGGTTGTACCCCTGAGCGGTCGGACTACGCACCTGAAATTGCTTCAGCCATTCGAGTGCATCTCCAGTTGCCTTCGGGGGAGCCACGACATTGAATTCCTCGCCGCCATCGAGGTAAACGGTCGCCACTTTTTGCCAGAACTGTTCCTGTTGCGACCCACGCAAGACCGCGTTCTCGATCACAACTTTTGTCGCCATAGTGCTGATTCTACTAGGATAGGGGCTATAATTTGCAGTTAACTATGATTGATCTTTGGGATGCCGCACGGTTGTGGCTTTGGATTCATCCGTGGTGGCACGCCACGATCCTGTTCGGCACGCCTGTTCTGATCAGCACCATCTTTGGGCTGTGGGGACTTCACCACAGCCATGAAGCCAACCGCCTGAGTGGAGAGAACAATCGCCTGAATGGGGAAGCCAATGTGCTACGCAAAGACGCCATTCGTATCGGCGAGGAGCAGAAGACTTCAGTCGCAAAAATCGCTGAGCTACACTGCGCACGCAACAAGCTGCAAACTGAACTGAATGAGTTGCAGGCCAAGCGTAACGTGTCGCTCGATCAGATCGCTGTCGGCGTGAAGAAGGACCTTACACCAGCCGAGAAGACCGCAGCCAAGCTTCGCAACCACATTGGGGACAGAGCGTATGTCACCAACCACGATGGCAGCAGTTGGGGTGGGATGGGAGCGATCATCGCCGAAGTCAACGATGACATCGTCACGCTGTTCACTCCCTCAAGCCAGAGTTCCTCGCGGGCGATGGCAAACTTCGTCCAGTGCGACAAGCTGCAATTCCTAGAAGTGGCGATTGGTGGATGTCCTGTGCAGATCAAGATTCTGGAACGCTTTGGCTCTCCTGTTGACTACGGCGAAGCCAAGAGTTGGGCTGAGCGGAGCGGTGCTCCGACCTCGGCACGACCCAGAGGCAACAACGTCTCGAACGTCAACTATCGCAAAGATGGCACAGCCGCCAAGCGTGGCATTTACATCTATGCACCGACCGCTGGCAATTCCGACTACTCGCTGGTGACGTTCGATAATATGCAGGAAACTGGCATCTACTATTGCAGCAAGAAAGATGTCGAAATCAAGTTCGCCATCCTCCAACTCGAATGGTATGGCGAGGGCTATCACTACGACGGCGGGGGCGGTGGTGGAGGACCTGAAAAGCTGTTCCTATTCACGAAACCGTAGCCGCCAGCCTTTCAATACTTAGGCCCCCGCAAAGTGATGAGTTTTTTCTTCACGAGTGCCGACAAATAGGCATCACCAATTTCTCTTGTGGACTTCTCAACAACCTTGATGCTTTCCTGAACGTAGCTCATTGGTGCTTTGACTCTTTGTGATTCCTTGTATCCATAGGGGCTGAGGGAATTGAGATTGGCTTCGGTTACCATTCCGCCTTGACACCGACAATAATCGTGCTTGGCTGAGGAGCTGGGTTGGAGAAATATAATGCCGTATCGTTTCCGAAAGCCTTACATCCTTGTGAACGGGCAAAGGCTCGTTAGTCCGACTGCGGTTCCTCAGCAATTACCGTTCTGTGACCAATGTGACACACTCGCGGCTAACACTGCCCCACTTTATACTGAACTCGCTCCCGACAGATGGTGGAAGTGGCTTTCTTTCCCAAGATTTTCTTGCCAAGAGGAAGCGTTCATGGGCTGCGAAAAGCATCGAGTAGAGCCGGAAATACATTTTGTGGATGGACGAATTGAGCCATTTATTCGGCTCCCGCCGACTAGATGGCAACGGCTGACCGAGTGGGATGCCTTACTTGTAGCGTTTCTTCTCGCTGTAGTAGCTGCGATACTTGTTGGATTGCTGTTTAAGTTGTAAGCCGCCTCAGAGAGAGTTGAGAAGCCGATCTGAGAGTTAATGCAGGTTGTCCATGCCTGGAAGAGCGCCGATTCTTAGACATTCTTTCTTGATGGTATAACAAGTGCTATAACATATGCTTGACACCCAGACCGGGCAACGGTAGAGTCTTTCTATGCTACCCACGGAGCAGTTGTCTGGCATTCGGTCGCGGCTGGGCATGACCCAAGAACAAATGGCCCGGCTTTTGGGCGTCTCGTTCGCCAGCGTGAATAGGTGGGAGGCCGGTCATTCCAGCCCCACCGGACCAACGTTGGATCTCTACCAGGCTCTCAATGCTGCTATCCGCGCCGGCAATGCCCCAGAGACCATTCACCGAGCTGCAAACAATGAGCGCGGAGCTTTTCTTTACGCGTTATTTCGGATGGCGTACGCCCGAAGGAAGACAAGATGAACTACCCGATTCTGAACATGCGACAGTTGGATGCTGGAGGCAACGGTGACATCTATGTCGGCCAGCGCAGCGATACCGGGGAATTCGTAGTCGTAAAATATCTTCGTGAGGCCCATCTTCCGCATGCCAGGAAGGCATTTGAAAGGGAAGTTCGGATTCTTCAACGGAAGCTACGTGGCATTGTTCCCCTGATCTCTGCCGACCTCGTCTCTAAACGGCCGTACTACGTCATGCCGTACGTCAACGGAGGCCGCCTTACGCAACACGCCGGCAGACTTCTCGACGGCCAATTGCACAATGTGGCCTTCGAGTTGGCGCAGACGCTCGCCATACTGCACGCCGCAAACATCTTCCACGGCGACATTAAGCCTGACAACATCCTTGTGACTGGCGACGGACGGCTACAGGTTGCGGATCCCTTGGGAAACGGCATCGGTTGTACTTTCCTTTTCTCCCACAACCACGGGGGTACACCTGGATATTGGGCCCCGGAGGTGCGGAATGGCGCGCCGATATCCAGCGCAGGAGATGTCTATTCGTATGGAGCTACTCTGTATCAACTTCTTACCGGACGAAGGCCGCAAGACGGGCAACGCCTCGATCCCCGTGCCGAAGGTTACTCGCACCTTCCTGCCATCTGCGAAATCATCTCTGTCTGTTGCGATGCAAATCTCGCAATGCGGCCCACGATGCTGGAAATTTGCCTCATGCTCCAGGGCAAGCGGTGGCCCGACATTCTTGCCGCGCGAAAGAGACGCGAGAGCGCTAGCAAAGCGGCCATTATTAACTTCACCCAGACCGCTGCCTGCGACCTTGGGGGTTACAATGTCCGGGTAAACGCTGTCTGCCCCGGTCTGATCGAGACAGGCATGACCAAGCCGTTTTTTGATTTAGCTCGGGAAAAAGGCAAAGCGGACAAGTTGGGTAGCCGCTGCGAGTTGCGACGCTATGGACTGCCGGAGGAGGTAGCTTATGCGATT
>JAIQFA010000070.1 GCA_020073525.1 Terriglobia bacterium
TTCGCCAACCTGCTGGCGCCACATCGCGTAGTACAGACCCTTTTGCTCGAGTAACTCGGAATGACGGCCGGATTCAACGATGTGCCCGCGCTCCAGCACGTAGATCTGGTCGGCATGCATCACAGTAGAGAGGCGGTGCGCAATCAGGATCGTGATCGCCTCCTGATTTGTGGCCACTTCGCGGATCGTGCGGCTGATTTCTTCTTCCGTCAACGAATCGAGCGAAGAGGTGGCTTCGTCGAAGACCAGCAACTGCGGATGGCGCAACAACGCGCGAGCGATTGAAAGCCGCTGCTTCTCGCCTCCCGAAACCTTCACGCCACCCTCGCCGATCAGCGTGTCCAAGCCCCGGTCCGCGCGGGAAAGCAAACTGTGCGCGGCGGCTTGATTCAGAACCTCCATGCATTCCGCGTCTGTCGCATCTGGATTCACGAACAGCAGGTTCTCCCGAATCGAGCCTGAGAAAAGCTGCGTGTCCTGCGTCACAAATCCAATCTTTTCGCGCAACAGGTCGAGGTCCACACGATTCGATGGAATTCCGTTGTAAAGAATCTCACCCGCCTTGGGAGCGTACAAACCTACCAGAAGCTTGACCAGAGTGGACTTCCCTGCTCCGGACGGTCCCACAAAAGCAATCGTGTCTCCCCGAGCTGCGCTGAAGCCGATCCCGTCCAGCGCCAGCGCCGAAGAACTCTGATGCTGAAAGCTGACATCCTCAAACTGCAGCGTCATGAGCTCGTCAACCGGCTCTGGGTCAGCAGGCTTCGGATCGCGCGGGGTGTCGAGGATTTGCTGAAAGTTCTGCAGCGAGACTTCCGTTTCACGATAGATATTGATGACGTTCCCCAACTCCTGCAACGGGGTGAAAATGAAAAACGAATAAATCATCAGCGCGAAAAATTGTCCGACGCTGATCTCCTGCCGGAAGATCAGATAGAGCATCAAGAACAGAATACTGGTGCGCAGTGCGTTGACCGCAGTTCCCTGGATGAAACTCAGGCTGCGCAGGTACTTCACCTTCTTGAGTTCGAGCTTCAGAATTTTTTCCGTAATCCCATTGAGCCGCCCCACTTCTTGATGTGCCAGCCCCAGGCTCTTTACCAATTCGATGTTGCGCAGTGACTCCGTGGTCGAACCCGCAAGCGCGGTGGTTTCGGCAACAATCGTCTTCTGCATCTTCTTGATGCGTTTGCTCAGCACGGAACTGATGACTCCGAGCAGGGGAACCGTGATCAAAAAAGCGGGAGCAATCGACCAGTGCACCCGGAAGGCGTAGATCATCACGAAAACGATGCCGATGATCGAAATGAAGAGCACATTGATGGCAGCGGTGATAAATCGCTCGACGTCGCTGCGCACTTTTTGCAATTTGCCCAACGTTTCGCCGCTGCGCTGGTCTTCGAACACCTGGTAGGGCAAATCCAGCGAATGCCGGATCCCGTCCGAATACATCTTCGCGCCCAAACGCTGTACGATCACGTTGACGAAGTAATCCTGGAAATTCTTGGCCACCCGCGAAACAAATGCCACGCCCACCGCCGCCAACAGCAAAAGGCCAGCCCCGCGGATGAATTGTCCCTGGGTGTATTGGTGATACTTGGTGGCGTAGCTGTCGATTACATGACGGAAAATCAGGGGATCAAGCAGCGAAAAAATCTGATTGGTCGCGGCCAGCAAAAGAGCGGCCCCAAAAAGCTTCCAGTACTGCCGGGAATACCGGTAAAGAAGGTCCATAGACGTCAGCGCACCCAAAAACGCGGGCAATGCGATTTAGATGGTACCCCAGCGTTTTCGATTCAGGAAGCCGCCCACCCGGAGGGAGCGGTGGCGGCAGGGGTCCGCATGGCTTCCTCAGGCCGTCCCAGTATTAGCGAGGGCTTCCACCGCTTCCCACGTCGTGCCAAACGTCACAAAAAAATCGTTGACCTTGGTAATTTCTAAAATCTTTTGCACCCGCGGTTTCACACCCGTCAGCACCAGGCAGCGTCCCGTTTTCTGATGCGACACATACGCCGCCACCAGCGACCCCAATCCCACCGAATCGATGTAAGGGACATCCGACAGATCCAGAATCATCGTCTCCGCCTGCTCATGGCGTATCGCCCGCTCGAATTGCGACGCGGTTTCCATCGTGATCGGCCCGCGCAGCAACAGGATCCGCTGATCGTCCGCCACTCCTTCATATCGCTCGACGGTTAGCTCTTGCACACCCATGGCAGGCGATTGTAGGACACCCGGCTCTCTCTGTCACCTCCCAGAAATACACTAGTTTCACCCTGGGCGACTAACACCCCAGTCGCGCATGGGCGTAAGCTACTCTCGCCCGCCAAAATCGCACTTATTGAGCATCCCGAAAAGGAGGTACTCCTTATGGTTCGTTTCTTCATAGTTTTTATCAGCATGTTTTTGTCGAGCACTCTGGCGAACGCCCAACTGGAACAACTGCAAAAACAATTAGGACTGGGAAACGCAAGTACATTGAGTGATTCGAAGGTCGTTTCCGGCCTGAAAGAAGCGCTCAAGGTAGGCACGGAAAAATCCGTAAAGCTCACCGGCAGGACCGACGGCTATTTCAAGAATGAAGCGATCAAAATCCTCATGCCCAGCAATCTGCGTCCGCTGGAGCGCGGCCTGAGGGCGGTGGGGTTCGGTCCCCAGATTGACGCCTTTATTCTCAGCATGAACCGCTCGGCGGAAGCCGCCGCCCCAGCGGCCAGAAAGATTTTCACCGACGCGATCCTGGAGATGAGCTTTGACGACGCCAGAAACATTCTCTCTGGAGGAGACACGGCCGCCACCGACTACTTCAAGGGCAAGACCACCGCTCGGCTGACCACCGCATTCCGTCCCTTCGTTGAGAAGACCATGAGCCAAAACGGTGTCATGAAGCAGTACAAAGGGCTCACGGACCAATACCAGTCCATTCCCTTTGCGAAAAGTCAAACCCTCGATGTGAACCAGTATGTTGTCGAGAAGGCTCTGGATGGATTGTTCTATGAATTGGCCGATCAGGAGCGCCAGATCCGCAAGAATCCCGCGGCGCGAACTACATCCCTGTTGAAAGAGGTCTTTGGCGCCGCGCGGAAATGAAGGCTGATCCTTAAGACCTACTTACTGCGGTTTCTTGTCGTCGGTTTTCTTGTCGTCGTGATTGTCGTAGATCGAGTACTGCCCACCGGGATGCTTTAACTTCACCGTGATCTCCAACTCCGGCTTATTGATCTCGTAGTCTTCCCCAAAAGTCTGGAAATGGGGCACCAGCACCTGCACCCGCAACGGACCATACGGGATCCCGTCAACGCTCGCCTTCCCCTCTGGGCCCGTCTTCAGTGTCATCTCGCCCTTCTCCTGCTTGCCCTTGCGCTTCACCGGATGCAGCACCACCTCGGCATTCCTCACCGGCTTGCCGTCGGAATCGCGCACTACGACAAACCGCAAACTTGAAGTCGGCCCGTCGTCATCCTGAGCCCAAGTCAAGCCGACCACGCCGAACCCGAGCACGATCGCCACTGCCATCACGAATGACAAATTTCTTTTCATCTGTATTCTCGCTTTAGGACCATTTGGAAATGATTTTGTTTTGTATCAGGGCATCGCTTTAGCGATGCCGTAAGCTCGCCGAATTGACGCCCCTTCAGGGGCCGTTGGCAGTATGCAGCCCCGCCTAGACCAGCGGCTGCTGGTCACTGCGGTCTCGGCTCCGAAGACTGCTTGTCGTCCGCCTTCTTATCGTCGGCTTTCTTGTCATCCGCTTTCTTCGGGTCGGCGTGACTCTCGTACACTGAGTACTGTCCTCCCGGACGCTTCAGCTTCACCGTAATCTCCAGTTCTGGCTTGTCGATCGTATAGTCTTCCCCAAAAGTCTGGAACCCCGGCGCCAGCACCTGCACGCGCAGCGGCCCATACGGAATCCCGTCAATATTCGTCCGCCCGTCCCCGTCCGTCTTCAACTCCAACCCGCCGCGTGACTGCTTTCCCTTCCGATTCACCGGATGCAACACCACGGCCGCATTGCGTACCGGCTTCCCGTTGTAGTCGCGCACCACCACAAATTTCAAATCCGACATCGGCCCATCGTCGTCCTGAGCCGACGACAATCCCACCAAGCCCAACCAAAGGACGACTATCCCTGCGGTCACGATCGAAAAACTCTTCTTCATGGCATCCATTCTAGTCCCGTGACTGTAGCGCCGCCGTCTCGGCGGCTGTCCGGCGGGCGTCCTCGCCCGCCGCTCCGAGAGCGAGACACCGCTGGGACGGCCGGCAATCTGCCGGCGCTACAACTTATTACTTCATCCCGCGCACCACATATACCTGCGACAAGATTTGTGTGTAGAGATAGACATACGAACCCCCGTCGGCCGCACGGTAGGAGTTGGCAACGCTCACCGTTCCCGCTGGCAACCCCTCGCCAAACGTCTTCCACAAATCCATTTTTCCCGTGATGGTACTTACCTTGTAAACGTTCACCGCCTTCTGAGAGCCACGGCGAGAGACGGCATACAACGATGTGCCATCCGGCGACCAGCCACTCAAGCGGTAGTTTGCGTCCAGCCCAGGAACCAGGCGAAGGCCGCTTCCATCGAGCGGCCAGATACCCCATTTTCCATCCGTTCCGATAACCGCTGTGCTTCGGCCGTCGGGAGACGGATACGCGCCTGCGATGCCCTCCGGGGTGATTGGCTTCGAATTGCCAGTGCTGACTTCAATCAGGTAGTTGCGAACCCCGTGTCCAGGCTCAATTCCGGTCGCCAGCAGTTGCTTGTCGCCAGCCAGCCAGCGAACCCTCTGGAAGTTCACGTTGTTATGCGTTAGTTGCCTCGCCTCGCCGGCGCCTGTCGGAACCAGATTGAGTGGGCCGCCTTTCGCCGGTTGCGTGATCACCCACTTGCCATCCGAAGAGACCGCTAAGCTGACTCCACCGCCAATCCGTACCGGAGGCGACCCGTCCGTGTCTCGCAGAAACACGGTGTAATCCGCCCCTCCGCCATCGCTTTCCTCATCGAACAAAACTTTGCGGCCGTCTGGAGTCAGGTCGGCCAGGATCGACCATCCGAACCAGCCCAGTTCCCGCTCCTCTTTTCCCCCTGGCGGCATGCCTCGAATGCCGATGCGCCGGTGATGCGTCACCATGAGCGTCGTACCGTTTCGCACATCCTCCAGCCACATCCCTCCAGGCACATTGGTAATCGCTCGCACCTTGCCCGACAAGGTGATAGCTCTCGGGTTGCTGGCACTCCCAGTGTCAGAGGCTGTGAACCAGATTTCGTCTCCTGCGGGAGACCATACGATGCCCTGCAGCGTGGTCCATCCGGGCGAAAGTATCTTCTCCTGCCCCGTGCCGTCTGCCGCAATCACCGCGACGGCTCCCTCATCATCCCCAAGGGCGTTTTGATGATCGGCAAATGCTACCCACTTCCCATCGGGCGATATCTTGGGATGGCTGATCCAATTGATGCCGTCCACCAAGACCTTTCCCATCGGATACTCAAGACGCCAGTGACCGTTCTCCGGCAGAAAGCGGACCACCGCCATATTCTGCCCGTCCGCCGCCCAGTCCGCGTCCTGCACGTTGTCCAACACTTCCCGTGGTGTGCCCCCACTCATGGGAACTCGCGCCAGCGTTCCCGCCCTCGCGAAGCCGCCGAGACTTATGCTGTTAAGGCGCACCGCCAACTCGCCGCTCTTCGAAATGGAGAGCAGTTCCGCGTCCTTCACTCCGAGTTCCCGCGCGCCATGGTCATCGGCCCGCCCAATATAGAGCTGGTTCTCGCCTCCATCCCACGACGCGCTGTAGATGATGCTGCCGTCCGGAGTAAATCGCACATTCCCGATCGAGCCTGTGCGAAACGTGATCTGCTGATACTCAGACAAGGGCGCACGCGCACTCCCACGGCCCAACCACCAGCCCACGCCGATCATTAAAGCTGCCAGCACCAGCGCGCCAGCCACTTCTCGGAGAGTGGAGCGCCGGGCGTCCTCGCCCGGCGACACGGCCGAGGCATCTGTGATCGCCGGCTGTGCACCAGTCTTGCACACCACCGAATTGTCCGACAGGGCTTCCAGATTGAACGCCAGGTCTCCTGCCGACTGGAACCGTTGCGCCGGATTCTTCTCCAGACAATGCCGCACAATCCGTTCCAGCGCCGGAGCGACATTGCGCGCCGTCTCTGAAAGCTCGGCGGGCTCTTCTTTCAGAATCGCGCTCATCGTATCGGCTGGAGTCTCTCCGCGAAACGCGCGCTGCCCCGAAAGCATCTCGTAGAGAATTGACCCAAACGCAAAAATGTCCGAACGATGGTCCGCCGGCTTTCCCCGCACCTGCTCCGGCGACATATATCCCACCGTCCCCATAATCTGACCGGGTTCGGTGTTCACCTGCACGGTCGGCGCATCAGCCCCTGGATCACTTTCCGGACGTGTCAGTTTCGCCAGACCGAAGTCGAGAATTTTCACACGATCATCGTTGGTCAAAAACAAATTTTCCGGCTTCAGGTCACGATGCACGATCCCCTTCTCGTGCGCCGCCGCCAATCCCCGCGCCACCTGCAGCCCGTAGTCGATCGCCTTCCGGCTGGAAAGCGGCCCACTCCGAATCCGCTCCCGCATCGTCTGGCCTTCCAGCAATTCGGAAACGATATAAGGCGCGCCGCTTGCCTCCCCAATATCAAAAATCGAGAGAATGTTTGGATGATTCAGGGCCGCGGCCGAGCGGGCTTCTTGGACGAACCTCTGCAGCCGCTCCGCATCCGCCGAGTAAGATGTTGGCAGAACCTTGATAGCCACGATGCGATCCAGCCGCGAGTCGTGTGCCCGATACACCTCCCCCATCCCGCCGCTGCCCAGGAGCGATTGGATGTTGTATGGACCTAGCTTGGTTCCGGAAGTGAGTGCCATGGGAAGCTCTGAATTATATCGGACCGGAGCGGCTAGTCCTCAGTCGGTAGTTTCGCGGGTAATGCATCAGTTTGCGAAAACCGTTAACCACCAAGGCCACGAAGATTCACGAAGGAAGCTTAAACCAATAGCCTTCGTGATACTTCGTGGCCTTCGTGGTTAATGGTTTTTCTTGGTTCTACAGTGAAACTGAGACACTACCGTTTCGCGGGTTTCCTCGACGTGACCAGCATCACATCGAGTCCGGCAACATCGGTTCATACTCTGGTCAGGGAGCCGGTAGCCGTGCTCAGACCCCGGGGAAAGGAGAGAGTATGAAAACAGGAACTTTGGGAAGAGATGCGGTAATGATGCTCAGCCACAGGTTCGTGCGCCTGATCGAGGATCACTCCGATGCCCTCGCCAGCAGCCTCTTGCACAAGGTTCAGAGGTCGGTTCGTACCGAGTCCTTCCGTACTAAGGTCCCGCCCGACGAAGTTTCGCAGCGGGCATACGAAATTTATCACAACCTGGGCGAGTGGCTGCTCGACAAGAGTGAATCCGATATCGAGCAGAGCTACACGCAAATTGGTACTCGCCGAGCCCACCAAGGTGTGCCCCTCAGCCAGGTGATTTGGGCAATCATTCTGACCAAAGAGAATCTCTGGGACTTCATCCTTGATGAATCCTATCCGGACCGCCCCATCGAGCTCTTCGGAAAACAGGAATTATTGCAGTTGCTTGACCAATTTTTTGACCATGCGATCTACTCGGCCACGGTAGGCTACGAGTGGGCCACGGAAAAGACTGCCAAGGCAGAAAGCAAAACACGAAAAGCCGGATAGCGACGTCGCGGAGCGTATCTTAGTGGAACTGGACGCGTGGCTGCGGTTGTGGTGAACGCGCACTAGGAGCTGTGCCGAATCGCCGCATGCATGGGCACTAAGCGCCGACCATGTGTTTCAGCGCCGGGCGGTTCCGGATAATCAACGTCGAGCCTTTTAATTCCGCGAGGTCGTGTCTCCGGAACTCCGACAGCAGGCGAGTGATAGTTTCGCGGCTGGTGCCGACCAGTTGCGAGATTTCCTCGTGGGTCATGGCCAGCCGCACGCGGACCGTTCCATGGCTGGCCTCGCCGTTGGCGGCCGTTTCCAGCAGGAATCTGGCAAACCTCTCCGAAACCGAGTGTGACAATCCGATCGTGCGCACGACGCCATAGGCATCTGAACAATCTCGCGCCAGATGTTGGGAAGCATGGAGAGAGGCGTCCGCGTGCTCCTTAAAGAAGCGCAGCATGTCTTCGCGCGCCACGAAGTCCAGTTGGCTGGGCTGCATGGTTTCGACCGTCAGTTCGTACGGACCGCCGGTAACCACCGCGTGCAGGCCGAGAACTTCACCTGCATCTGCGATTCGAACGATCAACGTTTTGCCATCGCGCGAGGTGGTCGAGAGCTTGGCACGTCCCTGGCAAAGGATGAAAATTCCACAGGGGCTTTGTCCCTCGACCAGAACCACCGAGTGTTCCGGGAAAACGGCGGCGTGTTTTAACTTGTTGAATGCCTCGATCGAGTCCTGGGACAAGTTGCAGAAAAAATTGCGCGAACGCAGATGGCAGTTAAGACAGTCCTCAATACAGCTTAAACCGGACATCAGTGGCGCTCCTCCATCCCCTCGCAGAAATAAGGCACGCTTCGGAGGGCGAGCAACGATCACGAACGTTGGCAATAGGATCTCGTGGCTGGCCAGACCGTTTCATGCGGAGGATATACCAGAACGTGTGCATCCTGGCTGCCACAGCCAGCGATCCTATGTCCGGTTTGCAATCAGTTATTTGCAGCCTGGACCCAGATGACGGCAGCAAAGGTTGGCCGGAGGGCTGACTACTCTGCCGACATTCGGGCGGTTTTGGCAGCGGGCAATATTACTTCAAATGACTTATAGCTTCGCTAGAAGCGATGCTTGATCCGAAGTCTGAGTTTTCACCAAGCCTGTAAAGCCGTGCCGTTCGCGATAGCCTCGCTGTAAGCGGATCCCGTTGATTGCTGGACGGCGCGGGCGCTCGGTGACGTGTGGCCATGGCCCGGTATGAAGGCAATGATTGCGGTCTTCGGTAGGAAGCCATGCTTGCGGCCTATCGTGTGGCGTTGGCCGCGCCTCGTCCAGCGGTGACAGTAGATCCGACTATCGGTCGCAGTTTGGCATCGTTGTAGGGTGGAGGTCTGTGACGACCATCACCGGTAGTTCGGTACATTAAAATCGCAACCGCCTTCTGGGCCCGCGTATGCCGCTGGCAACCGCGCAGGCTTGGCCCCAATCATCCCCCCGGAGCCGGCCTCGAGTTCGGGTCAGGATTACCGAGAAAAGTCGGACGACATGCCGAACCTCGGAATTCCTGGAACCTTTTTGCGTCCCGCTGCGGGTACCCAATGAAACTATCGAGCGTCCAATCTGGAGTTCCTCGAAATCGGCATGGAAGAATTCGAAAAAAGGTCCGAGGCTGAACTCTTGGTGCCGGCGCTGGCTGGGGATGAACATGCCTTCCGCTTGCTTTACGATCGGCTGAAGACCGGTATCTTTCGCTGCGCTTATTACATGACAGGTTCGTCGACCGTCGCCGAAGAAGTTACGCAGGAAGTCTTCATCACTTTGCTGAAACATGGGAAACGATACAACCCTTCCCAAGGGGACCTCGGTGCGTTCACTTTCCAATGTGAGCACCTCGGAGCCGGACGCTTCCCTATTCACCGTTCCC
This sequence comes from Terriglobia bacterium, assembly GCA_020073525.1. Classification (GTDB taxonomy): domain Bacteria; phylum Acidobacteriota; class Terriglobia; order Terriglobales; family Acidobacteriaceae; genus Acidiflorens. The sequence goes on from JAIQFA010000070.1 coordinate 9,629, forward strand.
AGCGACTACAAGGTCGTGGACGAAAAGGAACCGTTCATGATCAAGATACAGGGCCCACCGCCGCCACCTGCTCGGTAGACAGCAAACTCCGTGAGCTTTCCCGCCACGGAGAGGTCGGGCCAGCACCGGCGAATGATTTGGACTCAATAGAAAATTCGCCGAGGCTGGGAGGCTATTCAACGTTCGCGAGGGCTTGGTTGAGTCCAACAATGTCGGCGCCGAGATCCTTGCCGTCGGTTCCCTTGTTTTTGTAGGGGCTGCTGGTTTTAAGCTGGTAGTTTCCGCCGTCGCCGTTGTTGAAGTCAGTGAAATCTACATCACTGACCGTTTTGGGGAACATGTTTTTCGCAGGCCAGGTCGACGGCGGAAAGTCTGGTGGCGACGCAATCAAGCCGTTGTTGGCGAATGTGTAAGTCGTGAAACATTTGTTGAGGATAGTGATCGGCACATTTTGCCGGGCACAACTGGTGCGGTTTCCCGAGTTCCCCACCGGGTCTTGGCCGGTAACCACCAGATTGTTGGTGAAGACCAATCCAAACATCGGAGGTTTTGTCACCGGGTCTCCCATGATCATCATGTGACCGGACGAATCGGGGAAGGCGGTCACATGGTTGATGGTGACCGTGTTGAGCGGGTTTTTGGCCCATCCGTTCGCAATCTCGAATCCGGTGCCACCGCCCACATACTTGGGGCTGAGGTCGTCGAGGACCACGTCGTGAATGCTCCAGCGGGTGCCCGCCTTGGCCGCGGCTCCATTCTTGCCGTTTCCGGAGAGGACGGTGGTCAACTGGAGTCCGGCCCCTGCATGCGAGACGTGAACATAGCGAATCGTAATGTCGGTCACCTGGCATAGCGGGCAAACGTTCGTGTGACCCGCGTGTTGGTTCTTGGGGGTAAGCAGAATGCCGTAACCGCTTTGGGTGAAGCCGCCCCAGACGTTTTCCATGAGATTCGCCTCGATCTGCACGCGAACCGCATTTTTCAGTTCCAGGTGATTCTTAACAATGAAGGGACGGCCGTCCTTTCCACCGACGAATTTGGGCTGGCCCGGCATCCACTGCCACGGCTTCCAGAAGTGATTGTTCAGAATTTGGATGTCGGCCGGACTCAAGGTGGCCTCACCGCCGCCAAACATAATGCCCTCGCCCGAGGCTTCCAGGAAGTTGTTCTCGATCTTGAAAGGACCGTCATGGGTGTCGCCAATGCCTCCGCCGATCGCGTAAGCCTCCACACAGTGGCCGGTGACCGCGATGCAATGGAAATCGCTGAAATACGAATCGACAATCGCTACGTTGGTCATGCCATTCAGGTTCACGCCGACGTGAGTTTCATCCTGAACCGCTCCATGAAGCCAGGAGCGATCCACGACGAGGTGATCCGTCGTGCCTTCGCCCCACATTAACTGGGCGGGTCCTGGGGCTCCGGCAGGGCGGGTCACTTCGAGACCGATGAAGCGGTAGTAATTGGCGCCTTTGGCGAACTGGAACGGACCATTGCCGGCGGTCTGCATCTGAACCTTAGCCATCACGTTGTGTGGATTGCTGCAACCATATTGCGGGCGCCCTACCAGAGAACCAATCCCCGCATAGCAGGGCGTGGCGCGCTGCCCTTCGGCCGGCAGAGTGCTGTCTGAAGAACTGGTTCGAATGATGATCCAATGGTTGTTATCGCAGTTTTTGGCTGGCACCGTGAATGGGCCGGTAAAGGTGGCGCCCGCTTGAAGTTCGACCACGTCACCGCAGTGCGCGTTGTTTAGGGCGGCTTGCAGGTCGCCGCCTGCGTTGACGCTGAGAATCGCCCCCGGGGCGGGCGTGGCTGACATCGCGCTCGAAACGGTCACTCTCGGGAGTTCGGCGGGACCATCGTAATTGCCGGCTTGTGCCAAAGGAACGCATCCAGCGGCCACGAACGCTAGTACTAGAAATAGTATTAAGACGCTCAAGCGCGGTGCGAATATGGGGGAGAATCGGAACTGACTTGCAACTGCTTTAGACATTGCGTTTCCTCGGAGGCACAGAAGATGGGAAGTGCTTGATTGTGAGGTGAGTCTATGGGGATACGGGAAGTGTTCCCAGAGGCCACTAGTGCATCGGACGACTCGTTAGTACACAAGGGCGAGCGAAACTAAATCTCTATAATGTTGAATACATGGAACTTAGGTAACAGACGGCGAAGCGGTTGACAACTTCCCGCTCACATTCTTATAATTAGCACTCGTGGCATTCAAGTGCTAACAGTCCCTGCATTCTTGGGAAAATTCTCGGTTCAACTTACCTAACCACTCTTGAAAGGAGTACGCAACTATGGCAACCAAATTTACCCCGCTGCATGACCGCATCCTGGTCCGTCGGGTAGAAGAAGCCGACACCACCCGCGGCGGGATCATTATTCCCGACTCCGCGAAAGACAAGCCGCAGGAAGGCGAAGTCATCTCCGCCGGCAAAGGCAAGATCAGCGAAGAAGGCAAGGTTCGTCCCCTCGATGTAAAAGAAGGCGACCGCATTCTGTTCGGCAAGTATTCCGGCACCGAAATCAAGATCGATGGTGAGGATTTCATCATCATGCGCGAAGAAGAAGTACTGGGCGTGCTCACGGGCACGACCGCAGGCGCAGGCAAGAAAGAGACTACCGGCTCTCGGAAATAACTGATGACTTGTCATCCTAAGCGAAGGACCTGCTTTCTTGACGTCTGCCGCTGCCGTTGCAGGATTCAGTAAGAGATTGCTCGTGGCTCGAAGCTCGTAGCTCGCAGCCTTAACTTCCGCAGGCACCGCCTGCACCAACAACACATTTAGGAGCGAAACACTATGGCAAAGCAAATTGTTCATGGAGAAGAGTCCCGCCAGGCCATTCTCCGCGGCGTCAACCTGCTGGCTGATGCTGTGAAGGTTACTCTTGGCCCCAAGGGCCGCAACGTGGTGATTGAGAAGAAATTCGGTTCGCCGACCATTACCAAGGACGGCGTCACTGTAGCAAAAGAAATTGAATTGCCAAATGGCGTCGAGAACATGGGCGCCCAGATGGTCCGCGAAGTTGCATCGAAGACTTCGGACGTTGCCGGCGACGGCACGACGACCGCTACCGTTCTTGCCCAGGCAATTTATCGCGAAGGCGTGAAGACGGTCGCTGCTGGAGCCAATCCGATGGCGATCAAGCGCGGCATCGAGAAATCGGTCCTGCTCATTACCGGCAGACTCGACAAGGAAGGCAACCGGGAGAAAGGTGAATTGGACAAGTTCTCCAAGCCCGTCACCGGTGAAATGATTGCGCAGGTGGGAACCATCTCGGCGAACAATGATGAGACGATTGGCAAGATCATTGCCGAAGCGATGAAGAAGGTCGGCAAGGATGGCGTCATCACCGTCGAAGAGTCGAAGACGCTCGAAACTCAGCTTGACGTTGTCGAAGGCATGCAGTTCGATCGCGGCTATCTGTCTCCTTACTTTGTCACCGATCCGGAGCGGATGGAGTCGGTGCAGGAGAACGCCTACATCCTGATCCACGAAAAGAAAATCAGCTCGATGAAAGACCTGCTGCCATTGCTGGAGCAGATCGCCAAGGGCGGCAAGCCGCTGTTGATCATCGCTGAGGACGTGGAAGGCGAAGCGCTCGCGACTCTCGTCGTCAACAAGCTGCGTGGCACGCTGCAGGTCTCAGCCGTCAAGGCTCCGGGCTTCGGCGATCGCCGCAAGGCTATGCTGCAGGACATCGCCATTCTGACCGGCGGCAAGGCCATCACGGAAGACCTGGGCATCAAGCTGGAGAACGTGACGCTGGCCGATCTCGGACAAGCCAAGAAAGTGACCATCGACAAGGACAACACCACCATCGTCGAAGGCAAAGGCAAGCCGGGTGAGGTGCAGGGCCGCGTGAAAGAGATTCGCAGCCAGATCGACAAGACCACCAGCGACTACGACCGCGAGAAGCTGCAGGAGCGGTTGGCAAAGCTGGTCGGTGGCGTGGCGGTGATCAAAGTTGGAGCCGCTACCGAAACCGAAATGAAAGAGACCAAGGCGCGTGTGGAAGACGCAATGCACGCTACCCGTGCGGCAGTCGAGGAAGGCATTGTCCCCGGCGGCGGCGTGGCTCTGGCGCGTTGCGTGGCAGCTCTCGACAAGCTGAAGTTGGAAGGTGACGAGCAGATCGGTGTGAACATCGTGAAGCGCGCCATCACCGAGCCGTTGCGCCAGATCGCCGAGAACGCGGGCGAAGAAGGTGCGATCGTGATCGGGAAGATCCACGACTCGAAAGACAACAACTACGGCTACAACGCATTGACTGGCGAGTACGAAGACCTGGTCAAGGCGGGCGTGCTCGATCCGACGAAGGTGGTGCGTACGGCACTGACCAACGCGGGCTCGATCGCCTCGCTGATGTTGACCACGGAAGCCCTGGTAGCCGAGATTCCGGAGGAGAAGAAATCTGCTCCGATGCCCGGCGGCCACGGCGGCGGCATGGGCGACATGTACTAAGGCGACGTGTACTAAGACGTGTAGCGCGGGCGCCCTCGCCTGCGTAAAAGCCCCGCCGAAAGGCGGGGCGTTTTTGTCGTAACCGGGTGGCGTCCGTCTTTGTTGCAGCCGGGTGCCGTCCTCGTTGTAGCCGCAAAGCGGCGCAAGAATGCAGCCCACGGCGCAAGCCGTGGGTAGGCTCACGTCAGACAACAAAAAGCCCCGTAGGGGCGAAAGAAGCTAATCCCAGATATACCGCTCATCGTATGCGATCCTATTCTTCTTCAAGAAGGCTACATACTCTTCCTGGAACGTCCGCTTCCGATGGTGCTCCTCCTGCCCCGCAATATATCGGGAAACGGCGGGCACATTCGATTCGCTCACGCTGAAAGCGCCATAACCCGTCTGCCAGGCAAAATCCTTGTTCCACCTTTCGCGCACCCACCGTGACGAATTCGTCTTGACCACCCGGGCAATCTCCGCTGCCGCTTATACCGGACGAATGCGAATCAGCATATGAACGTGATCGGCCGTACCGTTGATAATGAGCGCTGTGCCGTGCATCTCGCGAATAATGCCTCCGAGGTAAGCACAGAGATCGGGATGGATTTCGGGAGTTATTAGAGGCCGGCGGCATTCCGTTACAATAACGGCTCTTAGTACGCCTGCGCGGAGGGTGGATGGCAAGTAAGGGGATTCTTTCGGGGTTCAATCGGAATGCTGTTCTGGACTCGGTGCGAACCGCTTTGGCGGCGGTAGCTGCCCTGCTGCTGGCTCGTCTGTTGAAAATGCCGGAGTACTATTGGGCACCGATTTCGACAATCGTCATCATTCAATCCACGATTCCTCCGCACATGCTGGGTTGGCAGCGGTTTGTCGGAACGGCCCTCGGTGCTGTGCTCGGCGTGGTCATGGCGACGTTCTTCCGTCCAGCTGTGGTGATCTACGCCATCGGGATTGTTTTATGCGGCTTGCTCGCGTGGGCGCTGCGCGTGGGAGGAGCTTACCGGTTTGCCGCAATTACGTTGAGCATTGTTTTGCTCATTCCGCGGGCACGCGCTCCCTGGATCACGGGATGGCATCGATTTCTGGAAGTGTCGCTGGGAATCGCCGTGGCGCTGGTGGTCACGACGGTGTGGCCGCTAACGAAGAAAACGGCGTGAGTCTGCAGATGCCGATGCACAGCCCCAATAAGGAGCATTCGATATGCAGACTTATGGCGTCGCTAAAACGCTGCCCTGATGCGAATCCTGATTGCGCCCGGGTTGACAGAAGTTCCCTTCTCTATTCTTCGTTGTCACACTAGTCCGCGATAAGTGTTCAACCATTGTTCGCGGACTGCTTCCCATGTGTACTTTCGCGACGCATCGCGGGCGTTCTGGGCCAGGCTCATGGCAAGAGCGGGGTCGCGCAACAACCGGATGACATTGGCGGCGAGGGCCTTTTCGTCGCCCACTGCTGAGAGCAATCCAGTACGTTCGTGCTGAACGAGATACGGCATACATTCCGGCGAGGTCGTGACCACGGGAGTGCCCGACGCAAAGGCTTCGATGACCGAGAGCGGCATATTGTCGAGCCACGATGCGTTGATGAAGATGTCCGCCTGATCGTAATACTTGCCGATTTCCTTATACGGGGCGACGCCGGTGAAGTTGACGCCAGTGAGGTTCAAGTCTCCAACCAGCTTGCGGATATCGCCTTCGAGCGGGCCGCCGCCGACCAGATCGAGCCGTGCGTCCGGATATTCCTTTTTCACTTCGGCAAAGGCTCTTACGACCACATCCACGCTGTAGTACGTGGAGAAACCGCGGGTGCAGACCAGGTGCGGGCGCAGCGGAGTGCGCTGGCGATAGCGGAACTGCGAGAGGTCGACGATGTTCGGTACAGCCGAGGCCGACAATCCGAATTCGCGGAAGACGTCGACTAGATAACCAGATGGAACGACAATTTTATCAACGCTGGAGAGGACGAATTTGGCGGACCGGAAACGCTGGAGGTGGTCGCGAGCTTCGCCGCTGTGGTAGTTGATCAGGGTCTTGCAGCCGCGCCTTTTGGCAAACCATGACGCCGGTGCTGGAGCGAGGAGGAAGGACCAATAGGAGGCGGAAAAGATGTGAGCGATGTCCACGTCTTTGAGCCTGCGCCAGAGGTGCCAGAAGTAGATGGGCTCGCGCAAAATTGTGCGCAGGCCGGGAATGCCCTCCGCCCAGGCGAAGGAGCCGGGCAACGGCGGATCGACGGCAAGGAAACTGATGTCAATATCAGGGTCATTTTGCCAATGCCGCAAGAGCAAGTCCGCTTGGACGGATTGTCCGCCGACGTAACGCAGGCTGGGCGCAACGATGCACACTCGCAGACGCGCGGCGGCAGGTGGCTTAGCGGAGTCGCTCATGCGGTGGAATTCCTATGATGTTTCGTCTGCAGAAGACTGACGTAGAGTTCGACATAGCGCCGGCGCACGTGGTCGATGCTGAAGTTTTCTTGTGCGAACTGCCGGGCGTTGCGTCCCAGTTGCCCGCGAAGAGCGGAGTCGATCAGGAGTTTCTCGACCGCATCCGCAAAGCTGGTCTCATTGCCTGCGGGAATCAAAGCTCCGCGTTGCTCGCTGAGCAGTTCAGAATTTCCGCCGACGTTGTAAGCGACTGCGGGCAAACCAGCGGCCATGGCTTCGAGGATTACGTTAGACAAGCTTTCGGAATCGGAAGTGTTGACGGCAACGTCGAACGAAGCGAGAACGGCAGGCATATCCTGGCGATCGCCGAGAAAGATTACCGAGGCGCCGAGGCTGAGGGTTGAGGCTTCCCTCTCCAGTTCCTGCCGCAGCGGGCCATCGCCGACGAGAACGAATTCAGCATTCGGAATGCGCTGATGGATCTGCCCCGCAATGCGCAGAAACCCGGAATGATTTTTGTAACGATGATTCATGCGCGCGACCATACCGACGCGGAAGACCCCGGGACGCTTCGGCAGCGCCGCGGGCGCGGGGGTGAAGGCCTCGGCTGGCAGGGCATTTCCGATGACTGCTATTTTGTGGGGCGAAAGCCCGGTGGCGATGAGTCGGGTGGCGGCAGCCTGCGAGTTACAAACAACGGCATCGCACCAGCGAAAAGCAGCGGCCTGGGCCCGGAATTGCGTCGGGGTCATCAGGTCTCCCAGTTGGCGGTGGCTTCCGATGACGACGGGCACACGGGCCAGCCTGGCGGCGGGAATCAGCGTGAGATTGGCGTAGAAATCGAAGGCGTGCGCGACTTGAGCACCGAGTCGGTGCAGATGGCGGCTCAGATTGACGCGAGTGCGCAGCGACCGCCATCCGAAGAGGCTGCCACCGAGCGGAAATTGTTCAGCGTCTGGGAAGTTGTGGGCGAGCGGTCCGCGGCGGCTGACGCAGCCGACATGAGTCTGAAATCGTGGAGGAGTGAGGTTCTGCGCGAGGACGGTGAATTGGCGCTCCGAACCTCCCGTTTCAAATGTGTTGATCATCAGAAACAGGTTGATCTCTTGATCGGAAAGGCCGGCAGGATCGGCGAACTGAGTTGTAGTCAAGCTGGCAGGTTCGGTGGCACGCACCCGATCATCCTCCCACCGGAGCGGAGGCTAGGGCGGTGGCCGAATTGAGCGTCTGGCGGCGCGAGTCGGCGACCACGGGCAAAGAGAAGAGGCCAGCGGGCTTGACGTATTTTTCCAGGAAGTTGCGATGCCAGAGTTCAAACATCAGCAGACGCCATATGCGGCCGGTCATGGTTTTGCCGCGGAGCAGGTGGTCGTCCATGAGTTTGCGTACGCCGTCGGCGGCGAAGTAGCCGCGATCGAGGGTGCGAGGTTCGAGCAGGATCATCAGCATGTCTTTGAGCTCGTGGCGCATCCAGTGGACGAGCGGCAGCGAGAATCCCTGCTTCTGGCGGTAGAGCACTTCGCGGGGCACGCCGACGCGCTCCGCCAGTTTTCTGAGAATGTATTTTTGCTGGTTGCCGCGCAGCTTCCACTCAGGCGAAAGGCCGGCGACCCACTCGACGAAGACGTGGTCGAGGATGGGTACGCGGACCTCGAGTGAATTCAACATGCTCATGCGGTCAACTTTGGTGAGGATGTCGGCGACCATGTAGGTTTTGGTGTCGACATAGAGGAGCTGGTCGACGGGATCCTTGGCGGGCGCCTGCGCAAAGTAACGGCGCAGCACGTTGGCGGGGTCGTCGCTGGCGTTCAGGATGCGCCGAAAATCCTGCGAGAGCAGCGGCGTGTCGCGCTCGAAAGCCGGCAGGAAGGCCAAGTGATCAATGTAACGTTCCTGCCAGGGCAGCGACACGTTGTAGCTGAACTTGCGGCCCTGCATGCTATTCGGCAGACGCGGGAAGATATGGTCGCGGAAAAACTGACGAGCCCATCCGGGAATATGTTCAAAAACGCGGCGCTCGTCGTGAATGCGGTAGCGATCGTAGCCGGCAAACATTTCGTCGCCGCCATCGCCGGAAAGAGCCACGGTGACGTGCTGGCGAGCCATCTGCGAAACGTAGTACGTGGGCAGCATGGAAGAATCGCCGAACGGCTCTTCGAGCGAACTGGTGAGATGTTCGACGGTTTGGACAACGTCGGGCTCGAGGATCATCTCGTGATGATCGGTGCCGAATTTCTGGGCGACGACGCGAGCCCAGTGGGCTTCATTGAAATCGTCTTTCTTGAAGCCGATGGAAAAAGTCTTGACCGGCGCGGAACTGGCGCGCGCCATCAAAGCAACGACGGTAGAGGAATCGGTGCCTCCGCTCAGAAAAGCACCGAGCGGCACGTCGGAAATCAAACGGATCTTCGTTGCTTCAAACAGACGCTGCTCTAATTCCTCCAGGCACCCTTCTTCGCTCTTTGGAGCATGCGTATTGTATTCGGGGAGATCCCAGTACTGACGAACGCGAACCTTGCCATCCTGAAATTCGAGCAGATGTCCGGGAGCAAGCTTATGAATCCCCGTGAATGCGGTGATAGGGTCGGGCACGTATCCGTAATAAAGATATTCGAGCAAGCCCTGGGAGTTGACTGCGGCGAGTTCGGGCGCGACCGCGAGGATCGACTTGATTTCGGAAGCGAAGTAGAGATTTCCGTTGTGGAGCGCGTAGTGCAGCGGCTTCTTGCCCAGCCGGTCGCGGGCGAGAGTCAGTTTGCGCTTCGTCTTATCATAGATGGCAAGGGCGAACATGCCGCGCAGCTTCTTGACGCAATCGGCGCCCATTTCTTCGTAGAGATGAATGATGACTTCGGTGTCGGTGTGGGTGCGGAAACTATGGCCGCGACTCTCGAGTTCGGTTCGCAGTTCGGGGAAGTTGTAGCTCTCGCCGTTGTAAACGATCCACGCGGTGCGGTCTTCGTTGAAGACGGGCTGATGGCCTCCGGAGAGGTCGATGATGCTGAGGCGGCGCATGCCAAGACCGGCACCGTCGGCCACGTAGAGTCCCTCGTCGTCGGGGCCGCGGTACACGATCTGCTCGCACATGTGGTGCACCAGAGCTTCGGTGATGTTGCTCTCGCGAGTTGGGCTCACCACTCCAGCGATTCCACACATGTTTCTTGCTTTCGATCCTTTCAGGCTCACAGGGACTAGATCTCTCAAATCAGCCGGTGATGCCCGCTTTTGACTTGTCCGTGGTAAGGTGGCGTCCTTTGCGGGACTCACGCTTTCCCACTCTCGCCTACCCGGCACCCACGTGCCGGGCTTTCCTGTTCCGCCGCCGCGCGGCTAGGGAAAGCTTACCATTCGCGGCAAGGGCAACGCCTGCGATGCCGGAGATGGAAGCAGATTACTGTCCGGTTTCAGTGAAAACGGCAGGGGTGGAAACTCCAGTAGCGGCGGCATTGATGGTAACTATTCCTGGGGACGGAGGGAGCGTATAGAACTGGGTTGCCGTTCCAGAGCTGCCGGTCACGACGGGATTGGGATTGGAGAAACTGCCTCCCGCGCCACCATCGTCAAAAGCAACGCTGACGCCCGTCACGGGATTGCCGTACTGGTCCGTCACCACCACCATCAGCGCCTGCAGCAACTGCGTTCCTGCAGGTGCAGATTGATTGTTGCCACTCGTGATCGCGATGTTGGCGGCCGGTCCCGCCACCGAGTACTCCACGAAAGTTACGTTCTTTAGGCCTGCCGAACTGGCCGTGACATTCACCGTCGCGGCCGAGGTCGGTAACCGCAGTATCGTGCTTGCGTGGCCATTGGCGTCCGTAACTGCGGACGCCGGATTCGGAACCGCTCCCTTGTTGGCGGTGAAGTTGACCGTCACTCCGGGAACGCCGTTCTTGTACGCATCCTGCACCTGGGCTATGAGCGGTTTCGGAAGATTCGAGCCTGCCGGGCCGGTTTGCTTCGCTCCACCATAGGAGATAATTCTGACCGCGCCGGCGGCCGTCGCCGTCGCCGTCGTCGTCACGTTACCAAAACCGGTCCCCGAGATCGTCAGCGTATAGGTACCCGTCTTTTTCGGAACCGTATAGGTCGTGGAGGCGTTGCCGTTCCCATCGGTGATGGCCGAGGGTGGATTGAACGTTCCGCCTTTGCCGCTATCGCTGAAGTTCACCGTCGCCCCGACGTCGGGTTGATCGTTATAGGGGTTGTCGGCCTCGATCTGGATCGGCATCGCCAGCGCCGTGCCCACCGTCGCCGTCTGACCGCCGCCTCCGTTGATCGTGACGACGTGAAATAGCCCGTAGATTTCCAGACTCGTTTGGGTGCCGACATAAACCTTGCCGTTGGCCACCGTCTGCGTCACGAAGTGCCCGATCGGCGGCAACTTGTCGCGCCCGTTCAGCGCCTGCCCCGTGCTGTAGAGCATGTTGAGCGAAACCGCGTCAAAGGCCAGCAGTTGGCCGGTGATGTTCCACAGGACTCCGTTGGTGTTGCCATCGGCGGAGATCGACGGCGTGTGACTGCCGTTATAACTCTTGGAAGTTTTCAGCGGAGCGCCCAGCAAGCCCTCTGACAACGGGAACGCCATCAACGGCGAGCCATTGGGCGCGAAGTACACCGTGTTGTTCCAGTATGCCGGAGCACCGAACAGGACATCGTTGTTGTCGCCCGGAATGAGCGTAAATTCCTGCACAATCTGGCTATCGTTGGGCGAGAACATTCCCATGTTGTCGCGATTGAGAACATAGACAACGCCCTGCTTGCCGCTGGCCACCAGTTCGTGCGGATAGGGACTGTCGTCTTGATCGGGGAGAAGAAGGGCTCCCGTGGAACTCAAGTCCAGGTCGTGCGAGTTGAGATAGGCCACACTCCATGGCGTGAAGTAATCGGCCAACGTGAGATCGGGGGCCAGCTTTAGCACGCTGTTGCAGAACGTCTGGCCACCGTTCGGAACGTCGTATGGGGTGGCGGATTCGGCCGTCTCCACGTAGATGTTGTCGTCCTGGTCGGCGGCCGGACCGTTGCCCGCCTGCCAGATGGAAACCAATCCGAAATCGGGCGAGGTGTTGAACACACCCCGTTGCGTTAGACTGGCAGCGTCATAGGAAAGCACCCAGCCGGTATCGGCGTCGTTGCAGTAGTTCGAACCGAAGCCCAGATATAGCGTTCCGTTCGCCAGCAACAGGCCGGGGCGGTTCTTCTGATGCAGACTGTTGAAGACCGTAACGTGTCCCTTGTTACTGGTGCTTTGCGCCTGGATCAGCACCGGACTGCCCGGTTGCTCGTTGCCAGTGGTGATATCAAGCGCGTGCAGATGGTGACGCACGGTGGTGTTGAGCAGCGTCTTGGCCACCAAGTACATCGTGTTGTTGGTGGGATCGATGACCGGCGTCCCGACGATGCCTTCCTGATTGAAACCGGGAGCCGTGCCGCAGGGCAGATATTTTCCGCTGGCTGTCGTGCCTCCGACGTTGAGCATGCTCGCGTACCAAAGTTGTGCGCCGGTATCGGTATCGATCGCATACACCGAATCCGCCATGGTAACCACGTAGACGACGTTGTGCGTACCCTGCCCCGGAATGTTCACGTTGGGCATGTAGAGCGGCTGCGCCATCACCATGTAGTCGATGGGAACACTGAAGAGGCGTCCAAAACTGTTCTTGTTGACGTTACTCGGCGTGAGCAGAGTTTCGTGGGTGTTTGCATTGCTTCGCGTGTTATCCCCACCCCGGGTCGGAAAGGGTATCTGCGCAAACGAAGACGACAGCAAGACCGAACAAACGGCTAGCAGGGCAATGCAAAAACTGCGGCCAAGCGCAGTGGGATTCACTGACCGGGACGAGTCACCGGAACCAATCGCACACAATCGTGATAGAAAAGCACACATCGCCTTGCTCCCTCCAAAACACAACACCAGAGTCTCAGCCTGTTAACCTTGCACTTGGAACACCGGGGAAGGACCTAGAGCGAAAACCTAAGCTTGATGAAAAGGCAACAATTATCACGGTTTATACACCAGAAATGCCACCCATGACAATCCCACCCACTGGCCAGCCGCAAAACCTTGCACATTATCTCCGCTTGTTGTTGGGGGAATCCATCCATCCGTTTGGTTTGTGGAAGCGCATCCAGACGTAATCATAGGCCGTTTCGTAATTGTTCCCGTAAAGCTGGAGTAGAACGGTAGTTTGCTGAGCAGTCCTAATGGCGAAGGGGATCGTGGGTAGTTCTGGGAAAAAGTTTACCCATGCCGCGGGCACTTCCCTTCCTGGTTTGTGACCAATCCCGGATGACGCCATTGAACTACCTTATAATCAATACGATACAGAACATGGCGACCGTCCGACTTTGGACTCCGTGTTGCTTCTTCCAGCTTACAGCGGAACCTCGCCCGACGGCTCCGACATTACTCGCGGGTGGGCGATCAGTGTAAAGTTGTGTCATATTTAGGGTGTGGCAACACGAGCTGTAATTCCCCCGCAACAAGAGACATTTAGGCTGCTGTGGCGGCCGGAAAACGCATGGCTAACAAAAAAATTGTCATCATTGGCGGCGGGCCGACGGGGCTCGGCGCCGCGTATCGTCTCAACGAACTGGGCTACGACAACTGGGTGCTTTACGAAAAATCCGATGACGTGGGCGGGCACTCCACCTCGCATGTGGATCCTCAGGGATTTGTTTGGGACGAAGGCGGCCACGTTATCTTTTCGCATTATCCCTATTTCGACAAACTGATCGACGACATGCTGGGGAAGGAAGTGCACGAGCGGGTGCGTGAGAGCTGGGTGTACCTGCAAGACGTCTGCGTGCCTTATCCGTTCCAAAATAACCTGCGGTACTTGCCGAAGCCACTCCAGGTGAGTTGCCTGATGGGCGCGGCGAAAGCTGCCGCCAGCCGGAACGGCGAAGCCGCAAATTTCCGCGAGTGGACGCTGAGCACATTCGGCGAAGGCATCGCCGAGACGTTCATGTTCCCGTACAACTCGAAGGTGTGGACTACGCCGCTGGAGCGGATGTCGAAGGGCTGGATTGCCGAGCGCGTGTCGGTGGTGGACTTCAAGCGCCTGCTCGAAAATGTTCTCTACGAAAAGGACGACGTGGCCTGGGGGCCGAACAATAAATTCCGCTTCCCTCTTCACGGAGGAACGGGCGAAATCTACCGGCGCATGGCCAAACGGTTTCCCGCCAAGGTGCGGACCGGCAAACAGCTTGCCGAGGTTGATCCGGCGCAGCGCAAAGTTTCGTTTGCCGATGGCACTGGCGCCAGCTATGACGTACTGATCTCCACCGCGCCCCTGGATTTGCTGGCTGGCATGCTGAAGCCCGCCGACGGAAAACTACGCGACGCCGCGGCTCTTCTGGAACACAACGATCTGCTCGTCCTGGGAATCGGATTGAAAAAGAAGATCGACACCGGCAAATGCTGGGTATATTTTGCAGATCCGGAAATGCCGTGCTATCGGGCCACGTTCTTCTCGCATTACTCGCCCAACAACGTCCCTAATGGTGACACCGAGCAGTACAGTTCACTGATGTGCGAGATGTCGGTTCCCCTGGGGCAGACACTGGATATCGAGCGCACGTATGAACAGATGCTGGCCGGGCTGATCCGCTCGAAAATACTCGACGAATCGGACCGTGCGCGCATTGTTTCGCGCTACCACCGCCTGGTCCGGTATTCCTATCCGATTCCAACCATCGATCGCGACAAAGCTCTCGCCATTCTGCAGCCAGCACTGATGCAACAAGGGATTTACTCGCGCGGACGCTTTGGCGCGTGGCGCTACGAAATCGGAAACATGGATCATTCGGTGCTGATGGGCGTGGAAGCCGCCGATCACGTCGTCAGCGGAGAGAAGGAACTGGTCTTTTACAGTTCTTAGCGGAAACAACTTTCGTTTTGGAACAACTATGGGAAACGAGCAAGCACAATCAGCGCCTCGGGTCAGTATCATCATCCCGTCCTACAACACCGCGCATCTGATCGCCGCGTGTTTGGATTCGATATTTGCGCAGACCTTCCAGAATTTCGAGGCCATCGTGGTGAACGATGGCTCGCCGGACACTCCCGAACTGGAGAAGGTGCTGCAGCCGTATCTCGATCGCATCGTGTACATCAAGCAAGTGAACAAGCGCGCGGCGGGTGCGCGAAACACGGCAATCGCGAAAGCCCGGGGCGAGTTTCTGGCGTTCCTCGATAGCGACGACACATGGTTGCCCAACCATCTGGAATCGCAGATGAAGCAATTCGACTCCAATCCGGCGTACTGCCTGGTGTATGCGAATGCTGTCCTCGTCGGAGATCCGACGCGGCACGTGGAATTCATGGAGCGATGTCCTTCCGTCGGCGAAGCTGGTTTTGAGGCCCAAGTGGTGGAACGCTGCCAAATCCCGGTTTCGACCGTAGTGGCTCGCAAGGCAGCGGTTCTAAGTGCGGGAGGTTTCGACGAAAGCCTGACCCGCTGTGACGACTACAACATGTGGCTACGGACTGCGTTTTATGGAGGCAAAGTCGGCTACACCCGGCAGGTACAGGCACGCCTGGCCGACGGGCGACCGGGGTCGCTCGGCTTGTCGCGCGCCAAGATGGCGGAAGCGTACTGGTCCATCCTGGAGAAAGCGGATAAGGACCTGCCTTTGAGCCCGGCGCAGCGGAAACTGGTACGAGATCGTGCCGCCCAGATTCGTGCGAAGTACTTGCTCGAGGACGGCAAGATCCATCTCTCCGCGCGCGATTTTCCCAAGGCTCGGGAATGTTTCTCCGAAGCGAACCATTATTTCCGCAAAGCGAAATTGAGTCTCGTGTTGTTCGGGCTAAAGGTGGCGCCAAACGCAACCAGCCGGCTTTTTGCATTCCTGACGCAGCGGCATAATGGAGCCCCGGCTTGAGGCGACTAGCAAAATCTCCGCCCTCGGTATCTAAGGGTTGCGAATGATTCGATATCTGGTAGCGGGTGTGAAGCACGCCATCGGGCTGCACCGCCCGGGGCGAAGGCTCCCGGTGCGCCCCGACGATATTTTGCTGGCTTCCTATCCAGAGTCGGGGAATACGTGGACGCGATTCCTAACTGCAAATCTCATCCATCCGGATGGCGAGGTGGGCCTCGGCAATCTGCACCGGCTGGTCCTCGATCCCGATGTGAGCACGAAGCGGGATTTTGATCGGGCGCCGCAGCCACGGATTATCAAGAGCCGCAGCAGTTTCGATCCACGCTACCGGCGGGTTATCTATGTGGTTCGCGATCCTCGCGACGTGGCCGTTTCGCAATATGACAGCCTTCGCAAGGCGCGGAGGATGGATGATGTGTTTCGTGTGGAAGAGTTCGTCGAGCGATTCCTTGCTGGGGGAGACGCGGTAAGGCGCGTCTCTACGGATCACTTTGGATCGTGGGGAGAGAACGTCGGCAGTTGGCTGGCTGCGCGCTCCGGCGATCCCGGCTTTCTCTTGTTGCGGTATGAGGATATGCTCGCCGATACGCCCCACGAATTGACGCGGGTAGCTACGTTCGTGGGATTGTCGACGACCATTGAGAGAATCTCTCAGGCCATTGAGCGAAGTTCCACCGCCCGATTGGCGCAGTCGAATTGGCGAAAGGATTTGCCCGAGCCACAGGTATCCCGCATCGAGGCGGAGTGGGGCGACATCATGGCATGCCTGGGATATAAGCTTGCGACCCGCGACTCGCGTAGCGCGCTCGATTCCAGCCTGATTGGGTTGCTGGCGTCTGGAGCCCTGCGATGATCAGGCCCCTCATCCGTGCGACGAAACGAGCGCTCGGACATACCAGTCCGGGACGCTATTTTGAAGTGTTTGACGACGACACGTTCATCGTTTCGTTCCCGAAATCCGGGAATACCTGGACGCGATTTCTGATTGCCAACCTGCTACATCCGGAAGAGCCGGCCAACTTCGGCAACATCGACCGGCTGGTTCCCGAATCCGAGGGCCTGACGAAAAACCAACTGGCACGCGTGCCGCGGCCCCGCATCATGAAGAGCCACGAATATTTCGACGCGCGCTTCCGGAAGGTCGTGTACATCGTGCGCGACCCGCGCGACGTGGTCGTTTCCCAATTCCACTTTTTCAGGAAGCGGCGGCGCATCGCCGACGATTCTTCCATCGAGCAATTCGTCACGCGCTTTGTGGCGGGGGAAACATGCGACTATGGCTCCTGGGGGACGAATGTTGCGAGTTGGCTGGTGGCGCGGCAGAATTCTCCCACCTTCCTGCTGCTGCGGTATGAAGACATGGTATCGCGGACGTCATCGGAATTGGCTCGGGTTGCTGCATTTCTAGGCCTGGGAGCAACGCCAGAGATGGTGGCGCAAGCAGTGGAGCGCAGTTCCGCGGACCGGATGCGGAAGTTGGAAGGCGCCAACGCGAACGCTATCGTAACCAAGAACTCGCGCCAGGATGTACCCTTTGTACGCTCGGCCAAGGCTGGAGGCTGGAGAGCAGCCCTGCCAGAACCCGCGGTGAAAGAACTGGAAGCCGCATGGGGACCCCTGATGGTTTATCTGGGGTATGAGCTGATGTTTCCCGACAAAGCGACGAACTCCGAATTACGGGTTCCCGAGACCACATTGAACGGACCTTCGCGATGATGTACAGCGTCAAGAAGCTTTGGAAAAACGCGCTCGGCATGGATATTGCCGGGCGCACGCTGGCCGTGCGCGCCGACGATACGTTCATCATTTCTTATCCTCGATCGGGCAACACCTGGACGCGCTTCCTGATCGCAAACCTGATGCATCCGCAGGAGCCGGTAACGTTCGCCAATATTGAGCGGTTTATCCCGGATGCGGAAGCGCAGTCGAGCCGCTACATGCGGGCTGTTCCGAGCCCGCGCATGATCAAGAGCCATTCCTATTTCGATCCGCGCTATCCGCGGGTGATTTACGTCGTGCGCGATCCGCGGGATGTGGCTCTTTCCTACTATGATTTCTCGCGGAAGTACCGGCAGATTGAAGACAGTTATCCGCTGGAGCGGTACATCGAGGATTTCACCACGGGGCATTTGCTATCGGCGGGCTGGGGCACTTGGGGAGAAAACGTGGCCAGCTGGGTATACGCCCGCGGCGCGCGCCCGGGATTCCTGCTGCTGCGGTACGAAGACATGAAAGCGCGCCCGGAGCAGGAATTGGCGCGCATCGCCGAGTTCCTGGGCATCCATGCATCCCCAGAACTGTTGCGAACCGCGATCGAACGCAGTTCCGCCGACCGCATGCGCGAGATGGAAAAGACGCAGGGCAAGAATTGGGTTACGACCAAGGACAAACGCAGCGATATCCCATTCGTCCGCACGGCATCGGTCGGCGGGTGGAAGACGAACCTGCAGACAGAATCGGTGGCGAAGATCGAAGCAAGATGGGGTCACATCATGGCTCAGCTGGGGTATGAACTGGTCACCAACGCGGCGGCAGTGGGCGGCGCGGAAAATATACTGGCGGCATTTCCCGCCTCGCATTGAGCCCGGTCTGAGTCGAGGCCCGCACCCGTCAGGCACAAAAACGAAAGCTAATGCCCTCTCAGAAACTGCAAATCATCCAGAACGTCGGATCGAGTTGGTCGGCGCTCGCCATCAACGTGGTCGTCGGATTTTTTATCTCGCCGTTCATCGTGCACCATTTGGGGGACGCGGCTTTCGGAGTCTGGCTACTGATCTTCTCCGTGACCGGCTACTACGGGCTATTCGATCTCGGTATTCGCTCCTCGATTATCCGCTACGTTTCCAAGTACACGGCCACGGACGAGCGCGAAAAGCTGACGCAGTTCGTCAATACTGCTCTGTTCAGCTACGCGGGCATCGGCGTGGTAAGCATGTTGCTGACTACGCTGCTGAGTTCTTCCGTCGAGCACCTGTTTAAGATCCCGCCCGCAATGCATCCGCAGGCGCGCCTGCTGCTCTTGATGGTCGGCGCCTCGGTGAGTCTCGGCTTCCCGCTCGGCGTCTTTGGAGGCATGCTCGAAGGTCTGCAGCGCTTCTACATTCTGAACTGGACCAGCATCGGCGCCAACCTCAGCCGCGCCGCTCTGATCGTTTACTTCCTGAACCGCGGATATGGTCTGATCACTGTCGCCCTGATCACCGTTACCATGCCGGTTCTTTCTTCGATTCTGCGCGGCATCATCGTCTTCCGCTTGTGTCCCGTGCCGATTGGTCTTAAGCATGTGGATCGCGCTTCGTTCCGCCACATGGCCAATTATGGCAGCACCACTTTCATCGTGATGATCGCTGCCCGCTTGCGCTTCCGCACCGACGAGTTGGTGCTCGGCACCATGATGTCTACCGTCGCCGTTACCTGGTTCAACATTGGCGCTCGCATCGTCGATTACGCACAGGAATTCGTCACCAGCCTCTCCCAGGTGTTTGTACCGATGGCGAGCCAGTCGGAGGCCACCGGCAACCTCGATCGCGTGCGCAAGATTTATATCGCCGGCAACCGCGCCTGCGCGTTCCTGATCCTTCCCATCTCCGCCATCCTGATCATCCTGGGCAAGCACATCATCCGCGTCTGGATGGGCGCGCGTTACGTTCCGCACAGCTACCCGGTGTTGGTGGTGATGATCATCCCTTTCACGCTCCTGTTGTCGCAGGCGGCTTCTACACGCGTTTTGTTCGGACTGGGCAAACATCAAACTGTGGCGGCCATTACCTTGATCGAAGGCATCGCCAATCTGATCCTCAGCATCGCGCTCGTCCGCCCCCTTGGAATCGTCGGCGACGCTCTCGGAACCGCCATCCCGCTCAGTTTCACTTGCATCGTGTTCCTACCGCGCCACCTGAAGAAACGAATTGGCGTTCCGGTCGGAACCTTCCTGCGTCAGGCCTATACGCTGCCGATTCTTCTGAATCTCCCGCTGGTCGCGGCGCTCTTGCTCGCCAACCGATTCTTTTATCCGCGGAATCTGATTCAATTGGCGCTGGAAATTCTGGCGGTGAGCCCGATTTACGGGGTCGGCCTACTGTGGGCGTATCGCACCAACCGCGCATTTCACGTTGCTGAGATTGCGGGCGTGCCCAAGAAGTCGCCCCCTGAGGAGCCTCCGCAGGCAATGGTTGCCGTTGAATACGAGAG
>JAIQFA010000185.1 GCA_020073525.1 Terriglobia bacterium
CGGTGACACTTTCAGCGTGGAAACAAGTTTTTCCGCAGCCTGTTCAGCCGTGCCGCTAGGAGCCGCCCAATATGCGGGCTTTAGCCCCTGTGGGACTCCGCCGGGAGAAACCGGGCAGAACTCAGGAAACAGACGGGACGTTTTCTTTCGCTTTCAATTGAGGGAAACGTCCCCGAGTTATCAGCCCGGCCTCAGAGGAGAACCAGCCTCTCGTCGGAAACGAGGACCGCAAAAACAGCGGCCGCCAGGATTCAACTCCCGGCCGGTGTGTTTGTGCTGAGATCCTCTCCTGCAGCAGCCCATCTCAGAACTGGAGCATCGGTTGATGCTCAGGAATGACTACATTGATTCTCTCAGCAATTTTCGACGCAAGTTTCGAGAAATCCTTCCGCGCTGATTGGGCCGCTTGAAAGTGCGACCCTAATGCGCCATCGGCAGGCCTCAGGTGGAACATGGGTTTTCTGGCCTGTTGTGCCATTGGCATAAGGCTTCGATAGTGCTTAAGAAGAGCTAGGCAGTCGGGATCTGTTTCAATAGACAGCGACTCCGTTGTTTGTTCATTGAGCACTGCGTCTCTATAAGTAGACGGTATCTGAGCTATCCACCTGTCGTATGCTTGAACCGGGCGATCTAAACGCACCGAGTGCTGCTGAATCAGATATCCGACAGGTTGCATCATGCCGCTTGGCAGCCTGAGGTCCTCTGCAGGATTGACCTCAAGGCGTTTCTTCCAATCTGTTCGCCACTGTCGCAGTCTCGGGCCGAGGTTTCTGAGCCCCTGCAGTGAAAACAAGTCGGGTGATAGAGGAACGACAACGTAATCACAAGAGATTAGAGCTGCACGATTTATGGCTCCTAGGTTTGGACCAAGGTCCACCAGGATGATCTGCGCTCTATGTATCTCAGCAGCAGCTTGCATAATTCGCCAAAAAGCGGACGTCACACGAAAAGCCCGTTCGTCTCCATCCAAGCACTTTGGCCACACCTCTGATAGCTGATCCTCGAAACTTGAGAGCGCTAAGTCGCCCGGTACAAGCATAAGGCGTTGTGCGATTCTCTCTAGGTGGGGTGTCTGAATATCGCCAATGCCGCGAATCAGGGGTTGAACAGAGCCGTATACGGTGGTCGGATGATCTCCATCGGGCCAAAGTTGCATCATCCTGTCTTCAGACAAGAAGGCCGCAGTCAGATTTGCTTGGGGATCGAGGTCCACTGCGACAGCGTTCATCCCGAGGTCGGCATACATCCAAGCAAGGTGATAGACGATTGTGGTTTTCCCGACCCCTCCCTTATTGTTGAAAAATGCCAGTATGCTTACACTCAAGGTCGTCTCCTTAGGACAGCAAGCACGTGTGCGTCCTGAACATCGTATTCCAAGTCTGGGTTGCCGTTTGTTTTCAGAGCTTGTTTTGCCAGGGCGATTCCGACCCCAAAGCGCTGCACGTACCCGAGGTTCTTGAGGGCTTCTGCTAAATGGGGGTTGCGATAGTCTGTGATACCAGGGTTCCCAAAGTTTGCTCGGGTTACTTGTCCGAATGGACCGCCAGGGTTTTGGATCTCAATTCTGTCACTGAACCAGGTAATCCTGATGGGCGCATTCGTTCCATCGTAATTTCTGTGCATCACGGCGTTCCGCGAGATTTGCTGCAGCGCGACGGGGGGATAGTCTGGAGATTGCACTTCAATTGGCCCCGCCGTTATGTCCAAGGCGACGGAGGTGTGGGCTTGCAGAACGTTATCTAGCTCGTTTAGCAACTCAGGAAGAGGACCGCTGATCTCCTTTTGGTCTTTGATCGGGTCCGTGAGTTCGGTGCCTTCGATTCTACAGAATTGGATGTACGCCCCCGCGATGTATCCGAGTACATCCTTACCGACGACGAGTATTCCGAGGACTGTGGGCGCTTGAGGGGGCGTACTTCCGGGTGTCGCAAATCGTAGAGCCGAAAGTTGCTGTTCAACGGTTCTGTTATTTCTTGCCAGTACGTCGGGAGCTAGCGCGGCAGGAAGGTATATCTTGCTAAAAAGATCGAGATCCAAGTCGTTTAAAGATGCGGAACGGACTGCTGTAATGTCGAACGGCAAATCACCTGCCCGGCGCTTCTCGGTCAACCGTCGTTCTTCATCAGCGGACGCGACCGCACGACGTGGACCGACTCGAATCCAGACGCGACCATGGAAGCGCACGGGCGGTGCAAATGAGGGCCGAACCACAATCACAGCCATCTCGCAGCCGTTCAGTAGCCGTTTCTGAACAGTGATTGACGGGATAGGGACAATCCTCCCGTCCGATCTGAGGTGGGCGAGGTTGAGGAGCAGTTGATCGGAAATTTGTAGTCCAGCGCACGTTCCATCATCGTTCGCTCCGATAAAAACCACGCCGGGTAACTGGTGGTTCGGCATGTCGTTGGCGAATGCGCAAATCGCTTGACTGACTCTCTCCGGATCGGAGAACGAAGCCTTACGTTCAACTCTGTCCGATTCAAGGTCGGCTAAGAGATCCAGAAGTTCCTGATCAGTCATGTCCGATATGTTAGCAGGGCCGGGTTCCGAAACTCGCCTTGGCCTGTATGCGAACCGCGCCGCCAACCGCGCCACTCTTCGATCCTTAGGTGCCGAAACGTGTCCCGCTTCACTCCCTGCCCGCGGCGGCTTTCTTTACGTCCTCAAACTGAGTGATCTCGACGGTTCCTTCGGGGAACTTGGCGGTGATTTTCAGTTCTCCACCCATGGCTTTGACGAAGTCCTGGAGCGTGGTCACGTACATATCCGCGCGGCGCTCTAGCTTGGATACGGCGGCCTGATTGACACCGAGAATCTTGGCCAGGTGTACCTGTGTCATTTCGCGAGCCTGCCGGAGTTCGTCCAGAGCCATCCCAGAACGATATTTGGCTGCGAGAACGCGCGAACGTGCCTGGGCTGCGGTAGACATCTTTGCGCGGAGTGAATTGAAGTTCTTGGGCACGTTTAATACTATTCCTTACAAGGAATAGTCTATCAATGGAATAGTGGCACCGCAACATCCGTGGCTTCGGACCGGATCCCACGTTTGCAAGTGCGGCAAACGTGGGGCACCTTGCGTGAGTTAGAATGTGTCCATGGAAATCCGCCTTCGTCCCGAGATCGAGGAGTTGATCAAACAAGACGTCCAGCGCGGTCCCTACGAAACCGTGGACGAGTTCGTGGAGCAAGCCGTTTCCATGCTCCATGAACGGGAAGTTTGGCTGGCCGCGAATCGCGCCGAAATTCAGTCCAAGATCGGCGAAGGCTACGCCGCCGCCCAACGTGGCGAGTTGCTCGATGCCGACGAAGTGCGTTCCAAACTCGCCGAGCTTAAACGAAAACGATCCGGCGACTAGCCCTGATGAAGAAGTATCAGTTCACGCCGCAGGCGGCTGGCGATCTTTTCGAGATTTGGACTTTCATAGCGCGGGACAATCCTGATGCGGCAGACCGGGTTGAAGAAGCAATTTTTCGGGCCTGCGACCTTCTGAGTGGCTCTCCCCTCGCCGGTAGCGTGAGGAAAGATCTGACTCCGTTGCCCCTTCGCTTTTGGGTTGTGCACCCGTATTCGAAGTACGTGATTGTCTACGACCCTGAGAAGAAGCCGCTCCGAATCATCCGAGTCCTGCACGGCGCCCGCGATCTTTCATCGGTTCTGATGTAGACGCCTCCTGGCACCCTGTCGGCACGAAAGGCAACACGCAGCGAACGTGGTATGTATGCGCAAAGTAACTAAGAACGGGAAAGGGAAGCGAGCCTCGGGACGGGGCCTCAACACGAAACAGAAGAGGGAACTGGCGGCCGCGTTTCCCGAGGAGCAGATCGGTACTTCCGACATCCTGGGCCGCTGAGCGCTTATGAAGAGCACACGCAAGCCGCGAATGCCACTGTCGTCAGAAGCCATCGCCCGCCTGGCCGACGATGGGAAGGACGTGTCACGGTTCTTCACCAACACCGGACGCATGATGGCCCCCATCCAGAGGGTGAACGTCGACCTTGCCGCCGGCATGCTGGAAGAACTGGACCGGGCCGCCAAAGAGCTGAACATCAGCCGGCAGGCCGTGATCAAGACCCTCATACGCCAGGCGCTCGATCAGCAGTATCAGGCACGCGGGATACAACGATCGGTCAAGCGCAGGTAGCGCACGCCTCTCTGTGTTCGAGGCTGTGGGTGCCGACGACTTCAACGGGGTCGACAAGAACCAAATCCCACACGTAATCACCATCAACCGTGCGTGCAATCACTGACATCCCGCTCCGCGTCATGCAACACTGTCTGCGCAATTGGGGCAGCCGAATGTGTGCCCGTCTCCAGAGACGGACGCAAACGCTGCCCCAAAGTCGTTTTCAGCCCTCTTTGACAAGCTAACTCCTTATTCCGGAATATTTTCCGAGTAACTCCTTTTTCCTCAAAGATTTTGGTGAGGGTCTCTTCCTAAATCCATGATTCCAAAAGATCGAGGGGAGGGGGAGGGGTACCCCCATTACTGACTGGTAAATGGTCCGGCGATCGAAACAAGCGCGCCGTGAAGGTCGCGAAGGCCAGATTTCAGAAGTAAGGTTCGGACGGGATATGCGCCACTGGCGTTACCACGGCTCGGCAGGCGGAACACAGGGTATTTTCCTTGAGGTCGATCCACTCCACGGCGTGGGAAGGGGCCATGGCGCAGCGGTAGTCATCGCAGTGGGTCAGTTGAACCGTGTGGCCTAGTTCATGGACCGCTTCCTTGATCGTGCGCTGGCGAAATAGTTCCGGGTCGTGCGGAAGGCCGTAGAACTCCTGGCGCAGGCGGTGGGCTGAGACTACGGCGCAGGGGCCACCCATCTGCGCCTCGCCGAAAACAAAAGTCAGAATCGGGATGTAGAGATCGACCGCCGCGACTCCCAGCATTCGCCAGGAATCTGCAGTCAGAAAACTCTGCATGCGATGCAGGATTTCCGACGAGTGATACTGCTGCCGCTCGCTGTGGAAAGCGAACTCCGGGTTCAGCCGGACCGTGAGCACAT
This sequence comes from Terriglobia bacterium, assembly GCA_020073525.1. Taxonomy (GTDB): domain Bacteria; phylum Acidobacteriota; class Terriglobia; order Terriglobales; family Acidobacteriaceae; genus Acidiflorens. The sequence continues at coordinate 5,008 of JAIQFA010000185.1, forward strand.
CGCAGGAGACGTGGAAGGTTTCTTCGACGGCGGGACGCAGATCCTTCAGCAGCCCCTCATCCACATTCCCGATCGGCAGCAGGTGCAGCACCTTCATGAGGCAGTTCTCAGTTCCCAGTTCT
>JAIQFA010000209.1 GCA_020073525.1 Terriglobia bacterium
TGTATCCTTTGAATCTGCAAAGGGAAAGAATAGTTCGAAATGATCCCGTCCTTCCCGCACGACTGCTATGAGGATGTGCTCAGACTCGAGCACAGGGGAACCGACGCAGCTGGCAAAATGTCTCGCGAAGAAAATCAGGCAATCGGCCCTGACCGTATAGCGTCCGAAAATTTCCTCTCTGCTGCGATCTGGTCCTAGTCTAGGCGCATCCGCCATTATCTTGTGGAGTTTCTCTATCTCACGACGCATCCGCTCCTCTTTTGGCGGAGGCTGGTGGGGATGAGTGAGTAATTCTTCGCGGATTCGAGCAACATCGGCCCCACGCTCACGAAGCATGCGAGCTGCCACTGAATTCTCTTCACGCAGCAGGCCGAGGAGGAGATGCTCGATGCCAACCCTCTGTGGGGACATCCGAATTGCCTCTTCGGCGGCCAATGAAAAAACTCGCTTGCTTTCGCTGCTGAATGATATGTCGGCAAGGAGATCTGCGCCAGACGTAGACACTCCATTCGTGATCTCGTCTCGAAGAGTGCTTTCGCTGATCGAAGGGCTCAGAAATCGGTTCAACAGCGTAATGTCCTCGCGCGCTATACCCAGCAATAGATGCACACCTCCAACGGTATCCGAACCGAGTTGACGGGCCGTTGCGCGCGCAAAGAATACGGAACGCCTCGCCTCTGGAGTATATTCGTCGAACATGGTGAACGATCCCGAATTGTATCGAAAGTAGGGCGATTTCAGGTAACTGGCGATAAATCGCCGTTTCACTCATTCAGGACCAGGGTCTCCTTCTGGCTCTCAGATGATCCTCAAAAACTTCTTGGCGTAAACGAGTTCGGGAAACAGCTTTTCTTCTTCCTGAAATTCTCGCGAGTGCACGCATCTCCGGCTGCCCTTCAACTTCACTGGATGCTTCAGGTGCAGCATCTCGTGGTAGAGGATGTATTCGACGGCGTAGCGGGGGACTCGAGGGTGGTCGAAGACTCGGCTGATGACGATGGCGTTATGGGCAGGGTCGTAGTGGCCTAGGCTGCTGCGGGCGTGGTTCTGGCTCCAGGTGAGTTGCGGGCGTCCCAGGAGCCCGTGGAAGAAGCGGCGGTTGAGGTCGTCGAAGATTTCTTCCAAATGGTAGTGGTGGCCGCGGGCGGAGTGGATGTGCTTGCGTCCGCGCATCTGGCGGACGAGTCGCGCTTTGGAGGACACGTCGTGGCTGCCAACATAGCGGCGATAGCGGGCGCCCTGCGCGCGATCGACGGGCTTGCGATAGAGCTTGGCGAGCAGGATGTGGGCGATCGCATGCAGAACGTTGTCGGGAGCGCCTTCGAGGAGGTCAGAAAGGCGGATGTAGAGCTCTCCCTGGCGGAGGCGGATAGTGTTGTTGATGGAGACGAAAGGATAAAAACGAACGTGCAGGGGCGGCGCGGGCGCGCGGGGACGAAGTTCGCGATAGGCTTCGTGAAAGATTTCGGCGAGCTTTGGGGACACGTTGAGGGAAGAGTAGCAGAGGCAGCTGTCAGCCGTCAGCTATCAGCTCTCAGTTCTCCAGTTCCTAATAACAAGTTCGAGTTGGCGCACAGCGATGGACTATGGCACACATTGAAACGTCTTGCCATCCCTGAGGCACTGCACTTTGTTGTCTGGCAGACTGGCGTTCTGCTGCTTGTCGGCAGAGGGCCGATTGGTCGCGCTGATGTCGGGGTCCGCCAGTGGCGATGGCGATACGGTCTTTAACATCAACGGCCGCTGCAAAACCATCTCGACCTTTGTGCCTGCGGGGAGGGAAATTTCATCGCCGCGCGTGAACAGCACCTTGGCCAGACCGAGTCCGCCGCCAATCAGCGCGCCATAACCAACTCCCGCTGGGCCGTGGTGGCTGATCGCACCGCCTAGGACGCCTACGCCGGTTGCCTTGGCCATCGTATAGACGTCGGCATCGATTTGGTCCACAGGTTCAACGGTGCCTTCCTGGTCGACCGTTCGAACTTTGTTGGATCCCGGCAGGCTCTGCAGGTCTCCCACGATGGAAAGCTCGCGGTTGTCGGGGAGGATTATCTGCGTGAATCTGAGGCGCAGCTGGGAACGACCCTTTACGCGACCCGGCCTGCGCTCGTCGATCACCGTTCCGAGTACGCGAGTATGTTCGGGAATCACGACGCGATCGTTCGCGACGACGGGAAAGGCAGTCTCGAGATAGACCCCGGAGCCTGGGGTCGACGAGGTGGTGTGCAACGGGCTGATCAGTTTCATCAACAGATGCGTGCCGGCGGGAATTGGTACGACCTCCGGCTTGAACTCGTTGATCCGATTCGAGTCTGGGGAAAGCCCAGTCTGACCTACGCTCCAGCGGGCGCAGACGAGGAGGCAACAGCCCAACAGCAGGGCGCAAGTTTGATTCCTATGTTTCATGAGCGGATCGTAATGCCAGAGAGCGGCAGAAAGCGGACGCTTGTGACACTTTCGCGAGTGCCACAGGCTCTGCAGAGTGTTACGAAGTGAGAGGGTTCCGAATGAACTCGACGTAGCGCTGGAGTTCCGTGGTGGAAGACTCGGACAACAACGGGAAGGGAATTGCCCGGCAGCCGGCGGGGAGCAGGGTTGCGGTGACGGTGTCGCAGACCACGGCGGCGGTCTGCTGCAGGCCGCGCTGCCAGTTGGCTTTGCGGGTGTCGCGGAAGACTAGCGCGTCCGGATGGAAACCGGCGGCCTGCAAAATGGTGCGCGCCAGTTTTAGAAAGTTTGGCCAGCCGGATGCGATTCCGATCAGCGTGCCCGACGGAGCCGGTAGCCATCCTGCGAGTGAAGTGGGTACGGAACGAACCTGGAGCGTTAGCACGTCGGTGCCTTCCCGCAGCGCTTGGCGTACGGCTCCAGCGCGATTCGGAAGCACGACTGGGATGGCGCCGTCGGGAGTCTTCGGGCAGTCCTGCAGACCGCAACTCTGGACCGGGAATGCGACGGCCTGCTCAATCTCTGCCGCAAGAATTCTTCGCAGCTCTTCGTCGGGCTCGATCAGGAGGAAATGGTCGGGCGGTTGCAGTTCCAGCCATTGCCTGAGACGGGAACGCACGGTCGCGAGGGGAGCGCCCAGTTCGCGCGCCGACTGGAACAGCCTGGCGATCAACTGATCGAGGGCTAGTGCCGACGAGGGCGCCAATTCAGGTTTTCGCTCCCGGACATACACGCCGCTGCCGTGGCGAAATTCGACCCACAGCTCCCGTTCGAGCTGGCGGTACCCGGCACTGATCGTGTTGGGATGAAGACGGAAGCGGCGCGCCAATTCTCGGGTGCTGGGCAAACGCTGCCCTGGGGCGAGGTCGTCGCTGAGGATCCCCAGTATGACCTGCGTCACGAGCTGTTCCCGGATGGTGACTTCGCTGCCGCGGGCGAACCAGAGTTGCACCGAACCATCTTAACCGAGAGCCTCGACCAGAAGCTTATAACCACAGGGTACACAGAGGAACACGGGGGAAGTCGCTATTAGCTCTTGGCTCCGTAGTTAAGAGCTAAAGGCCAAGAGCCTATTTGGTCTTCTTCTTCCGCTTCACGTATTCCTCGACTTCCGTGACTGTCTTGCGGTGGTCTTCGGCGCTGGAGTCTAAGGTGTCGAGAGCGTCGGTCAGCAGGAATTCGTACTGGCTGGCTTCGGCGGCATTGGCGTTGGCGGCGTTCTTGATTGCGCGCAGCTTGGCCTGGAATTCCGTGTCGGCTTCGATGACGAGTTTCAGCGGCTTACGGATGTCGTCCTTGCGACCGACGTACATGTCGATGTTGTCGTTGAGTTCGTCGTAGACGGCGAGGAAATCTTCCAGCATGTCGTGGGTCTGGCGGGCGCGGTCTGTAGTCTTGGGATCGCTCCGCATTTGCTCAAGTTTTGTCATACGATCCCGGGAAAACTGCACGTAAAGCTTTAAGCGCTGATCGGGTTCGAGCATGGCGTCGCGGAGCTGGTCGATCTCCAGCGGATTGAGCGGGTCGCGGCGGCGCTGCGCCCTCAGCGGAAGGCAGAGCGGAAGAGCGAGCAGCAGGACGAGACCGAGCGCGGTACGCCAGCGGATGCCCGGCTTCATTTCTTCTCCTTCTTATTGTCTTTGGCGAACATTTCTTTGAGCAGAGCGGTGCGGATGTCTTCCAGGCGGCGGACGGCCTGATCGACCGGAGCCTGGTCTTCGAAGGTGAGAGTGCGTTTGATGTCGCGCAGTTTGTCCGCGATTTTTCGGACGTCGATCTCGACATTCTTGAGGTGCTTCTTGGTCTCGGTGGCGGCGTCGCGAGCCTTCTCGGAGTAGGTGACGATATCGTCGAGGGCGGCGCGGGCTTCCTCGGCCTTGCTATCGCTATAGAGCTTGTCTGTGTTGCGCAGTTGCTGCCGCGCGATTCGGATGCAGAGTTCGGGGCGGTCCTCGGGACGCGCACTTTCCAGGCGTGACTTCAGTTCGTCCACGGTTTCGTCCCTGGCAGCGCCGTAGGCGGAGGCGAGCGCGAGCAGGAGCAAGGTAAAAGCAAGTCGGCGCATGGTGGTCAACGCTTCCTAGACTCGATCCACACTAATCGATGTCGAGCTTTCCACTCCTCATTAGGATACTTCCCATTGGCTGCATCAAGAAAGAGGTGATAATACTGGCCTGCCTGCTTGTAGTCCTGCAGGTGGTCGAGGGCGGTGGCCCGCAGAAAATAGCTCACCGGGGTTTCGGGCAGAAGCTTGGCGCGCACATCGAGGGCCTTGATGGTGAGGGGATAATTCTGGTTTTCATTGGCGGCAACGGCTAGGCTGCCATAGGCCGCGCCCAGGTCGGGTTTGAGTTTGATCGTGGCCATGAATTCCTGCTGGGCGTCTGGAAACTTGCGTTCCTTGAGCAGCACTTCGCCGAGCTGCCCATGAAGCTCGGCGTCATTGGGATGGGCGGAAATAAGGTCGCGATAGATTTTCTCGGCATCCGGGAATTTCTTGGATTGCACCAGCAGATC
>JAIQFA010000071.1 GCA_020073525.1 Terriglobia bacterium
CTTCCGGCGTCAGGCGGCCGGGTTTCGAGATGATGTGTTCGGGAATCGCCAGCTTGCCGATGTCGTGCAGCAAAGCCGCGGCCTGCAAGGCCTCCATGCCCTCACGGTCTACTTTCAGTTCCTTCGCGACCTCGACGGCGTAGACGCGAACCCTCTGCAGGTGGTCGTGCGTCGTCTGATCCTTGGCCTCGATTGCGAGCGCAAGCGCCTCGATGGTGCGCATATGCAAGTCCGCCATCTCTTCCACGTGCCGCTTCTCGTCTTCCAGTTTGCCAAGGTAAAGGCGGTACGAACGGTAGATGAGATACACGACGGGAAGGGTGAGCAGCGATGTCTGCCAGTCCGTGAAACCGTGCAGCCAGCTCATCATGCCGGCCACGCCCGCTCCTACCAGGTAGTACGGGAAGCTCCAGAAATAACACTCGGCCCATATTTTTCGGAGCGACCTGCGCTCCGTCAACGAGATGACGGCCGCAACCGGCAGGGTGTTAGCCACGAAGTAAACGGACGCTGCCAGAAACAGCAAAGTTGAGGGATTACTCACCGCACGATGCAACATGGAGTAGCGATACGCGAAGAACGTAATCGCGATGGCCAGCGCGGTCGAACAGACGTTGAAGGCAACCTGGATCGGAATTGGACGATCGCGATCAAAGCACTGCACCACTACCGCCGCGCACCCCAGCGCCATGGCTTCCGACAAACTCAGTTCCAACACACCCAGCAGCAGAAATAGGAAGTTGACCGACATCGTCCCGGTAATGCCGGGCAGGTTCACTTTGAGGCGCGAAGCCGCCAGCGCAATCACCAGGTAGCAGAAGAATTTGAGAGGATTCTCGCTCTTGCCGTGCAGGATCGAATAGGTCAGGACGGCCGTCCCACAGAGCACGACCACGGCAATAAAAAAGCGTGGCGCCGCGCTCATATCCCTCCAGGACTGAGGGCGAGATTTCATTCGGACGCACTCCTGCCCCGGAAGTCAGGGGCCTCAATCCCGACGCAAATACACGGGAATACTCATTGATAACAGGCCCCGGAGGGGCAGGAAAGGATTCGGATATTGGGAGGTAAACTTCCGTAACGCGGAGTCGTGACCTTTTGGCCGTGCTTCCCCCTTGCGCTGAAGGCACAGCTCCTAAGCCATAGAAATCAAAGAATAAACGCCGCACTGCAAATTATGAACTTGTCGCCTCCCTGTGTCGTATAACAGGAAGAGTAGCCGGGTTTGACTTCCCAGAATCCGCGGGCCTACCATGAATAGCTCTCTCCCAGGAGTGTTCCCCGGAATGATTGGCCAGATTGTCTCGCACTACCGTGTCCTCTCACAGTTGGGCGGGGGAGGGATGGGTGTTGTCTACGAAGCCGAGGACCTTAACTTGGGCCGCCATGTCGCACTCAAGTTCCTGCCTCCGGAGACCGAAAAAGATCCTCTCGCACTCGACCGTTTTCAACGCGAAGCCCGCGCCGCCTCCGCTCTGAACCACCCGAACATTTGCACCATCTACGAGGTCGGTGAGGACGGCGGACGCCACTTCATCGCTATGGAGTTGCTGGAAGGCGAGACGCTCAAGAAACTAATCCACGGTCAGCCCATGGAACTTGAGCCATTGCTCAACCTCGGCACGCAAATCGCCGACGCACTCGACGCCGCCCATGCCAAGGGAATCATCCACCGCGACATCAAGCCCGCGAACATTTTCGTTACCAGTCGCAACCAGGCGAAGATTCTCGATTTTGGCTTGGCCAAGCGCACCGGCAAGCCTTCCCTGCTTTCTGCCGCCACCATCGGGTCGGCCGCGACCGTGGACGAGCCGTTCCTCACCAGCCCCGGTTCGACTGTCGGCACGGTAGCGTACATGTCGCCGGAGCAGGCCCGCGGCAAGGATCTTGACCCTCGCACCGACCTGTTCTCTTTCGGCGCCGTGCTGTATGAGATGGCCACCGGTGCAGTGCCCTTCCGGGGAGACACATCCGCCGTCATTTTCGACGCAATTCTGAATCGTCCCCCGGCGCCACCGCTCCGCCTGAATCCCGATCTGCCTCCCCATTTCGAAGAAATCCTAAATAAGCTGCTGGAGAAGGATCGCGACCTGCGCTACCAGAGTGCCGCCGAGGTTCGCTCCGACTTGAAGCGCCTCAAACGCGACTCAGAATCGGGTACGATTTCGGCAGCAGCCTCTTCCAGTGCTTCGGTTCGAGGCGCCTCCATTCGCAAGACTCTCGCGCCAAGTCGCAAGCTACCCGGCTGGCTGATACCGGCTCTGATCGTCGCCGTGGTGGCCGCCGGCATCGCCTTCGTTTCGCTCAAGCGTGGCCAAGCGCTCACCGAGAAAGATTCGATTCTGATTACCGATTTCGTGAACACTACGGCCGACCCGGTCTTCGATGGCACTCTCAAGAAAGCGCTGGCCGTCGATCTGGGGCAGTCTCCGTACTTAAATGTCTTCCCCGAACAGAAGATACGCCAGACCCTGCAGTTCATGGGACGGGGCCCCGGCGACCGCATCACCAGCGATGTCGGCCGCGAAATCTGCCAGCGCGATGGCATCAAGGCCATGCTGAACGGCAGCATCGATAGTGTGGGAGGCCAGTACGTCATCACTCTGGAAGCGACCAACGCTTCTTCCGGCGATTCGCTTGGACGTCAGCAAGTGCAGGCGGAACGAAAAGAAGACGTGCTCAATGCGCTCCACGGCGCCGCCAGCAAATTGCGCGGCCAACTCGGCGAATCGTTGGCCATGGTGCAGAAGTACGACATGTCGCTTTCCCAGGCCACCACCTCGTCGCTCGACGCCTTGAAGGCACTGAGCATGGGTGACGCCAAGCACAACATGGGCGACGAACTGGCTGCCATTCCCGACTACCAGCGCGCCATCGAAATCGATCCCAACTTCGCGATGGCTCACGCCCGCCTGGGCACGGTGTACAGCAATCTTGGACAGACCCAGTTGTCGGAACAAAACCGTCACAAGGCTTTTGAGCTTCGTGATCGAGCCAGCGAGCGCGAGAAGCTCTACATCATGTCCCACTATTACGCGGACAGTGGACAGCTCGACAAGGGCATTACCGCCTACGAGCTCTATCGCCAGACCTACCCGCGGGATCCCATCCCCTTCAACAATCTGGCGGCGATCTACAACCAGCTCGGACAATTCGACAACGCGCTGGAGAATGCAAAGCGCGCCGTAGAACTCGACCCCGACATGGTGAGCGGCTATGGCAATGTCGCCCAGGCGTACGTCGGACTCAACCGGGTCGAGGAGGGACGCTCCGTCCTCAACACCGCAATCCAACGCAAGTTCGCCACCGGGAGCTACCATGCGGGACTGGCGGGGCTGGACTGGGCTCAAGGCAAGTATGCCGACATGGAGAAGGAACTGCAGAGCGCTTCCGCGACCCCCGACGGAGAATTGAACGCTCTCGGCTTCCGCGCTGGCCTCGCCGGAACTCGTGGGCAAGTACGCCAAGCTCGGGATTTTGCACGCCAGAGCGAAGATGCATTGGATCGTTTGCACCTGCAAGGTCGGGCGGATGTCGGGGCGCAACTTTCCACTCTCGAGGCATTGGTGGGTAACCTCAACGAAGCCAACAGCGCAGCCAATGAGGCTTTACGGTTATCCCGGACTCTTTCTGTAATGGGCACCGCGGGCCAGACGCTCGCCTATTTGCGGCAGGAGCAGAAAGCGAACGCATTGGCGGATGAAATCCAGCGCTCTCATCCGAACGATACCATCGCCATCAACGTAACTGTCCCGTTGATTCGCGCGATCGTCGCCCTGCGCCCTGCCAATCCCGCCAAAGCCGACCCGGCCAAGGCGATCGACTTCCTCAACACCGCGGCGTTGTACGCTCGCGCCAGCTCCGGCGTCTTTTACGTCCGAGGTATGGCCTACGAGCAGGCTGGACGTTATGCCGAAGCGCAGCAGGATCTCCAGAAAGTCCTGGAGCTCAAGTTTCGAAGCGGCCCTGACATAGTGTTCATGGTCGCCCAACTGGATCTGGGCCGGCTGTATCAAAAACAGGGCGATACCGCGAAAGCCCGCATTGCGTACCAGAATTTCCTCGCCGCCTGGAAAGATGCCGACCCCGACGTTCCGCTCCTCCACGAAGCCAAAGCGGAATACGCGAAACTGCAGTAGGTTCTTCTGTGTATGGGGCGGGCGCCACCGCCGCTCCGGTAGTGTTGGGAAAAAGTCGGCGGTGAACTTGGTTTTGGGTGGCGCAACGGTTTACCGCTGCGATCACCGGCTGGGTTTCAGACTGGCTTTAGCCGCCGAGGTTGAGGTTGTGACGTGGAAGATACGTGTTCTGCAGCCTGCTAAGCGACCAATTCACGATGGTGCTCGCATTCATCCGCCGCACCTCCATCGTCGCCTGTTTCACCGGCAACCCGGTTGCGACCCTCGATCCTGGCCGACAGCCTCTTCAACTCGCACACCGTGAACCCAAAACCAAATCCCACCAGCGCGAATGCGATGAATCCCGCAAGCACTGGCATGACGGCGAACTTCGTGTCGGCATCGGTCGCTGGCGGCCGAATTTCTACACGCCCGGCATTGGCTGAGGAAAACGCGCCCGCAGCCTGCGCTTCCGGATCGACTGCTCTTGGATCGGGCTGCGCGGCTGCCAATGCCAAATTTGGAGTTAGATCGAGGGTAGCCCACTGGTACGGCGGATAACGTGTCAAGTACAGATACACGTCCGCCGCCTCTTCCTCGCTCAGGTAGTAAAACACCGGCATCCTGCCTCGGAACAATTCCGGCGGAGCGCCCATGAGGATTGGAGCCCCGTGCGTCACCTTCCGAATGAACTCTGCCCGGTTCGTCCGCACCGTCAGCGTATTCAATGGCGGGATCGCTCCTTCATAAAGCTGCTGCGGATTGGGATTCGGCCCGGCCGCGCTGTGGCAGATGTGACAGGTTGACTTCACAATGTGTTCGCCGACTTGGACCCGTGGCTCCCGCACCACAACCTGCTCCCTTTCTGCGCCGCGAACCCCCGCCAATTGTCGCAAGTAGGCAACCAGCGAAATCACTTCCGCCTCGCGCAGATGCGGGAACGCCGGCATGTCCTGCCCGCCGTGATGCAGCCGGTCGAGCAGCATGGTTTTTGACTGCTGCGCGAGTTTCGCCGCGTCCGCCCGGCTCATCTCCATGCCGGCCATCTTCATGCGCTCCATCATTGCCGCCGCCGAAGTCGCCCGCACCGGGTTGATGACCGAGTTGATTTCCGGAGGCGCGCCTGACCCCTCTTCGCCGTGGCAACCGCGGCAATTCATGCGGTACAGGTCCGAGCCGTGCAGAGTCACGGTTTCATTCGCAGGCTCGGGCGCCAAGCCTATCTGCCGGTGAACGAATTCCGCTCTTGGCGTCGCCGATGGCGGCCCCAGTTGACCCGTCTTGCCCATGCTGGTTTCGTCGAACGACCGGTGCAGATGATTGAGCCAGCTTTCCCCCGCCACCGCCGTCGGACTGGAATTCGTGGACCTATAATTCCCGTTCTCGCTCGTCTCTCCAAGCAATGAGGATTCGAAAACGGCCGTCACGAAGTACGCGACAACCCAAGTGACGATGGCAAGCAACGCTCTCCGCTTCCGCATATCGGTTGCCTCCCAGTGCTTCCAGCTTGAACCGGGTGCCGACAGCGGTTGTCATGCCCACGTACTCTTTTTGTCTATTTCTTGCACCTTCTTGCACACAAAAAGGAGGCGCAAGAAAATAAAGGGCAGCGCGGTTTCGACCGTACTGCCCTCAAGGAGAAGATTGTCCGTTAGAAATGGAACCCAAGCTGCGCCGTCAGCGCGCGCGGCGTCACATAGTGGGTTCCGCTGAAGGTGGAAAGAAAGTTGTACAGCGCCTCCTTATTCGTTATGTTGACGGCGGTAAGCGTAAGACTCCATCGGTAGCGTTCGCCTTTGAACAAATTGTCGTCGCCCACCGCGACATCAAACAAATGACGCGGCGCGATGCGCGGCGGATTGTGGTCGTCGTTCTCCGTCCCGGGCGCTGGTATCGTCGCCAGGTTCGATCCATAGAGCGACGGCGCACAAGTAGTAAGAGGCTGCGCCAGGGTTGGACGCTGGCTTCCGCAGAACAATCCGGCCTGTAGTTGCTGGTCTCCGGTGAGACCCGTCAGATCTACCGGAGTCGTCGCGTCGGTTGCGAATGGCACCGAACCAGCTACCAGACCGCTGTCATAGCGCCAGTTGAAGCCGAGCCAGGGCCCCGCTTTCCAAGGCTGGTATTGCAGGTGCGTGGTCTGATTGAATTTTTCGTCGTGGTCAATACGGAAAGGTAGTCCGCTCTGTCCAACTGTTGTGCCGAGGCCGCTGGTCTGAGGTGGGAAGAAACGAGCGGCAACACCGGACATCACCACCAGGGCTGAGAACCCGTGGAAGTCCGGCACGCTCACGCGAATGGCATATCCAGGAATCTTGGAATTGTGCCATCCAATTGGAAAGAAGATCGGCGTTGCCGCCAGCACGCTGAAATCGTAGCCCGTGTGAGTGTACTTCCAGACGTAATCCCCGCTCACCACCGCATATTTCCCGATTGCCTGCTGTAGGCCGGCGTGGAACTCGTTACGATACCCGGGCGTATTACGCGCCGGCACGCAAGGAATCAGATCCTGAATGACCGTGAAATTACATCCGTCGCTGGCCAGGACAAGGTTTTCATTGAACGGGCTCTCCAAGGTTCGCGCATAGGAAACGCGGAGCACGGTGCTGCTCGGCTTGATGTTGTAGGCAACGCCCAGGCGCGGTTCAGCCTGACTGGCACTGACCAAGCCGTTGTAAAGATCGCCGCGAACTCCCAGGTTGACGGACCAGTTCCCTTTGGTGATCTGATCCTGAACGTAAAGGGCGGTCTCTTTCACATCCGTGTGGCCGCGAAATGGATACAAAGTGCTATTGACGCCGGAACAGTTATCGTTGGATGACGGATTCGGCCGAGTCAGGTCGTAGCAGCCTAATAACGGGATGAAAGGAGCAGTAGCCAGCAGGTTTGCAGCTGTATTGGGCTGCAATCCCGCCCCCACGCACTGCGAAGGATCGCTAAGGCCGGAAACCGGATTGCCGGTTCCATCCAGGCAAGGCGAGTTGAGCAACGGAGCGACGATTCCCAGCTTGAAATTCTCCGTCAGAAATGTCTGTTGGTACGTAAATCCAGCCTTCACGTTGTGAATCCCTTTCACATAAGAGAGCGAGGAGCGAAGGCCGGTGTTGGCGAGCGTTCGATACTGTGAAATTGTCTCCTGCTGGAGATTCGGCGGGCCAAGATCCGCCAGCGGATTCCCGCTCGGATAATAGTTGTAAGCGTCCCGCCGCACCCAGGCGCCAAGGGTGAACAGGGTCGTCGGACTGATCACTCGCGTCCATGTGGGCGCGATGTTGAAGGTCTTGATCTGCGAGCGTTGGTCGGTTGAGCCAACGGAATTACCGAACTGGTCCCGCACGTTGAGGTTGTCATACGAATTCGGAGTCTGGAACCAGGACCGCGAGAAGCCCAGGTTCACGTGGATCGAATCCGTCGTGGAGAGTTGGTAATCCACGCGGTCGAACAAGTTCTCTGCATTGCCCTTGTCGTGCATCACGACAAACTCCGGCGCGTCCAGAAACCGGCCGCTGTTCATCCCGTTCACCGAGATGAAGTTGCCCCACTTCTCTCCGCCGTAAGCCAGATCGAAGCCCACGTTGGACGAACCAAACGAGCCGTACGAAGCGTTTACGCTCCCATGCGGCGTGGTAATGCCCTGCCCCGAGCGCGTGGTCGCGACAATCACCAGGCTCGTCTTACCGCCGTATTCCGCCGGCGGCGCGCCGGGAATGACCTCTAGAGAATCAATTGAATCAACGGGGATCTGGTTCGAAAAAATCTTGCTTTGCTGATCGGTAATGGGTTGGCCATCGACCGAGAACGAATTCGACGCGTGGTCGCCCATTCCATGAAACATGCCGTTCGAATCCGCAGCCACTCCCGGAGAAGCCAGCGTGACCAGCGAACTTACCGATGACGACCCGCTTTCCAGGGGAATCTTGTCGAACAGGTCCTTGGCGACGTCGGTGTGACCCGTCGGATCGTTCTCCACCAAATCCGACCCACCTTCGACCGTGAGCGCAGTGGAACTTCCCGCCACCGCCAAACTGACTTTCACATTCAGGCCCACTGCCGACCGGACTTCCACATCCTGCTCGTTTTGAGCGAAGCCCGCCCCCGCCACTGTCATGTGATACGGATTAAACGGCACGTTTGGGAAGCTGAATTTCCCGTCGCCGTCCGTGGTGGTTGTCCGGTCAAAACCGCTGACCGCGTTACGAATCTCGACTCTGGCATTTGCCACCACCGCGCCCGAAGGATCCAGGACCGTACCGCTAATCGATGTCGAACTTCCGCCCGACTGCGCACTCGCAGCCCCAACACTCAGCGCCACAACCGCAGCCACCATAGCGGCAGCCAGCCAACTCTTAAGAAATAAACGCATGATTCCTCCAAAAATAGTTCTGGAGCGAGTTCGATCTCATAGAAGATCGAGCACCGCAATCTTTTGGGAATACTTACTGGATTGGGCGAGGAATCAGAGCGCAGGCGGAGGACGAATGAACTGCGCGGCAGCAGGACGGAAAATCAGGAAAACTTCTGCGACCGCACTCGCCAGGACCGCGGTCGCCAAAACCGGCGCGGACGCAGCTGTCTTAGTACTAAGTCCGGCGTGGGCCGTCGCGCAGATCGAGCAAGTGTGGTGGGAAGCGGTCGAGTTCTTGGGATGTGAGTGGGTCGCCTGCAGCGTCCCCATCACGCACACCAGGGCGACGCAGAGCACGCACACCGCCCTGACGAATACGCCCCGATTTACCGATACCCTTAACATGCCATCCCTAAGTCGCCGATGTAAGAGTTGCTCTTAGATTATTTTATCGCTAGATGGTCATCCGGCGGAAATGGACGCGCGGAAAGATGAATTTCTCGCACACTCTCCGGAACATGGCCTTTGGGGCGCCGGACTGGCGTCCAGAATCGACGATGGGTTCCTCGTAAGATGTAGCCGATAAGCGCTTTGACTCTTCTTCACTTCGCCCGGGCCTCGTCACCGGCAACGATGGAGACGCCCACAACGTGAGAAAACTCAAAATCAAGACGGCTAGCATCTGCTACCTCCGCGGACCATGGGAAAGGTCGTTGATAGATCAGTGCAGAATTTGTCGCTCGCTCCACTGCGGTCCGACGATTTACAAACGGCTGATAGCCGGACAATGATACAACGTGGAGGCGGTGCCTTCTCGAAATCATGAAACCTCTTGCCATCGGTTTAGCTGGCTTCGGCAACGTCAATCGCACGCTGGTCGAACTGCTGCAACGCAAGAAAAATGAACTGCGCGACCGCCATGGCATCGAATGGCGCATCACGGGCGTCGGCTCGCGGCGTATCGGATGGAGGGTGAATGCGGATGGATTCGACGTGGCCGAACTCCTTGGCGCTCGGAATCCGGGGGCTTCCTCTGGATGGCGCGGACAAGAGTGTCCGCGCTACACCGACTGGCTCCAAGCGGCCCAGCCCGACGTCGTATTCGAAGCTACTTCCCTCAACGTCGAAGGGGGACAGCCGGCTATCGACCACATCCGGGCCGCCCTCGACCACGGCGCCCACGCCATCACCGCTAATAAGGGCCCCGTCGTCCATGCTTACGAGGAGCTTCGCGAGCTTGCCGCGCGTCGAGGCAAACAGTTCCTGTTCGAATCAACCGTCATGGATGGGATCCCCATCTTCTCGCTTTTCCGCAACACGCTGCCCGCGATCGAGGTGAAAGGCTTCAAGGGGATCCTCAATTCGACGACCAACGTGATCCTCACCGGCATGGAGCAGGGACTGAGCTTTGACGAATCTCTGCGACACGCGCAGCAACTGGGTGTGGCCGAAACCGATGCCAGTTACGACATCGACGGCTGGGATGCCGCCGTGAAAGTCGCCGCACTCGTGAACGTGATCATGGGAGTTCGCTTTCCGCCGCAAAAAGTGGAGCGGGAGGGGATCCGCGGCCTCAGCGGAGAAGCGGTTCGCTCGGCCCGAAAGTCAGGCATGCCCTACAAACTTGTATGCCGCGCCCAGCGTACCGAGTCCGGAGTGAGCGCCAGCGTCCGCCCCGAGCAGATTCCGCTCACCGACCCGATGGCCCTGGTCGGCGGAACCTCGTCCATCATCCAGTTTGAGACCGACATCTTCCCCGGCCTTACCATCACGGAAGAAAATCCCGGCCTCTATGCAACCGCCTATGGCATGCTAGCGGACTTCATTCGAGCAGTCACTCCATAGCAGGGTTGCGGAATGCCCGAGAATCTACTCCAAGAGTGGCGTCTGTTTTTAGTCCAGCGCTTCAGAGTCTGTGTGAGAATTCATATCCCATCATCGCAGTGGAACAAAGTTGCCGATTCCCAGCCGCGAAGCGGCGCAAGAATGCAGCCCACGGCGTTAGCCGTGGGTGCAAGTGGAAAACAAGCTAGCCCCGGAGGGGCGACCGAACTCTCAGCCACACAAGACTCGCTGCAACAACTGGATTGTCGTGAATTGCGGGTTTTTGCCCCGATGTCACGCAAACCAAAAACCGCCGGGACGATTAGATCGGGGGCGAGAACCAACAAAAGCACTATCACCGGCACGGGCATTCCTCGACAATCGTTGTAGGGATCACCGGCACTCGTCTGTTGCAGCGCCACCTGCGTCCTAATTTGTTCTTTCTCAGCTGCGCCTGCTTTATCGCGGGCCCTGCGAAATCAGACCCAGGGAGAAGTAGTTATGTCGGGACAAGTCATTTTGTACTTTGAAGACCAGGCAGACGCCTTGCGCTTTGCCCTAGCCGCAGGTTCCGTGATGGCGGGAGACGGGACGCGCGCCACTGACGATTTGGTCCAGGAGACGGCGCGGGTCACACGCATCCGCCTGGACGCGGCCAATAAAGGAAAACACAAGCAACCGAATCCTCCGGAATGCGCCGCCTAGCCGCCTCGCAGCGGCCGCTTCACATCTGACAGGACCTCGCTGCGAATAAATTAGAATGTCTGTCATGCCAACTGCTGAACAGACTTCTTCATCTTCATCATCCATCGCGCTCGACCTCGCCTGGGTTCGCTCGCAGTTCCCCGCGCTCGCCCAAACTGTCAACGGGCATCCTGCCGTTTTTCTGGATGGACCTGGCGGCACGCAGGTACCGCAGCGGGTGATTGATGCCATCGCGGATTATCTGGCCCACAACAACGCCAACACGGGGGGCGCCTACCACACCAGCCGCAACACTGACCGCATGATCGCGGAGGCGCGCTCGGCGATGGGCGATTTCCTGAATTGCGACGCGGATGAAATCGTCTTCGGCGCGAACATGACGACGCTGACTTACGCGATGAGCCGCGCGATCGGACGGCAACTCGGACCCGGCGACGAGATCGTGCTCACGCTGCTCGACCACGATGCGAATTTCTCTCCGTGGAAAGCGCTGGAAGAAAAAGGCGTAACTATCCGCACAGTGAAGTTTAGCGAAGACGATTGCACGCTCGACATGCACGACCTGGCGTCGAAAATCGGGCAGCGCACGCGGCTGGTGGCGGTTGGATATGCGTCGAATGCCGTGGGCACGATCAACAATGTCGCCGAAGTGGTACGACTGGCACGGCAAGCGGGAGCGCTGAGTTATATCGATGCCGTCCACTACGCTCCCCACGGCCCGATTGACGTGCGCGCCCTCGACTGCGATTTCCTCGTCTGTTCGACCTACAAATTCTTCGGCCCGCACATGGGCGTTCTTTACGGCAAGCGCGAACACCTGAAGCGGCTGCGTCCATATAAAGTCCGGCCCAACACCGATAACATTCCCAACTGCTGGGAATGGGGCACACTGAACCACGAATGCGTCGCTGGAATCAAAGCCTGCGTGGATTACTGGGAAGAGCTAGGACGGCGCGCGCGGCCTGTGGTCACGACCCGTCGCTCTGCAATCCTGGCTGCACACGCCGCGATCCACGAATACGAGCGCAGGATGATGGAGAAGATGATCACGGGCCTACTTGCGATCCGTGGATTGAAGTTGTACGGCATCAGCGACCCGCGCCGCTTCGAGAATCGTTGCGCGACGATCGTAGTCCGCATCGAAGGTCACACTCCACTGGAACTGGCGACGAAACTCGGCGAGCGCGGCTTCTTCACCTGGGACGGCAACTACTACGCGCTGAACATTACCGAGCAGCTGGACGTCGAGCGCCTGGGAGGATTTCTGCGCATCGGGCTGGTCCACTACAACACAATGGAGGAAGTGGAGCGACTGTTAGGGGCGTTGCGGGAAATCGTAGGAAGGTAGACAGTCACGATTCGGTCACACTGCGATGTCTCCGTGGTAAACTGCCGCAGTTTGGAGGCGCGATTACGTGGCGAAAATCTCTTCTGCCCTCGTTGGCTTCCTTCTTTCAGTCTGCGGAATCCTTGTGTCAGCGCAGTCGGCGCCTCCACCGTCAGCCTCTTCGTTACTAGTAAACGTTCTAGATCGAAACGGCAGCGCAGTTCGAGATCTCAGTAAAGACAATTTTCGAGTCAGGGTGAATGGTCGCCCGGTCGCGCTCTTCCAGGCATCGTACAGTCTTGCTCCCCGGCGAATCGTTGTACTTCTCGATATGAGCGCCAGCATGGCAGGAGAGCCTGACCACAAGAAGTGGTGGATCGCGCGTGAAGCATTGGAGGATTTGCTCGCGGAAACGCCCTCCGATGTCTCGATTGCCTTGTTTACTTTCTCCGATCATGTCCACGATGTCTTCGACTTTTCGCAAAATCGCGCTTCCATGGCGGCGTGGTTGAAGGAGGGAGGAAGCCAGAAGGGCAACAACCGGATTCGTGGGCGAACCGCGATTTTCGATGCCGTGCTTGCGGCTGCGAAAATGTTGGGCTCGGCGCGTCCTGGCGATGCAATCTACGCCATTACGGACGGCGGCGACAACAGCAGCCATATTCTGGCAACCGATATACGGAAGCTGCTGTTGCGGTCTGGAGTCCGACTTTTCGTCTTCCTGTTCGCTGAACAGCGATGGCAGGGAGAAACGCAGCCCGGAACCGACTCACTCATGGAAATTGCGCGAGCTACTGGCGGTTTTGTTTTTGGCGTTTCGGCTCATCATAGTGGCGTAGAGTTTTTGCCCTCCTGGAGTTTTGCCTATGACTACGACGAACCCACCCGAGAAAAGATCAAGGTCTATACGCAGGCGCTCAATATTCAGGTGAACGGTTTCTATACACTGCGCTTTGATTCACCGGTACCACTCGGAAAAGCCCGTAAGGTTTCTCTTGATCTCGTAGATGACACCGGCAAACCGAGGAAGGATGTGGCTTTCACGTACTCGACAATATTGCCTCCGCAGACCAAGTAAGCTTACGGCTAGCGGCGCTTCGTCTGCCGGCGAGGACGCTTTGTTCGAACATGCTTTGTTTGAACGCGCTTCCGCCGAGCGTGTTTTGCTTGAAGCTCGGACACGGAGTTTCCCCGCCCGACTATCGCCAACTTCGCCAGCCCGATGAACAAACCGTGCTCAACCACTCCCGGCGTGCTATTCAACTCCTGTGCCAGCACCGCTGGATCTGTGATTTTCCCAAAGCTGCAATCGAGAATCTGATTGCCATTGTCGGTAACGAAGGGACTGCCGTCGGGCTTCGTGCGCAATTTGGGAGACGCGCCGAGGGCCACAATCTTTCTCTCAATCACGGTTCGCGCAAACGCAATGACTTCGACTGGCAAAGGAAACTTGCCGAGCGCGGGAACAATCTTTCTCGAATCAGCAACCACGACCATCTTCTTGGACGCGGACGCGACCACCTTCTCCCGCAGCAGCGCGCCGCCGCCGCCCTTGATCAGGTTCAGCTTGGGATCGACCTCGTCGGCGCCATCAATCGTGATGTCGATCTCCGGATGCTCATCGAGCGTAGTCAATGGAATACCGACAGCTCGCGCCAGATCCGCAGTCTGGACGGAAGTTGGGATTCCAATGATTTTCAGGCCTGCCTTCACGCGCTCACCAAGAGCGACAACCGCGAAGTAGGCGGTTGAGCCGGTGCCAAGTCCTACGACGTCGCCGTCCCGCACCAACTTCGCGGCAGCACCACCAGCCGCTTCTTTTTCTGCATCATTCGCCATGGGTCACCTGGTCAAACGCCCGCTCACTTATTGAAAATCGCGATGTACGCGAGATAGCCCGCCAGCACCAATCCGAAAAGGCCCAGCAAGTACGATACAAGGTCGATCACAAATCCGGAGGGCTCGAAGGTATTCGAATCGAGTTGCACCTTGGTCTTTCGGTAACGCCCGAGACCCGCAAAGATCAGCATCACTCCACCAACCGCGGAAATAATGCCCAACCAGGTAGTGAGGCCGGGGGTAGTGGAAGGGTATCCCTGAAGCTTCATGAATTCGCGCAGGGCGATCGAGAAGCGACCGACGGCAAATCCGAAGATGATCGTAGCGATACCCGTTCGCACCCATGCCAGAAACGTTCGTTCGTTAGCCAGATGGTCGCGGGCGCGGTTCGGGTTTGGATTATCGGGCATGATTGATCAGCCCGCCATTATTCCACAGCCTTCTGAATCAGCGCCGGGATTCCGGCGATGTTTTTCAGGAGCTCTGCGGGAAAACCGTGCCGCTGCTGCAGGTATTCCGGCGAATTGTAGGACAGCCACACCTTCCCCTGCTC
Source organism: Terriglobia bacterium (assembly GCA_020073525.1). GTDB lineage: Bacteria > Acidobacteriota > Terriglobia > Terriglobales > Acidobacteriaceae > Acidiflorens. The sequence continues at coordinate 14,712 of JAIQFA010000071.1, forward strand.
GTCTTGCCACGCGAGGGCCTTCAAAGGCAGGTCGATGGCCAGTCGGGGCGCTGCCACCATCAAGAGCGTGCCACCTTTCGGACTTCCAAAGATGAGCAACTGCGTCGGCCGCATGGTGAGGCCGGCCTTTTCGGCCTCGCCGCTGTGGTCAATAAGGGTGAACACCATCACGCCTTTCTCTTTCAGGATCGACTGCAGCCGCGCCAGAGTCTCAGGCACGGAATGGCGACTCGACACATCAATCATTCCATCCGCCATACGACAACCTCCGATGCATTCCGCAACTTATTTGAGCAATCCTAGTTTTAGATTAAGAAACAAACGCGCGGTCGCAGAACTACTTTTGCGGGAAGTAACGTTCGGCTTTGAAGCCGCGAAGCGGCGCAAGACCGCCGCCCACAGCGCAAGCTGTGGGTCCTCGCGGTTGGGAAAGATCAGCCCCATCGGGGCGAAAGAGAAGTGTCTAGTTCAAAATCATCTTTCCCAGCACTTCCTTGAGCAACTTCGCCGCGACCGTAGCGGTGATTTGGGTGTTGTCCTGCGCGGGATTGAATTCGACGATGTCGGCGCCCACGATTTTCCCGGTAATGGCCTGAATGTGCGCGAGGGCTTCTCGGGTCGACATTCCTCCAGGCTCGCGATGTGAAATGCCGGGCGCGAAAGCCGGATCGAGCGCATCCATGTCGAACGAAACATAAATCGGCCCATCGACTTTCATGCGCTCAAGCGCGGGCAGGTGGCGCATTTCGATCATTTCAACGCCAAATTTCTTAGCCTGCTCACATTGATGTCCATTGACCGTGCGGATGCCAACCTGGATCAACCGTTTGGCGGCGCCTTCCTCCATGATGCGGGCAAACGGGCAGGCGTGTGACAGGCGGTTGCCTTCGAGTTCGTCATACAAATCGGGGTGCGCGTCGAAATGGAGGATGGTCAGTCCGGGAATGCGCTTGCCGAAGGCGCGGACGATCGGCAGCGTAATCGAGTGGTCACCGCCCAGGCAGACCGGACGCAGACCCTTGTCCAGCAACTCGCCAACTCTCTTTTCGATCGCGGCGAATGGCTCGACGAAGGTGAATTTCAGGTCACCGGCGTCGCAATACGTGCCCTCAGGGCTCAAGTCCACTCCGGTCTCAGTCCACGCATTCGACGAACCGGAATGGAAGGCCACACGGATGATGGGCGGAGCTCCGGCCGGGCCGCGTAACCACGAGGAATTCGCGTCGAAGGGGATGCCGAGAATCACAGGCGTTCCGGGCTTGGCTGCATCGGGACGAATGGTCATGGGAATATTCCTCTTCTTTCAGAATAATCGCAGCGGACGTACCTTGCAGTGACCGGCGGCACAGCTCCCCTCTACTAGTTGTGTGGTGACGGGGCTCTGCCCCGTCCAAGCGGGGCAGAGCCCCGCCACCACACAACTTCATTTCTCCCGGCTGAATCGGCCCCACAGCGCAAATCATCCGTTATTCTATAGAGACCTCTTATGGCTACTTCAACTCGGCATACCAGCGGGGCCGCAACTCCCGCAAACATTCAAAACTATGAGCGGGAACGCGTGTTTGGGCTGTTCCGGCAATTTGGCTACCTGGAGGCGGAACTGAACCCGCTCGGCCTGTTGCCTCCGCAACCGCATCCCGACCTGAAAATCGACAACGAATGGGCGCGAGAAGCGCGGCGCATTTATTGTGGCAGCGTCGGCGTGGAGTACATGCACATCGCCGACCCCGAGCGACGTCGCTGGATTCAGGAGCGCATTGAAGCAGAACCGTCCGCCGTCGACCGCGAGCGTGCCCTCGACCTGTTGTTACGTGCCGACCTGTTTGAGCAGACGCTGCAGCAACGGTATCTGGGCAACAAACGATTCTCCCTTGAAGGCAATACGTCTTTGTTGCCGGCCATGGATCAGGTTCTGGACGTGGCCGGTGAGCGCGGCGCGGTCGAACTCGTCATGGGCATGAGCCATCGCGGCCGGCTGAATGTCGTTATCCACCTGGCAAAGCGCCCGCCCGAGCAGGTTTTTGCGGAATTCGAGGATGTAGACCCGCGCAGTGTATTAGGCTCGGGCGATGTGAAGTACCACATGGGTGCGACCGGCGAGTACATCACCGCGAGCGGAAAGAAGATTCATATCCACCTGGCGTCGAATCCGAGCCACCTGGAAGCCGTCGATCCAGTCACGGTGGGACGCACTCGCGCCAAGCAGGACCGCGCCGGTAAAGGCGGCGAGGCAAAATATCTGCCAGTGCTGGTGCACGGCGATGCCGCGTTCGCGGGGCAAGGCATCACGGCCGAGACACTCAATTACGCGGACCTCGCCGGCTACACCGTAGGTGGAACCATCCACATTATTGTCAACAACCTGATCGGGTTCACGACCAATGCCCGCGAAGAGCACTCTTCGCGCTTCTCCGCGCAACTGGCGCGGCGTCAGGCGATTCCCATTTTCCATGTGAACAGCGAAGACGTGGATGCGGTGATGCGGATCGCCCGCATCGCCACCGAGTACCGCTACAAGTTTGGCAACGACGTGGTTGTGGACCTGATCGGCTACCGCCGCCACGGGCATAGCGAAGTGGACGATCCCACGGTGACGCAGCCACTGATGTACCAGGCGATCAAAGAGCATCCGCCGCTGTATCAGATTTACGCCAAGCAAATCGGCGTCGACAATGTCGCGGAACGAGTGGGGACGGTCAAGAGTGAGTACGAAGCCGCCCAGAAGACCGCGACGCAGTTCACCAAAAAGCCGTTGATGCGCGATCTGCCAAAGTACTGGGATGACTACTTCGGTGGCCGGTACAAAGCGGAGTTTGAGCAGCCCACTGGCATTGCGCGCGAAGAACTGCTGGAACTCACGGAGCGTTTGACTACGTATCCCGAGGGTTTCCACATTCATCTCAAGGTGAAGAAGTTGCTCGAGCAGCGTCAAGAGATGGGCACCGGCAAGAAGCCGCTCGACTACGGCATGGCCGAGGCGCTGGCTTTCGCCAGCCTGGTAAAGCACGGGATTCCGGTGCGCCTCAGCGGGCAGGATTCGCGGCGTGCGACCTTCAATCAACGGCACTCGGTTCTGTTGGATATTGAGAATGAATCGGAGTACGTTCCCCTGCGCCACATTGCCCCAGGTCAGGCGCCCTGCGACATCTACAACTCGACGCTCTCGGAAGCGGGAGTCATGGGCTTCGAATACGGCTACAGCCGCGATTATCCCGAGGCGCTGGTGCTTTGGGAAGCGCAGTTTGGCGATTTCGCCAACGTCGCGCAGGCGGTGATCGACCAGTTCGTGTGTGCCGGCGAGGACAAGTGGAACTTACTGTCAGGGCTGGTTCTGTTGCTGCCCCACGGCTACGAAGGCCAGGGCCCCGAGCACTCCAGCGCCCGCGTCGAGCGTTTCCTGCAACTGGCGGCGCGCGACAATATCCAGATTTGCCAGCCCTCGAATGCGGGACAATATTTCCACCTCTTGCGGCGGCAGGCGCTGCGCAAGTGGAGGAAGCCGCTCGTGGTTTTCACACCGAAGAGCATGCTGCGGCATCCGGATGCGCTATCTCCGCTCGAAGATCTGACGCATCAGAAATTTCTGCCGGTCATTCCGGACACAGAAGCGCAGGACACCAAACGGATTTTGATCTGCACCGGAAAAATCGGGCACGAACTACGCACCGAACGGCAGAAACGTAAAGACTTCGACACCGCCATTGTCTTCCTGGAACAGATGTACCCGTTCCCCGAGGAGGAACTGACGGTCGAACTGGAGCGCCACCACGCGGCGCGGGATATTGTCTGGGTACAGGAAGAGCCCTCCAACATGGGCGGCCTTTCCTACATGCTGCCGCGGTTAAAGCGCATTGCAAATGACCGTCCTGTGCATTCGGTAAAGCGTTCCGGAAGCGCGAGTCCTGCCACCGGTTCAGCCAAGGCCCACGAGGTGGAGCAGAAGACCTTACTGGCGTTGGCATTCACCACGCTGGACTGAAATGGCTGAGTGAGATTCACCCTCGGTCAATCCGGCAGAAAGATGCAGGGAAGAATCCCGCCCGGGAGGGCGGTCGAGCTTAGCCCAGCGCTTCAGAGTCTGTGTGAGAGCTCGTATCTGATCATCGCAGTGGAACCAAGTTGCCGATTCCCAGCCGCGAAGCGGCGCAAGAATGCAGCCCACGGCGTGAGCCGTGGGTGCAAGTGGAAAACAAGCCACCCCCAACGGGGCGAAAGAAGAGTTCTCACCCAGACTCTTCAGCGCTGGGAAAGGCGGGAGAAAAGATTCAAGTCCCGGAGGGACGACCGAATTCTCACGCACGGCTCCAGAGGCCTCTCCAGCGAGAGGGCAAAATAATAGCCCAAGAACAACTTTCTTGGGCTATTTCATTTCTTGGTTCCGCAACAGACAGACGGTGCACGCCCCGCCTCAACCCGCACAAACTGTCGCCCTATCCCTATGGCCAGCGCTTGGCCGCGTCTTCCCAGCCGGAGACGCGTGCCGGAGCGGCGGCGCCTTGGGCGGCGACGACCGGCGGAATCCGTACCGGTTGCGGCGGCGGGGCCGCAGTCAAACTCGGCTTGGGCGCTTCAGCCAGCGGCTCTTTTTCTTCCGAAAGCAACGGGGCGGCAACGCGCAAGGCCTCAACTTCCTTTTCCAACCGGGTCAGTTCCAGTTCCTTCTGTCGTAAAACTTCATACACATTTTTCATGCTTGGGCACCTGTGGGTTATAAACCAGCGATCAAGCGCAGAGTATGGGTTCCACCGGCAATTTGTCAAGGAAAACAGGCACTCGCGAGTGCATGGGTGGTTATCGCAGCGGGGTTATCGAAAGACCACGACAGCGACCAAAATGCCGAGGATCAGGACGATGATCGCAAGCAGGTTGACGTGGTTTGCTAACCATGATTCCTGCACGGGCAGGGAGTTTGCGAGGAAAGCCGGGACGAATTCCTCCTGTACCGGAGCGGCGGACTCGGACCCCGAGTCGGATTGCGCGGCCTGCTCCTTCGCACGCTGCTTCTGCTCGATATTCTTTTTCTCGTTATCCTTCTTCTCGCAGTCGAGACATAGAGACCTCCCCTCGGAAACGGGGAATCCGCAGGAAACGCATTTTTGCACGCGAAGCATGGCCTCAGGAACGGAAATGGGTGCGGGCGGCGTCTCGAGAGTTGGCTCAAGGGCCGGCAACAGTTCGGGCGCTATTGGCACTGGAGACGACGAAGCTTCCAGAGGCTCATCGGGAAGGACGGCGGGCCCAATGATCTCCGGCTGAATGGGAATAGCGGGAACCGGCGGCGCGCTGCTAGCCGCGGGAGATTCAATGGGTTTTTCCGGTTCTTGCCTCGGCACAGGCACAGGTGCGGAACTCTGTCGCTGTTCAGCCAAATCGAGAGCCGTCAACGTGAGATCGGCCATGCGCTCGAGGGCGATCAGATCGCGCTCTTCGAAAGCATAGGGGTGATCGGAGAATAGTTCGAACAAGCCCCGCACCTCGCCATTACGTTGTAGCAATGGCAAAACGACGATGGACGCGATGCCCAGCGCCCGGCAAGCCTCCAGATTGACGCGCGGGTCAGCTTCCGCGTTATCGCAGCGCAGCAACTGCCGGCGGGTGATGCTTTCTCCGGTCAATCCGGAACGAACCTGCAAGCGCGCCCCGACTGCCGGCGCCGAAGAACCAGCGCTGGCTCGGCAAACCATCTCCTCCCCTTGGGGCAAAGCCAGGGCAGTTCCAGTCGCGCCGGTAATGTACTGCGCCCGTTCCACCAACAACTGGAGCGCGGAGTCCAGTTCCGTTTCTTCCAACCTGCCGCCGCCCTTGAACCGATCACTGACTGCGCCGGCCGAGGACCGTTCCGTCCCGGCGATCGCCTCCTCGGCGTTCGCTGATGGGAATCGATCTTCGGGTTGGGCGGATCCATGCATGGAATTGCTGTCCAAGCCACTTTTCTGCAATCACACAGCGAAGGATTACAAGGAAAAGGGCTGAACCGAGTCTCGCCTTGCACTGTCCGGCTGTCAAGGGCCGGACAAGGTCACATGTACTCATGCCACGCGCGGGTTCCGGGACACCGGCCAGATATTCATCAACGTTCTTGGGAGCGCAATTGCTTTTCGCGCCAGAACGGCGATTCCCCGCTTTCGCTATAAAAACCTCCCTTTCAAGTCCATGCACCAAATCACGTCTAGCCATCGAGGAAAAATGCCATAGCTTGTCCGGTTGGCAATCACAAAACTTTACTTGTGATCGAGCTGAGGACGCAACATGCTATTAGGTTCCGTGTTCGCTTTGATAGAACGTATTGTTCGTGTCGCATGGTCCCGTAAGAAAGAGGAATCTCGATCTTGCAGATGGCTCAACGGAGGCCGATCATGCTCGATTTCAGGTCATCAGGATTCTTACCTAACTTAGATCTCATCCAAATTCACCTTCCGCAACTGATGATAAAACGCTGGGCGGCTTGCCTCGGGCTAGTCGCCCTGCTCGCATTGAGTGGTTGCACATCCATGAAAGTTCGTCTGGGATGGAAGGTTTACCTGGCGAAGATCCCCGTCAAGTCCATCGAGGCCAGCCTGCCGAAAGGCCCGGGGATCGCGCCCGGAGCGAAGTCGCCTCTTGTGGTGGTGGTAACTCAGCCGAATGGCAAGGTGTTACGAACCGAAGGCAAAGGCGGCGGAAAGGTTCTGTGGAAAGATCTCCAGGTCACGGCAAACGTCGTGGCCGCCAACAAGAAAGGCGTGTTATCCCTTCCCAGCGATCCCCGGATCACTGATGGCAAGCTCGGGCACGTCACCATCACGGTTCCCAGCCATCCGGACGTCGGCGCGGCCGAACTCGACATTCCTGTCCGCTACAACTACAAGTTCAGCTCCAATTTCTCTGGCAGTAGCGGCTTCAGCGGTATGAACGGGACCGACGGATCAGACGGCATGAGCGGCAGCCTAGGCTCCACCGATCCGGATCATCCATCTGCGGGCGGAAACGGCTCTGACGGTAGCAATGGCTCGGATGGTCACGACGGAGGACGTGGAGGGGACGCGCCACCGGTGCAGATCCGGGTGGCGCTCAGGTCAGGAAGCCAGCCGCTTCTTCAATTCAGTGTTTCGGCAGCAGGCCAAGAGAAGCTGTACCTCGTGGATCCGCAGGGAGGTTCGCTCACGGTGGTAGCTGACGGAGGCTCCGGAGGGTCCGGCGGAAAGGGCGGCCGCGGCGGCCGAGGAGGCTCCGGTGGTATTGGAACGCCCAACGGATCAAGCGGGAGGGACGGTTCCGATGGACGGAACGGCTGGGATGGGCCCCAGGGAAAAGGCGGAAGCATCACGGTATCCTACGATCCCCACGCCAAAGCCTTCTTGGGCACCATTCACCTCTCCAATCGGAATGGCCCTCCCCCGGTATTTAAGGAAGAACCAATGGCTCCTTTGTGGTAGCGCGGAGCCACTAGATGGACCCGCAAGAACTTATCTTCGCTTAGCCAAGTGGAGCTAAGCACAGACAGAACGCAACCCCGGAGGGGCGCTTGAAAATAGCCCGGCGCTTCAGCGCCGGGAAAAGTTGCAAGATCGAGCAAGTCCCCGAGGGACAGCTGAAATTCTCATTCCTCGCGAGCAAGACTTATTCAGAGAATTCCCGAGCAAATGTTCTGCAGGATGGAGTTCGCGGAGTTGCGGAAGGCTACTGGTTTTTTTCGTCCTTGTGCCGCAGCCAATCGATGAACATCTGTTCCTTCGGCTTATCGTAGGCCATAAGCAGGTGGCGAATGCTGCGTCCGCTGACAAAGTGGCAAACCTCTTCCGCCAGGTTCTTGGCATGGTCGCCGGCGCGTTCCAGAGACTGCGTCATGAAAATTACCTGCAGGCTGGAGTGGTGCGTAACATTCTCGGGATTCTCGATATGCCGCAGGAAGATGATATTGCGCAGCCGGTCCATCTCGGCATCGGCGCGCAGCACGTCTACGGCTTTCTTTACGTCACGCTGGGAAAAGGATTGGCCGACATCGGCCAGCATTTTTTCCAGAACCGTAGCCATTTGGGTGAGGTCGCGAACATCCTGCGCGTCGATACGGCCTCCCGCGGCTTGTGCACTGTTAGCAAAGCTCAAGAGGAGGTCCCCGATGCGCTCGAGCCCGATCATGACTTTCATGCACGCGAGCAGCTGCCGGGTTTCGGCCTCCGGAACGCGGGTAATGGTCGCTGTCACACCCGAGTCAACTTCCAGGTCAATGGCGTCGAGGTCTTTTTCGCACTGCCGAATGGCATTCAGGCGGGACAGGGATCCCGTGGCAATTCCCTCGGCCGCAATGGCTGCTGCCTCGCGGGCCAGTTCGCAGCCTTCCACCGTGCGTTGCACCAAAACCGAGTGCGAAGGCTCAGGCCAAGGTGTTTTTACGCTGGCTGTACTCATAGGCAAGACCGCCCTGCTTTGTGGGATGCCAGATCCCGCTCTGCTGGAGGCGACCGGCACCCCATCAGAGTGTGACACACAATCCCAGCAAAAGCATAATTGCCAGCGTCTCGATACGGGTTACAAAGCGGTGAATTTCTTGTTGTCGCCGGGTAAACAATTACCCAGAATCGGCCTCGGAAGAGGTCAGGGTGAACAAGAAGGTCGAGCCGTGGTTGAGTTCGCTCTCGGCGCGAATCGTTCCCCCGTGCGCCAGAACAATGTGTTTCGCGATCGCCAGCCCTAACCCGGTGCCTCCGGATTCCCGCGAGCGAGCCTTGTCCACGCGATAGAAACGCTCGAAAAGTCGGGGCAGGTGCTCGGAGGAAATGCCCGGTCCGAAATCCCGAACATAGAATTCGACGCCGCTCGACGCCCCTCGGGCTCCAAGAATCACCTTCTTTCCCGCCGCCGCGTACTTCAGCGCGTTCTCGATCAGGTTGGAAAAGATCTGGTGGATAGCTTCCCGATCCGCATTCACATGCCCGGCGGGCACCGAATTTTCAACCACCAGGTCGACTCCATACGAGCGCGCCACTTCGCGGAAGCTTTCCAAAGCGTCCTGTAGCAGTTCTTCGGTACTAATCCGCTGGATGTCAAACCGCTGCTCGCCCGATTCGACGCGGGCCAGCGTGAGCAGGTCTTCCGTGAGGCGCGACATGCGGGCCGCATTCTTGCGAATGATTTCCAGAAACTCGCGTATGTGGTTGTCTCCGAGGGGACTGTCGAGCAGCGTCTCGGTGTATCCCTGGATGGAAGTCAGCGGAGTGCGCAGTTCGTGGGAAACATTGGCAATGAAATCGCGGCGGCTCTTTTCCATGCGCTCGGTCTCCGTGAGATCGCGAAGCACGGCGACCGCGCCGCCTCCGGGCATAGGCGCTGCGGTGACATCGAACGTACGCCCGGAGACGATGGTGTTCGAGCGCGCCGAAGTGCCAACCTGATCGCGCACCGCCTCTTGAATCGCGGCGAGAAAGTCGGGGGCGCGGACGCTATCGATCAACGGCGCGTTCAACCGGGGCGGCCGAAGAAGCAGCCGATCCATACTCCGGTTGGCCCACTGCACTCGCCCATCCACATCCACCGCAATCACAGCGTCCTGCATGCTGTTGAGAAGAGTTTCCAGTTCCCGCTGGCTGGTTTGAACACGCGCATAACTTTCTTCCACACGGCGAGTGGTCTTGTCGAGTGCCGCTGCGACTTTCCCAATCTCGTCGGTGGCAGTGGACGCGATTCTAGCTGTCAAATCCCCACCGGCGACGCGGTCCGCAAAATCCACGATCCGCTGCAGACGCCGGCCAACATATTGCGAAGCAACCGCCGCCACCATCATCGCGAAAAGGAAAGCGCTGAGCGATCCCCAGAATAGGGCGACAGCCAGTGGATGATTCGTAATTTCCAGCTCGGGCAAGGGATACGCCAGGCGCACCGCTCCTCCAGAAACCGGCGCCGCGATATACAAAAAAGGAATGGCGAGAGTATGACTCTTGCGTTCATCCTCGCCGACTTTGCCGCCGAGGGCGGAAACAAACTCCTTCCGATACGAATGATTTTCCATGCTGCCGGGCTCAGCTTCAGAATCGGCCAGCACCTTGCCGGTGGGATCAATGACGGTAGCGCGGGCTCCCGCCGCCTGGCCTTCCTGCGAGGTAATGTCGGCTAGGGAATGCTGCCGGTCCGTTTCCACGCGGTAGGCAAACATCAAAGTCTTCTGTCTGAGATTGCGCTCGATCTGCTCGTGGAGGGTGCGTTCCCAAACCTTGTGCACGGTCAACTGCAACGTGATCGCGGTTACGCCAATCACCAGCAGAAACACGAACATCAATTTGACGAAGATGCGACTTCTCAACGCCCGACCTCAAAGCGGTAGCCGGCGCCTCGCACCGTCTTCAGGTAGCGCGGGTTCTCCGGATCAGGCTCAATCTTTTCGCGGATGCGCCGCACATAAACGTCCACCGAGCGTGGCGTTACGTACGCCGTATCGCGCCAGACCGAGTCGAGCAACTGGTCGCGAGTGAACACGCGCCCAGCATGCCGCATAAAGTGGTCGAGCAGGCGAAATTCCGTCGCGGTGGTCGGAACCTGCTTCCCGCGAACCGTGAGCGTCATCGCGCCGGGGTCAATGTGAACTTCGTCAATCTTGGTCGGCAGCGGCGGCAGCGGCCGCTCAAAACGGCGCAGCACCGCCTTGACGCGAGCCACCAACTCGCGCGGGCTGAAAGGCTTGGGAATGTAATCGTCGGCGCCCAACTCCAGCCCCAGAACGCGGTCCGCCTCGCCGCTCTTGGCGGTCAGGAAAATCACCGGAACGGACGCCAACGACACCGACTGCCGGATCTGGCGACAAAGTTCCAAGCCGTCTTTTCCGGGCACCATGATGTCGAGCAGAAACAGCGCTGGCCGCTGGCGCTCGGCATCGACCACCACCAGATTGCCGGTCGAGTACAGTCGCACGTTGAAGCTGGCCGCTTCCAAATGATGGCGAACCAGGCGGGAAATATCGGGATCGTCCTCCACTACATAAATCGTCGGTTTCACGCGTCCATTGTAGCTGGGAAGTGTGACGATTTCGATAAACAACGAAACAGGGTTGCGGGTCAATACAACCCCCAACCACAAAGGACACGAAGTAACACGAAGGAAATCGACAAGACCAAGAAACCTTCGTGAACCTTCGTGTCCTTGGTGGTGATTGGTTCTCAGATCCTACCCGTCAACGAAGCGACATTCCCGCCTCGGCGGAAAAATCCATCGCCACAAAATCCCGACGCAGAAATTTCGGGAAGGCCGCGGCTGCGATCATGGCCGCATTATCGGTAGAAAGCGCGCGCGACGGGAAGAACACGGGCAGCCCCTGCATCCCCGCGTCGCGCTCAAACGTAGCCCGCAATTCCTGATTGGCGGCAACTCCACCACTTACGAACAGAGTCTGAACGTCATACTCGCCCGCCGCCGTTAGCGTCTTCGCGACAAGGTCACTAACCATCGAGCGCTGGAAAGAAGCCACCAGATTCAGGGTTTGCCGGTCACAGAGTCTGCGGATATCTTCAACTTGTGGCTTGTCGATGCCCGCCAGCGCTTGTCGGCGGGATTCAATCGACGGTTTCAGATTCTGTGTTTCGACATATCGCAAAACTGCCGTTTTGATGCCGCTGTAGGAAAAATCGAAACGCGGCCCATCTTCCTCGGCCAGGCTTTGCTTGTGATCACGGCGGTCGCGATGCTTGATCTGCGAAGTCTGAAACTTCACCGCATGCGGATCGCCGTATGGCGCGAGCCTGTCAATGATCGGCCCTCCGGGATAGCCAAGTCCGAGAAGCTTTGCGACTTTGTCGAATGCTTCTCCGGCAGCGTCGTCGCGCGTGTGGCCGATGTTCTGGTAAGTCCAGAGATTTTCCTGCCGTCGCGCAAGATAAAGATGCGTGTGGCCGCCCGACACCACCAGCGCGAGCACAGGGAACTGAAGGTCGCCATCCCCGCTCTGCCGCTGCTCGAGCAACACGGCGTGGATGTGTCCCTCAAGATGGTTGACCGCGATCAGAGGCTTCTCCAGCGCGAACGCCAGCGCCTTGGCAAAGCTGATGCCGACGAGCAAAGCTCCCGCCAGTCCCGGTCCTTGGGTGACCGCAATGGCATTGACGGACTGATAGGTCTGTCCGGCCTCGGCCAGCGCCTGGCGCACTACCGGAACCATGGCCCGCAAATGCTCGCGAGAAGCGAGTTCCGGAACCACTCCGCCATAGGGCTGGTGCGTGGCAATCTGCGAGGCCACCACGTTCGACAGAATCTGTTGCCCCGAGCGCACCACGGCCGCGCCTGTCTCATCACAGGAACTCTCGATGCCGAGGATGTGCGTGTCAGGCATAATTAGCTGGATCGAGCGCGGGCAAAGTTTTTCACCACAGGGTACACAGAGGAACACCGAGGACGATTGCATCAATCTTGAAAATAAGTCCGAAAACGATGCCTTCCCCCGTGCCCCTCTGCGTACCCCGTGGTTAAGATTTTCGCCGTCGCGTGGTCAAGTACCCGCAACTGCTAGTCTAAATTACGAAAGCCGCGACCTTGCCGAACGCCAGACATCACGCGACGGAAATCGTTCGCACCCTGCGCGAACGAGGATACCAAGCCTACCTCGCCGGAGGATGTGTCCGCGACCTGCTGCTTGGCCGCGAGCCTGCTGACTTCGATGTTGCTACCGACGCAACTCCGCGCCAGGTCATGCAAATCTTCCCGCAGACATTTGCGGTCGGAGAGCAGTTCGGCGTCGTGCTCGTGCCGCACTCAGAACGTGGAGAGACGGGCGCCTTCGCCCGTCCAGCCGAGCGCAGCCAAGGAGCCGTTGAAGTCGCCACTTTTCGCTCCGACGTCGGCTACTCCGATGGACGTCATCCCGACGAGGTTCGCTTCAGCCAAGACCCGCGTGAAGATGTGCAGCGCCGCGATTTCACCATCAACGGCATGATGCTAGATCCGACGACAAACGAAGTTTTGGATTTTGTCGGCGGCCGCGACGATCTGAAGGCTGGAATCATCCGCGCCATCGGCGATCCCAAGCGCCGCTTTGCCGAGGACAAACTGCGCATGCTGCGCGCCGTGCGTTTCGCGACGCGCTTTGAATACACGATCGATCCGTCAACCATGGTGGCAATCCAAAAGTTAGCGCCTGAAATTCACCAGGTTTCCTGCGAGCGCGTCAGCGAAGAACTAACCAAGATGCTGACGGAAGGCCAAGCCCGCCGCGCGTTTCAGTTACTCGACACGAGCCGCCTCTTGCCAGAAGTCCTGCCGGAAATCGCCGCCATGAAAGGCGTGGAGCAACCGCCGCAGTATCATCCCGAAGGGGACGTATTCGTGCACACGCTGCTTCTGCTCGAAAAACTGCAGGCTGGTGGTTCGAAAACGCTAGCCTGGGGAGCGCTGCTGCACGATGTAGGTAAGCCTCCAACCTTCCGCGTAGCGCCCGACCGCATCCGCTTCGATGGACACGTCGAAGTCGGAGTGAAGATGGCTGCCGAAATCTGCCGCCGCTTGCGCTTCTCCAACCACGAGACCGATCGGATTCTGGCGCTGGTCGACAATCACATGCGCTTTGCCGACGTGCAGCGCATGAAGCAATCCACGCTGAAGAAATTTCTTCGCCTGCCCGCCTTCGACGAGCATCTGGAGTTGCACCGCATCGACTGTCTTTCCAGCCACGGCCAACTCGATTCCTACAATTACTCACAAGAGCAGTTGCGATCGATGCCGCCCGAAGCGATTCGTCCGGCGCCGCTGATCACCGGCCGCGACCTGATTGAAGCCGGCTACGAGCCCGGTCCACGCTTCAAGGAAATCCTAACCGCCGTCGAAGACGCCCAACTAGAAGGCCGCCTCACCACGCGCGAGTCAGCGATGGAGTACGTGCGCCAGGAATTTCAAGTGTAGAGCAGGCGCCCTCGCCCGCTGCCTTTGACCTTGATT
>JAIQFA010000072.1 GCA_020073525.1 Terriglobia bacterium
GTGAACTCGATGAGCGATCTGTTTCAGACGGGAGTGCCGGATGATTACGCGGAGGCTGTCTCGCGGGTAATGGCTACAGCGAACTGGCATACTTATCAGGTGCTGACTAAGCGGTCGGAGAGGCTGCTGCAGTTGCTCTCGGGGCGGTTACGGTTTGCGGCGTTGCAGGAAAATATTTGGTGGGGCGTCAGTGTTGAGGATCGGAAACATGGGTTGCCCCGAGTCGATCATCTTCGGCGGGCTCCTGCTAAGGTTCGGTTTCTGTCGATTGAGCCTTTGCTGGAAGACCTTGGCGAAATCGACTTGTCGGGGATTACCTGGGTGATTGTTGGGGGCGAGAGTGGGCCGGGGGCGCGTCCGATGAAGCGGGAGTGGGTTGTCTCCATTCGGAAGCAGTGCCGGATGCAAGGCGTGCCTTTCTTCTTTAAGCAATGGGGCGGCGTTAGAAAAGCCAAGAATGGCAGATTGCTTGATGGGCGCACTTATGACGAGTATCCGGAGCGCGTTCTAAGGCCCGTGCCTGAAAGAGCGGATTGCCTTGCTTGGGCGGAGGAGTTCGGAAAGGGATTGCAGGCTTCGGCATTTGCGGTGGGGTAATGCCAACTTCGCGGTGGCTGCCGAGCTTCGCTCGGCTGGACGGGCGAGGCGCCCGTCTCTCCACCACAAAAATAGAGAGTCCCGAGGTGATGTTGAACTCATTCCTCTCGGCCAGTAGCTCGCGTTTAGACCCTTGCTGACCTTTTCCTACAACTCCCTTGCGGGTTCATTGTAAGCCGATCTTTGCTCGGGCTCCGGGCTCACCGCCAACCGGATAAATCAGTCCAACGCCTCGGGACTCTATCCTGCCTTCAACAGAGGCTCTTGTTCTCCTCGACCAGCGCTTAGCTATAGACCCTTGCTCGCCCTCCCAAACTCACCTCGCGGTTGTCTGAGTGACTACGCTTGAGCCCCGGACGCTGCACCAACCGGAAAAACTTCAGAACGTGTCAAAGAACGATTATGTTTTTAACACTCCTATTTTTTACGTCAACGAAATTCACGCGTCTGTAAGTTCTTATTCATCAATCGAGTGCAGCCCGTGCACAGGCGGGTGACACGGGAATTGTGCAATCGTCTCAACCGCATTCAGGAATCCCCAGCAGCCATGCGGTTTGTCGCGGTTTTCGCGCGGCCAGAGTCCGCGATTGCCCGATGTGCACCCATGAATGGGACTGTGCAAATCGACGTTTCATCCGCATGAATCCAGCGTGCTTCGCAATCTGTCGCGGTTCTCCCGGCTGATACTTACGCCAATCCGTCCCCTTCCCTACAATTCCGAGATGAAAAGGAGTGTGCGATGACTTTCTACAATCCTCCCCCCGGCGGCCGGATCATCGATATGCAAGGCGGCTCCATGGCTCGTCTTTTGGGATTCCTTGTACTCGGAATCCTGATTGTTGGTTTACTGTTTTCGGCCGTGACCCGCGTGGATTCAGGTGCGGTTGGCGTCTTGACGCTGTTCGGCCGGGTCACGGGCGAGGCTCTGCCGGAAGGCATCCACCTCATCAATCCGTTTAAGACCAATCACGAACTTTCCATCCGCACCCAGGAGATTAAGGAAACGGCCAGCGTGCCCTCCAGCGAAGGTTTGGTGATGAGCCTCGACACCTCGCTGATCTTTCATCTCAATCCCGAGAGGGCCGCCGACGTCTTCCAGAAAATCGGGCCCACGTATGCAGAAGTCCTGGTCGAGCCCAACCTGCGAGCTGCCATTCGTGAAGCGACCGCTTCGCACTCCGCCAACGCCCTCTACACCGGCGAGCGGGAAGCGGTTGCCAAGCAGATATTTAATCAACTGTCGAATCTGCTCGGCCAGCGCGGGTTCATCGTGGAGAGTGTGCTGCTGCGCGATATCCAATTGCCCGCCACGCTCAAGGCATCCATCGAATCGAAGCAGCAAGCCGAGCAGGAAGCGCTGGCTATGAGCTTCCGCCTCCAAAAAGAGAAGCAGGAGGCCGAGCGCAAACGGATCGAGGCGGCGGGCGTCCGCGACTTCCAGCAGATTGTCGCCCAGGGCATCAGCGCGCAGTTGCTGGAATGGAAGGGCATCGAAGCCACGGAAAATCTGGCCAAGAGTCCGAATGCCAAGATTGTGGTGATTGGCGGCGGCAAGAATGGGCTGCCGCTGATCCTGGGACAGTAGAAGGAATGTATAGGGCGGGTTTGGGCGCCGACGGAGACGCGGCAAGCCGCGTCTCTACGGAATTATTGGAGGCCTTCTTGCGATGCGAAACCTGCGTTTGGCAGGAATTATTTGTCTTCTGACGGTTCTTTCGTGGTCGCAGGTCTCTCGGGCGCAAACTCCTGAAGACAAAACCGCGAAGTATCTGGAATCGGTGCGGCATCAGCCGGGGTTGCTGCTGGCATTTCTGCAGCAGATGCCCAAGGGCGGCGATTTACACGTCCACTTGAGCGGCGCGATCTATGCGGAGAGCTTCATCGATTGGGCTTCAGAGAGCGCTCTGTGCGTGGATCGCAGCACTTCGAAGCTGATTCATGCGGCGTGCGACTCGTGCGAGCCTTACAAGAACAAGCCGTCGGTGCGCTGCTCCTATCAGGACCACGTGCTCTACAACCAACTGGTGGACGCGTGGTCGATGCGCAACTGGCATCGTGAGGAGGAATCAGGTCACGACCATTTCTTCGCGACGTTCGAAAAGTTTGGTCCGGCGATGGAGAAGCACGTTGGCGATGCCTTCGCCGAAGTCGCGTCGCGGGCTGCGGCCGATCATCTGCAATATGTGGAGGTGATGAACACGGCTGACGGCGGGCAGGCGGCCATTCTGGGCACGAAGACTGGATGGGGCGACGACTTCGGGAAGTTTCGCGATAAGTTGCTCGCGGGCGGAATGTCAGATGTGGTGGCGTCGGTGCGCAGTCAACTCGACTCCGATGAAGCTCGTAAGAAAGAAGTGCTGCATTGCGGGACGGCGCAGGCTGCTCCGGGATGCGAAGTTACGCTCCATTATCTTTACCAGGTGCTGCGGGGGCTGCCGCGGGAGCAGGTATTCGCACAGATATTGCTCGGCTTCGAGTTGAGCAAGGCCGACCCGCGCTTTGTCGGCTTCAACCTCGTAATGCCAGAGGACTATTACGTGCCAATGCACGACTTTGATCTGCACATGCGGATCATTGAAGCGCTGCACAAGTTTTATCCGGCGGCGCACGTGTCGTTGCACGCTGACGAGCTTTGGATGGGGCTGGTTCCACCCGAGGGATTGCGTTTTCATATTCGCGAATCGATTGAGCGCAGTGGGGCGGAACGGATTGGGCATGGCGTGACGGTCATGAGCGAAGACGATCCGATCGGGTTGCTGCGGGAAATGGCCAAAAAGAATGTGCTGGTCGAGATTTGCCTGACTTCGAATGACACGATACTGGGCGTCAGCGGAGACCGCCATCCGCTGCCGATGTACATGAAATACGGGGTGCCAGTGGCACTGGCTACGGACGATCAGGGCGTCTCGCGCAGCGACATGACGCACGAATACCTGCGGGCGGTTGAGACGTTTGGGTTGTCGTATGCCGAATTGAAGCGCATGGCTCGCGAGAGCCTGGAACACAGCTTTATTCCGGGTGATAGTCTGTGGAGCGATGGCCGCGAGTTGCGCCGCGCGCCGGCGTGCAAGGAGGACGAGGCGTCCGGCGATCGCATCTCGGGAAAATGCCAGAAGTTGATTGGGGCGAGTGAGCGGGCTCGCGTGCAGTGGCAACTGGAGCGGGCGTTCGGCGAGTTCGAGAAGAAGTTTTAGAGTAGAGCTATCATCCTGAGCGAAGTGAAGGACCTGCTTTTTTGCTGGTGCCAGAGACAGCAGGTCCTTCGCTTCGCTCAGGATGACAATGCGCATTTATGGCCCCAGACATCTTTATTCGTGCTGAATCCGCCGCCACATTCATTCTTTCCCAAACCAAGCTCCGGCCGCAGATCGGGCTTGTGCTTGGCTCGGGCCTTGGATCTTTTGCCGACGACCTCACCGAAGCGGTCCGCATTCCATACGCCCACATTCCGACATTCCCGCGGTCGACAGCGGTGGGGCATGCCGGGCAACTTGTGATTGGCAAATCAGGCGAGGTTCCTGTCGCTGTGATGCAGGGGCGGGTGCACTTGTACGAAGGCTATCCGGCCGCCGAGGTCGCGTTTCCTACGCGCGTGCTGGGGCGAGCGGGTATACGCGCCTTGATCCTCACCAATGCCGCCGGCGGCATCAACGTCGAGTATGGACAGGGCGCGCTGGTCATGCTGCGCGACCACATCAATCTTCAAGGACAGAATCCGCTGACGGGCGCGAATGACGAGCGCTTTGGCGCACGGTTCCCCGATATGAGTTATACCTACGCCAAGCGCTATCGCGAGCTGGCGCTGGAGGAAGCGAAAAAGCTTTCGATTCCGCCGCGCGAGGGTGTCTATGCCGCGCTAGCCGGGCCGAGTTACGAGACTCCGGCGGAGATTCGCTACCTGCGTACGATCGGCGCCGATCTGGTCGGCATGTCGACCGTCCCAGAGGCCATCGTCGCGCGGCACATGGGAATGAACGTCCTTGCAATCTCGTGCGTAACGAACATGGCCGCCGGAATTCTCGATCAGGCGCTGATCCATGAAGAGGTGCTTGAAGTGGGACGGCGAGTGATGGGACAGTTCATCGGGCTGCTGCGAGCCGTGCTGCCTCGGATTGCCGCGGAGTTGGAATCCGATGTGCTCCAGAGAGCGGTGCGTTAGCGACAAAAGTCCAAACCAAAATCCTCACCACAGGGGGCACGGAGGTACACAGGGGAAAGCCTCAACCCAGTTGGTCGCTACTCTTTGATTAGTGATTAGTGCGGCTTCCTTGGGATGAACAGAGGCTGCGGTGGGTCTACTTTGTAGACGACTGCGAAGCTTGCCTGGTTTAGGGCAAAGCTGGCTCGTCCACGTGAATCGATGAACAGCAAGGGCTGTTTGAGCGGCACATCGCTGAAGGTGTTGACGAACGGCATTTCAACTTCGTGTCCGGCGATCGTGACCTTCAACTTGTCGCCGCGCCGATAGCCGAGCTTCAGAAAATCTTCGGCGCTGATGTTGGTGACGAGATTACCGAACGGACCATCGAGGGCGATCACTTCTCCCGTCAGGCCCTTGTCGTCCACGCTTGCGGGTTTCAGATCGAGCCGGACTAACTCCTTGACGACGGGTCCAACCTGGGTCCAGTCGTCACCGCGAGCGATATGAGCGCCGACGGGAGAGAAAATATCCCGGCCGTGGAAAGTGGAGGAAATTTTGGCGCCGACCATCCATTCCGGGTTCGTGAGTTCGCGAATGCCTTCGATGCCGTCGCGGTCCTCGACTAACGTCATCAGTCCGTTGTCGGGCAGCACGAAGAATTGCCCGCGCTTCGTTTTCACCACTACGGCTTTGCGCGAACTGCCGACGCCGGGATCGACCACGGCTACAAACACCGTTCCAGCCGGGAAGTACGGGGAGGCGCCAAACAGGAAGAGAGCGCCGTCGCGAATCGAAAAGGCGTTTACCTGGTGAGTGAGATCGACAATGCGGAGGTTGGGCGCGATACTGTACATGACGCCTTTACAGAGGGCCACGGAGTCGTCGATGACGCCGAAATCGGTCATGAACACAACGGTGGGAGGTTGGACGGGAGATTGCTGCGCCAGGAGAGGGCTTGTGGCCAAGACTAAAAGGATCAGCCACCCACCAAATGTTCGCTGAGATTTCCTTGCCAAGTCCAATGTCATCCGCATAGCTTCGTACGCTCCCGTAAGTTCAGCCGTGTAATAGGGCCTGAGAAGAAGCTGGCTCTTTTAAACAAATCTAAACGAAGTGCGAGTCCCCCTCCGAGTCGCCGGTGTTACGTCAATCATTATCGTGGAGCCCATGATTCTACCTGCCTGGGTGCCGGAACCCAAAGCTCGGCCGAGGCGGAATCCATGACCCGGCAGCAGAAAAAAACGATGTCCGTTGTTCCGCTTTCCGCATCTATAATCGGGGGCGGCAATCAATCGATATTTAATGAGTTCAGGAGAGGCTAGCAATGTCTAACGTGATTCCCGAAAAATACGTCGACCTTTTCCATAAGCGCGCTTTTGCCAGTCTCGGCACCCTCATGCCCGACGGACGACCGCAGGTTACTCCGGTCTGGTGCGACTTCGACGGCCAACACGTCATCTTCAACTCGGCCAAGGGACGGCAGAAAGATCGCAACGTGCGCCGCGATCCGCGGGTCGCACTGGCCATCGTCGATCCCGACAATCCTTACCGCTATCTCGAGATTCGCGGCACCGTGGTTGAGATTACCGAGGACGGCGCCGCCCAGCACATCGACAGGATGGCGAAGAAATACATGGGAGTCGACAAATACCCGTATTCGCAGCCGGGAGAGGTTCGCGTACTTTACAAGATCCGGCCTGAGCACACGACCGTGATGGGCTAGACGATCCGTGTGGCGCGGACACTCCCGTCCGCGCCTGCAGCGTCGGCCCAACCCACATTTTTGGCCAACTGAGGGGCTCAGGAAGACCTGGGTCGAGAATATCTCCACCGTTCGCGGGCGGGATGTCCGCTCTACACCACCACTCTTTCCGCCGGTGACCTTTTCTTTCCATGCGAGTCCAATAATCAAGCGGTTTCGGACTTCCCGGGGCGTATCGTCCCGATGGAACTTTGGAGAGGTCTTCGCCGTACCAGAAGAGAGTCCAGGGATCCTCGTTTTTTGTCTGTTTCCTGGAGGAGGTGTTTATGGAAGTTGCGAAGAATAACGGCAACGGCCTCGCAATCGAGGCGCAAGCCAATAGTGTTTCGGCGCAGCAGGTGGTGAAGGCGGCGCACGACGAACTCCTCCAACTCATGCGGCAGCGCGCCGAGATCATGAAGCGCATTGGAACGGTGAAGCAGACCATTGTGGGCTTGGCGAATCTATTTGGCGACCAGGTGCTCGGCGACGATTTGCTGGAACTCATCGATCGCAAGCCCAATGGCCGCCAGCCTGGCTTTACTAAGGCTTGCCGCAGGGTACTCATGGAAATCCGGCGTCCACTGGGAGCCCGCGAGGTTTGCGTGGAACTGGAACGGTATGCCCCGACAATTCTGGCGCGGCACAAGGACCCGTTGGCCTCGGTCACGACCGTCTTGAATCGCCTGGTGGATTATGGCGAGGCCCGCAGTTTGAGCAACGATCGTGGGCGGCGCGTGTGGGAGTGGATCAGCGACACGGAGGCGCCGGTGGACGCGATGGCGTCTAGAAGAACGGCCTAAGTGGACAGCCCCTGAAGGGGCGTCTGATTTTCGGAGCTCTTGTGGCATCGCTGAAGCGATGCCCTGATACGAAGCCCGACTTTTTCAATAGCCTGCTAAGCCGGCAGTAGGCGTCCTTTTTCCAGATGGCGGGTTACGTGGGCATACTGGGCTGCGTGTGGATCGTGCGTCACCATCACGATCGTCTTGTTGAAACTTTCGTTGAGCCGCTTCAAAATCTCCAGAATCTCTGTTGCCGAATGACTGTCGAGGTCGCCGGTTGGCTCGTCGGCCAGAATCAGCGTCGGATCGCTGACGATGGCGCGCGCGATGGCGACACGCTGTTCTTGTCCACCCGATAGTTGCTTGGGCAAGTGATTGACGCGATCCTCAAGCCCTACGAGTTTGAGCGCGGTCAACACGTGGTCGCGGCGCTGCTGCGGCGTCATCTTGGTCAGCAGCAGCGGCAACTCGACATTCTCAAATGCGGTCAGCACCGGGATCAGATTAAAAGTCTGGAAAACATATCCGACGTGCGTATTGCGCCATTTGGCGGACAGCCCATCGTTCAGGCGAAAAACATTTTCGCCCATCACCAGCAGTTCGCCGGAAGTGGGGCGGTCAATGGCCGCGATCATGTTCAGCAGCGTGGTCTTGCCTGATCCGGAGGGCCCCATCAGGGCCAGAAACTCGCCGCCGGCGATGTCGAGGGAGACGTTGTCGAGCGCGGTCACCTGAAAGGCATCGCGCTTGAAAATCTTGCTCACCCCGCGGGCCTGTACGACCTTGCTGCCCTTCGCCGGTTGTGTCGTCGGTGTCGTCGATGTCATCGCATTCATGATTGCCCCTTGATACGAATCTTTTGCCCGTCCTGCAAATCCGCGGGCCCTGCCGTGATTACGCTTTCGCCGCCTACCAGCGAGTCCACCAGATAGCCTCCAGAACGCTGGCCCTGAACGTGAACCTCGCGACGCAGAGCTTTGCCGTTAAACGCGAGAAGCACGAACTTCTTGCCATCCTGGTCGCGCAACGCGGCTGTCGGCACAAAGACGTAAGTCTGCTTGGTGGCCGCGCTCTTATCGTCGTTCGGTTTCGCCTTGAACTGCACGGTCGCATTCATCTCTGGCCGCAGGTAGGAATCGGGTTTCAGAATCTGCACCTTGACCTGCACCGTCGCTTTTTGCCGGTTGGCTTCCGGCGACATTTCGGCGATCTCGCCTTTGTACGAGCGATCTTTGAACGCATCGAGGGTGACGATGCCCTCCTGCTTGGGAGACAGTTTGGCAAAGTCATCCTGAGCGATATCGAGTTCGACCTGAATGTCGTTCAGGTCTGCGAGCGCAACCACTGATCCGCGGGGGCCGCCTTCGGCGCCGCTGGCGAACTGCGCCGTGACTAACTCACCTTTTTCGGCTGTGCGTTCCAGAATCGTGCCGCTAACCGGTGCGCGAATTACCGTGGCATCGAGTTGCGACTTGGCATAGGCCATCTGGCCTTCCGCCTGCAATAGATCGCCGCGGGCACGAAGAATCTCTTCAGAGCGCGGTCCGAGTTGCATTAGTTTGAAGGCACGCTCCAGCGAGTTCATTCGTTGCTGCGAGGCTTCGTACTTGGCGGTAGCGTCGTCCAAGCTCTGCCTGGAGGCTACCCCTTGCGCAAACAGATCGCGCGTGCGGTCCAGATTGAGCTTGTCATTGACCGCAGTCGCCCGCGCCTCCGACAGATTGTGATCCGCTTGCTGAATCTCTTCCGGGCGCGATCCATTCTGCAGCTCGAGCAGCCGCGCTTTGTAACTCTCGACCGCGCCTCGTGCCTGTTCGTATTGAGCGCGGAATTCCTGATCTTCCAGACGGACCAGAACTTGGCCTTCTTTTACCTTGTCGCCTTTTTCCACGCCGATCCAGGCGACGCGGCCGGTGACCTTGGAGTTCACGCTGATTTTGTGATGCGCGACGATGTATCCGCTGGCCGAAAGCACGGTGCTGCCTGCGACGTCGCTGCCTTCCGCGGCGGCGCGCGCGACTTCTACCTCCGGCGTTTCGGAGTCGAACAAGCGGTAGGCTAGTGCGACGACTCCGAGAAGGACGACCACGGCGATCCCGCCCAGAATGAAGCGGCGCGACCACTTTGGCGGTTCACCGCCCCCGTCGCGCAGGGAATGGTCGATGCGCAGGCTCCGCAGGTCTTCATGCCTGGTATCGGCGGGTCCGAGGTTCGTGGGCATTGGTGAAAAGGTGCTCCCAACTTTTGTCTTGATGCAAAATCGACGGCACGAACAATTGTACGAACGATGCGCCGCCTATAGGGGCGCGGAAAAACCTCTATTTTCGGCAGAGACGCGGCTTGCCGCGTCTCCGCTGACAGTGAGACGGGGCAAGCCCCGTCTCTACGGCAGATTCTCTAAGCTCGCAGCGAGGTCAGTATGTCCTGCCTTGCCGCATGCCAGGCGGGGGCGAAGCCTCCGAGCAAGCCCATTACCATGGCAAAAACCACCGCCGTTATTGCCACTCCCCAAGTCAGGTGGAGGCTGAAAACCGTCTCGCTGAAGGTGAGGGAGTTGCCGATTCCGGTGCTCATGCCATTGAAGGGCAATATCAAGACAATCCCAACGATCGCTCCCAGCAAGGACAGAAGCAGGGCTTCGATCACGAACGACGTCAGAATACTGGGCCGCGAAAATCCTATGATTCTCAGGGTGGCGATCTCGCGCGAGCGATAGGCCACGGCGGCATACATCGTATTCATGGCGGCGAAACTTGAACCAATGGCCATGATGATGGCGACAAACGTTCCGATGAATTTGATCGCTCCACCGGAACTGGTTTGCTTCTCGTAATATTCGGTTTCGAGCGTGCCCTCAAGCTTCAGCCGCTGGTCGTCACTGACGCGATGCTTCAGCGCATCGGCCGCCACTGCGTCGGTTGCCCGGAGATAGGCAGAAGAATAACCGCCTTGGCGGTCGAAATCGGCGGCGATCTGGTTCACATCTCCCCAGAGTTCGGAATCATAGGCCGTGCCGCCTGAATCGAAAACGCCCACGACCTTCCATTGCCCTTTGGCAAAGTCCATGGTGTCGCCCACGTTGGCTCCGTTGAAACGGTCGTGGATCGATTTGCCGACGACGACTTCACGCTGTCCCGGAGTGAACCAGCGGCCTTCGACCAGGTTCAAGTCGGGTTTCCCGTGAGAGTCCTTCTTCTCAGAACGCAGAGTAACGCCCGCCGGCATCAGGCCGCGAACCGACACGTTCACGTCGCCGGTTCCATCCTTACGGGGCAGCACGACCACGACCACCCACTCACCGGAGGCGAGCGGTTGTCCCTCTTTGTCCGTGGCAATGCCGGGCAGCGTTTTCAACGTCGGAAAAAGGTTGGCGTCGAAGCCTCCGGAAAGTTCAGCCGTCGAACCCTTCCGCATGACGAGCACGTTCACCGGATCGCCACTAGCCATGAAGGCCTTTTTCAGGCCCGCCAGCAGCGCCATCAGGAAAACCGCGGTCGTCACGGTGAGCGCAATGCCCAGAGCTGTCATGATGGTGAGGCCCTTGCGCAGCTTCAGGTTGCGAATGTTATAGCTGATCGGAATCGCCATGCTATCCCTTCGGAGTCCGAGTGCCGTCCCTTGCGGGACTCACACTTTATGACCGGTACCTACCCGGCACTCACGTGCCGGGCTTTCCTATTTCGCCGCTTCGCGGCTGGTGGATCGTGTATTCCCCTTTTTCGCTCGCCTCGGATGTGACATCGGCTCGTTCGCTACCCGGTGTAGCGTAATCCCTCCACGATATCCAACTTGGCCGCATGATAGGCGGGCAAAATCGCGCTCAGAAATCCGACCATTGCGGCGACAACGAAGGCCAGAAGGAAGGTGGAGATGGTTACTTTCATTCCGAGAAAGAAGAATCCCATGCCGGGCGCATTTTTAAGAACCATCACCAGTAGAACCGCCAGCACAGAGCCGAGCACACCGCCGACCAAAGCGACCGTGATGGATTCGCTTACGTAAAGATGGAGAATCGATTGCCGCGTAAAACCCAGGGTCTTGAGCACCGCTACTTCGCGGGTGCGTTCGCGGATGGACATGGCCATCGTGTTAGCGGACACGAGCAACGTCGCGAACACGACCGCGAAGCAGATGCTCAGAATGAAGGCCTTCACATTACCAAGGCTGTTGATAAAACTGAGCTGAAACGCCTTCTCACTCTCCGTTTTTGTAGGCTCTGGAGAGTTGCGGAACATGGCATCCACGGCGGCTGCGACCTTGGGAACATCCTCGGGGGAGTCCGCCAGGATATTGAAAGTGCCAGAGCGGCCCTTGGCAAAAGCGACCGCTTCCTCGACATACTTCTGATTGAAATAAAGCGTAATAGAGGGGTGGGGCGCGGTGAAGATTCCGCGCAGCGTGAGTTCCAGATCCACGGGGAAGATCGTGCCTTTGAGAACGATGCGATCCCCGATTTTCCAACCAAATTTCTTCGCCAAATCCGCGTCCGCCACGCACCCGGCTTGATCGTGCTGCCAGGCGGTGAGTTGATCGTCCGGGATTTTGAAGTCGGTCATCACCTTGAAAATCTCCATGGGATCGGTGCCAAACTGGGCGAAGAAATTCTCGGGCTTCTCATCTTTGTACAGACCGCCAAACCATTGTGTCGGGGCCACCGCCACGACTCCAGGAACGGTGCGCATTTTTTCCCGGTAATACACGGGCATACTCTGGGTCAAGGAAACGCGATGGCGCGTGATCAGTCGCTGGGCCGAAAGGGCGCTGCCCTTGTCAATGTAGAAGCTGTGCCAGACGGTCATCATCAGAGTCAGCAACAAGAGCGAGAACGTGATGCTCAGCACGGTAAGGATGCTGCGTCGCTTGTTGCGAAATGCGCTTTTGGTCACGAAGCGAGTTAAGGTCATGTGACTCCGGAAGACCCACTGGTTGATAAGGAGATCCCCTGAGAGGGAGAGCCAGCACCATTTGCGCTAATCTTCAGGATAAAGCAGCGGTCGTGGTATGGACAACTGGACTGCGAAGTTTTCGCGAATACTTCGCCGCGGAACCGTACCAGACAGCCTCAATCTGTCTATTGTCATGCACGGCTTCGTCTTCTCCAGTGCAATGGTTGCAGGGCGGATTAGCGGTGTTCGATCAGGCCGACGCCACCTTCAAATGACACAATCATAAGAATCTATTCCGACGGTCGCGGCTTGAAATGCCGTTGGAGGATGGTATAGAGCTTTGAGCTTTTGGATCTGCCTTTCGGTTCCTCACTCGACGATATCATTCGTTCGAAATTCATCCCCGCCTTTTGCATCACGCGCTCCGAACTTGCGTTCCCCGGAGGGCATCGGGCTTCTATTCGAGCTAACCCAACATCCGCAAAGCCAAATTCCAGTACCGCTCCCAAGGCCTCGGGTGCTATCCCTTGACCGCGATACTGCGGAGCGACGTAGTAGTTGACTTCTCCACACTTGCGATTGGGATGGATGTAGCAGAAACTGCAACTTCCGATCACGGTCCCTGTTTCCCTTAGTCGTATTCCCCAAGGTCCGATTCCGCACCTGACGTACTCCCGGAAGCAGAAGTCGAGAAATCCTTGGGCCTCACTTTCCGTGTAAGCAGCACCCGAGTCCTTTTGCCAACGGACCAAGTCTTTAAGATCATCCTGCTGGAATTTACGCAGCACGAGACGCTTCGTCTCGAGCACCCGCATCTCCGGCCTTGGTTGCGCTTCGCCCCGGTATGCACTGCCAGCGATTCGGTTACGCAGAAACCTTGCGAGGGACCAGTCTTGGAAGAAGAAGTTCATTTTGTCCCTGAACATCATGATGGGGTATTGAAGTCACCGGTTAATCGGGCCTATCGTACTACTCCTCCCGCGGTTCACCTTCATGCGATGCCGTCACCCACCGAACCTCGAACCATGCCAGGTGATTCGGGAGGTGGCAGTAACCTTCCAGTGTCGCTTCCTTCGGAGGTCCTAATCGATAGCCTTTCGCAACTGTTTTCAGTACTTTCGTAACTCTCAGTTGTGCAGTTGATGGCGGTATTCTTAGTTTTGATTCTCCCCCTGTTCTTAGCCAAATTCATGTTCAGGGTGTAGTGCGGCTTACCACCGCGAGGCGACTGCAATGGCGACGATGTTTGGCCGTTTCGAAATTCAGAGTGAACTTTCCAAGTCAGAGACTGCCTTGATTTACAAGGCGTTGGACACGGAAACCAACCAGGTCGTGGCGCTCAAGACGCAGAGTCTGGAGCAGCTGGGCGATCGTGCGGACGCGTTTGTGGACACGCTGATCGCCGAGGGCGAGGCCACGCGCGATCTTGTCAGCCAGAACATCGTCCTGCTCTATGGCGCGGGCGAGATCGACGGGCAGTTCTGCGCAGCGATGGAATACATCCAGGGCAACAGCGTCGCCACCATGTTGGCGCGCAAGGAAGGCTTCTCCATCTGGGATTTGCTCGATATTACGCGCCAGGTTTGCGCCGGCTTGGAGTTCGCCGCCTCGAAAGGTGTGGCCCACTGCTCGTTGGAGCCCGCCAAGATCATGGTGC
The DNA here is from genome assembly GCA_020073525.1 of Terriglobia bacterium. Taxonomy (GTDB): domain Bacteria; phylum Acidobacteriota; class Terriglobia; order Terriglobales; family Acidobacteriaceae; genus Acidiflorens. The sequence continues at coordinate 13,808 of JAIQFA010000072.1, forward strand.
AGTGGGATGGCATGGTCAAGATTCTTGGCTATGGCATCTCCTACATGAGCCTGATTGATGCGGAATCAGGAAAAGGTCTGGGCCGGCTCATGCCCTACTGCTCTCCGGAACAGATTCGCGGAGAAGCCATCGACCTGCGCTCGAACCTGTTCACCCTGGGCACGATCCTTTACGAGATGGTGGTCGGGCGGCAGGCTTTCGATGCCGCGGACCCGGTCACGCTGGTCAGCCGTATTGAGAATGAGACGCCCGCCAGCCCGTCGTCGGTGAATCCCAAGATTCAGCCGACGGTAAGCGCGCTGATCATGAAAGCGCTCGCCAAAGATCCCGCAGAGCGTTATCAGAGCGCGCGCGAGCTGCTGGAGGATCTGGAGAAGTGCAAGGAAAACAAGAAAGCTGCCACGGAAACCAAGAAGCCAACTGCGAAGCCCGCGGTTACCGTGGATGCCGCAGCCCGGGCAGCGGCAGCCAGCAAGTTTGTCTCGGCAGCCTCAAGCATTCCCAAGCCCGAGCCGCCCGCCCGGCCGGTTTCGCCTAAGCCTGTTTCTTCTACGGTGTCTCCGCGAATCGCGACGCCACCGGCTGAAACTCGAGCCAATGCGGCCGCCGCAGGCGCTGTGGCCGGGGGAAGCGCCACGCACTTCGATTCAGGCTTCAGCTCAAATTTTGGTTCGCAATCGGAACCAGGCTCTCATTCAAAGTCCGATTCAAACTCGGGCGCGCGAATGATCAGCGACTTTGAATTGAGCGCTCCTGACTCCCATGCCGCTCCGAGTCCCGTGCTATCGGCGGCCGTGGTGGAACAAGAAAGTGAGCAGGAATCGCCGCGCATCGCCGTCGATCCCATGATGTCCGAGCCCGCGAAGGGCTCATCCGGGAAAAGTTTCTCCGATCTGGACGAATTGCCACCGCTCAAGGAGCCAGTCTTCACCCCGCCGCCTCCACCTGAGCCGGTTGGGCCCTCGCTCTCCGTGGTGCAGGTCAATCCGCGGAAAGAGGAGAAGCCAAGAGTCCAACCGCGCGAAGTTGCGCAAAAGGCAATCAAGGAAATCGCGACGGTTCCGCCACGGCTGATGCTGTTTTCAATCCTGGGGGCGGTTGCTGTGATCCTCGTGATCGTTGTCGCGCTCTTTTTCCACGTCCGTTCAGAGGATGATGGTTCCACCGCGGCGCCGCGGCCGACGAAAACCGCAACCCAAAGCTCGACCCCTGCCCCGAGCCAGCCGGTCGCTCAGACGCCGGCAGCGCCGCAAGCCGAACAGCCAGCACCGCCCATTGCCGAAGCTCAACCGAGTCTGACGGTGCGCCAGGTCGAAAAGCGCAGCAGCCGGCGGGCGCCCGCCCCCGCTCCGCTGCCGGTCGTGATCCCGGGCCAGGCTTTGATCGACTCCAACCCGCAGGGCGCACTGTTCCAGGTGGATGGCAAAAGCGATCCCTTGTGGGTGACTCCGTATACAGTAGCGGGGCTAAGTCCAGGTAAGCACATTATCTCCGTAAACAAGTCTGGCTATACATCCGAGGTGCGGTCGGTCGAGGTGGCTGCTAATAGCAAATCGTCTTTGATGCTGCATTTGGCGGCAATGAATGCGCTGGTGGTGGTCAACAGCACGCCGCCCAGCGCTGACATCCTCATTGACGGCAAACCGACCGCCCGAGTCACCCCGGCCCAGTTCGCGGTGGAAAAGGGCAGCCACACAGTTCTGGTGCGCAAGCAGGGATTTCTCGAAGAGACCATCACGGCCGACCTCGGTGCCGGGCAGAATTTCCAGTACGCTCCAGTGCTCAGGGCGCTGGGCAATGCCGAGGAGATACGCACGGTCGGCAAGTTCAACAAGCTGTTTGGACGTGGTGGAGACAGTACGGCGGGCATGGGCGGCATCAGCATTCACACCCAGCCGAAAGGCGCGCAGGTCGCGATCAACCAACGTGTCTTTGATAAGTTATCGCCGGTCGACGTAATGATGGCACCGGGAAACTACATCGTGGATATCACGCTGACCGGATTCAAGCCGGTCCACAAAGTGGTCAGCGTTGATAAAGGCGGTAAAGTCGCCATCGACGAAGTTCTGGAGCGGCAATAGGCGGCGGTCCGGTGAGCCCTCAATCCCACCTTGGCGGGACAGTCTGCCAGCCCTCATTGGCGGGCAGTTCCGTTGCGGGGATGCGGCATAACGGACAAATCGGAAGACCTTCTCACAAAAGAACGCCGGCCCGTCACCAAGGGAATGTCTCGAATCCTCGGTTCGCCTGTCACTTAGAATCGTGACTCGAATCACTGCCAGTGCTTCCAGACACCCGCAGAATAGGTGTGGCGGGGTGGCATTGTGTCATTGCAGGCTGGACCAAGCAACGTGAATCCCGATCTGTTACAAGCCCTCCAGAGAATGAGATCGGCGCAGTGGTTTCCGAAAGGCGCCACGCTGTTCCAGCAGGGTTCCCGGGCGGAGGGTGTTTACCTGGTGGAGAGTGGCGAAGTTAGTATGCTGTTGTCAACCAATCGGAGTCAGAGGCAACTCGTGGAAGTCGCCGGCTCGGGCACGATTCTCGGACTGAGCGAGAGCATGACCGCGGAAAACCATCGAATCACCGCGGTGGCGGCCGACGAAACCAGTGTGGTCTTCATTCCCCGCGAGGAGTTTCTGGCGTTTCTACAGGGGCACTGCGATTTTTGCATGCAGATCGTGCGGCTCTTGAGCGACGACTTGCATGGTCTCTACCACAAATTCCGCAGCATTAGTGCCCACCCCGGGCGCCCCCGGCAACGGCTGCTGGATGAGCAACTGAACTAGATCAGGTCTCAGGTGTCAGGTCTCGGGAAGACCAAAACCCAGTACTCAGTCGCCCAATTGCCGCGAGGCAACGCGCCAGCGGTGGTCAAGGCCGAATTTCCTGAGACCTAAGACCTGAGACCTGAGACCTGAGACCTGCGACCTGCCTTCTAGTTCGCTTTGAAGTTGATCGTGATCTGGGTCTGGATTTCGACTGGGTCGCCATCGAGATAGTACGGCTTGTATCTCCACTGGCGGACGGCTTCCAGCGCGGCGCGCGCAAGGACGGGATCGCCGCTGAGGACCTTCAAGTTGGTGACTATGCCCTCTTTGGTGATGGTGGCTTCAATCTGCACCGCTCCCTGGGCATGAACCGCGAGAGCAGCTTGCGGATACTTTGGCTGTACCCGCTTGATCACAAGTCCCTGCGAGACACCCTGGGAAATTCGTAGCGTAGCCAGGGTAGGCTTGGGGAGGTTCGGCGCTGCGGAGATCAGGCCACTCAACTTGTTGTCGTTGGCGGATACAACGGTGCCGGGCAGCGCAGGCGCCGACTCTTCGGCTTGCGCCTGTGTTTTAGCTCTCCCGGTGCCGGACTTCACAACGATGGGTGTTGCGCTCGACTGCTTAGTCTCCGCTTCAGGGTTCGTACCAATTCGAATTACGGGAGGATTAGCAGCGATGGCCGACGGCTTGTCGAGCGCCGCCGCTCCCGTTGTTTTGGCACCAGACGCCGGGCTGGCCGCACTCGCCCGGTCGAGTGTGCTCTTTGCAGGCACCTCGAGCGGTGCCGACATGGGCGCCAGAGTGGGAGCCGGTTCTCCCGAGTTTTGCGGCGTGGTCACCGGCGGAGGAACTGGAGCGGTCGTCGCATTAGACTTACCGAACTTCTCATAACCGAAGTAGCCAAGCGCGGCCAGAGCCAGGATGGCCACGGCTGCGATAAGAATCTTCTTTCTGCCGGCGGATCCTTCCGAGTCCTCGTCGCCCAATGCGGCAAATGATGGGGCGCTGCTGGCGCCGGCGGACTCAAACATGGTTGCGGCGACGGCTGCGGCCTCGGGAGCGGAGGTCTGCGATCTTTTGGCGGGCTCCAATTCAACCGTTTTGCTCTCTTTCGCGGGCGGAGCGGTTGCCTCCTTTGCCGGAGCTGTCGCGGCAGCCGATCCAGCGACCGATTTGAAAGCGACACTGGTGTTGTGCACCGGTGCGGCCCTGACAGCGATCTTTGCCGGCTCGTTCTTGCCTTTCAGGATTGCGTCATCGTTGACTGCGTCGCTCTTGGCTGCCACGGGGAAAGCGGATAGCTGCGCCTCCACCAGAGTGGCAGGCCGTTGCGTTTGCGCCTCCGACAGGGAAACCACCGCCGGTTTGTCTTCAACTTTTGCTGACGCTGCCATTGCCGGGGGTGGCGCAGGAATTTCGGACGCCGGCAACGGTGCCTCAAATTCAGGAAGTTCGGTGCGACTTGGAGGTGTAGTAATGGTTGTCGCGCTTCGACCGGGCGACGGCAATGAGCTGGGCACGGAGACAGGCGCTGCCTTTGCCGGCGTTGGCGCAGGTGCTGCGCTGGTAGCGGTCGCGCTGGCGGCATCAGAATTCTTTCGCAGAAGTCCGCGCGCAACCCGAAGCGTTCCCTTGGCCTGCTCGACATTGATGGGCTTGGTGAGCACCAGGTTGGCGCCGATGCGGTAGGCTTTCGCCACCCCCGCTTGTCCTTCAACCAATGCGATGGCCAACGAATTCTGATTAAAACTGGAATTTCGTGCGCTCTTGAAGAGCAGGGAAGCGTTCTGCTCATTCTCGCAGTCCACGACGACGGCGTCGTAGCGCTGCGCCATCAATTTCTTGACTGCCGCAAAAGGTTCATGAACCGGCTCCACGGCGAAGTCCAGTTCGCTGAATACCTGACTGACGACGCGAGCCAGTTTTTCATCAGGACAGAAGAGTAAAGCTTGGTAACCCATGATGAGGCCATCCTAGGTAATGTCGTGGGTACCAGCAAGTTACGGGGGTAATTGAGCTGAAGGTCGATGGTCGATTGTCGCTAGTCGTTTGCGCGTCGATCGATGGCTTTTATAGCAGTGCAGCGTCTGCGATCGACCAACGACCTTAAGGCTTTTGAAAGTCGATGATCACGACGGTCTGAAAGGGCTGAGCCTTTCCGTCCCGCACGTAAGGCCGATAGCGCCACTGCTTCACGGCTTCGATGGCGGCGGTTGCCAGAGCAGCATTTCCCTCCACCAGCCGGACGCCTTGCACCTTGCCGTCCTCATCCACAACTTCCTTGAGGACAACCGTTCCTTCCGCACCGGGGTATTTCGGCGGAACGCTATGGGCCAGCCGTTTTTCCGCACCTTTGGAAGAGAGAATGATTGCGCTGTTTTCCCCGGGCAATGGGGCGTCGGAAGAAGGCGCAGCGGCGGCGGTTTTCTTAGCCTCGCTCGGCTTGTTTATGCTGGTTTTGCTAGCTTCAGGCTTGCTGACAACCGGCGTTGTTGCCGTGGGCCCAGGAGCAGGTGGAAGGAGTGCCTTGTCTTGAGGCGCGGACGGTTGGACCGGAGTGGAGGCGGCGGACGTTGTCGGTGAATCGGTTGCTGAGCCAGTCGCTGAACTTGTTGCAGCACCCGTTACCGTTGATTCTGTCTTAGCCGGATCGGCTGGCGGCGCTGGTGCAGGCACCGGCACAGCAGCCGGGGCCGGCTGAGGCGAAGGTTTCGCCGGGCTCGCAGTCTGAGTCGGCGGCAGCGCCCTTCCGGCAAGGGCTAATACGCGATCAATCTGCGGTTGGGCCAGCGCTCGAAATCCGGGCTGATACATCCACGCGGCATAGAAGCCACCGCCGGCGAGCGCGAGCGCAAGCAATGCCACCAGGGCCCTTCGCGGTTTCTGCCGGCCTTGCTGGTAGGACGAGGAGGCCGGAGCTTCGGATTCTGTGACCGGTTGAGCGCTCGATCCTTTGGCCGATCCTGAACTTTCCTTCTGCAATTCTGCCGGTTGCGATTCCGGTAATACCGATTCCTCCAGTTCCGCTCTCTCCAGTTCCGCAAGCACTGGATCGTCGGAAAGTGGGAGTTTGGGTTTCGAACTGACAGAAATTGCTTTAGTCGGAGAAGGCTCAAACAAATCTGACGAAGAGGCCGCTGAAAAAGATGTGGTCTGCGGTTTCAACTTTGGAGAGGCTGGTGCGCCCTCGACTTCATCCACGGCGGAACGCATCTTCGCCGTGAGGGCTGGGGCGGAGAAGGTTGCGGGAGCGGCAGTGGGAATGGCAGTTGGAACGAAAGCTGGAGCGGAATCCGCGAAGCTGGTCAGCTGCGTAGAAGCGGCGGCGGCCGCTGCTTGTGCACGCTCTTCTTTCATGCCCGCGCTGTGTGCAACCGCGTTTGCCGGTTGCACGGGAGCGCCTTCATTTGTCGGAACGTCTCGCCGCACCCGAGAAACAGCGGTGCGAATGGTGGTCCGGGCCTGGTCTTTGGCGACTGGCTTGGTCAGAATCAGTTCCGCGCCCAGGCGAAAAGCAGTGGGCAGGCCGGCGCGGCCATCTACGATTGCGATCGGGACGGGGTTGTTGCCGTGTTTTCCGCGGCGGCAAACGTCGAAGATCAGCTTGGCTGCCGGCAGATTTTCGCAGTCGACCAATACCAGGTCAAAGCTCTGCGAATTCAGTTTTTGGGCAGCAGAGACGCCGTCCAGGGGACGTTCGCAAGTCACTGACATTTCTTCTAAAACGCCAGTAATTGCGGTGACCGCCTGGTCATCCGGCGACAAAAGCAGAGCATGGGGCATGGCTCTCCTATGCTAGGAACCGCTGTCGAAAGCCGCAAGTTACCGGGGTAAGGGAGGGCGCTCCCTATAGTGTCAGGGAAGCCGGGGGTTTCTACCCGTCGCCGACTCAGCTGGAGGATAGACAATCGAACCGCGCAAAGCAGATTTATCGGCGGGCGCAAAATCGGGGAAGGGAAGATTGTGCTGGTCCCGCCATCGCCGGACCTGCTGCTCGGCGGCGGCCGATTTTTCCTTGTCGAGGCCGGAATCACGCGAAAAATATAACGTCTGCGATGGGAAGGCGAAACCGCTGCCCGATTTTTCGACGATATCCATGATGCGTAGTAACAGGTCTTCGCGAATCGCCGTGAATTCCGCGTAATCGCGGGTGAGCACATAGCTGAAGATCTCAAGGTTCAAAGAGCTGGCGTCAAAACTGGCGAAGCGTATGCGGGCGCTGTCACTCTCGATTTTCGGGTGCTCGTATAGCATGCGGCGGACTTCGGCGAGCAGATAGCGCAACTGGTCCGCCGAGGTCTCACACCGGATCCCAAGCGTGGGATTGAACAGAATCTTGTCGCGACGGGTGAGATTTTCGATGTTCATGGTGGCGAGGGCGCCATTGGGAATAGAAAGCTCGGTGCGCTCGACCGTGCGAATGCGAGTGGAGCGCAGGCTGATGTCCTCGACGGTCCCGACGCGATCGCCGAAACGGCAGAAGTCGCCCACGCGGATGACCTCATCGCCGAGAACGGAAATTCCACCGAAAAGATTTTCGAGAGTCTTTTGTGCGGCGAAGGCGATGGCAATGCCGCCGATGCCGAGGCCGGCGAGTACGGTGGTCAGGTTAAAGCCGAGGATGCCAAGCGTGGCCAGCACCGCGACGATCAACACCATCGCTTTGATCAGCCGTTCGCCCAGCACCATCAGCGTTCCGGTGCCGGTGCGGCCCGCGCTGACGGCATGGGTACGCAGTCGCTGCATCGTGAGGCTGGTCGCATGGAGCAAAAACCAGAAGAACCCGATACTTATGAGGACCCAGATTGTGCGGTAGTAATAAAGACGTGGCAGGAGCGGCAGGCCGAGGTAGGTGGCAATCACTCGGTGAGCGAACGCGCTGAACATAACCAGCAGCGGTGTCGACATGCCGCGGTAGGAGTGCAGGTTGGGACGGTTTCTGAACTTGATCCAAAGCCGGCGCGGAATCGCCAAGAGCAGAACCACCGCCCAGCCGATGGCGAATGCCGCTGGAATCGCGGCAAGAAGCGCTAGCCATTGCCAGAGCGGCATCCCGAGAAACGCGTTTCGCACCAGGCTTTGCGGAAGTTTATTTTCGACCTGGTGGGCTTCCAGGTTGTCATACAGCTCGGGGACTTTGCTCAGCGTTTCGGAAGAGAACAGCCAGATTTTCCCGGAGTTCAGGTCCCCTACGCGAACGAGAACCACGGGCACATCCGCATCGCCATAGGAAAAGATTCCGATGGTTTGCCGATCGGGGGTGCCGTACTCCGGATTGCCCTCGGGGCGCGTGCCTAGCCGTCGCAGGCTGCCCACGAAGGCGCGGTCCATGAGCACCTTCAGTTTCTCGGCCAAGTCAGCACCCTGCGACTGGCGGCGCGCGGCGCTCATTTGCAGGAAATCGGCAGCGCCTTTGTTGTTTCCGGACTGCGCGGCTTGGAGGAACCCAAGCACGGTTCCGGAGGGTGTGTCACGTCCCAGGGGATCGGTAGACGCGGAAGTTGGCTCCTGAGCCTGCGTTCCACCTTTCAGCAGGCTGGAAACAGACTGCGCCCTCAGCCCGTGGAGAGAGAGGAAAACGACCAGTACTAACAGCGCCAATTTCTTCATTGGGGTTCCAGTAGCGGAAATCCGGGCGTCCCCGCCCGGCTTGACGGGCGAGGCGCCCGTCTCTCCATCAGAAAGAGCGCCCCTACCTCTTGGGGCGATAGATGTCGGTGGCCTGTCCGTAGAAGACTTCGGCTGATTCCATCATCGTCTCCGATAACGTTGGGTGCGGATGGATGGTCATGCCTACGTCAGCCGCCAAGGCGCACATTTCGATGGCGAGCACGCCTTCCGCAATCAATTCGCCCGCGCCCGCGCCGACGATACCGACACCGAGCACGCGCTCCGTTTTCGGATCGATGAGCAGCTTGGTGAGGCCTTCTGGCCGGTCGAGTGTGATGGCGCGTCCGGAAGCGGCCCACGGGAACTTGGCGACGGTGATCTCGCGTCCTTGTTCCTTGGCCTGCGTTTCAGTCAGTCCAGCCCATGCGATCTCAGGATCGGTAAATACGACCGCGGGAATCGCATTCGGTTCGAAAGCAACTTTGTGTCCGGCAATGGCTTCGACGGCGGTACGGCCCTCATGCATTGCTTTGTGCGCCAGCATCGGTTCACCGGCAACGTCTCCTATGGCGTAGATCGTGGGCTCGGCGGTCTGCCGCTGCTCGTTGATCTCGATGAAACCCTTTGCGTTGACTTTAACCTTGGTTTTGTCGAGGCCGGGGATTTCGGAATTCGGGCGGCGCCCCACCGACATCAGCACGCGGTCGAATACCTGCTCCTTCTCTTTTACGTTTGGCCCCTCGAGCGTCACGCGAATGCCGGCCTTCTCGTCCTTAAGCGATTTGACCGTAGTATTAAGCAGGATCGCGGAGAAAAGCTTTTCCAGGCGCTTGTGCAGAGGCAGCACCAGGTCGCGGTCGGCTCCGGGCAGCAAGCCGGGCATCATTTCTACGCAGGTCACCTTGGTGCCCAGCGTGGCGTAGACCGAGCCTAGTTCCAATCCGATGTAGCCGCCACCGATTACGAGCAGCGTTTTCGGGATGTCGGGCAGATCGAGAGCGCCGGTCGAATCCATGAGGCGCGGGCTGTCGAGCTTGAGGCTCGGCACGACCGTTGGACGCGAACCGGTCGCGATGATGACGCGGTCGAAAGTGAGGTTCTCTTCGCCGCCCGCAGCGCTCTTGGTAACTTTCAGGGTTGTCGAATTTACGAATGAGGCTTTGCCCGAAACAAATGTGACCGAGCGCTGCTTGGATAACTGGCCCAGTCCGCCGGTAAGCTTTTTGACGACGCTTTCTTTCCATCCGCGAAGCTTATTGAGATCGACCTTGGGCTCTCCGAATTCGATGCCCCAGTTCTTGGCCTGTTCGGCTTCTTCGAGCAGCTTGGCCACGTGCAGCAGGGCCTTGGATGGGATGCAGCCACGATAGAGGCAGACGCCGCCGGGGTTCACTTCCGGATCGATCAGGGTAACTTTCATGCCCAGATCGGCCGCCAAAAATGCGGCGGCATAACCGCCCGGGCCGCCACCGATCACAGCCACACGAAGATTTGAAGTGTTCGCCATTTCGTTATTTATCCTCTAATAATGACCACTCTTGTCATCCTGAGCGAAGCGAAGGACCTGCTTGTTGCCAACGCCGCCAATCAGCAGGTCCTTCGCTTCGCTCAGGATGACAATTTCATTGTGGTATCGCCCGTTTCCCAATCGATCCGACCCTCGCCACGGGATGTTACCCCTGAACCGAAAGCAGGAATGGCTGCTCGAAGGCTTCTGCGATCCAGCGCAAGAAACGCGCAGCGTCGGCGCCATCGATCAACCGGTGATCGTACGAGAGTGAGAGTGGAAGAATCAAGCGCGGTTCGAATTTGTTGTTCACCCACTCCGGCTCCATGCGCGAACGCGAGAGGCCCAAAATCGCAACCTCAGGATGATTCACGATCGGAGAAAATCCGGTGCCGCCGATTCCGCCGAGGTTGGTGATGGTAAATGTGCCGCCTTCCATCTCCTCGGGAGTGAGCTTGCGATCGCGGGCTTTCTTGGAAAGCTGCGTCATCTCCGCGGCCAGCTCGACAATATTCTTCTTGTCGACGTTGCGGATGACTGGCACCAGCAGTCCGCGATCGGTGTCCACCGCAACGCCGATGTTGATGTATTGCTTGTAGATGATTTCTTCCTTCCCCATATCGATCGAGGCGTTGAACTGGGGAAAGACCTTCAGGGCCGACGCGCAAACTTTCAACGCAATCGCCGTCACGGTCATCTTGCCGCCCGCTTCTTCCGCTCGCGGCGCGAACTTGGCGCGCAACTGTTCGAGTTCGGTGATGTCGGCGCGGTCCTGCTGGGTGACATGTGGAATGGTGTTCCATGCCTGACGCAAGTGCTCGGCGGTTTTACGCCGCACCCCGCGCATGGAAACACGTTCTGTCTTGCCCCACTTGGCGAAGTCGGGGAGTTCGGGCTCGACGAAGGTGCCGCGCGGAGTTTGTGCAGCAACTGCGGCCTGCATCAGAGCATTCTTGGCGGACTGCTTCACATCGTCTTCCGAGATGCGTCCGCCGGGCCCGCTGCCCTGCACGCTGCGAATGTTCACTCCAATTTCGCGCGCCAGGCGGCGCACGTGCGGCGCCGCTGGTATCGGATCGCGGTCGGTTCCGGCAACTTTACCTAGCTGTACGGGCATGGTGAACGCCGGCGGCGGGGCTTGTGGTTGATCCGGAGGAAGCGCCTGTTCTTCCGTTTTGCCCTCGGCACGCATGGCGATCTGGAACGAGAGCCGCGCTGCCTGTTGTCCGGAGATGTGTTCGACCGGTTCGTGCCGGCGAGGAGGTTCCGCCGGAGCGACCGCACCGCCCTCCAGCGTGAAGATGACCTGGCCCACCCTAACCTTCTGACCCTCTTTGACCTTGATCTCGCGCACCACGCCGCTGACCGAGGAAGGAACTTCTACGACGGCCTTGTCCGTTTCAAGTTCCATGACCGGCTGACCTTCAGAAACGCTCGCGCCCGGCGTGATCATCAAGCGGACTAGATCGCCGGAGTCGATGTTCTCTCCCAACTCCGGGAGCTTGAACTCGCTGGCCGTGGCTGCTGAAGGTACAAGTGACCGAACCAGACTCCCCTGTAGAGACGGGGCTTGCCCCGTCTGCGGAGACGCGGCAAGCCGCGTCTCTACGGGAGTGTCCTTTGGTGGCGCGGGAATTACGCTGGGCTGTGCGGCCGGCTTCGAGGCAGGCTTGGCTCCGGATCCTGCGCCGTTTTCGACGGTGAAGATGACCTGACCGACCTTCAGTTTGTCGCCTTCTTTGACGCGGATTTCTCCGACCGTGCCGGTGACCGACGACGGCACTTCGACGACTGCTTTGTCGGTCTCGAGTTCCATCACGGGCTCGCCTTCGGCGATGCTCGCGCCGGGCTTGATCATCAAGCGGACTAAGTCTCCGCTCTCGATATTCTCGCCCAACTCGGGCAGCTTAAATTCCGTTGGCATTCTTTCCCTTGTCCTCAATCTCTAGCGCTGTTGCACGACGGGCGAGGGCGCCCGTTTCTCCATTAGCTGGTGGCCGGGTTGCGTTTTTCCGGATCGATTCCTAGATCGCGGATTGCTTTCTCCAGCAGCTTCGCATTGACGCCATCGCCGCCGTCCTTCTTGTCTTTGTCAGCGGACTTTTCGCCTGCCAGCGCGTGCAGCGTGGCCAGCACGATGTGCTTTGCGTCCACTTCGAAAAAGTCTCGCAGGGATGCGCGATTTTCGCTGCGCCCGAAACCGTCGGTGCCCAGCGAGACCAGCTTGCCCGGCACCCACTGCGCGATGCTCTCCGGCAGTACCTTCATGTAATCCTATGCCGCGATGAATGGGCCGGATGCGCCTTTCAGCGCCTGGGTCACGTACGGTACTTTTGCTTTTTGGGTGGGATGCAGCATGTTCCAGCGCGCGCAGTCATTCGCTTCGCGATAGAGCTCCTTGTAACTGGTGACGCTCCACACATCCACCGCGACGCCGTATTCCTTTTCCAGAATCGCCTGCGCCTTCAGCACCTCGAACATAATGGTGCCGCTGCCCAGCAACTGGGCACGTAGCTTCGCATTTTTCTTTGCGGAAGTCCGGTAGCGGTACAGGCCTTTGAGGATACCCTCGCGGATGCCCGGCTGGCTGGGCATCTCAGGCATCGGCAGCGGCTCGTTGGTGACGGTTAGATAATAGAAGATGGATTCGCCGTCGACATACATGCGCTTGATGCCGTCCTGGATGATGACGGCGATCTCGAAGGCAAAGGCTGGATCATAAGCGTGCAGGTTCGGCACTCCAAGAGCCAGGACATGGCTGTGGCCATCCTGATGCTGCAGGCCTTCGCCCGCCAGCGTCGTTCTTCCCGCCGTGCCTCCGATCAGGAAACCACGGCAACGCATATCCGCCGCGGCCCAAATCAGGTCGCCGATACGCTGCAGTCCGAACATCGAGTAATAAATAAAGAAGGGAATCGTATTGATGCCGTGATTGGCATAGGCGGTACCGGCGGCGATGAACGAGCACATCGATCCCGCTTCGGTGATGCCCTCTTCCAGAATCTGTCCGTTCTTCGCCTCCTTGTAATAGAGGAGCGTCGCCATATCGACCGGCTCATAGAGCTGGCCGACGCTCGAATAGATACCGACCTGGCGGAAGAGCGCCTCCATGCCGAAGGTGCGGGCCTCGTCGGGAACCACGGGCACGATAAATTTCCCGACCTCGGGGTCGCGCAGCAACTTGGAGAGCATGCGCACGAAGACCATGGTGGTGGAAGCTTCGCGGCCTTCGGTACCTTTGTAGAATTCCTCGAAAATTGCTTCAGGAACCGGCTTGAGCGGCGTGGCGCGCACTTTACGCGTCGGCATGTATCCGCCGAGTTGTTGCCGGCGTTCCTGCATGTACTTGATTTCGGCGCTGTCGTCGGCGGGGCGGTAGAACGGCGCGTTGTGAAGCTCGTCGTCGGGAATCGGAATGCCGAAGCGCGAGCGGAAGATTTGCAGCTCATCGTCGTTCAGCTTTTTCTGCTGGTGGGTGATGTTCTTGCCTTCGCCCGCTTCGCCGAGTCCATATCCCTTGATCGTCTTGGCAAGAATGATGGTGGGAGAGCCTGTGTGGTCGACCGCTGCCCTATATGCGGCGTGAACTTTGATCGGGTCGTGACCACCGAGCCGCATGCGGGCGAGTTGCTCGTCCGAAAGATGCTCGACCATCTTCAGCAGCCGGGGATCGGTTCCGAAGAAATTCTGCCGGAAATACGCGCCGCTCTCGACGAAATATTTCTGATACTGTCCGTCGGTGATCTCACCCATGCGCCGGACGAGCAGGCCATCGCGATCGGCCTGAATCAGCGGGTCCCAATCGCCGCCCCAGATGACTTTGATGACGTTCCATCCCGCGCCGCGGAAAATCGCTTCCAACTCCTGGATGATCTTGCCGTTTCCGCGGACCGGGCCATCGAGACGCTGCAGGTTGCAGTTGACGACGAAAATCAGGTTGTCGAGCCGCTCGCGCGAAGCCAGCGTGATCGAGCCCAGCGACTCGGGTTCGTCCATTTCGCCATCGCCCAGGAATGCCCAGACTTTGCCGCCCGTCGAAGTTTTCAACCCGCGATTTTCGAGATACTTGATGAAGCGCGCGTGATAGATCGCCTGAATCGGGCCGAGTCCCATCGACACCGTCGGAAATTCCCAGAACTCGGGCATGAGCCAGGGATGCGGGTATGACGAGAGTCCGCCGCCCGGTTTCAACTCCCGCCGGAAGTTTTCTAATTTTTCTTTGGGGATGCGGCCCTCGAGGTAGGCGCGAGAATAAATCCCCGGAGCCGCGTGTCCCTGAAAATAGACAACATCACGGTCGCCGGATTCGGTAGACGCGTGAAAAAAGTGGTTGAACGCTACTTCATAAAGCGTGGCTGCGGATGCGAAGGTGGAAATATGTCCGCCGATTCCTTCCTGGATCTTGTTGGCGCGGACAACCATGGCCATGGCGTTCCAGCGCACCAGACTCTTGATGCGGCGCTCCATCTCCTGGCTGCCGGGAAACGGCGGTTGCTGCTTGGAAGGGATCGTATTCTGGTAGGGAGTGGTCGCCGTGAACGGCAGGTTGATGCCAGCCTCCCGCCGGGCGTGCAACGCCAGTTGCTGCAAAAGGCGGCCGGCGCGGTCCGGTCCCCCGCGCGAGAGCACATAATCCAGCGAGTCCAACCACTCCCGCGTTTCCAACACTTCGATTCCGT
>JAIQFA010000073.1 GCA_020073525.1 Terriglobia bacterium
CACCTTGATCTGCGCCACGGCCTCGACCGTCACCGCCACGCCCTGCTTGGTGTACAGGTCCTGTTGGGGCGCCACATCGAAGGACATCAGTTCCAGCGAAAGGTCGCGGCAGTTCTCGATCATGGGAAAAATGATCGTGCCCGGTGCAGATTCGCACCATGCAGAAGATGAAGCCACCAGTGCGCGTGGTGTGTCCGGGAAAAGTTCACCGCAACGACGCGCTCGACGCTACCCACTCGCCCATCTTTCACCAAGTCGAGGGTCTAGCGGTCGATACCAATATCACGTTCCGCGACCTGAAGGGCACACTCGATCACGCCATGAAGGCGCTGTTCGGATCGAGCGTGAAGACGCGTTTCTATCCATCGTTTTTCCCGTTTACCGAGCCGAGCGCCGACGTGCAGATCAGCTGCATTTTCTGTGACGGCAGAGGGACGCGCGACGGCGGTCCGTGCCGCAACTGCAAGGCTAGCGGATGGATTGAACTGCTGGGCTGCGGCATGGTCGATCCGAATGTGTACGGTTTCGTGGATTACGATGAGACGAGGATTTCGGGATTCGCTTTCGGCATGGGCGTGGAGCGGATTGCGATTCTGAAGTATGGCGTAGATGACATTCAGCTGTTCTTCCAGGGCGATGTACGCTTTCTAGAACAGTTCGGTTAGGCGGTCCTTTGAACCTGACGATATATCGAGTGATCGATTTGCTCGTATGGTTTGGTCTCGTCGCCATCTGTTTCTACAAGGCACGCCGTATTCGCTCTGTGGAAGGTACGTCGCGCAATCCACACCCTGAGTTTCCAAAGGGGTGGTGGAAAGCATACCGATGGTTCGGTGCCTTCAGCCTCGTGATGGGCTGCTGGCGCCTAGTCGCCTATCTAAGAGTGTGGCTCTCATAGAACAGAGTTCTTTTGGTTAGTGCTAACAGTGCTTTCATGAAAATCTCACCTCATTGGCTCCGCGACTTCGTTGACCTCCCGGTCGATTACACCCGACTTGCGGACGAGCTCACCCTTGCGGGTGTCGCAGTCGAAGGCATCTCGGGCAAGGGCGACAGCACCGTCTTCGAGATGGAGATCACGACCAATCGTCCCGACGCAATGAATCATTATGGGGTGGCTCGGGAGGCCTCGGCACTCTACGATCTGCCGCTCCGGCCGATCGAGTCGAAGCTGCCGCCTCCGCAAGGCAAGTCTGACGTTACGATCGACATTCAAGAACCGGAACTCTGTCCGCGCTTTACGGCGCGCGAAATTCGCGGCGCTACTATCAAGCCTTCGCCCACTAACATTGCCAGGCGTCTTCAGTTGCTTGATCAGCGGCCCATCAGTAACGCAGTCGACGCGACCAACTATGTTCTGTGGGAGAGTGGCAAGCCGACACACGTGTTCGATCTTGACCTACTGGAAGGTCGGCGGCTGGTGATTCGCAAAGCCCACGCAGGCGAAACGCTCAAAACGCTGGATGGCGTGGAGCGCAAGCTCACGACGGAAGATCTGGTCGTCGCCGACGCGAAAAAGCCGGTGGGGCTGGCCGGCGTGATGGGCGGCTTCGACACGATGATCACGGAGAAAACGAAGAACATCCTGATCGAATCCGCGTGGTGGGATCCGGTCACGGTGCGCCGGATGTCGAAGCGGCACGGCATACACACCGACGCCTCGCACCGGTTTGAACGCGGCGCCGACTTCGAATCGGCCGTCCCGTCGACGAACCGCGTTGCCGAACTCATTCTCGCGTCCGGCGGCGGCACGCTGATCGGCGACGTGATCAACGTGATCGCCCGCCAGCTTGACCTTGCTCCGGTGGAACTCAATCCGCGCGAAGTGCACCGCATTCTTGGCGAAAAGTTCAGCACGCTGGAAATCAACCGCATCCTTACTCGCCTCGGTTTCACAATGCTTCCGGGGGGCGAAGATAATTACTTGGTCCACATTCCGAGCTGGCGCCTCGATGTCGAGCGCGAGATCGACATCATCGAAGAACTGGCGCGGCTGCACGGCTACGACAAGTTCTCCAACACGCTTCCTGCCTACAGCGGCGAGGTTCGGGAGCTGCCCGATGCGCACAAAGACGCGCGGCTGCGCTCTTCCCTGCTGGCACTCGGTTACAACGAAACCATTTCGCTGACTTTCATTTCGAAAGAGGAGGCCAACCGCTTTTCGACTGCCCCGGAGCTTGACCTCGCGAACCCGCTGAGCGACGAGGCTTCGGTGATGCGCACCTCGATGGTTCCGAGCATGTTGAACATGCTGGCTTACAACTTGAACCGCGGCAGCGACAATGTTCGCCTGTTCGAATCTGGAAATGTGTTTGAAGCATCGGGAGCGAAGGCGCTGGAGATGAAACGGCTCTCGATAGGTGCGACTGGCAACGTTGACGCCGAGGTAGTGCGCGGACTGGCTCCGGGCGCCGCTGCTCGTCCACTGTCGTTCTTCGACTTAAAGGGCGACATCGAAAGCCTGCTTGCTCCGTTCAGCCATTGGACGCTCTACTACGATGCGCAGGCGGCCGATTACTATCATCCCGGACGCTCGGCTCGCGCCGTGCTGGATGGCGCTACCGTCGCCCAGTTTGGCCAGATTCATCCGGATGTGGCGACAGCGCGTAAACTGCGACAGGATGTTTTTGTCGCAGAGATCTATCTCGACCGGCTCTACCAACACGATCTGCGGCAGGTCCGTTATGAAGCGTTGCCGCGCTTCCCTGCCGTCGAACGCGACTTCTCGTTCGTGTTTGACGATGGTGTGGAGTTCGAGAAAATCCGCCAGAGCGTTACTGAATTGGGCATCACCGAGCTGCGCAGTTTCGTTCCGGTAGAAATTTTCCGCGGCGAAAAAGTTGGTGCAGGCAAGTATTCGATTTTGATGCGAGCTAAACTTCAGTCGAGCGAGCGCACACTGCGCGACGATGAGGTGGCGCAATGGGCAGCACAAATCACCAAGACTCTTGAAGGACTTGGTGGCGTGCAGAGAGCATAGAGCGTCTGTTTTATCTACAGGAAATTCCTGCTTCGCCATCTACCGCAACTAAAACGGCATCCCGAGAACCCTCGGGATGCCGGGATATTCGACTTCTTTCAAGCCGACCTCTACACGACGGGAGGCTTCTCCCGTTTCTGCTGCTCTTCTTGCTGTTTCTTCTGCTCGGGCGTCTGCGATCTCGGTTGCTGACGCTGCGGTGGCGGCGCCGGCCTGGTTTCCGCTGGTGGAGGCGTTCGCTGTTGCGGGCGCTCGGCGGGTGGAGGGGTCGCGGGCCGCGCAGGAGGTGGATTGCGGTTGGGCTCGGGGCGGCTGGGCTCCGCACGATTATTCGGTTGTGGCGCGGGCGGGCGCTCATTCCGCGCCGGTGGTTCAGATGGACGATTCGCCGGCGGACGAGCCGTTTCCGGCTGATTCGGCGGGTTCGGTCGGTTGTTCGCAGGCGGCGCAGGCGGACGGTTCGTCTCCGGGCGATTCATCTCGGGACGGTTGTTTGGCTGCGGTGGCGCCGGGCGATTCGCCGGCGGGTTCTCCGGACGATTGTTCGGCTGCGCTGACGGCGGTCGATCGTTCCTCACTGGCGGCTGCGGTGGCCGATTCGGTTGCGCCTCAGGAGGACGATTCGGCTGTGCGGGATTTGCTGCGCCCGGGCGCTCATTTGGCGCCTGCTGATTTCCCGGACGATTCCCCGGCTGGTTTGCGGGCGGCGTGTTGGCGGGCTGTCCTGGGCGGCCAGCGTTTGGCTGGTTGCCAGGCTGATTGCCCGGACGGCCAACGTTCGGTGTTGCCGGTTTGCCGGGAGGCGCCTGCCTGACCATCGGGTGTGGGGCCTCTGCAGCTGCGGGACGCAGCCTCTGCAAGTCCTGCCGCGCCAGAGGCTGCCCGGGATGGGCCGCCAAGGCTTGCTGCTGCTTTGCAAACGGCACCGGTGGTGGTGGTGGCGTTCTCTTGGCGATCACCTGCCGGTTCATCACTGCGGTCGGCGGCGCGGTCACACGATTTGCGGTCGCGAACTTCGCTCCCAGTACGCTCTCCCGTGTGGGAGCGACCGCAACCCTCGCGCTCACTGGCGCGCTGGCGATCTGCCGTGCATCCACAGCGACTGCCGCTCGGGCCACGGGCTGCGCTCCAGCGAAGGTACGTTGCGGAACCGCTGTCACGGCGCCGCGTACATTCCGATTCACGTACGTCACGTTCGTGATGTTCGTGGTCTTGTTGACGATGGTGGTGTTGTAAACGTTCGTGATCGTGACGTTATTGACCGTCGTATTGCTGATGTTGACCCGGTTCACATAGCCCCGGCTGACGTGATACGACGGCACATAGACTTCGCGCGGACCTAAAGGGAACCATCCCACGTTGCCGCCGAAGCCAATGCCAACTCCACCGCCAATAAAGACAACCAGCGCGGGCGCATAGACTGGACGAACTGCGACCGGTCCGGCGATCCAGCCCCAGCGTCCACCGATGGTCACCCAACGTCCGTAGTGGAACGGCGCGTAACCCCACGGGGAGTCATCGACCCAGGTGTATCCCCAGGGTGGAATCCAATCCCAATGGCCCGTGTGATAGGGGGCCCAGCCTGCTTCCACGCGGCTCGGAAACCAGACGTGGCCGTAATTCGAATCGTCGCGCCAGTCGCCGTAGTCGTCCAGGTCTTCATACCCGACGACATCATGGGACACATACTGCGCTGAGCGCGAATCATCGTAGCGATGATCACGCTGGTTGGCCCAGTTATCGAACTGGTCGGGTCTGCCGATCTCCACCACTTCGGCGTTGAGCGAGTCCGTGCCGCTGAAGGTGCCTCTTTGGCCGGCATGCAGCGTGTAGATCTGGCCGTTTCCGGTTGCTTCGCCTTCGCCCTCGCGCAGGCTGATGACCGAGTAGGTGCCATCTTCACTTGCTTCGACACGATAGCTTCCTGGCTGATAGATCGAAAACGCCAAATTCGGCGTATCGACCTCGAAGGCATCGTCGCGGTCGAGGCGGCGCACCCGAACATTGATCGCGCCAGAGGTAAGCTGAATCTGGACGGTATTGTCATCGAGATTCAGGAAGGAAAAGCCGGTATTCGCATCCAGCCGAATCACGGCCGATCCCAGTTGCAGTTCGGCGCGCGAGTTTTGGTCTGCCCAGAGCTTGTCGCCTGTCGTCATGGGACGATTGGGGACAGCCTGGACCCAATCCGTTTCGCCGGCGGGCTGGAAGGAAACCGACCCTTCCATGTAGCCAAGGCGCGCCACGCGGCTGGGCGGATCGTCCTGCTGATCCTGTTGGTCTTGCGCAGCCGCGAGTATCGGTAGGACAAGGCCGGAGAGCGCGAGCCCGAGCACGGCGCTCCACCAGCCTGGATTCTTAAGAATTCTTAGAATTTTTGTCATAAGAGTTTTTGTCTCCGAGGAAGAGTTGATCTCCCAAGCATTTGTCGCAAACCCGGAAGTTCGCGGAATTCTCCGTCATCTTTGGATGCGGAAAACGGACGTCGCAACTAGCACTTCTGGAAAACGTGTGGGACATAACACCTCGAGTACGAGGCAAGGAAAAGGCAAACGTTCGCCCGACACGGTCTGGTAATGATTATCTGTTATAAGGATAGCAGGTCAGCTCAGGCAAGAATGAGCTGAATCGCTCAGATGTGGCGCGGGCGGAAGGGGTTGATCCGGCGAAAACAAATGACGGAGCGATCAACGGTTGGCCATGGTTCGGATCGTCCCCAATCCCAATAATCGTTCGTCGGCTGTGACCAGAGTCAGGTCTAGGACCTCAGCGGTGGCGGCGAGAAAGCGGTCGGCGGGGTCTTGGTGCAATGGCTGTTGCCGAGCTACAAGAGCGATTTCGTGGGTGAGTGGAGCTTCGCGCGTGCCCGCAGTAGCTCGCGCCAGCCATTCCGCCAGATTTCCCTTGATGTGAATCCTGCCTTTGAAATTCAAGATCAGCGCTTCCCAAGTACTGATTGGCGACAGCCAAAGTTCGTTGGCTTCATCTTTGAGCTGCTGCAGAACCCTGCGTCCGAGCCGCTTCGGATCTTGCAGGGTCCAGAGCCAGATGTGGGTATCAAGGAGTAGTTTCAATCGCGCAGGACCTCCCACTCGCTATCGTCGTTAGCCGGCGAAACAATGTCCCCAGTGATTTCGAAGGACTGCTTCATCGACCCAATCCACGAGGAACGCTCTTCGACCGAGGTTGGCGGCACAACCTCAGCTACGGGTTTTCCAAAGCGCGTCACCCGAATCGGTTTCTTGGTCGAGCGAACGCGCTCGAGCACGGCGAGGCACTTGGCTTTGAATTCGGAAATAGCGATTTCTTGCATAACGATCCTCTGATAGTCATTCTATCATACTATGGTCAATATATTTGACTATCAGATAAATCCCGCAAACCGTGTCATCCTGAGCGCAGCCGCGCCAAGCCCGAAGTAGTTGGCGGGGGCGGAGTCGAAGGACCCCTATTCCGTTAAACCCAGCGGCGATGTTGGGGAGTTCTCACTCTTCCGCCAGAGCATAGTGAGAATGCCTTGAGCCATCCATCTTTGTGCATACGGGTAGGGGTCCTTCGACTGCGGGGACGCATTTGAGTTCGCGAAGCATCCCCTTCGCTAGGATGACAGGTAGTTGCTGATCGGCGACCGTCCCTACACCAGCAATTGTTGTGCTAGCCTTACTGTCCATGACACAGGTTTCGGCTCATCCCAAGCATTTTCTGTCCGACAAGGTTGAGCATTTTACCGAGTCGGTGATTCGCGAGATGACACGGCAGGCGATGCAATATGACGCCGTCAATCTGGCGCAGGGGTTCCCTGATTTCTCGGCGCCGGCTGAGATCAAGCGCGCCGCGCAGGAGGCGATTGCTGCCGATGTGAATCAGTACGCCATCACCTGGGGTGCGAAGAGCCTGCGCTCGGCCATCGCGCGGCAGATGCTGGAATGGCAGGGGATCGAGGTCGATCCGGAGAAAGAGATCGTGGTGTGCTGCGGGTCGACTGAAGCCATGATTGCAACCCTGCTAGCGGTGTGCAACAAGGGCGACGAAGTTGTGGTCTTCGAACCTTTCTACGAGAACTATGGGCCGGACTCGGTCCTGAGCGGCGCCAAGCCGCGATTCGTCAGCTTGCGTCCGCCGCAGACAGCGGGGGGCGAGTGGACGTTCGACGAACAGGAATTGCGCGAGGCTTTCCAGCATCAGACCGCGCAACATCACACCAAGGCGATCATCGTTAACACGCCCAACAACCCTACTGGCAAGGTTTTTAGCCGTAAGGAACTGGAATTGATTCGCGACCTGTGTGTCGAATACAACGTGCTCGCCATCACCGACGAAATCTACGAACACATTCTCTACGATGGGTCGGAGCACATTTCTCTCGCGCGGCTCGACGGCATGCGCGAACGTACGATCACCATCAACGGGCTTTCAAAAAGCTACAGCGTCACGGGATGGCGCGTCGGCTGGGCGGTTGCGCCCCCGGCGATCACGAACGCGATCCGCAAGGTGCATGACTTTTTGACCGTGGGTGCGCCCGCGCCTTTGCAGGAAGCGGGAGCGGTGGCGTTGAGCCTGCCTGCGAGTTACTACCGCGAACTGGCCGACCGCTACCGGACGCGGCGCGATCATCTGATTCCGGCGCTGGAGAAAGCCGGCTTCCGCTGTTACCGGCCGCGGGGCGCGTATTACGTGATGACCGACATCAGTGCCTTCGGGTTCGCGAACGACGTGGAGTTCGCGGCTCACCTGGTGAAGGACATCGGCATTGCGTGCGTGCCGGGGTCGAGTTTCTACAAGCATCCGAAAGACGGATCCCAACAGGTACGTTTCGCCTTCTGCAAAAAGCCTGAGACACTGGATGAGGCGGGGCAGCGGCTAGAGAAGCTGCGGTCGCGATAGACTCAGTGGCGACCGGAGACGCGGCAAGCCGCGTCTCTACAGGAGGGCATGACCGGGGACAAAAGGTGCGGTTCTTCCACAGCCAACTGCGTTATACTTCGCCTCAACGTTGAATTACCCCTCGAAAGCGAGTGCCCATGTCTGTGAAAACCGTGGAAGAGGTATCTGCGCAGGTTCCGGCTGAAGATTTTCAGGCGCTGGAAGAGAAAGTTTATCGCACCATAGAGTTGTACAAGGCCGCCAAGGATGCCCGGGCTACCGCCGAGCGCGATGTGAAGCGGCTGCGGGAGCAACTCGAAGAGCGCGAGGAAGAAAACGAAACCATGCGCCGGGAGTTGGTGCAGTTGCGCAAGGATCGCGAGGATATCCGCAGCCGGGTCGAAAAAATGTTGAGCCAGATGGACAGCCTGACGCAAGAGCAGGCCGCCAGCTGAACGATCACAGCGAACTCAGCGACGGCGGCGAGCATCGATTAGGCGATGATCTGGCGGAAGGTGATCCGCTGAGGAGTGACATGGCCACTGCGAGCAAAGAACCACCGGCGAAATCGGTTCCGGCAACTAATGGCGCGAATGGCGCCAACGGCAGCGTGCGTGTCGAAATTTTCGACCAGGTTTACAATCTCCGGGGCTCGGATGCGGACTACATTCTGAAGCTGGCCGAGTACGTGGATGGCAAGATGCGCGCGGTGTCCGAACAGACAGCGACCGTTGATTCGGTCCGGTTGGCGGTGCTGGCGGCGCTGAATATTGCGGATGAATATCATCTGCTGAAGCGGCAACTGGGGAAGCCTTCCTCGGAGGCGCAGCAGCGGGCCAGCAAACTGGCAAGCGCGCTGGACGAAGTTTTGCAGGATACGCGGCGCACGGGTTGATGAGACTTGCCGCCCAGCCCCTAAAGGGGTTCCTAGTTTCAAGCACCTTACGGCATCGCTGAAGTGATGCCCTGATCCGAAGCCCTCAATTCGAAAGGCTCGACACGAAACCCGAGTTTTCGGCGCGCCTCTAATCGATCGTAACCTGGGGTTCATCTTCTAGACACGGCAGTAACGCTCTGCTAGCAAACTTTCTGCCAACTATTTTCCATTTTGCTCTTGCGAATCTGTTCGAGGTTTCCTAGCATCGAAAGGTGAAAGCCGACCTGCGAAGTTGGTGATGGTGGCAACCGATTTTTGAACCAATGCCGAATGAACGGGGACTCGACTCGCAAAAAGATCCTGTGTGCTACGTTCCGCCATGCGGAAAAGCCTAATGGGTCGCGGCGGGTTCCCACCGTCTGAGACGGGTTCATTCTCGGCCCACCACACGGCACAGCGGGTCGGCTTGTCTTTTGGCTCTCAGCTCTCAGGAAAATCCCTTTCCCCAAAAACCAATTCTGAATGCAACAAGAAGATCCAATACCTTTGGAGAGGCTACAGTCTGATCGCTGAGAGCTGCTTCCTGATAAACTCCTTTAAGCACATTAACGTCGATCCGGAGCATCCAAACTAACGTGTTCCCCCAACTTTTTCATATTGGCAGCTTCTACCTGCCTACCTATGGATTCCTCGTCGCCTCGGGCGTGCTGATCGGGCTGTGGATCAGCGTGCGCAACTCCGAGAAGCAGGGCATCAACGGCGACGATGCCTGGAATCTTGGCATTCTGGTTGTCCTCGCCGGAATCATCGGGGCGAAAGTACTTTACGTCATCAACGACTGGAGCACCTACGCCAACAACTGGCGGGAGATTTTCAGCCTCAATACGCTGCAGGCCGGAGGCGTGTTCTCCGGCGGACTGATTGGCGCGCTCCTTATGGCAGCCTGGTACATGCGGCGTCATCACATGCCGACGCTGCGCACCTGCGATGGCTTCGCTCCCGGGCTTGCTTTTGGCCACGTACTGGGACGGTTTGGTTGTTTCTCGGCGGGCTGCTGCTATGGCAAACCTACCAGTCACTTCTGGGGCGTCATCTTCACAAATCATCTGGCGCACGATATCAGCGGAACTCCGCTCGGCGTGAGGATCGAGCCGACGCAACTGATCGAGGCGGCGGCCGAATTCTTCAATTTTCTGCTGCTGATGTGGCTGCTCAAGCGCAAGAAGTTTGATGGACAGGTGTGGAGCAGCTTCATGATCCTGTATGGAATCGAGCGCTACTTCATCGAGTTCCTGCGCGACGATCCCGGACGCGGGGAAGTGTTTGGCGGGGTAATGACGGGGACGCAGTTGATTTCGATTCTGCTCGTGGTTGGCGGGGGATTGATCTGGTGGTTGAAGAGCAGCACTCAGCCTTCAGCACTCACCCCTCAGAAATCGGGTTCAGCGCTTTAGGCTCCGCACTTCGAAATCTTCGCCAGTGAGTCCGATTGCGAACCCTTAACCACCAAGGGCACGAAGGTACACGAAGTAAACTTTAGACGAAAAGCCTTCGTGATACTTGGTGTCCTTGGTGGTCGATGTTTTTCCCCGCTATATTGTGAAACTGACCCACCACGAGATTCTCCTTGCGCTTGCTGGCTGAATGCTGAATGCTGAGTGCTGAATGCTCGACTTCCCCCTCACTCTGACCGCATCTCCCGAGGCCGCAGGACAGCGCCTCGACCAATATCTCGCGACGCAACTCTCTGAAGTCAGCCGAGCCCGCGTACAGCAACTCATCGCGAAAGGTGAGGTGCTGGTGAACCGGACGGCGGCGAAAGCCTCGCTGCGGCTGAAGGGCGAGGAGGAGATCACGGTCACCGGGCCGCCACAAGCTCCGCCGCTGCGCGCCATCCCGGAAGAAATTGCGCTGGACATCGTATATGAAGACGACGACCTGGCGATTGTCAATAAGCCTGCGGGCATGATGGTGCATGCTGGCGCGGGCGCTACCGACGATGCGCGCAACCGCGGCACACTGGTCAATGCGTTGCTGCATCACTTTGAAAAGCTTTCCGCGATCGGCGGAGAACTACGTCCGGGGATCGTCCACCGCCTGGATCGTGCGACCAGCGGGCTGATGGTGGTGGCGAAGAATGATGAGTCCCACCGGAGATTGGCGAAGCAGTTCAGTGGGCGTGAGGTGCGCAAGACATACATTGCGCTGGTACACGGCTGGCCGAAGCAGGATCGCGGCACGATTCAAAGCGCGATCAGCCGCCACACGCAGCGGCGCACGCGGATGACAACACAGGGATTCGGCGGGCGCGAGGCAGTGACGCATTATGTCGTGAAGCGAAAGATCGATTCGCCCTACGGCAAGTTTACGCTGGTCGAACTCAAGATCGAGACGGGACGCACGCACCAGATTCGCGTGCATATGTCGTCGCTCGGGCATCCAGTGGTGGGCGATGCGCTCTATGGCGCGCCGGGCGAATTGCGGTCGCAGTCGAACAAACGCCGGGCGGCGGGGATGCCCGCGACGCTCACACTGGATCGAAATTTTCTGCATTCGGCGGTGCTGGAGTTGACGCATCCGCGGACCAAGGAACCCCTTAAGTTCTCCCGGCCGTTACCGAAGGAACTGGAGAACCTGCTCGACAAGCTTGAAAATGCTCGGCAGGAAGGGCCGCGGCAGGAACCCGGACAATAAGAACCTGCTCAGTAAGAACGAACTGGTTTCATGCCTTGGGCCGCGGGCTATAATAGAAGAAACCAAGAACGATCAAACGTCCTGATGAAATCGCGCATTTTTCTGCTTCTGGTTGCTTTTCATGTACTGGCTGGCTTGCTCATCGGCCAGGCGGCACCCGCTGCCTCCACGCCAACGGCATCGCAGAATGCGCCCGAGAACTCGAGCGCGACACCTGAGAGCAAGACACAGACTCCGGCGGGCACACCCACTCCTTCCACTCCAACTCCCGCGTCGCCGACACCGACTGGACAATCTCCGACTGCGTCCGACAATTCAGACAAGTCGGATTCCGACGACTCCATCGCTAAATTCAGGACGACGGTTAACGAAGTGCGCGTGGTGTTCACCGTCACTGATCGTCACGGCCACTACATCAAGGACCTGAAGAAAGACAACTTTAGGGTCATCGACGATCAAAAGCCCGCAGAGTTGCGCAGCTTCCGCAGTGAGACCGATCTGCCTCTGCAAGTGGGATTGCTGGTGGATGCGAGCAACTCGGTGCGCGACCGATTCAAGTTCGAGCAGGACGCGGCCATCGAGTTTCTGAACTCCATCATTCGTCCGCGCTATGACAAGGCATTCATCGTGGGCTTCGACGCCACGCCGGAAGTTACACAGGATTTCACCGACAGCACGGAGCATCTCTCGACCGGCGTGCGATTGCTGCGGGCGGGCGGCGGCACGGCGATGTACGACGCGCTCTACTTTGCGTGCCGGGACAAGCTCTTGAAGCAGGAACAGACGGGAC
Source organism: Terriglobia bacterium (assembly GCA_020073525.1). Classification (GTDB taxonomy): domain Bacteria; phylum Acidobacteriota; class Terriglobia; order Terriglobales; family Acidobacteriaceae; genus Acidiflorens. Next base: position 12,205 of record JAIQFA010000073.1, read on the forward strand.
CGGTGCGCCGCGCGATTATCCTGCTGAGCGACGGCGAAGACAACTTAAGCCACGTGACGCGCGAGGAAGCCATCGACATGGCAGCGCGCGCGGAAGTGATCGTCTACACCATCAGCACCAACATCAGCGGCATGAAGGGCAATGGCGACAAGGTGCTGGAGCGGATTGCGGATGCGACGGGCGGCCGCGCCTTTTTTCCGTTCCAAATGAGAGAAATGTCGGACGCATTTCAATCGATTCAAGAGGAACTGCGCAGCCAGTACGCGGTCTCTTACAAGCCGGCAAACCTAACGGCGGACGGGCGTTACCGCACAATACAAATTCTGGCGCAGGACAAGGGTCTGAAGGTGCGCACCCGCAAGGGATATTACGCTCCGAAGCAGTAGAACAGTTCTCAGTTCTCAGTTCTCAGCGGTCAGTTGTCAAGTAGCCGGTCCCCGGTTCTCAGCGCCAACTTCCATGCCTGGTTATTCTGGAACTCCTCTCGCAAAGAAATTGGGTAGCAGGGACGATCTTCGCGTTGCACTGTTGCACGTGCCCGACGAGGTAAAGACTGAGCTTCGAAACGCTCTTGTGAAATGCCAGCGGGAGACCGTCGCCAGCAAGGATATCGATTTCATTGTCCTCTTTTGCCAAGGCGCGCGTGTACCTGCAAGTTGAACTACGTGCTGCTGCGAAGGCGCTGGCACCGGCGGGGATGCTGTGGATCGCGTGGCCAAAGAAAAGTTCGAGCGTCGCCACCGACCTCACGGAGAATGTGGTTCGCGAGATCGGACTCGATGCCGGCCTCGTCGATATTAAAGTATGCGCGGTGACTGAGGTCTGGTCGGGATTGAAGTTTGTCATCCCGGTCAAGAATCGGCCGAAGGCGAGCAAGCGAACCGTCTAGACTCACATCCTGATTGTTGATCTGCGTAGTCGGGCAGCAGGTCCCTTCCTCTTCGGCCTTGCTCAGGGTCACGATGACAAATTCATGCAAAGTATTCCCTGCGTGCTGCAACTCATTCCCTTCGAAGAAGATGTTGTCCCGCAACTTGCGCATGGGAGGCGGGTTTGCATGCAGTAGACGCGCCTTTCTGGCGAGCACGATATGCAATTGCGCGTCGCGGTGACGGAAAGGAGAAGGTATATGAAACGCATGGTAGCTGGGGTGCTACTGCTGATCGGAATGGGTGCGGGAACGATGTTCGCGGAAGATGGCTGGCCGGATCGGCGCGACATCCGGCGCGATGAGGCGAAGATCGCGCACGACCGCCGGGAGCTACGACGCGATCTCTACTATGGGAACCACGCAGCGGCTCGCCATGAACGGCGTGAGTTGCAGCGCGAGTATCGCGATGTAAACCGCGATCGCCGCGACTTGTATTGGGGCCGGCGGTAAGAAGCGCTTGCCGTTGGTTGGTTGAAGCTGCTCTACCCGAGATAGGCGAATCAAGAAGGCCCACGCGTGCAGCAGCAGGCGTGGGCCGTTTCGCGTAAATGATCGAGTTTTCGTTGCTGTTCAGTGCTGATCGTGATCATGATCGTGGTCACGGTCGTGATCGCCGCAGCGCCGCCTTACTTCTTCCAGTTGCTCGCGGCGCTTGTGCGCCTGCCGGCTGTCTTCGCCGTGGCGCTGGATCGCATCGCGCAGTTTGTCCTCTGCCTGATGAATTTGCCTTTCACATTTTTCGTGTCTATTGTCTCGGTCGTCGGCCCTCACGGGGAGGGACGAACCCACCAAACCGACGATGGTCAGCAAGGCAACGCACAATATCTTGATGGTACGAGTCATTGGTTCTCCTTTAAATGAGGATTGTACGATTTGAGCAGCCTAAGCGCGTGTCGTCGTAAAGGCAGACGAAGTTCTGCCCTTACTCAAGGCGAAGGATTGGATGCCGGGGATGGGCACACCGTTGTACTGGGATTTAGGACCGTACCGAGTTGCGCTCGGGAGGACGGACGAGACGCCCGTCCCCACCCAGCCCCACACACAGGCGCTAGTCTTCGCGGCGGGGCACGGCATAGTAGCCGCTGCGGGCTTGGATCTTGTAATCGCCCTGCTTGGGTTTGATCTCGACTTTGCGGAAAGAGCCGTCGCGAACCGTGTTGATGGGCGTGTATCCGATGTTGTACTGGCTCCGCAATTCCTGGGAAATCTGGTCGAAGGCCTGACGGAGTTTTTCGATCTTGTTGCCAACTTCGATCACGCGGCCCCCGGTTTCCTGACTGAGCTTTTTCATCTCAGAGTCGCCGGAATAGCCTCCGAAGCCGTAAAAACCGCGGTCGGCGATGAGCAATACGTAGCAGATGGCATCGGCCTTTTGCGCGGCTTCGATGGCGTCCCTGATCTTGAGGCGGCTGCCCTGGTCTTCCCCATCGGTGAGGAGGATCATCGCCTTGCGCCCGACTTCGTGACTGAACTCGTCGTGCGACGCGAGATAGACGGCGTCATAGAGCGCGGTGCCGCGCGGGCCGGTGGAGGAGCACGGAATCGGGCCCTGCGGGCCAATGGGGCCCCCGGAGCAACCGACTCCGCCGGTGTTGATCTTGGCCTCATTGAGTGCATGCCGGAGCCGGCTGACGGAGTTGGTGAAATCCTGCAGAAGGTTGATATCGACATCGAAGCTAATGACGAAGGCTTCGTCTTTTTGACGGAGCGTGCTCTCGAGGAAGGAAGCACCAACTTCCTTTTCCATGTCGAGAACGCGCTGCTGGCTGCCGCTGGAATCGATGAGGATACCGAGGGTCAGCGGGAGATCGGATTCGGCCTTGAAATATTTAATGGTCTGAGGCTGGCCGTCCTCGGCCAGGTCAAAGTTCTCCTTGGTGAGGTTGGGGATCAGCGCGCCATGCTTGTCTTTGACATTGAAAAATAGCTGGACGACTTCGACGTTGACCTTGAGGGTATCTACGGGCTGATCTTGTGACTGGCCGTTGGAGGTGGTCTCCGTGGCCTGGGAGCCGGGAGTTGGAGCGGGCGAATTCTGCGCGGCGGCTGAGAACGAAAGAGTTATGACCAGAGCGAGGGCCAGCGCGAACAGGCCCGTGGCCAGGCAGGGTTTGCAATGTAGTTTGGGCATCAGAGTTTTTATCCCGAGACTTTGCTAGTCTATCCTGTAAGAACCTGTAACGGTTAGATGCACCAAAGGAGCGCGGGTGGGCATCTGAATTATTGAAAAAGCAGCAGGGTCGATGCGCCCCCGTGCTGCGCACGGCTGGACAGCCGAGGGCGGCTGTCACTACGCTACCCTTTAGAAGAAAGAAAGATAGAGGATTCGGGATGGCCACGAAGATTCGCTCGTTAGGGGTTCTGGTGCTGACGTTGTTGCTGGCAGGGGCCTTGGCGGGGCAACAGAAACCTGAGGACATCCCGGACGCTCCGTCAGCGACCCGACCGATACCGCCGCCCGAGCCACCCAGTCCGCGGCCCGGGGCAGAAGAGGAACCCCAACCCGAAACGCCACCGGCGAAGGCTCCTGGCGAAGGGGTGACCACCGGATCGAAGGAGCTGCCCCGAAGCACTCCCGATGCGACAGACCAGAAGCCGACCCCGCCGCCGATGCCTCCGATCACGACCGTGCCTGCGGGCAGCGTCCCGCGCGATGCGGAAAGTGGCCAAGACGTCGGCTTTACCATCCGGGCGACCACCAACCTGGTGCTGGTACCGGTCATGGTCAAGGACAGTGAGGGACGGTTGGTCGGCGGTCTGCAGCCGAAGGATTTTTCAGTTTTGGAAAATGGGCAGAAACAGACGTTAAAGTTCTTCACTAGCGACCCGTTTGCGCTGTCGGCCGCAGTAGTCATCGATACCGGGATGCCGGATGTGGGTTTGAAGAAAGTGCAAGAGACGCTGTCAGCGTTGCAGGGAGCATTTAGCCAGTTCGATGAAGTTGGGATCTATACGTACAGCAGCACGGTAGGCCGAGTGGCCGACTTCACCGCCGTGGGTAAGCAGTTGACGGTGGCGTTGAACGAAGTCAAGCAATACAGTGGCGCCAATAATGGACCTCCGGTGACCAGCGGCCCGCTCGGTCCGCAGGGTCCGATCATCAATGGCCGTCCGATCGACTCTACCACAACCCCGATCAGCACTCCGCCAAGGGTCGCACGCGTGATGAATGACGCGATCCTGATGGCCGCACGCGATCTGTCGAAGCGCGATCGGGCGCGGCGGAAGATCATCTTCGTCATCAGCGATGGGCGGGAGCAGGGCTCAACTGCCAGCTATGCCGATACTCTGAAAGTCCTGCTGACCCAAAACATTACGCTCTACGCGGTGGGAGTCGAAGGCGCGGCGATCCCCGTCTATGACAAACTGCAGCGAATCCACCTCCCGAAGACGGGGAAACTGCTGGGCTACAGCGACATTCTGCCGAAATACGTTTCAGCCACAGGCGGCGGTACGGTGTACAACGAGTTGGCGCAGGCCGATATCGAGCGGGCCTACGCCCGGGCGATCGGAGATGCCCGCAACCAGTACACCATGGGCTATACAAGCAAATCCGGCATTGGCGGATATCGGCAGATCGAGGTGCGGGTGCGAGGACGAGGTGGCGACTTAAAGGTATATGCGAAGGACGGATACTATCCCCTGCCGAGCCCACGATAGGCCACTGGAACTGCTAACCATTTGAGCCCGTAATGTTTTAGTAACGTGGGTAACCAGCGCCAGAGCCTTCCGGTGTGGTATAAAAACCAGCAGTAACCGATACTGTAGTCAGGTGGATTTGAAGCGAGGGGCTCGCGCGTTGAGGGAGTGGTTCGCGAGTCTTTGTCGCAGGAGTTTCTGAGGAAGCCTTTTGAGTTTCATCAACTTCGCAGCACGCGAGATCAACTGCAAAATCGTCTACTACGGCGCCGGGTTGGGCGGCAAGACGACGAATCTGCAGTTCATTTTCCAGAAAACAGCAGAACAGCAGAAGGGCAAGATGATCTCGCTCGCCACCGAGACTGATCGAACCCTGTTCTTCGACTTCCTGCCGCTGGATCTGGGGTCGGTGCGAGGTTTCAAGACGCGCATTCACCTGTACACCGTCCCCGGCCAGGTCTTTTATGATGCCAGCCGCAAGCTGATTCTGCGTGGAGTGGACGGAATCGTGTTCGTGGCCGACTCGCAGCAAGAACGCCATGACGCCAACGTCGAGGCCCTCGACAACCTGATGGCGAACCTCAAAGAACACGGCTACGACTTCAACAAGATTCCCTACGTCCTGCAACTGAATAAGCGCGACCTGCCGAATGCGCTGCCGGTGGACACTCTCTCCAAAGAACTGCGCAAGAAAAACGAGCCGGTAGTGGAGGCGGTGGCCTTCCAGGGCGTCGGAGTGTTCGAGACGCTCAAGGAAATTGCGCGGCAGGTGCTGCAGGAGTTGAAGCAGGGCGGATAGGGCAGTTCTCAGCTCTCAGTTGTCAGTTCTCAGTTGTCAGTTCTCAGTAAAGCCCCAAGACAAACCCCAGAAGAGATGCGGCTTGCTGCCTCTAGATTGTGTGGGAACGGGGCTTCGCCCCGTCCAAGCGGAGCGGAGCCCCGCTTCGACACAGTTCCGCTAATCTGCAGTCTCCAGTGCTTCCGAAACTTCTTCCCACTCCTTCATCAGCCTCTGGAGCACGTTCTTGTGATTGGCCAGTTCCTGAGTTTGGTGCTGGGTTTCTTCCGCGCTCACAAAACTCTGCAGCTGCGTTTCGCATTGGGCAATCGCGGCTTCGGCACGGGCAATCTCTTCTTCAACTTCGTGCAGACGGTCTTCTATCTGCTGGCGTTTGATTGGGTTCAGACGCTTGCCTTTGGGTTCGGCGGCGGGCGGGCGGTCTCCATTCACGGGAACAGGGGAAGACGTCGATGAGATAGCGGGTGGCTTTGGCGCTTCTGCCGCAACGGTCGGTCTTCCCTGCTTCCGCCAGAGATAGTCTTCGTAGTTTCCCGGATAGATTTCCACTTTGCCTTCGCCAATTTCGAAGACTCGCGTGGCCAGCTTGTCGATGAAATAGCGGTCGTGGGACACGAAGACTACCGTGCCCGTGTACTTCATCAGGGCTTCGAGCAGGACGTCTTTGGCGCGCAGGTCGAGGTGGTTGGTGGGCTCGTCGAGGAGCAGGAAGTTGGCGGGGTGCAGCAGCATCTTCAGCAGCGCGTAGCGGTTGCGCTCGCCTCCGGAGAGGACTCCGATACGCTTGAAGACATCGTCACCGGAAAAGAGAAAACAGCCGAGCAGGCTGCGCAGCTGGGTTTGCGTAGATGCCGCCGAGAGTTCGCCGAGATCATCGAGTATTCGCGCTTCGGGATCGAGCTCTTTGTATTGATCCTGCGCGAAATAGTCGGGGTGGACTTCATGGCCCAGTTTGTATTCACCTGCGGTGAGCGGCTCCTGGCTGGCGAGAAGCTTGATCAGGGTGGACTTCCCTGCTCCGTTGACTCCGACCAGCGCGATGCGCTCGCCGCGCTCGATCATGAAATTTACTTTCTCAAAAACTTTGTGATCGCCGTAACTCTTGGCGACGTTCGCAAACTCGGCGACGATGCGCCCGCTCGGCTTCGGCTGCGGGAAGGAGAAATGGACGGTCTTCTCTTCTTCCGGAATCTGGATCCGCTCCATTTTTTCGAGCTCTTTAATGCGGCTCTGCACCTGCTTCGCCTTGGTGGCCGTGTAGCGGAAGCGGTTGATGAAGACTTCGAGCTGCTCGATGCGGTCGTGCTGCGTCTTGTAGGCCGCTTCGAGCTGTTCCTTGCGCGCGGTTTTGCCGGCCAGATACTGATCGTAGTTGCCGGCGTAGAAGTGCATCTGTTTATTCCAGATTTCCACGATGCGCTTGACGGTGATGTCGAGGAAGTAGCGGTCGTGCGAAATGAGAACGAACGCGTAGGGATAGGTAGTCAGGAACTCCTCAAGCCAGTTGCGGGCTTCGAGATCGAGGTGATTGGTCGGCTCGTCGAGCAGGAGCAAATTCGGCTTCTGCAGTAGCAGTTTGGCGAGGGCGATGCGCATCTGCCAGCCACCGGAGAATTCTTCGGTCTGCCGCGTCCAATCGTTGCGGTGAAAGCCGAGACCGGTGAGGACCTGGCCGACTTGGGCTTCGAGCGTGTAGCCGTCGCGGGCCACGAATTCGTGTTCCAGTTTCTGATAACGATCGGCGACGTTGGAATATTCGGGACTCTGGTGATCGAGTTCCGACATGCTGCGGGTGAGCGACTCCATCTCTTTTTCGATGGCATGGAGTTCGGCAAACACAGACAGGCACTCGGCGAAAACGGTGCGGCCGGTCATGGTCAGGCCATCTTGCGGAAGGTATCCGGTCGAGATGCCCTTGGCGCGCGAGATGGAGCCGTAGTCCAGAGACTCGCTCCCGGCGAGGATTTTCATGATGGTGGATTTGCCCGTACCGTTGGCTCCGACCAGACCAATGCGCGATTCCGGCGTAATCAGCCAGTCGGCGTTTTCGAACAAGAGCTTGTGCCCATAGCGCTTGCCGGCGCCGGAGAGTTGGATCATGGTTGTACGTTTATCGTCTCATGAGAGAGTGTGGCGCGGACACTCTTGTCCGCGTTGCTCTTGTCCGCGTTGCGGAGCTTCGCTCGGCGGGACGCCCGTCCCCACACAACCTCTAGCTAGCGGGCCGCAGCCGTACGGAACAGGCCAATGTGCTCCAGCGCGCGGTTGATCACGGTCTGGAGTTCGTGAGCATATTTGACTTCACGACCCTTGGCCAGGATCACGCGCGCTCTTTCTGCGTCGAACCAGGTGGGATTGCGAAAGTCTTCCTCGGGAGTTCTAGTTTGGCGGACTTCCATCAAGAACGCTTTGACGACGTATTCCTGCACGCCGCCCGCCTGCCAGAAAACGCCCTTGGAGTGAACGTAGATGTGGAAATGGCGGGGCTCAATGAGGCCAATGGCCCCCGCTTCTTCTTTGGCTTCGCGTTCGGCAGCCTGGCTGTGGGAGAGGCGAGGTTCGGGAGCCCCCTTGGGAAACGTCCACTTGCTGCCGCCATTGGTATGAACCAACAGAAATTCGGCATGCGCATTCACCCGCCGGTAGCACACGGCAGCGACCTGCAAAGGCAGCGCAAAACGAGAGACCCGGGGCGAACTCATCACTTGCAGTTTACTGCAAAGATATTTCAGGAGTGTTAAATGCAGCGGGAATGGTGCATATCTTTGGTACCTGTTACTCCAGTTCTCAGTTCCCTGTTCTCAGTTCTCAGTCGCCCCCGCAACCAGACTCTTTCCAGGATGACTACGACCGGCTTACTGAGAACTGGGAACTGAGAACCGAGAACTGCTTCCGAAGCTTAGGCCGCTGAGGGCCGCTATTTTCTTCGGATCTACGGTCCGGCTGGCCATCAGCACTTGAAAATTCTCTCCCATGCCGATGGGCGTGACCAGGTGCTTGAGTTGGAGCGCTACTTTGGCGCGCTCTTGTAGGACGCGGCAGTCTTCGAACGCGTCAGCGAACTGATTCGTCTCGCCTATGCCCATCAGGAATTGCGATTGCGTGAGGAGCTTTTCGACCTGCAAGCCAGCTTGCTCGCATGCTGCCGTGAGGGCGGTGAAATTGACGTGGGCCGTGAGATCTTGTTCACCGGGAACCTGGTAGGGGTCGGGGCTGGCGGAGTGACGCCGATACGCCATGAGTGTTCCGCGGTAGCGGCCCGCAAGTTGTTCGTTGCGCGTGTAACCGTAGTCAATGATCAGGAGCAAGCCGGTTGGGATCGAGTGCGCGACGTGCCGAATCCAATTCTGCCCGATGACAGGCACTTCGATGCGCTCGCCAGCCTCGGGATGGACTCCGTAGCGGTCGAGGAATTCTAGTTCTTCGGCCAGCGGCGGGATCCAAACTTCCTGGAGGCGGTTGTTTTCGAGCGCGAGGTGGAGTTTGCCCTGTGTGCCGAGAATCTCCACGGGGAGAGCGTCGAAGAATTCGTTGGCGAAGACGATCAGGGGAGTTTCAGAACCGAGCGCACGACACAGGCCGGTCGGCCGTCCCTCCGGGACTTGGTCGGCTGGCTTGGCTTCCCCAGCGCTGAAGCGCTGGGCTAAGGTCGGGCGTTCCTCCGGAACTCTCGCCTTCCCCGTAGCAATATGTTCGCCAAGTGTATCTTGCAGTTTCATCCGCAGCGCGGGCGAGGACTCCTGCAGCGTGTAGGTCAGAGCAGAGAAGAACTCGGGAAGCTTCTTTCTCGACCAGTCGAGCACATCGCGCCCGAACAGGCCGCGACCGGGACCGAGTTCGAGGATCTCGATTTGAGGCGGGCGGTCGAGCGTTTGCCAGATCTCGTCAAACTGCCGCGCTAGCAGGCGTCCGAAGACAGCGTGAACGTCGCTCGAGGTGTAGAAGTCTCCGGCTTTCCCGAATTGTTCGGCGTTAACGGAGTAGTAACCACGGGAAGGATCGTAGAGGCAGATTTCCATGTAGCGCGAAAATGGGATGGGCCCGCGGCGGCGAATTTCGTTTTCGATTTGTTCGCGGACCTACAAGGCGCTAGCTTCCCTCCGCCGGCCGTGTCGTGCTGCTGGGGACGGTGCGATCCTGCGGGGTACGGGTAAACATTTCGATGAAATAGTCGTGCAGACCGTCGTAGAGCTGGCGCTGCAGATGCCATGTGAGCTGGGGGTGATCGAGATCGCGGGGATGGATCTTCAGCGCGTAGGTCTGGACAGGGACGGTCGAGTTCTTCAGATCAATCAGTATTTCGATAACGCCGTCGTTCTCGCGAGCGGAAAAGGCGAGCAGCGGATGCTCGTAGAGCTGCAAGTGATCGAGGACTTTCTTCAGAGAGCTGGAGTCGGACACCGGTTTATTGTACTCAGGTTCGGGAACGAGACACGGCGAGACGCGGCAAGCCGCGTCTCTACGGAACATGAATCGAATGGATGCCAGAAACGCGACGGTTTACGCTGCCATGCGCAACGGGTTGCCTTCGGCATGGAAGGCACGCTTGATCGGAGGCATAGCCAGATAGAGGATGGACGCCGCATTAACCACACCGAAGAACAGAGAAAAAATGTTCCCGTGGACTGCGCCGGGGAGGACGAGGACGAGTCCAATCGCCGAAAACAGAAGGGTAAGCAAACGTCCCCAGTTCTGCATCTGCAGGACGCCGTAGCCCGCGAGCATGTGCACGAGCCCAAACACGATGATGGCCAGGCCGGCCACGTGACCAAAGGTGCGCAAAATATTTTCGACGGCATTGCCTTCGGCGGCCAGGGAAGCTAGCTTGGCAGCCAGTCCCGTAAATAACATGATGGAGAGACCGAACAACAGTGAGAGTATGCCGCGCAGAATCTGATAGAAGCCGACCAGAGTGACACCGAGTGGGCGCATAAAACCTCCAGTACAGATTTGCACAGAAATATAACACACGGGGTCAGCCAGGGCTGCCGAGCTTCGCTCGGCCTGGACGGGCGAGGCGCCCGTCCCCACACGAGCTACTCGTAGCGCAGGGCTTCGATGGGATCCAAGCGCGAGGCTTTGATCGCGGGAAGCATTCCACTGATGACGCCAACGAATCCGAGGATCATGGTGGAGGCCAGCAGAGTGGTGGAATCGATGGTGAGGTGGATGTCGCCCTCGGTGCCGTTCTCCACGAAAGCGCTCCACAGGGTGAGCGATCCGACAGACCACGAAACGAGATAGGCGAGAAGCACGCCGGCCAGGCCTCCTAGAAGCGTTATGGCAAGGGCCTCAGCGAGAAACTGGAGCAGTATGTGCCAGCCGCGGGCGCCGAGGGCTTTCTCGACGCCGATCTCGCGGGTGCGCTGGGTCACCGAGACGAGCATGATGTTCATCAGGCCCACGCCGCCGATGCCGAGCGTGAGCAGGCCGATGAACCCGAGCAGAATCTTGATGCCGGTGGTAATCACGCGCAGGTCGAGCAGGTCGGCAAAGACGTCGAAGACAAAGACGGCGCGCTTGTCCTTGGGATCGAATTCGTGGTGGAAGGCCATGGAGCGGCGCACGGCATCGGCGACCTTTTGGTGGTCTCCTTCGTATTCCATGGCAATGGCGCTGAGGTAATAAGTGTTGGTGATGTCGCTCATGGCGCTGAACGGGACATACACTTTGCCGTTCATGTTGTCATCGCCATTCTGGATGACGCGTTTGAGCACGCCGATGACTTCGTAAGAAATGCCGTCGAGCCGCACTTTTTCGCCCAGGGCGTTCTGGCCAGAGAATAACTTCTTCTTGACGTCGGCACCGAGGATGGCGACCCGGCTGTGGGTATTCTCATCGGCGTCGGTGAAGAAACTGCCGTCTTGCACGTCCATGCGACGCATGCGCTGATAATACGGGTAAACTCCACTGATGCCGTAACTGCCGCTGCGTGTTCCGTAGGCGACGCTGCCTTGCTTGAAGGCTTCCGGCGAGATGCGCTTGAGGAGAGGCACTTCGGCTTGGAGGTAGTCGAGATCGTTGACGGTGAGCTTGATCTCGTTGCCGGCTTTGGTGCCGCCCGCTTGCAAGGAGGTGCGTCCGGGGAAGATAAAGACCAGGTTCGTTCCCCAGGAACGGAAAGCGACCCAGAGCCCGCGCTCGAAGCCGGATCCGTAAGCCAACAGCAAGACCACGGTCGCGATTCCCCAGGCCATGCCGAGCATGGTGAGAATGCTGCGACGGCGGTTATGCTTGAGCGCGTTGTAGGCCTGGCGGGCGAGTTCGAGAATCATATTCAATCCTTCGCAACCGACTTTCCCGTAGAGACGCGGCTTGCCGCGTCTCCCGCTGCATCCAAACAAGACGGAGCAAGCCCCGTCTCTACCTACTCCTGGCGCAGAGCCTCCACCGGTGGCAACAGCGCGGCCTGACGCGCTGGATAAAGTCCCGCAACGATGCCGGCAAACGCGAGCGACAAAATCGCGATGGCCGCCGACGAGGGAACGATGCGGGGCGTATCGAACCCTTCCGGTGCGGGCAAAGCAGCGAGCAGCGTAACCAACGTAGTGGTGACGGCCAAGCCGATGCCGCCGCTCAGAGCGGTCAAGAACGCGCCCTCCACAAAAAACTGGGTGAGGATGGCGCGATGAGTGGCGCCGAGAGCTTTGCGCAGCCCGATCTCGCGGGTGCGTTCGGTGACGGAGACGAGCATGATGTTGATGATGCCGATGGCGCCCAGGGCGAGCGTGATTATGCCGACCACTCCGAGGAAATAGTCCATGCCATCGAAGATCCTAGCGACGCGTTTGTTGTCTTCGATGGTGTCCCAGTCCTCAAATGATTCGGTCAGCTTCGGATTGAAACCATGGCGGCGGGCAAGAATATCATGAACTTCCTGCTTCGCCACCAAATCCGCTGCGGGAATGAGCGGACGGTAGTTCAGGAACGAGATGGCGTCCTCGCTGTTCTGCTCTTTCAGCCGGAACAGGTTGCGCATGGTCTCGATCGGAATGAAGATGCGCGCATTCGTGCCGTTATTGCCATCTTGCCCGACTTTGCTGAGCACACCGATGATTTCGAAGCGGACGCCATTGAGCAGGATGGGAGAGCCTACAGCCGGGCGTCCCGGGAAGATGTTCTTCAGAAGCTCCCAGCCGACGACGGCGACGCGGCGCGTCTCGCTATTGTCCCCATCGTTGAACCAGCGACCGGGTCCGATCGGGACGTTGCGGATCTGGTTGTACTCGGGCGCGACGCCGAAAACCTGGCCATTGGTCGAACCGTAATCGCTGACGGCGCGAATGTCCTCCCGGTTGAGCACGGGGGAAATGTACTTCACCGAGCGCGCATCGCTGCGAATGGCGAGGTAATCCTGGTAGGTGAAATGGTACTTGCGGCCGGACTGCGTGCTGCCCTCGACCGCCGGCGTCCGGCCGGGGAAGGTGAACATGATGTCCTGGCCCAGATTCTTCAGTTGCTTCGCCTGCCCGCTGCGAAAGCCCTCACCCAGGCCGACGAGCAGGAGCAGCGAGCCAACCCCCCAGGCGATGCCGAACATGGTGAGAAACGAGCGCAGTTTGTGGGCCCACAGCGTGGCCAGCGACTGGCGAACGATTTCGACAAGCATCCGCATGGTAGTACCCGAGGGCGTGGTTCCTGGCAGGGCGCCTTACGTGACAGGCGAAGTCCCGCACTCTGTCATGTAGTACGGGATTAGGGGCGGCTTGGTTCCCCAAAAAAGCACACTACTCTATCAGCGTTAGACGTTGGAAGAACCTCTGGGTTAGCAATGGGGGCTCCCGTAGAGAAGCGGCAAGTCCCGTTTCTTCCGCGAAACAGGAAACCGTCGCCTCGATTTAGCTCCACACCGCTGCTTACCGCCGGGATCGGGAAACGTCTAAGATGCCGACCAGGGGGCCAGACGTCCGTGGCCGTTTCACCAAATATCTGCGATGAATCACTTTGAAGGAGGCGTTCCACCATGTTTCGAGGAACTTTACGAGGATTCCTGTTCTGCCTGCTGCTGGCAGTCTTGTCGGGCGTGAGCTCGGCGCAATCGTTCGTACTCGATCTGCCCCTGCAGAGCCAGCGGGCACAGATCTCACAACGCATCGGGATCACCGATATCACCATTTCGTATCACCGTCCCCTGGTTGATGGTCGCAAGATTTGGGATGGCCTTGTCCCCTACGGCAAAGTTTGGCGTTCCGGGGCGAATATCAACACGACAATTACGTTCAGCGATCCGGTGCAGGTCGAAGGCAAGGCGCTCGGCAAGGGGACGTACGGGCTGCACATGATCCCCACCGCCGATGAATGGACGATTATTTTTTCGAAGAACTCGACTTCCTGGGGCGCCTTCACCTACGACCAGGCGGAAGATGCGTTGCGCGTAACGGTGAAACCCAAGGCTTCGGATATGCACAATGCTCTGACCTACGACTTTGACGATCTGCAAAAGGATTCGGCGGTGGTTGAACTGGAGTGGGAGAAAGTCGCAGTCCCGTTCAAGGTCTCGGTGGATGTGCACGACACGGTGCAGGCCAGCCTGAAAAAACAGCTCCGTAATCTTTCGCAGTACACGTGGATGAGCTGGGACGACGCGGCAAACTACCTGCTCACGGAAAAAATCGCTTTGGATGAAGCGCTGACCTATGCGAGTAAGTCCATCGAAAATGAGGACCGCTACGACAACGAGATGACGAAATCAAAGGTCCTCACAGCGCTCAATCGCAAGGACGAGGCCGCAACCGCGCAGAAGAAGGCGCTGGACCTTGCCAGCCCGCTGCAAATCCATTTATTTGCGCGCCAGTTGCAGGGAGAAAAGCGCAGTGACGAAGCGTTCGCGATCTTCCGCGAAAACGCGAAGAAACATCCCGACCAGTGGTTCACGCATACCGGACTGGCTCGCATCTACTCCTCACAAGGCAAGTTTGACGATGCTGCCAAGGAAATGAGGCTGGCACTGGCCGCAGCGCCGGACGTCCAGAAGAGCTATGTGGACGGGTTGGTCAAGACCTCGGTCAGATCCGCCTGGGCGATAGTATTCAGGTTGTACCAGTGCTGGTAGACGTTGCGCATGTGATAAGGGCCGTACGTTTTCATCTCCGGCCGGTTCCAGTCCGATCCGAACAGCACCCGCTCGGCCCCAATTCCCCTCACCACTTCGCTCACAATCTCGGGCGTGCTTTTTGCAGTATCGCAGTACGCGTTATCGAAAGAGAACAGCAACCGGACAGCCTCCCAACCGTCCACGGCGGCAAGCCGGCCCCCCGTATGCCCGAGTCTGACCTTCATATCCGGGTAATTGGCCATGAGCTCGCCCATCGCCTCAGCCCATCGCCACGCTGTCGTGTAACCCTGGCCGACGCCAATTGCTGTGCCCGTGGCGGTCCATCCCGTGTGGATCTGCACTGGAACATTATATTCGAGCGCCACATCCACAACAGGCTTTAGCGCTTTGATCCCATACTTGGGAATCAGCATCCGCAGGATCGCGTCCCCCGAAATCTCACCGATCATCTTGCACCCGTCCTGCGTCAACTGCTTTTTGAAGATCGCGGCCATTTCCGTTGGGCTGATATCGGCTTCAGCGCCGGGTTGAGTGAGTACACCCGATGATCTGGCCTTGGTGCTCTCGGTAGGCAAACCAGTCGCCCGGATGAATCGGTCCGGGTATGCCTTGAAGCTCTTCTCCACAACCGTCTCGTAGGTCACGAACGCCGGACTCAATGCGGCCTGGGCAATCCCATGCCGATCCATCGCCGCGATCAAATCTGCTGTGTAATCCTTCCATTGATCGACCTCATGCATATGGCCTTCTTCTTTGTAATTGTGGCCTTGAGTCGGTGTTTCGAAGCAATGGCAGTGGATGTCAAACACTTTCTTCTCTTTTACCGCCTTCAGGTTTCGCCACGGCCCATTGGTAGCCTCGGGGGGAAGGTTCTGCCCTGGGTCCACTCCCATGCCCCATTTGTGAGAGCTCCCAGCCTGAGGCTCGGGCTGAGGAGATTTGGGATCCGGATCGGCGGCGCGAGCCGCACTGCCAAAGCCTGAGAAAAGACCTGCCCAGGCTCCTGCCGTTGCACTTGATCTCAGAAAACTACGGCGCGACTGGTTCATCTAATCCTCCTCTGTTCTCGTCCAACGACTACCTTCTATCTTCCTATCTTCAGGCTTGGGACAAGAGCTTCTGCGCTGCCACAGAATGCTGGTCCCAATAGTCGATGAAGTTAATGATGTTAATGACGTCCTGATTGAACACTTCGGGGAATTTCCGCATCATAGAATGGCCGGCGTGGTTCATGACGATCATTTTCGCGGTGGGGTTTTTTTGCGCCCAGGATGTCGTACGTCGCCAGGCCTTGCTGCACTCTCGGAGTGGGATCGCTTGCCGGAGAAAGCCTTCTCATTTCGCCGCAGGTTTTGTTTGCTCCCACCGGGGTGTCCAAAAACCGTCCTTTTCCAGCGTTGAATGTGGGGGGTCAGGATAGAATCCATGACGATTCGGCATCTGGACCTCCACCAGACTATTCTTATTCATGACATCGGTCTCTTTAATGATGCCGTTCTTGGAGAGGATAAAGGCGGTCAGAGCGTAGACATTGTCTGGGCTGAGATTCCTCTCCATGGGAAATGGCGGCATGGCGCGGTTGATGAAGTCCCAAATCGTCGTCGCATACGGCATATTGCTCCCTACGGT
>JAIQFA010000186.1 GCA_020073525.1 Terriglobia bacterium
GCTCGGACCACTGCACGTAGTTGGCGACGACGAGATCGAGTTTGCCGTCGCGATCGTAATCGACCCAGGCGGCGCCGGTGGAGAACTCGTTCGGGCCCCACAGTCCCGCTGACTTGGTGACGTCGGTGAAAGTGCCGTTGCCGTTGTTGTGGAAGAGATGGCTCTGGCCGACGGCGGTAACGAAGATGTCGTCGAAGCCGTCGTTATCGTAGTCGCCGACAGTCGCGCCGAGTCCGAAAAGCGAAATGCCCAGGCCTGACTTGCGGGTCACATCCGTGAAGGTTCCGTCATGATTGTTGTGGTAGAGCTTCAACGTGGTCGCACCGCTTTTGGCGTGGCCGGGCCAATCTTGTCCGTTGACGAGAAGGATGTCGGGAAAGCCGTCGTTGTCGTAGTCGATGAAGGCGCAGCCGGGTCCCATGGTTTCCGGGAGCCACTTCTTTCCGAAGGCTCCGTTGTTGTGGGTGAAGTGGATGCCGGCCTGGGCGGTGATGTCGCGAAAGGTGATGGTTTGTGCTTGCGCGACAATTGCCGCCACCAACAAAGACAACACCCACCACAGAGACACGGAGGCACGGAGAAAGCTCTTGGCTCCTAGCCTTCGGCCTTTAGCTAAAAGCCAAGAGCTAAAAGCTAAGGGCGGGTTCTCTCCGTGTCTCTGTGTCTCCGTGGTGAACTCTCTTTTGCAGAAGTGCATTACCTTTGGGCCCCGAAAGTCGTGGTCGCACGAACTACTGCCGAGTTTCGCTCGCCTTGGACGGGCGAGGCGCCCGTCCCCACACGGGCTGCCCGGCTTTGCCGGGCTGGACGGCCGAGGGCGGCCGTTCCTACGTGGACGCTGGTGATGGGCAGGGGGACTGATGTGTGCTCGTGGATGCTTTGGCGTTCGTTGTTGTCTTCGGGATTGAGCTGGCGATAGGGGCCGGTGATGGCCTGCGAAGCTTCGTCGGCTTTGAAGCGCAGGTAGCGAGCCTGGTGCTCCTTGGAGATCTTTTCGTCGCCGAGACCGTTGTAGCAGAGCATGAGGTTGTAATGCGCCTGCAGATCTTCGGGATCAACGGCTAGCACCTGCTGCAGGACCTTCACGGCGTCCGCATACTTCCTCTGCAGAAAAAGGACGCGGCCAAGATTGTTTAGAGCCACACGGTCGCGGGGATACTGGGCGATCACGATTTGGAAACGCGCGGCGGCTTGGTCGTAGTCTCCGGTCTCTTTAAGGAGCGATCCGTAGAAGAAGTTCGTTCTCGCCAGCTTGGGGTCGAGTGTCAGCGCTCTCTCGAGAACAATGCGGGCACGAGTTACGTCGCCTTCCTGCAGCGCGGCGCGTCCGATGTTTACCCAACCGTCGGGGTTCTGGGGATCGACCTGGGTGACTTTTTCGAAGGCAGCCTGTGCCGCTTTCAGGTCCCCTTGCAGCAGCAAGCCGATACCGTAATCGTTCCAGCGCTGCCAGTCTTCTGTCGCAAGCTGTGTTTTGGGCTGGGGCGCCGGGGCGTTCGCGGGCAGCACGTCTACGGATACTTCGTTTTCTGCAACTGCGACGATCGGAAGATCGGGAACCTTCTCTTCCTTCGCAGAGACTCCGTGGAGCGACGCGGTAAACGCCATCTTTGTGTCGTCATAGTCTGGAGTAACCTTGGCCGTGGCGTCTCCGGGCTTCGATGGACTCTTGTCTTGCTCACCCGCAAATGCGAACTGCGTGTTAAACCACGAAAACTTGCGATAGCAGAGGCGCGCGGTCAAGGTAATCTTGCTGCCCGTTTTCTCGGGAACTTTCATGCGGAAGTGCACCGTGTCGGCGGCGCCGGGCGGGATCAGACGCACATACACGACGGCACGCGTGGCCCAGGCGTTGCGCTTGTTGATCGGGTTGCCGTGCGCGTCCACCTGGAGAGAGCGATAGAAGTGCGCGCCCTTTTCAACCGGACCTTTTCCGTTGTCCTCGACCATGCCGCTCCAGAAAATTGTCTGGCCTTTGTCGTCGACACCTTTGAGTTCTAACCAGGTGTCGTAAGCATCGACAGTGCCCCCGGGGAAGAAATGTCCGATGCGCTTGGTGCGCACCACGACGTCCACGCGGACGGTATCGCCGCGACGAACGGCGGGCTGCACGCGGTTGAGAGGCGCGGTGACTGGGGCGGCGGCTGCGTTGGAGCCGGGCGTGATTTTGGCCTCCGCCTCTTCTCCCACTGCAAAAGTGGTTGCGAGTTCGTGCTCTACGACCACTCCTGCTTTCAAGGGAGTGCTTGCCGGTGACAGCGCAAAAATATCAACCGTAAGGGCGCCGCTGGTCAGGAAATCTTCGGTGGCCTTCAACTGCGCGGCATCTTCGTTGGCCGTGGGCAGTGCGGTGTTGGCCGCGGGGAAACGGTGGGAGTGCACCTTGCCGGCAATGTTGCCCATGTCACTGGAGGGTTCCAGCGGCATGTGGCAATCGGCGCACTGCTGCGGCTTGGGCGGATAGTAGAAAGAGCGCGCACCTTCTCCGGAGACGCCGCTGGCTTGCCAGTTATCGTACTCGTTAAAACCGCGAATCCAGCGATAGCTATTCACGGGCACATCGAGGTGCACCTTATGGCAGGAGGAGCAGAACTCCGCCGTCTGCTGTCTCATGAACGGCTTGAGGAAGACGCGGCGGTGCGGCTCTGGGTTCAGCTTGATCATGAAGTCGTGCACGGTGCGAACCACAGGATTCTTGCTGGCCGCAAGCTCGTGCAGCTTGGGATATTCAAGGTAGAAATCGCCTTGGCCCATCGTGCTTTTTACATCGGCGATGGAGTGGCACATCATGCAGCCGAGTCCGGCCTGGGCTTCGGGGGCGTGCACGAACTGTTTGATCGGAGTATCCATCTTTCCGGCGTAGAGAACCGCCGGATCATGGCATCCGCCGCACCATTTGGAAGGCTTGGTGCCGATCGTGTCCTGCATGTACTCGATCGACTTGCGATACCACTGGTTGTTGAACGAGGAAAAATGGTGCGCCGAACTGTTCCACTGGTTGTAGATGTCTTCGTGGCAGCGCTTGCAGGAATCCGATTCCATGAAGAACTTACTGGGGATCTTTTCTCCGCCATAGACTTGCGCTGAACTGGGAAAGAATGGGCCCGTGGGTCCGTCGCCTTCGCCGTCCATGGTGAGGGGGGGCAGGGCGGGATTTTGAATGCGTCCATGCTGATTCCAGCGAGTCTCGCGGAGATAGCGGGCAACGGGGGCGAAGACCGCGAGCACGACAAGAACGGCGACAAAGCGAAGGACGGCATGACGGGGGAGCCATCCGTGACCACCTAATCGGACCGCGGCGATCAGGCCGGCACCGAGGAAGCTCAAGCCGATATGGAGGTAGACGAGGTTCCACTCGGACCGCAGCGCTCCCGTATATATGAGCACCAACCCTGGAATTGCGCCTAAGAATAGAAGACTTATTCCCGCGCGAGCCAGCGGCTCGCCCGCGCGCCAGAAACGCAATAGCCAGACCACGAGAAGGATTGAAGCTACGACGCCGGCAACGGCATGCAGGAGCACCACTCCGGCATACAGAACATTCGCTTGCGGGAAAGCGTAAAGGTAGATCGCGGAGACGGCTAGGAAGCCGATTAGCAGCGGCAACCCTCGGCGCGCAGAATTTTTGGCAGACGACATGACAGAATTCGGCAGCTTGACCCCAGATCGCGCCATATTATCGGTTTGCGGGAAGCGGTGTCTCTAATGAAAACAGATTACCTGAGCGCTGGCTTCCGCTATCCCGCGAATAATGACGTTCAACTGAACACAGTAGACTAAAGTTAAAAGGCAATCTGAAGATAATCATTGTGCGAGCCGCCGTTGCCGCAGTTGCCAAAACGTTAGTTTTTACAGTCTTCGTGCCTGGAACCGTGGCTGGGTATGTGCCATGGCGGTTGAGGCAGGATGGGGCTGCATCGGTGACCGGCGCGGAAGGATGGGCGGCGATTACCGTCATCGCCATCGGGATTGCCATCTATCTGTATACCGCTTTCTGGGGCTTCGCTCTGATTGGCGGCGGAACACCCGCGCCGATCGCGCCGACTAAAATCCTCGTCGTCAAAGGTCTGCACCGGTTCGTGCGCAACCCGATGTACATCGGAGTCGGGCTCGTCATCGGAGGACAGGCGTGGTTGTTCCACTCACCACATATCGCGATCTACATGGCTTGCATGTTGCTGACTGCCCACCTTTTCGTCCTCTTTTATGAGGAGCCCACGCTGCGCAAGCAGTTCGGGGAGGAGTACGACCACTATCGCGCATCGGTTCCGCGGTGGATTCCGAAGATCATCAACCACAGAGGACACCGAGGCACACGAAGGGAATCCTAGAGGTATTCAAACCTTCGTGAGACTTCGTGTCCTTTGTGGTAACGGCTTTTGGAATTTTGCTAAAGCGATCCCGCATTGCTGACTTCCCTGTCGCTCTGCTACTTTGATTAGTTTCCCGTTCGCAGTCTACCGACTCTGTGGGGTGATACGTAATGCCAGCTATCAAGTTTCGTGGTGTGGATTTTATCGATTTTGACACGTTGCTAAACGACGACGAGCGCCTGGTGCGCGACACGGCGCGCAAGTTCATCGAAGACAATCTTGTGCCGATCATTGAGGAATGCAACCGCGCCGGCCGTTTCCCGCGCGAACTGGTGAAGCCCATGGGGGACCTGGGATTTTTCGGGGCCTCGCTGAACGGCTACGGCTGCGCCGGGATGTCGAACGTCGAATACGGCCTGGTCACGCAGGAGCTGGAACGTGGTGATTCCGGCGTGCGCTCGTTCGTAAGCGTGCAGTCGGCGCTGGTGATGTATCCGATTTACACCTTCGGCACCGACGAACAGAAAAACACATGGCTACTTCGGATCGAACCCCGGCGGCATGAGGACGCGGGCTCGCAAAGTTGGTAAAGAGTATGTGCTGAACGGCGAGAAGATGTGGATCACCTCGGGCACGATCGCCGACGTGGCGGTGATCTGGGCCAAAGTTGAAGACGAAGGGGATAAAGTACGGGGATTTCTGGTGGAGACCGACCGTCCTGGATTCAAAGCCGATGACATTCACGGGAAGTGGTCACTGCGCGCTTCGGTGACGTCAGGCTTGTCGCTGCAGGATGTGCGCATCCCCGAGTCGAACCTGCTGCCGGGATCGGGCGGGTTGAAGTCTCCGCTGATGTGCCTGAACCAGGCGCGCTATGGAATCGCGTGGGGGGCGGTGGGAGCGGCGATGGCGTGCTACGACTGCGCGCTGCAATACGCGCTGCTGCGCAAACAATGGCGCGATCAGCCGATTGCCTCGCATCAGCTCGTCCAGGAAAAACTCACCTGGATGATCAACGAAATCACGAAAGCCCAGTTGCTCGTGCTGCAAGTCGGCCGCTTGAAAGACGCTGGAAAAGTGCAGCCCCAGCACATCTCGATGGCGAAGCGGAACAACGTCTGGATGGCGCTCGAGTGTGCCCGGCTGTCGCGTGACATCCTGGGCGCGAACGGCGTGGCCGACGATTACCCCATCATGCGGCACCTGATGAACCTGGAGTCGGTGAAGACGTATGAGGGCACGCACGATATCCACACGCTGATTATCGGGGCGAGCGTGACCGGGATTGAGGCGTTCTAATTTGATCTCGGCCGGTCAGGAACCTGCGATGAAACGTTCGGTTTCCGTAACTGTCGTAGCCGTTCTCTCCCTCCTGGGATCCTTACTGACGCTTGCCATTGGTTCACTGATGGCAATCGCGCTAGTGATAACCGGCAAGTCGAATCCTGCCCTCAAGGAGCCGTTTGCCGTCGCTGGCATGCTTGTCGGGATGTTCTTCCTCATCGTTCCGGCGATCTGGGGTCTCGCGACTTCCCTCGGACTGTTCAGACTTAAGCGATGGGCACGCCTCTCCATTCTGGTTTTCTCCGTGTTGCTTGTATTGATGGGGGTGTTCAGTGCTCCCATGCTCCTACTGATTCCTCTTCCACAAGCCCCAGAGGCAGACCCGCAGGTCACGACCTACATCCGGTTCGGGCTAGCCGGATTTTACGCACTACTGGCCGCAATCGGAATTTGGTGGTTCATACTCTTCACTCGGCGTTCAGTTAGGGAGCAGTTCGGTGTCTATCCAAGCATGGTCGCGGTTCCTATCGACTCGGTCGATTTCAGACCTCCGAAAAGACCGATCAGTATCACAGTCATCGCTTGGCTGATGATTGTCGGCGCCGCATTTGCACCGTTCAACTTCTGGCTCCATCCCCCAATTCCGTTCATGTGGGCAATGCTGTCTGGATTGCCAGCCGCGCTGTATACCGGGTTTCACGCCCTGCTTGCAGTCTATGTCGGGATTGGCTTGCTGCGGTTGAAACCGCTCTGTCGAACCATTGCCATTTATCTATATTCCTTTTTCGCGCTCAACTCCTTCGTGTTTTACACTGCTCCCGGACGGGATGCGCGAATCCACGCACTGATGAATTGGGGCCCCGCCTTCCTTCCTCACCCTGATTTTCATCTTCCAACTGCGATTTTTCTGATGTTCAGCCTAGTGGGCCTTGGGTTCGTGTTCGTGCTGATCTATTTCCTTGTCACTAGCAAGCCAGCTTTCGAGGATGCGCCAGGAAATCCCGCATCCCTGTAACCGTCACCGGTAGAGTTCTGCCAGCAACTCATACGCCCGTCGCAGGTGCGGAATCACAATGCTGCCGCCTACGACCAGCGCTACATTGATCGCTTCTTCCTGCTCGGCGCGCGTGGCGCCCAGGCGATAGGACTGAATCAGGTGGTAGTGGATGCAGTCGTCACACCGCAAACAGGAGGAGGCGACCAACCCCATCAACTCCTTGTATTTCGCGGACAGCGCGCCTTCCAGGTAGGTATTGTGATCCAGGTTGTAAAAGCGTTTGACGAGGTAGTTATCGGCTTTGTCGACGTTTTCATTCAGGCGGTTGCGGTTGTCCAGAAAACGGCGCGCGAGTTCACTTTTTTCCGCTACCTGCTTCTCAGAGAACAGGTACGTTGGTTCTTTGCGGTCGGTGTTCATGAGGGAAAGATTAGCAGACGATTTTGCCGTTGAGGATCTCGTCGGTTGCCTTCCTAGTGAACCGGAACCAGAGAACCACCCAACGCCTCGTCTCGCTGCATGCGGTTCGCGGACATGAGTGTCCGCGCCACACGAGACGTGACGCTTGCCCTTCCATCTCGGCCCCGAAGGGGATATATTCCTAGGTCGCATTTATCAGGAGGCATTGATGGAAACCCAAATCCGTCCCGAACCGCATGCCAAGAATTTCGGGGAAAACATGGAAAGCGATCTGGCGCTGGAATTTTTGCGCGTGGTGGAGAACGCGGCCATCGAGTCGGCGCGCACCATGGGTCAGGGGGACCGTCCGCTGAGCGATCAGGTGGCCACCGAGGCCATGCGCAGGACCATGGACACGGTCCCGATGCGGGGCACAATTGTGATCGGCGAGGGCGAGCGCGACGACGCGCCCATGCTTTATATCGGCGAGGCGCCACCCTTTACGGTTCGGAAAGGATCGTCACCCACCATGGGCGAGCGGGCCCGCGGCGGGTGGCCCGCGACCTTCGACTGCCGGGAAGGACGGCCTGCG
>JAIQFA010000187.1 GCA_020073525.1 Terriglobia bacterium
GAGAGTGCCGTTCGCGGTGCGATGGTCTTTGCCAACGGCCTGGCACCTAACTGGCTTCGGCGTATCACGTGGAGAAGGCACATCCGGCGGCGGATTTGGATTGCTGTTGCTGGAATTGAATTCCACCAGTTCCACATATTTGGCTGGCAGTATTAGCGGTGGCCCTTCGGCAGCTTTCACTGTGAACGTTCCATCCGCATAAGTGACAACACCGTTCCAGGAGCTGTGATTGATCAGCAGAATCGTATCCGCTCTGGCGGCGAAGGCCAGCACTGCCAACCCGAGGAACACTTTCATGGTTGGACCTCCTTCGGAACTCTTGGGTTGAACTCTCCACCTGCGACCTCCGTATCCGGAACGAAAATCAGGCTCAAGTTTCCCATCGGGATACCGGGAACAGTCTTCAGGGTTCGGAATAGATAGTAGCCGGACGTGCCGTGAACCAGAAGATGATATTCCCGTTTCGACGGATCGAAGAGCGATCCTTCGGACAGTCTATTACTTTTGGTACTATCAGGAACCAAGTGGGCCAGCGGAAGCGTGGTCGTTTCTTCCTTCATATCCCGAGCGGCGTCCAAACGGCCGACGCGGACGGCGCTGGAGGATGCATCCGACAGAAACAACATCGCGAGTACCGACCCGGCTGTCATCATGACGAGCCCGACGGCGATGTACCGCGCCTTCCCGCCCTCCCAGGAACGCCACCCCGATGATACGGCTTTGTGCGCTTCGGCTTCACCCTGCGGGTTTCTTGAAAGCACCCGGCTAAGCGTCCAAACTACGGCTGCAATTACCAAAATGACACTGATGATAACCACGTCCGCGTGCCACCGCTGCAAAACCACGCCCCCAAAAGCCATTGATGTCACTGGGTCAAGGCCCAGTTCATTCTGAGACAGCCCAAAAGACGAATAGTATCCGTAGAGATAGCTCCATCCAAGCCAATAGAGGAGAACAGCCGCTAATAGAACCCATAGAGGGACATTCGAAAACTTATCCATAATTGAAGCGTAGGCGGAGGCTGCCCATCAAACGACTTGCTTCAAAGTCCACTGCGGTAGTTTCGAGCCCGATCACTCAGGATCAACCCGCCCTGGTACTCTTCAAACTCAAAGACCTTGACGCGAATTCTATCGCATGTAATCATATTCTGAAATCTTAGCAACCGCAAGAGAATCTCGAGGGGAGGAACATATGTTCGTTCGTTGCAGCCCAGCGAGACCGGCAAGAATTTTGTCGTTTGGCGCTCTGGCATCCGTGCTTTCGTTCCCGGTTTTCCTAAACGCACAAGGTTTTGGCGGCTTGGGAGGCCTCCGAAAACCAAAGGAAGCCACGCTCACGCGAATGCTTCCGGCCGCTGTGAACCTGAATCAAAAACGAATTAAGGTGGCGGCCCTTGGAGCCGCGAGCGGCATTCCGCAGGATTTGGTGCTAATCCTGCGAACCAAGTGGGTCACTGCCATTCAGAAGGATCCGCGCTTCATTCTGGACGAGCGCAATCCGGAGACCGAGTTACGCTTTACGATCACGAATTATTACGTGGAACCGCGGACCATCGCGGCATCCGGTCAGACACCCGCGTGTACGTTCTATACCGGCAAGATCGAGGCCAGCTATCAGGCAGTCGAAGTCGGTACAGACGCTCCTCTAGACTCCGAAAATCTGTCGTACGCGATCAACGAGGAAGGCACACGGAAATCCGGTGGTTTCTTAGGCGGTATTATTCCTAAATCCAATCGAGGAGGGTGCGGCACCAATGCCATGGCAACCCAGAACGAGGCCCGCGACAGCCTGATTGACGGGATCGTGTCCGAAATGTCCCAGAGAGCAGCTCCGTTCGAGGAGACCCTGACCGTGCTGGTTCCGGGTGGAAAGCTGGAGCCTCTATCGGCACTTGCAGTCAGCCAACGCTGGGCGAAACTATTGGAAGACGCGGAGAAGACCGACCCGCTACCCAAGCCCGACGACGACGCATATCGGTTATACCTGGTCGGCCTTGCTAACGAGGCACTGGCTTATCAGGACGCCAGGGATGCCGCCGACCTCGAAAAGGCACGTCGCGGAGATGTGATGTCGGATAAAGCCAAACAATCCCTGTCGCAGGAAGAAAAGGACTTTGACGAGGCTCAAGCTTATCTCGATAAAGCGACGAAGGCATACAAGGACGCAATGCAGGCCAAGACATCGGAAAGGGAATTCCGTTCGCCGGACGGTCGAATGGAGCAGGCTGTGCGGCTTTATGCGACCATCAACCGGCACAAGGCTGAATATCAGGATGCGGTTTCCAAGAAAAAGACCGAACGGGCGGCTCTCGATGGAAACCGTTCGCGGAGCGGGGGCGGGGCAGGAACGCCTGCCAGCGGACCCGCGTCAACTCTCAGTCAGGTCATCGGGATGTGCGAGGATCACATCTCGGAGATCGGTCAATTGATGAAGGACCATCCATCTGAACTCCGCTTCGAGCAGAGCTTGACCGTGAGCGAGGAACTTCGCGTGAGGAAAGAGTGCGGCGCGGAGAGCAGGGGAATTCTGGACGCGATCAAGGCGCAACTCGGCAACAAGACTTCGGCCCCCAAGAAATAGCAATCTATGAGACTGGCGCTGGGTAGCGCAGTTCTATTGGTATCATGCCTAACTCCGCTGCGCGCGCAAATGATCGACCGGTGCAGCCCTGGGTGGTCGATGCTGAACCAGTTGCGCGAGCAACTGACGCCGGATACGCCCAAGGACACTCTCGAGTTACTGCAAGTTAGCATCGTTAAGCGCTTAGAGAATTGCCGCGGAATACCGGACTTGTGGTATTACCGCGCGTTAGTGGGGGAGCGCTTGCACGACGTCAAAGATGCCGCGTACGCGCGCAAACAGGCCACTGCGCTTGGCTCCGAAGCGCAAATTGCAAAGATCAATCCGTTTGACGCGGCACAGGCTGCCGCTGCGAAGCTCTCCCGCACCATCGGGGAGAAGTACGCGCTGGTTGTGGGCATCAACGAGTTCCAGCATGCCGCGCCGCTGCATTTCGCCGTCAACGACGCTCAAAGTATGGCTGATCTGCTGAGCGACCCGCAGGTTGGCCGTTTTCGAAGATCCAATGTCCTGTGTCTCCTGAATCAGGCCGCCACGTTGCAAGGTGTCAAGACTGCCATTGGCGAGATTCGTGCGCGCGCGAACGAGGGTGATTTGATCGTCATCTATATTGCCAGTCATGGCTCGCCTCGCGCCGACGACCCCAATGGTGTCAGCTATGTCCTGATGCATGACACCAAACGCGACAATGCCGCAGATCTTTATGCCACATCTCTGCAGATGATCGATCTCGTCGACATCCTGCGCCGTGATGTCCGCGCCAAGCGCGTCGCACTGATTCTCGACACGTGTTTCAGCGGCGATGCCACGGCAAGCGGCGCCCACGTGTATACCGCGAGTAAGGCTGTCGGCCCGGCGACAGACTTCAGTGTCGCCGCCGACCGGTTTGAAGACAGGGCCCCGGACGGCGCCGCCCGGATCGTGATCTCCGCCAGCCGCGCTGACGAGCAATCCCAAGAAGACAGCGATGCCGGACACGGTTATTTCACGCGTTACCTTCTCGAAGCCCTTCGAGAAAAGGGTGGCGCCAACCCGTTGCGCGGCATCTTCCAGGCTGTTCACGATCGCACGATGCAAGCTGTTCGCGACCGCTATGCGTCCTTCGGCCTAACTCAAACGCCCACTCTGCGCGGCACGCCTGCCGGGCTGGACCTCGTTCTCGGCGCTGCGCCCTCAGCTCAGTAGGGTCTCGTACTGACGGCGGCCAACTACCCGGTCTCGCCTTTCGATCTACTCCGCGCCGTGTCGTGTAGCCGCAAAGTGAGAAGTTCCGCAGTTTTCGCCAAGGCCTGCAAAGAGGAAGAACTCGCGGCCCTCTTCTGTTGCCCCGGCAATTATCCGATCATCAATGCGATTTCGGCGGCGGGAGTGCCCGCGTATGGCGGGCGCTGCAGAAGATTCTCCAGGGTTACGCGGACAGGGGCGTATTTCGCGGCTTCAGCCCCGGCCCGATCGGTAGAGGCACGGCATCGTTCACGATGCTGTGGCGCTCCATGCGAGAGCCTTACCGCCGCACCGTCGAATCGACGACGCCCAGGCCCGTCTGACGTGGCGACGGCGCGGGGGCCTCGTCTCGGCCACCCATGACGGCTAAGAGCGGTGATCTGGAGTACGCCACGTGCAAACTGATCCACGCCGTGCACGAGACATTTCTGGCCTTTCTGGCAGATGGCCCCTATTTTGAGCGCCTAGTGGGCCCAGACCGGTACTAACGCTCCGTTCCCTGGATCCGCTAGACCCACGCCTTGCGCGGTGCACAAGGCCTCGGAGCAGGCAAACCCCCGCCTATGCCACCGGAAAAAGTGCATTCGGGAGAGAATAACGCGCCTCACTAAGATTTTGACGGCACTTTCGTCATATTGTTTGCGTCTAGCTCGTTATACAGATGAGCAAGTCTGCCAGGCGCACCCCGGAGTTTGCCCAAAACCGGGAGGGGAGAACCCTGATGGGACGGAGCGTCTTAATTGTGAGTTGGTTTGCCGTCGCGACGGCCGGAGCGTTTGGCCAATCGAAGTCCCCAGCGTTTGACGTAGCGTCGGTGCGTCCCAGCCAAGGGGCTGGGTCCGGCCTCCAGGGGCGGCGGGAAAATATCGAAACGGCGCCCGGGAGCCTTATCATGCGAAATGCCAGTCTGGCCAGTTGCATCCAGTGGGCGTATGACGTGAAACCATACCAGCTTTCAGGACCGGGCTGGCTCACTGATGAGCGCTACGATATTGCCGCGAAGACCGAAAGCCCGGATGCGGTCGACCAGCTTCGAATCAAGCT
>JAIQFA010000074.1 GCA_020073525.1 Terriglobia bacterium
AGCATTACATCGCGGTGAAGGTCGATCGGGACGAGCGTCCGGATATCGACAGCCGGTACCAGGTGGCGGTGGCCTCACTCACGGGGCAGGGCGGGTGGCCGCTTACGGCATTTCTCACTCCTGATGGAAAGCCGTTTTATGGCGGTACTTACTTTCCTCCTAAAGACGCTTACGGGCGACCGAGTTTCAAGCGCGTGTTGCTGTCGATTGCTCAGGCTTATCGCGACAAGCACGGCGAGGTGTTGGAGCAGGCGCAAATGGTGGAGAGCGCGATTGCTCGGGCAGAGTCTTTTTCGGGAGGCGGGACAGTATCCGCTACGGTGATTGACGCGATTTTGGAATCGGTGCGGAAGATGTTTGACGAGGTCAATGGCGGATTTGGAAGCGCGCCGAAGTTTCCGCATCCGGCGGCGCTCGATCTGGTGATGGATCAGTACGTTCGCACGCACGACCGCAGCACCGGCAATGAAGACCTGCGGGCGATTTTTGTCCACACGCTGGAAAAGATGGCGCGCGGCGGCGTTTATGACCAGTTGGCTGGCGGCTTTCATCGTTACTCCGTCGATGAACGCTGGATTGTGCCGCACTTCGAGAAGATGTGTTACGACAACTCCGAACTGCTGAAGAATTACGTGCACGCCTACCAGGCTACGGGGGATGAGTTCTTCGCCAAGGTCGCGCGCGACATGATTCGCTGGATGGATGAATGGCTCAGCGATCGCGCGCATGGCGGCTTCTACGCTTCCCAGGATGCCGACTACTCGATGGAAGATGACGGCGATTATTTCACCTGGACTTTGGCAGAGACAAAAGCCGCGCTGGCCGAGGATGAAGCGACGGTGGCTATGGCTTACTACGACATTCAAGAAGCCGGAGACATGCATCACAATCCGGCAAAGAATGTGCTCCGCATCGGAAGCTCCGTGGAGGAGATTGCGCGGCAGCTGAATATTCCGCAAGAGCGAGCAGGCGCGATACTAGCGGCGGCCCAGAAGAAAATGTATGCGGCGCGCTTGCAGCGTCCAACTCCTTATGTGGACAAGACGGTGTATGTAGGGTGGAACGCAATGTGCGTTTCGGCTTATCTTGAAGCGGCCAAGGTGCTCGATCTGGCGGAGGCTGGCCACTTTGCCTTGCGCTCGCTCGATCGCCTGCTTTCCGAGGGATGGAACGCAGAACACGGGATGAAGCACGTGATTGCTTACTCGGATCCAAGGGCGGAGCGGCGCGAGACTTCGGGCGTGCTGGATGATTATGCTTTCGCGGTGATTGCCTGTCTCGATGCTTACGAGGCGACGGCGGACCTTAGCTACTTCCGTTTTGCGCGGTCGATTGCGGAGGCAATGGTGACAGGGTTCTTCGATCCGGAAGCGGGCGGATTTTTCGATACACGCGCTGCCGCGTCAGAGGAAAAGACCACACTTGGAATTTTGGGAACGCGGCGAAAACCTTTTCAGGATTCGCCGACCCCGGCGGGAAATTCGGCGGCGGCGATTGCCCTGCTGCGGTTGCATGGTTACACCGGTGACGCGACGCATCGTGACAAGGCCGAGGAGACGCTGGAGGTTTATGCCGGGGTTGCGGGACAGCACGGGATTTTTGCAGCAACGTACGGGCTCGCGGTCGTTCACTTCACCACGCCTCACACACAGGTGATCGTGGTCGGGAACGATGAGGCCGCTGCGGAACTGTATCGCGCTGCCGTGCAAACGCTAGGCCTGAGCACGGCGGTTCTGCGGTTGGACACCGATAAAGCCGTTGCACAGAACTTGCCACCCGCTTTGGGAGAAACGATCCCGAACCTTCCGGCGCTTGCCGCAGGGAGATCGTTTGCGGTGGTGTGCTCTGAGTTCGCGTGCCAGCCGCCGGTTTTCGATGCGCAGGAATTGGGGCGGACGCTGGGATCGCGGGCGCGTCCGGCAGCGTGAATTAGCAGGACGTTGGAGGTTGCCGGGAGGAATCGGTACACTTGTGGCAACGGACACATTAGCGTCCCGTGACGCAATCAAGGCTAAAGGCAGCGCCTGAAGGCGCATTCATAACGGGACACTTGCAGTATGCCTGAAGGCATACCCTGATACAGATCGTATTTCACGATGGTTTGTTAGCGGCGCTTTAGAGCTTCCAGCTCTTCCAGGGTGCGCGGCCAGTCCGATCCCAACAGCCGAGACAAACTCCGATCCGCAAGAACTTTGCCGCCCGTCTGGCATCGAGCACAATAGTTGGTTTCCTTGTCGGCATAGCGAATTCGCAGAACCTTCTCACCGCATCTCGGGCAGGGCTCGCCATAGCGTCCATGGACTGCCATATCCTTTCGGAATGCTGTCACCTTTTCGGGAAAGCCGGCCTTGGCCTCGGTGCGCAGCCGGTTTATCCAGAGCTCGAGCGTTTGCCGGGTTGCAGTGAACAGCCTCTCCCACTCGTTCGGCTCGAGCTTTTGTGTGAGCGTGATGGGCGACAGTTGGGCCGCGTGCAGGATCTCGTCCGAATATGCGTTGCCGACCCCACTGATGAGGCGGGGATCGGTAAGTGCCCGCTTGAGCGTGTGGTTTTCCGCGGTGAGGGCGGCGCGAAACGAATTGATATCGCTGGAAAAGATGTCGATTCCTCCTGGGTCGATGGAACGCAAGTTCTCCTCGCCCTCGAAGATGTGTAATGATGCGCGGCGCTTGCTGCCGGCTTCGGTGAGCAGCAGAGAACCATTGGGAAAATCGAAGGCGGCTAGATTCTGACGTCCGCCAAGCTTTGCCTCGGGCGGCTTCCAGTGCAGACGGCCGGCAATCATCAAGTGAAGCGCCAGCCAGAAATCGTTGTCCAAGCTAAATACGATGCGCTTCCCGATTCGCCGCAGCTCGCGGACAACTCGGCCCTCCACACTCGCCAGCGGTGGTTGTGCGGTACGCAGCAGAAAGGCACTTGCCAGGCGTATCCGCCGCAGGGGCTGGCCGATAATGCGTGGCTCGAGTGCGCTGATGTAGGCGGCAATGTCCGGCAATTCGGGCATGGGTACCAGCTTGCGCGCCGGACCCGCATTTTTGCAACGCTGCAGTGCCCTACGCCGACATCCCAGAGAAGTTCTATGACTTTTGAAAGCAGGGATTTCACCAACTGAGCATTGTTAGGCGATGTTACGACAACAATTCAGAGGCAAGCCCTTGCCGCACCCGAGAGGGTCACTTGTCCTGAACCACTGCATGCTTGCATTGCGGAGAGCACAAGGGGCAGCATCGTCAGCATTTCTGCTCATCTTGCCGTTGGCTCTTGGAGTAATCACCGCAAAGATGGGATGCAAACTCCTTGTCGCGCTGCAACTCGAAGTTGCGCATCATCTCATCGAAAGATGCGCCAGTGGGCGCACCAGAGGGTTTGAACCGCCAGCCACATTCGGAGCAACCAAAACCCCGAAAACGCTGTAGTTCAATCCACACCAGTTCCCGGTTCATGGCCACCTTTGTCGCTGCGCCCCAACGTTGTCTGACCGCATGCCTAGCACCCTCTTGCCGTCAGGGGACAACATCCCGAGCGTCTCAGCCATCCAGATCGCCAACCATGCTACCGCGGCCCGAATCATACGGGCGAACTCTTAGCAGGTCTTAGCGCAATGCAGGTCAGCGTAAGTGGCTGATAGTACGAGCCTTAGTGTACGCATACCCAGCGGATCGCGGCTGTAGCCTTGGGCTCGTGCAGATTCTTAGTTGCAGCAAACGATTCTTTACAGTAGGATTTCTCGCGCACGGATACGGATTCCAGAGGAAAGGGGCGTCGCCGAATGGGACGAAACGGAAACGGCAGGCATTATGAGTCAGTGAATCGGGCGGATGTTCCGGTGGGCCGTAAAGGAAAACATCGCAAGGCCGTGGCCGACATTCTGGCCGACCTCTCAAAGCTGAATGCCCAGCAAGCAGTCAAGATTCCGCTGAGCGGCCTGAACGGGGAGAAGATGCAGAATCTTCGCTCTGCTCTGAACCGAGTAACGCGCGAGAAAAACATCCCCGTGGTAACGTCCAGCGACGAGAAATACCTGTACGTTTGGCGCGCCGACCCGCCCAAGAATACGGGAGCGAACGAGTAGGAGGCTTCCTTTTTCCGGGTTCCCCAAGCTCAAGCAGGGAACGTACTACTTGAAAGGCACGGCTCGTTTGATGCGCCGACAGTACACCTTCCGAACATAGCTGCTATGACCTCTCTAGACTCTGGCCTAGTTCGCCGCTTTGCTTTATGCGTTTTCGCGCTAGCGCTGTCTACCGCCAGTGCGGGAGCCCAGACAACTCCAGCCCCGGCTCCTACTCTGGAGGGAGCGCTCGGCGCGGAAATCGCTCGGTTTGTAGAAGCCGATCGGGCTGCGCCGCCCGCAGATTGTCAGGTGCTCTTCGTCGGCTCATAGAGCATCGTCAAATGGAAGGAGAGTCTCGCCGCGGACATGGCGCCGATGCCGGTGATCAACCGAGGGTTCGGTGGCTCGCACATCGAGTATGTGAACCGCTGGTTCGACCAGATCGTCGCACCCTATCGGCCTCGCGCCATCGTCTTTTACGCGGGTGAGAACGACATTGACGCGGGAAAATCGGTGGACAGAGTCGTGGCCGATTTTGACGAATTCATGACGCGTAAGACGCAGGCGTTGGGCAAGACACCGGTCTATTTCATCTCTCTCAAGCCTTCAAAGTTGCGCTTTGCGCAATTTCCTCTTCAAAGCCAGGTCAACGATGCGATACGCGCCCGCGCTGGCAAACGCTCGGATCTGCACTACATCGACGTGGTCTCGCCGATGCTCGAGAATGGCAAACCGAAAGATCTCTTTGGCCCTGACGATCTGCACATGACCGCAGCGGGCTACATGATCTGGACCCGGGCTGTCCGGGCGGCGCTGCTGCCCAACACCGAAGCCGAGGCGCGCAGCTGCCGTCTTACAGTCGCCCAGCCTTCCGCCGTGAAACCAACGTCTCGCCAGTAGGATGTAATCTGGAACCAAAAGCAGCAGTCGATAGGCGCATGTGCTACCCCGATGACAGGTCAATGAGTGAAATGGCCATGTTTCGCCAGCAATGCGGCAATGCCGCCTTTCGGCCTGCAACTTCATGACCAGGTGCCGGATAAGGTGCGGGTGCACTATAACGGACTGCCCACCACTGAGGACTTATCCTGACCATGCTTTAAGGCGTCGCGACCAGAGGCAGTTCGATAAAGCTTGCCTGGTCGGGCGTGTGGTAGACATGCTGCACGGCTTTGCGGTAACTCTCCGGCTTTGCCCAGAAAATGTTGGGTATGAAAGTCTGCGGATTGCGGTCGTACAACGGAAACCAGCTCGACTGGACCTGGACCATGACCCGGTGCCCCGGCAAGAAAACGTGATTCGCGGTGGGCAGGGCGAAGCGGTACAGAAGCGGCTTGTCGGCAGCGATTGGCTTCGCCGTCTCCAAGCTCTCGCGATAGCGGCCGCGGAAAATGTCGGCTGAGATCATCAGCTGATAGCCACCGAGGCCCGGTTGGCTCGCCACCTCATCGGGATAGAGGTCGATCACCTTCACGACCCAGTCAGAGTCGGTGCCGCTGGTGGACGCGACCAGATTGGCCATAGGCTGCCCACTGATCTTCAGCGGCGTGGTCAAGACGTCGGATACGAACACCACAACATCGGTGCGGCCGGACGCTTCGCGCTGGTCATCGACCAGCCACCTCGACCAAGACTCGTCATCAATGGGGCGGGCGCGGAAAGGCACGGGCTTCGACGGATCGGAAACATACTCGTCGAATGCTGCGTCGCCGGGGGTGGGCGCTGCAAAGCTTAACTTCAAACCTGCATTCAGATAGAGAGGCGTCGGCCTTACGCCGCAGCCGGTCGCGCATCCAGCCGGCCACGCGGGCAGGCGCAGCCATTGATTGGTGCCGGTTTCGAAGGCAGAGACGGGCGCGACGTCGGCTTTCGGTGCACCGTTTTTCAGATACTGATCTAAAAATGGGCGGAGAATTTCCCGGCGGAAGTAGAGCGCGGTGTCGCTGCCGAATTTCAAGGGGCCGAGCGTGCTGCCGTCGCGGATTTCCTGGGCGTGATGCCAGGGGCCCAGCACCAGGAACACCTTGTCGTTAGCTGTGTCCTTGGGCTTGATCGCCTTGTAAACCGCGATGGCGCCATAGATATCTTCCTGGTCCCAGAGGCTGTGCACCAGCATGACCGGTACAGTCAGCGGCTGCGCCGCGAGAATGCGGTCCACCGCCTGGTCGCGCCAGAAGGCGTCGTAGCTGGGGTGCTCCAGGATCTTCCGCCAGAAGCCGACCTGCTCCAAACCGTGGAGACGCCCGAGTTCGCCCGCTGATCCCGCCTGCATGAACATGTCGTAATCGTCAAAGTAGCTCTTCCACCATTTGACGTCGGACTTTCGCGTCGCCTCCTGCTCATAGATGTAGGGCATGCCCTGTTCGCGGAAGGCGCCGTTGTGGAACCAGTCGTCGCCCATCCAGCCATCAACCATAGGATTCATCGGCACCGCAACTTTAAGCGCCGGGTGGGGATTGAGGAGCGCCATCAGGGGCAGAAAGCCGTCGTAGGAAATGCCGAGGATGCCGACTTTACCATTCGTCTCGGGAACATTTTTTACCAGCCAGTCGATCGTGTCGTAGGTGTCAGTGGCGTGATCGACAGGGGTCGGGTTTTGCGGCCCGTGCAGCGGCCGGTTCATTACGTAGTCGCCCTCGGAGCCATGCTTGCCGCGCACGTCCTGCACCACGCGAATGTAGCCGCCTTCGACGATCACGTCGGTTGCGTTGTCATACCCCTGCAGGATGGGACCGAGATGCGAGCTCTCGGCGTGGCTCGTGAGTCCGCTCGCATCGTACGGAGTACGCGTTAACAGAATGGGCGCGTCTTTTGCTCCCTTTGGCACGATGATGACCGTGTGCAGCTTGACCCCGTCGCGCATGGGGATCATGACGTCGCGCTTGGTGTAATCAAAGCCGCCGGTGACAGGCTCGATTCTGACCGGCGTTTCGCTTGGCAAGGCGGGGTACGTAGTCGGCGGTTGGGCGGTCTGGGCGGCGGAAGATTCGACGAAGAGCACGCTAAACGCAACGGAGAGCCAGACAATCATCCCCAGCAGCAGAATCGTGGCCCGCAAACTGTACACCTTAAAACCAAGAAGCCTATCCGACCTTCTCATAGCAACCCCTCTCGCCAGGCAAGTGTACTGGCGAAGCCCAGTGCAAACAACTTTCCGAACTTTCGTTGCTGTTGTTAACAGGCGATTTCACTCAGAACCTCGGTCAATGAGTGTAACGGGGATGTTTCGCCAACTAGGATCGAGACGGACGCAAAAGTATTCCTAAGCAGATGCCGATGAAGCCGTAAACGAAGGCGTTCATCGGAGCGAGAAGGATCGCCACCGTCGAAAAAGATGGATCAACCGTGATCGTAAAAATGCACGCAGGGCACAAGAGAAACACGAGTGGCGCTGGAATATCCACACGAGAGGGCGGAACTAGAGCAAGTGCTATCGTCCAGAGGTAAGCGCACGCCGCCAAAATGAGGGACAGTTTCACCGGCATAGAAAAACGTTGGCTCACTGCGGCGGAATTATACAGGGCTTCGATGGTCAACGAGTGTAATGGCGATTTTGCAACAGCTAGCCTTTGGTGGGCCTTTTGAAACGAAACCCTGCGAGTAACGCAGCACTGCAACTGCTCACAACTGCAATTCCCAGCCCATATTCAGCGATACGGTTCCGCAACCACAAATGTTCTCCTTCAGGCGTGACATCGAGTCTTTTGCCATTGTAGAAATAGGCATGGGAATCCCCCCACCCTGCTAAGCCCGACACTAGCAAGAACGCAAGTCCGCCTAGAACAACGCCTCGGACCGCCAACCCTAATCTGAAGCGCGATCGATATACGAGCGCAACGACAACAAGACCAATCACCGCGCCCATCAGGAACGTTAGCGCAAGTATGTACCACGCGAAAGCAGGTGTCATGAACATTTCGCATTATCCTGTGCGGAAGCATACACCGAATGACTTCGTTACCAGCATTGTTGATGTAACCAGGCGTTTACACCAACTACCGGGTCGTTCTACCGAGCTGCCTTTGGCCCCTGAAGTCCCCCTCCTTTCCTGCCGATGGACCTAGAAGGCGGCGTGTCTCACTATGTTTTCTAACCTCCTCGACAACCCAAAGGCGTTCCGGCATTTGGTGGAAGACTTACCGGTGGGGATTTACATCGTGGACCAGGATCGGCGGATCCGTTTCTGGAATCATGCCGCGGAACGCCTTACCGGACGTTTATCGCACGAGGTGGTGGGGCACTTCCTGGAAGATGTGGTACAGGTCTGCGACCGGCGCGGCAACAGGTTGAGCGGCGAGAACTGTCCGGTGACGAGGACGCTTAGCCAGCGACAGCCGCAGCAGTGCAATGCTTTCTCGCTGCACAAAAGTGGCCACCGCACGGCGGTGCGGATCCGCACGCGGCCGATGCTGGAATACGGCGACGTGATCGGGGGTGCGACGGTTCTATTCGAAGAAGCATTTGTGCAGCGCGAGGAATCTTCGGGGCCATCGCTGTACGGATGTCTTGACCTAACTACTGGAATTCCTTCGCGGCGTTTGACGCGAGCCGTGCTGAATGAATGCATCGCGGGCGCGGAGGAATCGCATACCGGCTTCGGGTTGCTGCGGATACGCCTGCTGGGGCTCGACGAATTTCGCGCAAAGCACGGACCGCAGTCAGTGGCGCCATTTCTCCGCACCGCGGCGCACACGTTGCGCAACAGCCTCGATGCCGAAAACTTTCTGGGCTGCTGGGGAGAGAACGAATTTCTCGCCGTGTTGACCTCGGCGAGTCCGATGATGGTGGCCATGACAGCGGACATCCTATGGAACCTTTTGAGTCATTCGGAAGTGTTGTGGTGGGGCGACCGTTTCCTGATTGAGGCCGAGGTGGCCTACACGGTGGCTAGGGCGGGCAAGGATGTGGAATCGCTTTTGCAGGAGATGAAGCCGGCGCACGTAAGCACGGGGAATGCGGCAGCGACGGGAACCGCCGGCGATTCTAGACCTTCGCGAGGATGAGGTTGCATGTTTGCGATTATTGGGATCGTGGTTGTTTTCGGCTGCATTGTCGCCGGCTACCTGATGGAGCACGGCAACATCAAGGTACTGCTGCAACCAGCGGAGTTGATCATCATCGGAGGGGCGGCGTTGGGAACGGTGCTGATTTCAAACCCCATACACACGCTGAAGCAGATCATCAGCGGGCTGGTGGGGGTGTTTGGGTCGTCGAAATACAGCACGCAGCGCTACGTCGACTCGCTGAAGATGATGTATGAACTGCTGCAAAAGGCACGCAAGGAAGGACTGGTGGCACTGGAGACGGACATCGAAGAACCGGAGAAAAGTCCATTGTTCTCCAAATACAAAGACTTCGAGAAGAATCACCATGCGGTGAATTTTATCTGCGACACGATGCGGATGGCGGTGAGCGGTGGCGTGGAAGTATTCGATCTGGATCAGATGCTGGAAGCGGACATGGACATCCATCATCAGGAAGCCAGCGAACCGGTGTCGGCGTTGAGCACGATGGCAGACTCGTTGCCCGGTCTTGGCATCGTGGCGGCGGTGCTCGGCGTGGTGATCACGATGGGTGCGCTGGGCGGGCCTCCGGAAGAAATTGGCAACAAAGTGGCGGCCGCGCTGGTGGGGACTTTTCTCGGTATTTTGCTGTGCTACGGGTTGGTCGGTCCGCTGGCGGCACGCATGGGCAAAATCGCGGCCGAAGAACACGCGTACTTGATGGTATTGCGGGTGACCATGATTGCTTTTCTGAAAGGCATCGCCCCGATCATGGCGGTTGAGATCGGGCGGCGGACGGTGCCTGGGCATGTGCGTCCTTCGTTCCAGGCAGTGGAAGAAGCTTGCCGTGGCGCGAAAGAGGCGCCGGCCCCGGCAGCGGAGGCAGCGGCCGCGGGATAGACAGCGCCATGGCGACACCCCCCATCATCATCATCAAGAAGAAAGGCAGTCACGCCGCCCACCACGGCGGCGCCTGGAAGGTCGCATATGCGGACTTCGTGACGGCCTTGATGGCGCTATTCATCGTGTTGTGGCTGTTGAACACCAGCATAAAAGTGCAGGAGGCTGTGGGTGGTTACTTCCGGGATCCGAGCGGAAGCGCGAGGCGGACTGGAACCGGTGTGGCCGGATCAGGCGAGAATCTTTTGCTGAACAAGCAGGACATGGCGAAGCTCAAAACCGAGTTGCAGAGCAGTATTCAGAAGATGGCTGACCTCGATAAGCTGAAAAGCAACATCGAGATGACGGTGACCGCAGAAGGCTTGCGCATCGAGTTGCTGGAATCGGAAAAGGGAACTTTCTTCGACAGTGGGAGTTCGTCGCTCAACCAAACCGGTCAGGAGATGCTGGAGTTGTTGGCGGCGGAGTTGGGGAAAGTTCCTAACCGTGTTTCGGTCGAAGGGCACACCGACTCCAAACCTTTTACCGGCAAGGGCAGCTACAGTAACTGGGAACTCTCCTCCGACCGGGCGAATGCGGCCCGGCGACTGATGCAGGAGTCCGGACTGCGTAGCGATCAGGTCTCGCAAGTGCGCGGCTTCGCTGACCAACGCCTGCGCAACGCAAAGGATTCGCTGGACCCTTCGAACCGGCGCGTTTCGATCATCGTGCAGTACATCAACGTAGACCTCGACGAAGCCGGAGCCTCCGGGAAAGATGCGACAGCGTCAGGGGAGCGGAAACTGTCAGCGGGCAAAAGGACAGAACCGGAAAAACACGAATAGGAAATGAAGCGTGACGAGAAGCAAAAAAAAGAGGCCGGCCACTTGGCCAGCCCGGAAAAATTGCCTTCTTGCGATTTACGTCGTGTTGCTTAAATGCTCTTGTTTAAGTGATTATATGCATCCGAATCCGTGCGACTTACTCTAGACCGCATTTCGGATGACTTGGAGGACACACCCACGGCCCTCCGGGAGCGGGAGCTCTCGGAACGGCAGCATACGCGAATGTACCTACCAGACCTACCAACAGCAGTAACGCCCTGAGCGAACGTTTCATTGGTTTACTTTCTCCTTAGGGTCTGCCCAGAAGGTAACCTAAAGATGGTTACCCTCAGGCGTGGGGAATTATACACACCTTTGCAACTTTTTCATTCGTTTGAGGTTACCTGAGGTGCGCAGGACCACGGAACAGGCGGAAGGAGGTACCGAAGAGCGAATCTGTCTTCCAGTGCGCAAAAAGAAAGGGTTTCAGGCTGTTTTGTTAAGGTAATGCTTCAACAGGATTGCCCCGGTTCAGGCTCTGGGAAAGGGGTTACAGGGCGGCAAAAAATCTTCTTGACAAGGTTTTTACAAACCGGGTTTTGCTGCCGCCAAGACTATGTCCGGCTCTTGGAACCAGCGGCGGCGGAACTAGCTTTGGGTAGAATGCCAGGGCTGTTGAGCGGAAAGTGATCTTCCGCGTGCTCCAAATTCGAACTGCGCGAGAAGGCGCGTTCCACCATGCCTTCGAACATCGGGATCAGCGAATCGGAAGGCACGGGGTGTTGAAGATCCGCCAGGCCCTGTTGCCACCGTTGGGTCTGTAAGCGGTTGACCCCGACCTCGCGCACAGCTTGGCGCGAGAGCGAATAGCCGAGCCAAACAAAAATGGCGACGTTGTAGGTCAGCATGTTGATCAGGTTGAAATTGCGGAGCGCCACTAATTTGCCCACATTCAGCACAATCAGCATCAATTCCACACCCGCAAGAAGCCCAAAACCGAGGGAGATCCCGAAACTAACCTGCTTGCGGGACACTCCCAGATAGCGCGAAAACAAGATCAAGAAGAGGATGAGGCCCAACTGCACGATGCGCACGGAGCGTTGCAGAGTGGTAAGGGCGTGTATCAACGGATCCTTCTCGTAAGAGTTCGAAAACGCAACCACCACTGAGACTAGGAGCATGACCACGCCCGCCCACTTGAACAGCAGAGTGCCCAGATCCTTCAGCGTGTGATAGGGGCGGAACACGTCGAGGAAAATCTCATGAATGACCTTAAAGCCGAGAAGCGCGTTGACTGCCTCGCCCACCCAGAAGAGGCCGAAATATAAACTGCGACCCGTGAGCCAAAGCGGAAAGAGGGTCACAAAATTCGCAATCTGCGCCAGAAGAAACAAGAAAAACACTGGGAACCGCTTGTGCAGCTTACGACGCCATAAGATCACCGCCAGCACCGATTGCAGAATCGGTTGCGCGCTCCACAAATAGAGGACGACGGTGTGGCTGTGCCAATTCATAGGGAAGTTTGAGGGGGAGACGAGCAACAAAGAGCCGGATGCGCCTCGACCCTACCCACACATCCTCATGCAGGTTGCCCTGCCAGGTCAACCTACTTAGGTAACCTTAGTAACCATTACCCTCCCGCCCGGCCCCGCCTGTGCTCGCCTAGCCCAGCCCTGAAGGGGATCGATTTCCCATACAGAAGCGTCTTGCCATGTCTGCCGGAGACGGGGAAGTCCCATTTCTACGGAAAATCACGGGCACAGAGTGGACCTATCCGACGTCGGGTGTGGAATGCAAATAGGCGCGCATCATACGTACTTCGTCGTCTTTGGCATCAAGGTCGTGGAGAAGGATGTCACGCAAGGAGACGACGCCCTTCAGTTCCCGTCCCGAGCAGACCGGCAGGTGGCGGAAGCCGTGCCGCTTCATCAGGGTCATGCAGGTCTCGAGCGGATCGTTCTGAGCGACGGTCAGAGGGTCTTCGGTCATGACCTGGCGGACGGGAGTGTGGGCGGGATCCTTGCCATGGACCACGACCCGGCTCATGAGGTCGCGTTCCGAGAAAATGCCGATCAGTTGGCCATTTTCGAGAACCGGCACGGCACCGATATTGTGCTCCACCATCAGTCTGGCGGCTTCGAGCACAGTCTGGTGAGATTGGGCGGATACGATGACTTGATTCTTGAGCAAATCACAGATCAACATTTTGCACCTCCCGTGGACTTTTACCGGAAGCGACATGTCCGGCTTACCGCGTCAAACCCGCCTTCAACGAAGGAAGTAAAAAAGCGTTTGATGACCGGACCCGCGGCGGAGTATATGTCGAAACCTGCCATGGGGGAAGAGAAAAATGAAGTTGTGCAGCAGCGGGGCAGAGCCCCGTCCCCACACGGGCTATGCGTTTCGGGGCGCGCCCAACGAAATCACATAGGATCTGGCCGCCAAAGCAGTGGGCACTTCGGCGGCAGCGCGCGCGGTCACAATCAAGTTGTAGTCGTCGCTGGCCCGCAGGCGACTGAACACTGGGGTCGCCTCCTGCGGCTCGACCAGCGCCAGGTAGCGCAGGAAGGTGAAGACGTCTTCGGTTGGCTCCAGCCCGGGCGCGACGAAGGACACTTCGACGTCTTCGTGGTGGAAGTGCCATCCCAGTGAGGCGGCCAGGCGCACCGCGCTCTCATACACCGCAGGCTTCAGGACACCGGGTGCGGGATTATCGAAAACAATGCGGAGCTTGCGTTCATCTTCGCGGCTGAACTCGCGCACCTTGAGCGCGCCGGTGCGGGCCGTGGCTTTCCAGTCCACGTGGCGGGCGGAATCGTCCGGCATGTACTCGCGGATGCGGTAGAGATCGTAGCCGCGTCCGCTCACAAAGGCTTCAAACTCGCCCGTGACCATGGGAAGCACTTCGAGGAATTGATCGGCGGGCTCGACGACGGGATAGACGATCACTTCGCGGGCCAGGTTGACCCGCCGGGTCTTCATCAGGAAGGAAAATGGGAACCGCGTGGCGAGTCCAAAATTTTTTTCGCAGTAGCGGCCGCGCGCCGGGAATCGGATCTCAAGATCGGCGCGCAGCTCCTGTTCGGGAGCGAGAAAAGGAAAGTAAACCGATTCCTGCAGGATCGGCTTCTCCTCTTCCTCGTGGACGCGCCGCAGGCGGCGGTCCGGCAGGTGGAACCACTGGTCCTGGGGCGCACGATTGCGGGGCCAGCCGAAGGTGTAGGCTTCCCAACGCCATCGGTCTTTCTTTTTGCGCTTGGCCGGAACCACGCGTACGGAAAAAGATGGCAGCCACGAGCTGTCGTTCTGCAACAGAAGGCGCGCCAGCATTGGACGTCCGGCAAACACGTGTTCGGGCAGGTGGACGTCAAGAGTAAGGCTGCGGAGCACCATCGCGGAGGCCATGCCGGAAACAAGAATTGCAGAAAGCAGAGCGGCGACAATCACGTAAAGGAGGTTGTTTCCGGTGTTGATGGCGGCGATTCCGATGACCACGCTGATCAGGATGTA
The DNA here is from genome assembly GCA_020073525.1 of Terriglobia bacterium. GTDB lineage: Bacteria > Acidobacteriota > Terriglobia > Terriglobales > Acidobacteriaceae > Acidiflorens. Next base: position 14,271 of record JAIQFA010000074.1, read on the forward strand.
GATCATGCCGGCGCGGGTGACGTCGTAATCCATGGCCTCACGCACTCGACTGGCGACGACCCGCCGCGCCAGGTAAGGCACGGTGGTTAATCCGACGAAGGTGGCGAGCAACAACGCCACCGACGCCATCAGGATCGTTCCCCAGACGCTGCCCGCCTCGCGCGATACCGTGGAAAACAGCGCCGCGCCGAAGGCGAGCGCCAACCCTACCAGCGCAACCAGGAACCGCACCCAAACGTGCGAGAGCCCGAGCCGCGGGAAGCGAGACGTGGATGGGGATCGCGGGCTGGTCAGCGTGCGTTCGGAAATCAACCTGGTTCTCCGGTGCCGGAAGATGCTCCTGTCAGGATATGACAGCGCGGCCTGACGCGGAAGTGACCGAAGATTGAGGAATGAGGCAGCAATCAGGGAAGACCTGTGTTGCTACGTGCAGACCTCCTTCTGGACGCGGAGTTTGGTTGTTTTCTGCAAAACGAGGTATATACTACGCGCCGTAGTAATTGCTCCAATCGCAAGTGGATGGGCGCGACGAATACTCAACACCATCCACACAGCTGAAAAAGAGCGGCCCTGCCCGCGCCGCCGCCGCGTCAGTGAATCTACCGAGGAGGAATGATGCTTCGTCAGCAAACGCTCGCCAGGATTCTTATCGTCTGCAGCATCGCGCTCGCAACCGCGGCCTCTGCCAAGACTCTCAAGACAAAAACCGTCGTCATCTATCCGTCAGCTTACGGCGTTTCGCAACCGTTGTCGGAACTGCCGATGGATTTGTCGACCGTGACCGCCCGGGAAATGCCTGAACCTCGGCCCTCTCCGTTGAAGTCGAACGCCGCGTTCGTTCCCTGGCAACTGGACCCGGCGCTGCAGAAGGAGGTGCTGCCCGCCGTCGCCGCCACCAAGGGCATCGACTTTGAAGGGCTCGGCGCGCAGGGCTGGGCCCCGTCCGACTCGAATATGGCGGTTGGTCCCAATCACATCGTGGAAACGGTGAACGTGGATCTCGCGGTCTACAGCAAGAGTGGCGCCCTGCTTTCCGGCCCCACCAACTTCGTAACGTTCTTTGCTCCGCTGGGTGGCAACTGCGCTTCGGGCTCGAGCGATCCAATCGTGAACTATGACCGGCTGGCCGACCGCTGGATCATCAGCGATATCGGCATCACAAGCACTTTCACCGAATGCGTGGGCGTATCCAAGACCAACGATCCCACCGGCGCTTACACTCTCTATGCCTATGACTTCGGCTCGAATCTGAACGACTATCCGAAACTCGGCGTTTGGCCGACGGCCGGCAACGGCGCCTACCTGGCCACCTACAACATGTTTGGCCCGAGCAGCTTTCTCGGCGCCAACCTCTGCGGCTTGGATCGCACTAAGATGCTCGCGGGAGACCCTACCGCTGCCCAACTATGCCAACTGACTCCAAACAACGAAGGCAGTTATCTGCCCTCCGATCTGGACGGGCCCACGCCTCCCACGGACGGCACTCCCGGACTGTTCCTCTCGTGGCACAGTAACGTCCCCGGTCAGTTGTACCTCCGCAAGCTCACTCTCAATTTCGCGGCTGGCACCGCCTCACTCTCTTCGGCAACCACGATCAACGTTGCCTCCGCCGGTTTGGCCTGCGTCCGGGGTGGAACCTGCATTCCGCAGGCGGGGACGACCCAACAACTGGATTCGCTCGGCGATCGCTTGATGTACCGGTTCCCGGTGCGGCACTTCGCCGATCATGATCGGGCGGTGGCCAACCATACCGTGAACAGCGGCAGTCAGATCGGTGTCCGCTGGTACGAGATTTATGACCCCGCCGGTGCCGTCACTCTGAATCAGCAGGGAACCTACGTGCCGGATGCCTCCTATCGCTGGATGGCCAGTGCGGCGGAAGACAAGGATGGCGACATCGCCATCGGCTACAGCACCTCCAGCAGCAGCCTCCATCCCGCGATTCGGTTCACGGGCCGTGTCCCGCGCGATCCGGCGGGGGCAATGGAGAGTGAAATGAGCATTCTGGAAGGAACGGGATCGCAGACCTCGGGTCTAAGCCGTTGGGGTGACTACACCGCTGTGCAGGTGGACCCCACTGACGACTGCACCTTCTGGTACGTTGACCAGTACCAGCAGGTCAGCGGCGCCTTCAATTGGAACACTCACATTGGATCGTGGGCCTTCTCCGCGTGCACTGGAGGGGGCGGCGGTCCGGCGGTCAGCCTCAATCCAACGTCGTTAAAGTGGGGCAAGATACTGGTAGGCTCGGTAAGCGGCGCGAAAACCGTCACGCTGACTAACATCGGCAATGCCACGCTGAACATCACCAACATCGCGACCAGCGGGGACTTCATCCTCAAGCCCGGCCCGAAAAAGAGCGCTTGTGGCAGCACGCTGGCACCCAGCGCCAGCTGCGTGGTGAAGGTGGCGTTTGCGCCGACACAAACCGGGTTGCGCACTGGCAATCTCACGTTTACGGATAACGCTCCCGACAGTCCGCAGAATGTCGCCCTGTCCGGAACTGGCAAGTAGGCTGATTTAGAAAACCGACGAAACGGGCGGGGCTTCGGTCCCGCCTGTTTTTTGCCCCCAAGCCGGGCCGTGGAAAATAGCGCCTCGCGGGAGTCCAGAGCCAAGCCAATAAGTGCGAGCAGCCAGCGCACGCAGACCTGAAGCCGGGCGATGCTTATCTAAGCATGTGACGGCGGAGCTGAAAGTGGAAGTGACCGAAGATACTTTGACTCAAGACTCCAGAAAAGATTGAAGGGCGACGTTTAGCACTTGCCCACTACCGCGGCTCGGCGGGCTCCAGCCGGATGGGCTGCGTCAATTTCTCCTTCAACAAGGCGAGATCGAGTGTGAGTTCCATGTCGCCCTCCCCCGCCGGTCGAACTTCGAAATCGTAGGTTTCGCCGGGCGCAACCAAAAATGACGCCGGACCGGCAACTGCCTGCTCTGCTGGTAAGTCGGCGCCATCTTTGGCAACCGACCTCCACACAACGGGGGTGCCGTTTTGAGTCAAGCTTACGGTCACAGTGTTGTTCGCGTTGATGTTGATGAACCGAAGACGGTAATGGAGGCCAGCATGCCATTGTTGAGGTTGGGGATTGGCCGCGCCATTCAGGAGTAACCCTCCATCCTTGCGCATCCCATTGCGACTGATGATGAAGATCCTGTCCGTCTCCGGCTGGAAAGTTTCACCCGGTGGCAACACAATGATGGGTCCGTATAGGCCGGAGCTTAGCTGCGACAAGTCATTCATATGGGTGTGATAGATGAACGTTCCGGCGCGCGGAGGATTGAAGTAAACGTCGAACGACTTGCCCGGCTGAATCATCGGAGTGACTTGCTTCTGATAGCCAGTCCAGCCGGGAACTCCATCGTAGTAGCTCTGCAACTCGATGCCATGCCAGTGAACCGAAGTGGCCTCGCTCAATCGATTGGTGACGCGAATGGCGATCGGCTCTCCCTGGGTAAGCACCAGCATAGGTCCCGGTGCGCTAACGCTGCTGGTCGCCTGGCCACGCTCGCTCAGGGCGTAGCCTCTGGGATTCGTGCCGCCTTGCTGGTTATCTATCACGAGAGCCAGCCGTCGCCGAGGCTTTGGCGGCTTCGGATGTGTTCTATCACCGGGACGAGGCAGAATGGTGATCCCCATGACCAGTCCGGCCATGTCTTGCATCGGATCATCGTGGGACATGTTTGTGTGCTCGGTGTTCAGCTTGCGGCGAAGCATCATGGTGTCGGGCGAGATATGAGTCAGAATGTGGCAATGAAAGATCCAGCGGCCCGGTTCCTCGGGATGCCAGTATGTGGTCATGGTCCCGCCCACTGGAATCAACTGTGTTACCACCGACTTCCGCTGCGCCGCCGGAAAGACGGTATCGCGTTCGCCGTCGCCCATGGCGTCAACGCGAAAATAGGAGCCGTGCATGTGCATGGGGTGCACCTGAGCGCTCGCGTTGAGCCAGCGCCAGCGCACATCAGTACCTGCCGTGTACTCAAGCCGCTCCGTATACGGCCACGACTTGCCGTTAATGACCGGGATGTCGAACGATTCCTCGGGTCGCTGCCGGTCGCGCCAGGCGCCAATGACAAAAATACGGTCAGGCGGTACGCCGGCCGCTGGATCCACAACAAAAGCTCCGCTCAGCTGGCTGTCTTCCTTATAGGGTCGACCATTTAAAGTATCTCCTCCCGCGCTCGCCCAATAGTAATAAGCGCCGGGTTCGCCTGCCTGGAATGTGACATCGCGTGTTTCGCCGGAGGGAACTTCGAGGACATCGTCCGTTTTGCCGGGACGTTGGTGCAAGCCGTGCATGACCACTGCCACCAAAAGCAGGTTACGTATCCTTGCGTGAATAGTTGTACTTTCGCGAACTCGAACCAGGGGTCCCGGAACCTGCGCCGGCTTGCCTCGTTCTGCCAACGCAAAAATCTTCACGCTCGGACCATGCTCGTCCTCAGGAAACCATTCCCCCTCCCGCACCTCAAGGTCGAGGGTCAGTACTCCGTTGGCCAAAACGCCGGCAGGGATCTGATTGGAATTGGCTTGGAGCCGCTGCGGCACCGTGGTGGGCTCGGCGTCAGCGGCCCTGCAGGTAACTGGAAGTGCAATCCAAAATGCCAAGGAACCCAGTAGCCAGCAAACTTCAAGGATAGGAGCAAGTACTAGTTTCTGCCGCACCAACCTCAGCCTTTCTCTCAGAGTCGCGATATTATCCTCCAAATAGTGTGGGAACTAAACTCGAAAAAGAGACATCGAGGATCTCCCCTCGCCGCCATGCTTCGGGTTCGGCACAGTGGACCGTCGGCAACCGGAAAGCGATGCGCTAGTCGGCGAAATATCGCCTTTACACTAACGAGCGGAGAGGCATTAACGATGATCCGACCGGGTCTGGCGGCGATATCTCCACCATGAGAACAGGATCACGACCACCGCGACAATCAAAACGGCGATGTTGAACCGTTGCATAGTGCGCATCAGGGAGCGCCAGTGGTGCCCGAACAGATATCCGACGCTGGCGATGCACGCGACCCAGACGGTGGCCCCCAGGAAATTGAAGAGAGTGAAAGTTCGCCACCGCATATGCAGTACTCCGGCCAGCGGTCCGGCGAAAATGCGCATGCCGACGACGAAACGAGCAAAGAATATGGTGACGGCGCCATAGCGAGCGAACATTTCCTCGCCGCGCTGCAAGGTGGCCGGCGGAATCCTTAAGACGCTCTGGTAACGGTCGAGCAGCGGACGCCCGCCATAGTGGCCAAGGGCGTAACCCAGGTTGTCGCCGAACGTGGCAGCACCCGTGGCAACCACGATGATCCATCCGAGATGGAGCCGGTGTTCGGAATAGGCTAGAAAACTTGCCAGCAGGAGAGTGCTTTCACCGGGCACGGGGATGCCGGCGTTCTCGCACAGCAGCGCCAGAGCTACGCCCCAATAACCGTAGGTGGCAACGAATTCGCGCAGCGCGTGAGAGATCGTGTGGTGCATGAATTGATGAAGCCAGTTCCCAGTTCCCAGTTCTCAGTTCTCAGTTCTCAGAAAAGTGGAGTTAACTGAGAACTTGGAACCGAGAACTGGGAACTGATCAGTTTCCTTTTCGGCCGTTCAGGAAGTCAATGAGTGCGCGGTTAAATTCTTCAGGTGCCTCTTCGTAGGGCAAGTGGCCGACGCCATCGAATGCCACCAGGCGGGCATCGCGGAAACTCCGGCGCAGAGGCTCGGCGGATCGAAAATCAACGGCGCGGTCCATGGTTCCCCAGACGAGGAGCGTGGGATAATCGCGAATCTTGGGGAGCGACTTTTCCAGTTCCGCAAGGTCCGCTGTCCAACTTCTTACGATGCGCGACGCGTGGCGGAAGGCGTGATTCTCGCGAACGGGTATGCGGTAGCCCTCGAGCGAATCGGGAGGGATTTTTGCTCCGTCGCCGAACAGGCGGCGCAGCCAGAGGTAGTCGAGAGAACGCCAGCGCTCGATCGTGTTGCGGAAGAGCATGTTGCCGAACTCGCTGCCCACAAAAGGCGCAAGTTGTTTGCCATGTGGTGACCACGGATTGATGGGCGCCACAAGCACCAGGCGCTGCAGGCGGGCATCCTTTCGCTCCGCAGAGATGGCTGCAACCATGATGGCGACACCGCCGCCGTGGGAAGTGCCCAGCAGGTCGAACTCTTGAATACCTAATGCGTCCGCGAACTGCAGGACGCGTTCGGCGGTGGCACGCACGGTGCAGTCCATGCCCTCTTTAGCAGTCGACAATCCGGCGCCCAGATTGTCGATGGCATAGACAGTCGCATGGGGCGCCAGCGCGGGGATCGTAAACCTCCAGGAAAACGAATATCCCATCAGCCCGTGAACCAGGATGAGCGGCCGGCCGGACCCAGCCTTGAAGTAGCGCATGCGTCCGTCGGGAAGATCGAGCCAGCACTCTTCGACAGCGTTCGCAGGGGCTGGTTTCCGCCGGCGGGCCGGAATGAATTTTTCTTCGGGATTTTGTGTTTTGGCGGGCAACGAATTCCTCGCAGACAGGTTCCTACTATGTGATATCGCCTCTAACGCTTTGGGGGAGCCAGCCTCTGGTTCCCCTTCTTTTTTGCCGGTCGCGTCTAATTTCGCGTAGAGACGGGGCTTGCCCCGTCTTGTTGGACGCTACGGGAGACGCGGCAAGCCGCGTCTCTACGCCGCCTTTCTCCTTTTCCTGCCCAAGAGTTTTTTCAGCACTCTGACGCCTTTCTCCACGTGCTTTTCTTCCAGCAGGAACGGCGGGAGGAAGCGCAGGACTGTGTCCTGGGTCACGTTAAACAGCACGCCCTCCGCGAGCCCCTGCTCGACCAAGGGGCGCGCGGGAATGTCGAGCACGAGGCCCTGAATAAATCCGCGGCCGCGGACTTCACGAGCGGCCGCATACTTGGCGGCCAACTCCTGCAATTGCTGATGCAGGTAGCCGCCCACCTTCACCACGTTTTCGAGGAGATGCTCTTCTTCGACGATCGCCAGATATTCGAGTCCGACACGGCAGGCCAGTGGACCGCCGCCAAAAGTGGTGCCGTGCTGTCCGGGCGAAATCGCGGAGGCGAAGTGTTCTTTCGACAGGAACGCTCCGAGCGGCACGCCAGCGGCGATCGGCTTGGCGATGGCGACGATGTCGGGAACCACTCCAAAGCTCTGGAAGGCGAAAATCTTGCCGGTACGTCCAAGGCCGCACTGAATCTCGTCGAAGATGAGCGCGGCTTGGTGCTGGTCAGCCAATGTCCGGCAGGCGCGGAGGAAATCTTCGGAACATTCGAGGATGCCGCCTTCGCCAAAGATGGGCTCGAGCACAATGGCACAGGTGTTGGCGTTGACGGCGGTGTGCAGTGCTTCGACGTCGTTCTGCGCGACAAAGGTCACGTTTTCGAGGAGAGGCTCAAAACCTTTGCGGTACTTTTCCTGGCCGGTGAGCGACATCGCGCCAAATGTCCGGCCGTGATACGAACCTTGCAGCGCCACCAATTGAGACTTCGCATCGCCGCCTGCCTTGTGTCCGGCGAGACGCGCCAGTTTGATGGCGCCTTCCATGGCCTCGGTGCCGCTGTTCGAAAAGAAGACGCGATCCAGGCCGGAAAGCTGGCACAGGCGCTCGGCCAGCTGTCCCTGATATTCGTTGTAATAGAGATTCGACAGGTGAATGACTCGGGCCGCCTGCTCACGGATGGTTTTCACAATGCGAGGATGCGCATGGCCCAGTGCGTTCACGCCCAGGCCAGCCACGAAGTCGAGATACTTCCTGCCTTCGAAATCGTAGAGAAAGACACCTTTGCCACGCTCGAAACCCACGGGGTAGCGGTTGTAGGTGGGGAGCAGAAAACGCTTTTCAAGATCGGCAATCTGATCGAGGCGGGACATGGGTTCATTGTAGAACGAACGTGAGGGTAAATGGCCTGCAGGCGCGGGTCTAGAACACCTTTCCGTAGAGACGGGGCTTGCCCCGTCTCACGCGGCCGGCCCCCCTCCCCGGATGTCAGGATCTTCCATCCAATTTTGCGGATTCTGATCAACGTAGTCTCGAATCGCATTGACGAATGTGCGATAGGACGGGGCTCGACGTGTTGCTCCCCTGCAAATCCTCGAGCGGGTCAGGAGAATACACATGGGGTCCATCAACTACGATGATGGCATGCACATGATTAGGCATGATGACGAACCGGTCAACGGTGACGTTTGTGTAATGGGTCGAAACCATTTTCATTTCAGTTTCAGCAATGACTCCCACGTCTGAAAGAACGATTTCTCCAGCGACAGCATAGCCGAGAGAGCATTTCCTATCCTTGGTACAAATCGTGACAAAGTACCAGCCGCGTGAGGAGAAATCCCAATCTGTCAGACGGGTCGATTCGAGGCGATAGCGATCTTGAAACAAAACCATTCACTGGATCGTAAGAAGGCCGGTGATTTCGGGCTGTGAGCGTCATCACTCGGCGCCGGGTAGGTTTCGCTGCACGCGGAGACGCGGCAAGCCGCGTCTCTACAGCAGAAGCAGATAAGAGGTCAGTCGTCTGCGCGAATCTTTGGGGTTTCTCGGGGATTTTCTGGATCGAGGCCGGCTGCGGTCATGATGGCTCGTCCCAATTCTTCTGCGGAAACTACGAATCCCTCGGCTGACGTCTGGCCGCTGGCACTTTCTTCGGCGTTGGGCGCTACGAAGCGATAGCCTCTCCCCACTACGGTCTGCAGGTATTGCGGCTCGCCCGCGTCGTCAGCTAGCGCGCGCCGGATCTTCCGGATGGCGGTATTAATTCCCTGCTCGACGTCGACGAAGACATCCTTGCTCCACAGCTGGGCGGAGATCTGCTCGCGCGTGACCAGTTCCCCCCTTTTTTCAACCAGGAACATGAGCAACTGCAGGGGCAGGCCTTCCAGTCGAACCGGGCAGCCACTACGGCAGAGCTGAAAACGGGCGTAATCCAGCTCGAAATCGTCAAAACGGACTCTCTTGTCGGGCAATCCATTGCTCCTAGTAAGTATTAGTGCGAATCCGGACGGTGGCGTGTCAGAAATTCTGGTCTGCCGGGCTGGCCCTGTCAAGCGCACAACCGAGAATTTTCTTCAGATCAGTTCAGATGGCTTCAGACTGGCTCCATGGACGTTTCCAGGAACCAGGCGCATGATCACACTCACTTGCGGGATTTGCTCACCTCTCCTAAGCGAGTCAGGTGAGCCCAGTAAGTGGGGGGTTCGGGAAACGGGGAAGGTTCTCGAACCCCTCAAACACCAAGGAAAGGGTTTGGGCACGTCACCTCACTTCAACTCAGAAACACGCCGACCACTAAATCCGCTAATCTCCTCTAGCTAACCCCCCTCCCAGACCCTCTTCCCAACCGCTTATGGCATCCCGAAAACCAGAAACTACCTTCCATAATTCATAGCCGCAATCCTAAATCCTCTCTATAATTGCGGAAGTCGCTCTACATAAGCGACTTAGCAGGAGTGGAGGGGTGGCAGTGAAGTTGCTTACATCTGATGGGCGACGAATCTCTGGCCGCGCCGCCTTACAGCCGTCCCAGCCCATGAACCGCGAATTTGAGGCCCGATTTACCGCCATCCTGTTGACTCTCCTCACAGTGGCTGCGGTATTGTTCGCAGGGTTCAACTACAAAAGCGAGCACCAGTCGGCCATACCCGACGACGGCGCGTGGTGGATGGAGCGGAACGGCCGCGTGGTAGCGGATCGGCTGGAACCGGGTGGGCCAGCGGAGCGGGCTGGAATTCGCCGCGGGGACGAGATTGTCAGCGTCAACGGGCGCACGGTGAACAGTTCGGCGGCGGTGACGCACCGGCTTTACGATTCCGGCGTTTGGTCGAAGGCAACCTACTCGCTGATCCGCGGCTCGGTCCCGCTGGATGTGGAAGTGGTGCTGGTGCCGGCCGAGCGTTCGATGAACGACTGGCTGCGGCTGATCGCGCTCATTTACCTGGGCATTGGGCTCTACGTGCTGCTGCGGCGCTGGACTGCTGTGGGCTCCACGCATTTTTACATCTTCTGCCTGGTATCGTTCGTCTTCTACTCGCTGCACTACATTGGCAAGTTCAACGCTTTTGATTGGAGCGTGCTGTGGGCCAATGAACTCGCGTGGCTGCTGCAGCCGGCGCTATTCCTACACTTCGTATTGACCTTCCCGGAACGGCGGGAATTCGTCACCCGGCATCGCTGGTCGATTCCGATGCTCTACCTGCCGGGAGCGGTCCTGCTGGCAAACCAAGTCTTGGCGCTCGAGTACTTGAAGGCCAGCGCTTCCCTGCTCTTCAACCTGAACCGGGTGCACTGGGCCTATCTGACCGTCTTCTTCGTCTCGGCAGCGGCGGTTTTGTGGAACAACTACCTCCATGCCACCACTCCGATTTTGCGCCAGCAACTGAAGTGGATTACGCGCGGCACCATCCTCGCCATCACGCCGTTCACGCTTTTTTATGTTCTGCCGTACCTGCTCGGAGTGATGCCCTCGCTCACCATGAAGGTGTCGGTGCTGTCGCTGGGATTGCTGCCGCTGACTTTTGGCTACGCCATCTTCCGCTACCGGTTGATGGACGTGGACCTGATCTTCAAGCGCGGCATGGCGTACACGCTGGCGGCAGCGGCCATGGTGGGAGTGTACTTCGCCGGCGTGGCCGCGGTGGCCGAGTTGGTACACACGCGCGTGCCCAGTTCCGGACCTTGGGGCCTGGTGGTGGCGGTCGTGGTCACCGCGCTGCTCTTTGATCCGGTGCGGAAATGGATCCAGGAAAAAATTGACCAGTTCTTCTTCCGGACAGGTTATGACTACCGGCGCACGCTGATCGAGTTCGGACGCGAGTTGAGTTCAGAAACGGATCTCGACAAGATGCTTTCCTCGCTGGTGGATCGGCTGGCCCGCACATTGCTGGTCGATCGCATCGCCGTCTTCCTCGGCAACAACGATTCTTCGCGCTTTGAATTGTCGAAATCGTTCGGGATCGCGCACGTCACCGGTCTCGACTTGTCGTTCCTCGCGAAACCTCGAATCGAGGACGCGGCCGGGCATATCTTCTTCGAAAACACGCGCCAGTTGCCGCGGGAAAACGCCTCGGCGCAGGAAGCGATCGGACGCCTGGATCTGAACTACTACATTCCCTGCCACGCGCGGCAAAAGACGATTGCGTTCCTCGGCCTGGGCAAGACGATGGAAGGCGACTTTCTCTCCAGTGAAGACGTGGAACTGCTCGAAGCGCTGGCGGGATATATTGGCATCGCGATCCAGAACGGGCGGCTGTATGCCTCGCTCGAGCAAAAGGTCAGCGAGTACGAGCGGCTCAAGGACTTCAACGAGAACATTGTCGAATCGATCAACGTCGGCGTGATGGCGGTGGACTTGCAGGACCGCATCGAGTCCTGGAACTCGCAGATGGAAGTCATGTATGCCCAGCCGCGTTGGCAGGTAGTGGGGCGTTCGTTGAGTGAAGTTTTCCCGGCAGCGTTCGTCGAGGAGTTTTACCGGGTTCGGCAGAATCCGGGCATCCACAATCTTTATAAGTTCCGGCTGGGAACCCCGACCGGGGAATCGCGCATCGTGAATGTAGCGATGACACCGCTCGTGACCCGCAAGTTCAACGTGGTGGGGCGGCTCGTGATCATGGACGACATCACGGAGAGGATCGACCTGGAAGTCCAACTCACGCAGGCCGACAAGCTTTCCTCGATCGGATTGCTGGCCGCGGGCGTGGCGCACGAAGTGAATACACCGCTGGCGGTGATCTCTTCCTACACGCAAATGCTGGCGAAGCAACTGCAATCGGATCCGCAGAAAGCTGCCGTGCTCGAAAAGATCACCAAGCAGACTTTCCGCGCCTCGGAGATCGTCAACAACCTGCTGAACTTCTCGCGCACCACCGGCACGGAGCTGACGGAGGTCAGTCTGAACAAGGTGATCGCCGACACGCTGGCGTTGCTCGAACACCAGTTCAAGGTGGCGCATATCCAGGTGCAGTCCGAGTTGAACGAGAAGCTGCCATTGATTCAGGGCAACGCCGGACGCCTGCAGCAAGTGTTTCTGAATTTGTTCCTCAATGCCAAGGACGCGATGACCGGGGGCGGAATGCTCAACGTAGCCACGCTGAACGGCGATTTGGTCAGCGTGCGTGTCTCCGACACCGGCTCGGGCATTGCGCAGGAACACATTCAACGCATCTACGACCCGTTTTTCACTACCAAGACGGCGCCCGCGGAAGGCCAGAATCGCGGCACCGGTCTTGGACTTTCTGTCACCTACGGCATCATCCAGGAACACGCGGGCAACATCCGCGTGGAGAGCCGCCCGGGCGAAGGCACGACCTTCACCCTGGATTTCCCGTTGATCAGGAAGGCAGTCCATGTCTGAACTAGCAGCAGTGTCTGAAGTCACCACTATCCCGCGCCGCAGCACCCCGGAACGCATGCAACCAGAAAAAGCCGGCAGAATCCTCATCATCGACGACGAAGCGGAAATCCGTGAGTCGCTGGAGACTCTTCTGCAACTCGAGGGCTACACCGTTGTGGTTGCCAATCCAGAACCGCTTTGCGTAGGGTTTTCACCCGCCCGCATCATATAACAATCAGGAGACCGAACGAACGATAGTTTTTAGAAGTCTCTTCTTTTTCAAATGGTTGTGTTCGTGATAAAGGGGCGCACTCATGCGGGTCGCAGTCGCATACAAAGATACTTTGGTAGGCCGGAAGGTCATGATGGCGGTCACCGGCATCGTGCTTTTCTGCTTCGTCGTAGGCCACATGCTGGGAAACCTCCAGGTCTTCCTGGGCCCGGCCGCGCTCGATTCCTACGCCGTGTTCCTTCGTGAGTTCCTCCACGGCGGAGGCCTCTGGCTCGCGAGGACGGTTCTCCTGGCTTCGGTCGGCTTGCACATCTGGGCGGCCACGTCCCTCACGCTCGAGAGCTGGGCGGCGCGGCCGATCGGCTATCGGATGCAACGATGGCGGGAGTCCACATACGCCTCGCGCACGATGGTCTGGAGCGGGCCCATCCTGGCCTCCTTCGTGATCTACCACATCCTGCATTTCACGACCGGTTCCGTGCATCCGGATTTCCTTCCCGGAGCCGTGTACCACAACGTGGTATCCGGGTTCCGCGTGGTGCCCGTATCCGTCTTCTACATCGCGGCGATGCTGGCGCTCGGGCTTCACATGTACCACGGCATTTGGAGCATGCTTCAAACGCTTGGGTTGAGCCACCCGCGTTGGAACCGCCTCCGCTTCGCTTTTTCCACGGGCGTCACGCTCGCCGTGGTTCTCGGGAACATCTCCATCCCGGTGGCCGTATTGGCGGGGATCGTGCGGTAGGGGCGGCCGTGGAACTCCGATCGAACATCCCTCCGGGCCCGATCGAAAAGAAGTGGGAAAGACACTGTTTCGACATGAAACTGGTCGGCCCCGCGAACAAGCGGAAATACACCGTCATCGTCGTGGGCTCAGGGCTCGCCGGCGCGTCAGCCGCCGCGTCTATGGCCGAGCTCGGATACAACGTGAGTTGCTTTTGTTACCAGGACACGCCCCGGCGCGCGCATTCGATCGCGGCGCAGGGCGG
>JAIQFA010000075.1 GCA_020073525.1 Terriglobia bacterium
GGAAGTCTGGGGCGACGTGAACCAGATGGCTTCCGACTTCGACCGGCAGGGAGGCTTCGCGTCTGCGTATTTGCGGGCGACGGATCCGATCGCGGCCGAAGCGCTGAAGAACCGGGTGAGTGACGATCAGCGTCTCAAACTCGAAGTGCCCACCCAGACTCTCTTCGCGTCCACCGCGCGATTCTGGGAGCAAAACCTTCTGAAGCCGCGTTCGACGAAGTCCACCGCGCTGCCTGACCAGTCGTTGGGCCGGCAAATCCCCAATCGCAACAGGCTCATCCCCAGAACGGCGGCCGGCCCTTCATCCCACCTCGTGCAGTACCGCCATCGAACCCCCTTAAGCCTGGGGAAGGTGACATCCAGCGGCAGGCCGATCACACGAGCGGCGGAATGACCACGCCGCTGGGAGGTAAGTATCGGTCTCGGAGTTCGCTTCCGTCCTGAGCGTATTTGAGCGAGTCGAACGCCTTGCCGAGAATTTCCCCGACTTTGAATGCTTCTGGACATTGTTTCAATTGCTCCATAATCGGATCATTGGTATCGACGTGGTTATGCGTGGCTTCTTCCAACGCTCGCAGGACTCGCTTCGCGTCTTCATCGATGGTTCGGCTGGCTACGGTGGCTAGCTTCCTGTGCTTCATGGAAGTCACCTTTTATCGCGGCTGACTGACCTTGGAATTGTGGCCCTTGTTTTGCGAGAAGTGGGATTCCACCGGCGCAAATATCTTGTGGCTCTGATCCTCGCTGCCCGCATGTGACGGTGCGGACTGCATCAACGTGTAGTTGGGCGGAAAGTTCGAAGCGGAATCCTAAAGCGGTCCACACTCAGAAATGCCCACCCTTTGCAAAGGGCGCAAAGGATCACCCTCCAGATTTTCCGCATCCAGGAGCCGACCGCCAGCATCCCCTTCAATAGGGAGTCCTCTTTTATGTGCTGCGACCACTGCCACTGCGAGATCACCCCTGGAACTGAGCGGACCTTCTGGGACAGCATCAAGCACTCCGTGTGGGTGTGTGCTGCCTGTGCCGCCTTCCTGATCTCAACCGCGTCGCCGGGGCCGACTTCCCCGCAGCAGGAACCGCCGCCGATCCTTCGGGCAGCCAGGCGTGTGGTCGTGGACTCGGGTTCTTCGGGCAATACTCTGAGCGGGCGGTACTGGCAGCAGATGAACGGATTCTTTGTGGCCGGCCAGGATTCGGACGACGAGCCGGTGGCCTCGCTCACGATGCCACACGCGCACTCCTCACCAGCGCCTCCCGGAGAAGACCGACCGGGACCGGAGCACCCACCCGCAGGGTCTACCTTCAACCCCATCAGTGGCTCGGGAGCGATGGCTAACACCAACGCTGCGATGAGGGTGAGCACGTGGGAACCGCCAGACCCCGGCTACTCTCCACTGGACCAACTCTTCGCGAGCCCGGCGTCTGTGCGTGGAGTCATGTTGAAGGTTGCGTCGGTGCAGCTGCGGCATCGCCCGCTGCTGCCGCGTGCGCGCCGGAACTGTCCACGGTCTTGACTTCGATAATTTGTCCGCCTCATACTGGGTACATGATCACCGCTACAGAACGTGGCCTTGCCTGTGAGGCCATCATGTGGACCCACGAAGGTTCAGGCCTCTCACACGACGAACAACACGCCTTCCGGTATGAGGTGCGGGAACAAGGAAACGTGATCGGCTTCATCACCGCCGATCGCGCTCGGCAATACCCTAGTGGTGCGAGGTGGAAGCGCTCCGCCCAGCGTGACGGCAGCATCGAGGAGCTAGACGGCGACTTCCAGACGGTCGAGGAAGCGCTCGCCGCGTTCTAGTCTCGGAACCTACCAAAACAGTCCTGGCTACTTGCTCCCCTTGGGCTTTGAGGACCTCGTCCCTGGCCTCAGCTCTTTTCTCTTTTCCGCACTGGCCGCCAACGCCTCAACTACCTTTGGAAACTCGTCCTTGCTGTGCCTCTGCATGAAGTTCTCAGTCGTGATACTGAGTGTGAACATCATCGTGGCTGCGAGCCAACATGCGACTTCTCCCTTCGTGATCTCCTGCAAACCGTCACCGGTCTTGGCCTTGTCAGCGCGGTGACACGTAGGATGAGTCAAGGGAAGTCGATTCGAGCGGTTAAGTCAGCTGATGAGATGGTGAAGGAAATGACAGTTCAAAGATTTGATGTCCCGTACTAGGAATCGGCGGTCGAAGATCTTCGCCAGAGGCTGGTGCGGACGCGGTGGCCGGACCAGATTCCGAGTTCACACTGGGATTACGGGGTAAGTCTCGACTACATGAAAGAGATTTGCCGATACTGGAAGGATGAGTTCGATTGCGGCCTTGAGCGGTTCAAGCCGCCGTCGGCAGCGTCAAATCGCCATGAGACGGCGGCTTGTTCTATATTCGAAATAATGGGCCCACAGAATAGGGAGCGCATCTTGGCCGCAAAGATTCTCATGGTTCCTAGTGCGAGCATTGTCCTTACGCTCGGAGTCGTCCACCTCGTCTATACGTTCTGGGGGCCAAAGCTTACGCCCCGTGACCCCGGGCTGCAAATCAGCATGAGCCAGATTTCACCTGTCATTACCAAAGAAACAACAATGTGGCGGTGTTGGGTGGGCTTTAATGCCAGCCACAGCATGGGACTGATTTTGTTCGGCCTGGTTTTCGGTTTTCTCGCATTGGCTCACGGCCAACTCCTCTTTCAGTCACCGTTCCTGCTCGTTGTCGGGCTGGCAACGCTCGGTGGTTTTGTTGTGCTCTGCAAGGTCTATTTTTTCAGTGTGCCTCTTACAGGCATCAACATTTCTTTGGCTTGCTATATCGCCAGCATTGCGCTATCGCGGGCCTAACAATGCGCGTTAAGGCTGTAGAAAAGCCCTTTTAGACTTCACGGTGTGCGCTCTTGAGGGGGTCGGTGTCTCACCCTTTTGCCCCGATCGCGCGAACAAACTTGTAAACCAGTTTGCCACCCACGGTTTCAGGCCCTTCAATAGCAGCCGTAGCTATTTCTGGATACAGATGCGTGTACGTGTCTCTGACCTGTTCTGGGGTCATTGTTGGGGTAGTGTCAGGCAGCTTAACCCCGTTGTAGAGGAATTCTCGTTCGAGGCGATGTACTTCCATGACTTCTCCTTTTCAGGTGGCATCGATTTTTGATTAGGACACCCCGAGTATCCATCCTTCGACCTCAGCCGTTTTGCGCTCGGTTAGTTCGAGTTCCGGAGAGAAGAATTGTGTCAGAGTGCCCTTCGCATCCGCCCGCCGGAGCCATTCGGCTGTCGCGAACGCATCGTGTTGATCAGGGGACCGTCCTGCTGGGGGGAAGGACCTACTCCACAGTGAGGGGTAGACCTCAGCGATTACAGAAGAATCAGTTGGCACACTCCATCCGTCGAACGGCCAAAAATGAACCTGACCTACGAGGTGCTGCCGAAGATATCGCAGCCACGGAAGGCCGGAGTGCGTGGATTTGGCGACCGATCCCTGGACATCGAACTGAAACACTGACTTGGCAGTGCGCGCTCGCAGTTCCGTGATTCTGCGCCAGCGCGGATCCCCAGAACGGGAGGCAGCGTCTCCGCAACTTCCATCCCGAACGAATTCGACGTATGTGTGGTCTTCGTCGGTCGGCCAATGTCGCTGGAAATCGTCGAGAAAGAGTGGCCAGTCGAGCGGCAGGCCATGACGCTCAAAGTAACGCAAAGCAAATGAGAACCCGTGGTCGACTCCGACGATAGTTGGCGGTCCGCTCGCCAGATGCGCGACCAACCACTCGGCGATGCCCCGTCGCGTCCAGTATTTGCGCGGGCTCGGCGGAGGCTGCACCTCTTGGGCAGTGATTTCTGCGTCCGCCTCGTATACGCGGAGGCCCTTTAGACTCGACGTTGGCGTTTCGGCACCGGAGTAGTCTATGCCGATGTAGCGCTTGAATGCACTTGACATGTCAATGGTCAAGCCAGTGTTGAGACATGCGATAGCTGGTCTTCTTGACCAGCATAACGGATTTCAACCCGGCGAAAGAATGTACGTGATTTGTGAGCATCGCGGCCAGCAGTGGGCCAACTGGAAGGTGCTGCTCGTCCTACTGACCAGTCTTCGTTGCAAGATCGAACAGGTTCCCAGTGCCCGTAGCATCTAAATCTGCGGTTGCGGCGTCGCCGCTCGCTGCTGTCTGTGCTGGCTCGGGATTCGATCCCGAGCCGCCTACCTTGTCGTTGGTCTCGGCTTCTGTTTGCGTTTGCCTCAAGCCCGGAGTAACGATCTTGCCGAATGAGCCATGGGACTTGGTGGCTGTTGATTTCCTGGCTGCTTCCCTTGCTGCTTTGGCGGAAGCCTCCATCTGTTCTTTTGCACTCTTCAAGGTTGAGGACAGCCCCAGGTGAGTCTCCACAAACTCCACCAGTTGTCGCGGTAGTTGTTCGTCAAGCTCTTTAGGAGCGCCGATGACGCTCAGCGGTGTGGTAAGGGCGGCATCATCATCCTGCTGATCGGACTTTAGTGATTTTGGGATGACGTTGACACAAATCTGTTCGTCGCTCACACGCGACAAGGTGAGAAGCAATATTCGTTGCGCCAGCAGCGGCATCAATTCTTGAAACATGGCTCTTACTCCTTAGGTGGGAAGGGCAGGTGTCCCCAGTCTGCGACCGTAAAGCACAAACCGGGAGACGGTTGGGTTACGCAGGCAGTTGGGACCGGAGAGGCCCCCAGTGTTGCCGTGGTTGAGCGGTGGAATTGAATCCAGTCTCATGAAGGTGCAGGTACCCATTGACTCTCATTCCAAGTATTTGCGATAGTCAGGACGAGATATAAACCGCCGCCTCAATGGGGCTCTCGCCTTAGAGCGAGACGTGCACACCAACACTCTCACTCCCTTCCGAGGGATACGAGAAATCAATACCGAAAACCGCCTTTAGATAAAGAGTTCCAACACTTGCGATAGATCGACCCACGCGACGGGATCATCCTGCTCATGGAAAGGATCACACTCAAACTGCCGTACACCTTGGCGGTTTGGCCATTTCTTTTCGCGGATTATAAGAACGATGTATACTTTTATGAGTGCTCGGTTGAGCATTTGCAGCTGCGGTCGCTCCGCGGTGAAGATAAATAGCCGATCGCGCCATAAGGTGTTGGCGAGTGCACGTGAACGGCAGCCGGTGGACGCCCGGCAACCAAAGCGCATCCCTGATGCGCGGTGGTCTGGCCAAGTGTTTCGGTGTCCAGAGTTGCCTCGCGCAGCCAGCAGGCGAAGGGCGCGTAACGCAAAGGTCGGCCGTCTATCTGATAAAGACGGAAATCTAATCAGGCCTTGCCACGAGCGATGGCTTCCCTGAGGCAACCTCTGCTTCTGGGCCGACGTGATACGTGTGTCCGTTCATCACAAAGGCCGCGTTTGCCTTCTAGACTCTTCTGATTTTGAGAACTTGTCGCTGGGGATTAAACCCAATTGCAAGGACCATCGGCACGTCAACCGCGTCAAGGCATTTGAACTGAGCAGGGACCCGAGATTCGGTAAGCTTGTTGCCATCCTTGGATCTTCTGCCACAACTGTAGACGATCCCGCGCCGTCCGGATGTTTCGTCGAGGTCGGTAACGTGATCGAGTACGTCCATCTCCGCCCGAGAACGAAGGTGAAGCTCAATGTGATCCATGCCCTCGGCGAGCGGATTGCGGCAGAAAGACGTAGGTATTTCAAGCGACGAACTTACTATCCTGTGCCGAGTCTCTAACGTCGTGTCGAGGAGGTTCCATTCGCCCAATGTAAAACACTGATACATCACAAAATTGACCGCGCCGCAGGGGTAACTTCATGCGGCGTTTTTCTTTATCGCAATACCGGCCTGGGGACTTGATGCTCCCTTGGCCTTTTCTTTGCCCAAAATGCGTGAGATTTCGAGAGTTGTCGGGGATCTTTACCACTTTGCCGTGGCATTGCTGATTGCCTTCTGCGCCCTGAGCCGATTGGCTCGCTCGGCGAGGAGGGAATACAAGCTGTGGCGGTCCCCGAGACCAAAACGTCACCGTAAGTCCAAACGAAATACTTCCCGCTAAGCATTCCTGACGCTTCCTAGGGGAGGATTCTATCCCCTGCTAGGAGTGTGTCTGCGCTACCGTTTGGCATAACGTGGATCGCAATGCTGTACTAACCGCCTATGAATACAACTATGTACGCGGCGAATTTCCGCTGGAGTAAGGTGAATTCGAGCTCGGAGTTTGAACGCTCGCCGTTGATTCATTCCAAATTCCCGACCAGTATGCTGGGCATCATTTCGCGCCAGATTGATCTCCTCTATCAACGTGAGCTGCACCGGCGATTGCGCCCAGTCGATACCGAACTGCTCATTGAAGAGCCGCTGGTACACAAGCCCGTTGCGCCGAGTGGACGTCCTAACGTCGAAGTGGCGGCCAGAACTCGTTAGCAATCGCTCCACCCAGTGTTGGACCTCTTTCGGGCGGATTGTCGAGCACGCCGCTGAAGAGCATGCTCGCGATGTGGCAGCGCTTGCAGCCCTGCGCGATGGTGATAGTATTTTCGTGAACCAGACAAGTATGAAGCCCCGCAAACACACTGTTCCCAAGATTCAGCCATTGCAAGGCTGCCTCTTCGAGGAAGACTTCCTCGTGCGCACTCTCGGAACCATCGCCCAGTCGTCTGAAGTTGCGCTCACAGAGCTGGTTGCTAATGCGTGGGACGCAGGTGCTGCGGAGGTTAAGATTACAGTACCCGAGGATGAGGATGATGACATCTTGATTATTGAGGACGACGGTTCTGGCATGACACCCGAGCAGTTCCATCAGAAGTGGATGACCCTCGGGTATGACCGAGTTCGCCATCAAGGTAGGTGGGCGGAGTTTCCTCCTGACCGAGCTGATTGGAAGCGACCGGCTTATGGCCGTAACGGAGTCGGGCGGCACGGCATGCTCTGTTTTTCGGCAACATACGAAGTCGAGACGCGGCGCGATAGCATACTTGGACGGTTCACCGTTGCCACTTCGTCCGGTAAAGAGCCGTTCACGGTGACTGCGGAACAAGTCTCTAAGGGACGTGGCCATGGAACAAAGCTTAAGGCTTTAGTTACGAAGAACCTGCCGTCAGCAGATCGCGTTCGTAACATTTTGTCTGTGCGTTTTCTTCATGATCCGCGATTCACGGTCGTGGTGAATGGCAAATCAGTTCATCTTTCGGAGCACAAGGGTTTAGTTGATCAGGCGGTGCTTCCGGTTGATGAATCGGCAAAAGCGGAAGCCTATTTCATTGATTCAACGAAGTCTGCGAAGACCACGCAGTACCAAGGAGTGGCGTTTTGGGTCGGCGGGCGTTTGGTTGGCGAACCGGCCTGGGCAGTAAGGACAACCCTGTTTCTAGATGGGCGTACGCGAATCGCCAAGCGATATAGCGTCGTAGTGAAGTCAGATGATTTCTTCGACGAGGTCTTACCCGACTGGTCGGGGTTCAAGAAATCAGAAAGAGTAGAGATGCTCTACGCAGCGGTTGCGGAATACGTTGAAAAGGTGTTCAAAAGATTGTCCACAGAGCGAATTCAAGACACGACCGAATCCGTCTTTCGAGAACATCGCAATGATCTTGACACATTGAAACCACTTGCCAGGCTGGAGATTTCCGAGTTTGTCGAGGCCATCACTAGCGAACATCCGACCATCCAGCCAGAAATGCTGTCCGCCGCGGTCAAAGCGGTTATTAACATCGAGAAGATGCGTGCCGGTGCTTCTCTGCTCGACAAAATCGCACGATTGTCCGAAGAGGATGTCCAGGGACTTGATCGGTTGCTTGGCGAATGGAGTGTGCGGGACGCCTTGACGGTGTTGGATGAGATTGATAGACGGCTCGTCGTTATAGAAGCGATTGGAAAGCTTTCGGCCGACAGCAAAGTGGACGAGTTGCATTCACTTCATCCGCTGGTCACGGAGGCCCGCTGGTTGTTCGGCCAAGAGTTCGACACGCCAGAATTCGCTGCGAACGTATCATTGACCACAGCGATGCAAAAAGTGTTCGCCAAGAAACCTAGGGACGAGTCTTTCACGAATCCCAGAAAGAGAGCTGACCTCATCTGCCTAGCGGATGCCACCGTTTCTGGTGTTGCGACGGAGCAAGTCAATGAACAGTCTGGTTTGGTCGAGATCCGTGACATCCTACTCATCGAACTCAAACGCGGCAGCTCTAAGATCACACGTGAGAATATCCATCAAGCCTCGGACTACGTGGAAGATTTGCTGAGATCGGGCCTTCTTGATGGGACACCTTATTTTCGCGCCTTCGTTGTTGGGCACAGCATTGATGAAAAGATCGAGCCTAAGCGTGCCATTGGCGAGAATCCCGTGCTCGGGCGAGTGCAGGCAGCCACGTACGGACAGCTCGTGCGCTCCGCACAAAAACGGCTATTCCGCTTACGCGAAAGGCTCGCCAGCCGATACGAAGAAGTGACCGGCACAGATCTACTTGCCAGGGTCCTAGCTGAGCCACACCAAATTCCTCTCGGAGTACCCGTCGGCATGTGAGTGCTGAGTTTGTTCCAGGCACAGACTCAACATTGTAGTCGTTTCATGTTTTACGGACTGGCGCTGATTGGCAACCGATGAGCACGACCTAGTACTCTTCGGGAAGCAGCAACGTGGTCGCCGACCGGTCTGCTTCGGTGATGATCCACAGTCTCTCCCCAGCCTCTGTCTCGTAGCTGCTCAGTAAGCGAAACCCATGAGCTATGCTGAATGCGTTCTCTGCGACATCGGTCGGGTCAAGCTCGCCCCAGTCCCCTTCTGTATGGCGTGACAGGAAGACTGCTGGGGACTGGTTTGCTCTCCCTAACGCTGCCAGTGCACCTGGAGTCGCCACAATTTGCCCAAGTGGGAATAATGCAACCATGTCACTGACTCCTTTTCTTCAGCCCAGTCGGGGCGAAACTCACCCGCATCCGGCTCTTCGTAAAGCCAATTGGAATTACCTGTCGGGAAGGGGCGATCAGCCGAGACCGCCCCGCTGGCTAGAACGATTGCGAGAACCGGGCTTCCAGAAATTCGCCCAGCTTCGCAGTGGCCTTGAATTGTGGGACGGGATCGAGTTCCTTGAATGCAGAAGTGAACGCATTGGAGAGACTCCAGATCGTTCGCGGCTGGAATTCCTCGTACTTCGGCTCGAAATACAGATCATGCACGGTACGGGCGAGGTGTTTGGGAGCTTCCAGTCTGCCCTCGACGAATGCCTCGTAGATGACCACCTTGGCGGTGACGTCCGTCAATTCACTTCTCTGCCACGCTTCCACCTGCTTTCTCATGGGCTCAAAGTTTCGCTGCATTCGATCGACTCCGACTGAGATGCAGTCGATGAGCGAGAACGACTTTGAGTGTTTTGCGAGCACTGGCGTAAAATCCCCGGCGAACGCCATGTTCGAGCACACGAACACGCGATAGCCACAGGTCATCGCCAAACGCATGCTCTTGTCGTGGGAGTTCCGCAAACCGATGGAAAAACGGCACCCTGCCATCTCGGTTTCGAGGTCGAGAACCCCAAAGGCTTTCATGCCGTCTGGCGAGACCGCGTACTCGTCGTGGACGACTCCGATGTGGCGAAACCCGAGGGTCTCGACCAGAGCTTGCACGATCTCGTGATGCGGGACCGGGCGGTGAGTGTCCGTTGCCACTGGTGTTGGCACCAGTGCTAGTTCTTCGCGGCCAATCGTTCGGCCGCCGTAGCCAATGAGCGTACTAGTTTCTGACATACATCTTTCCTCCTTATTGATTTGAAACAAAAGTTTTGAACGTGGGAGAAACACGGCGGTGCGAATACCGCCGAACCGCTGGCGAGGGTTAAGCGACTTCAGAGGAGAAAACTTCTCTCACGAGTGGCAGGGATCGCGAGGGCAGCGGACATTCAATTGCTTCACGTCAACTGAAGCCGAATAATGACGCTTGTTCCGGGACAGCCAGCCGTCCGCGGCGCCTCTTACCTGACAACGATTGCGGTCGCTGTCCGAAGACGACGATAGACGCGGTGTCCATGGCGCCTTCAACAAGACGCGCGGGGTCAGGTTGAGTATCCAGCAGAACACCGGGCATTTCGATGGGTAAGGCATCATCGTCGCTACGAGAATTCGTTGGGAATAGCTTTTGATGTTCTGTACTGAGGGCCTTCCAAACGGAATCGGCAGTATCGCCGATGCCGTTCCTCTCGACCAGTTCCCGAGCCATCGCCGAGAGCATGTCATCGTCTTCATCGATGCTCTGCAATCCCTCGCCGGCGAACTTTCCCTCCATCGTGAGTGCCACGAGCAGCTTCTTCCCCATCAAGCGGAGACAGGAAGTCTGCATGGTCCCTTCGCAGCAAAGAAACTTCACACGCACGGGCCGTCGTTGTCCGATCCTCCACGACCGGCGGCTCGCCTGGCGCAAAGTGTGCAGTGAATATCCAGACTCGCAGAAGATGATGGTCGGAAAGTCCAGCAGATCTAGGCCTGTTTCCACCAGCTTGGGATGGCAGATCACTACCTGGACTCCGTCTTTGACTTGTCTGGCGTACCAAGCTTCACGCTTGGAAGTGTCCACACTTGCTCTCAGAACTGCAGTGCGGAGCCCTTGGTTGCTCAGAATTCGTTGCAGTCGGGCGGTAACGTCGTGCTTCTGCGTGTACACGGCAAAGACCTGACACCGCCGTCCTTCCGCCAGTTCGTTCTTAATCTCCTCGATCAATCTCCGTTCTTTGGAATAGATATGGTCCTCGGAAAGGTCGCGGGGTTCTGCAATAACGAATCTCACTCTGCGCTTGAGTTCAGGATCGAACTCAGTACCGTACAGCGTCCCAATCCCGTATGGGTGATCGGGATACAACAACAGAGTATTGAGCATCGTGCTCAGAACCGATCGATTACCCCTGTGAGCTTTCAATGCTTTCCGCATGTCCTCTTCGAGTTCGCGGTACGCTTCCTGCATCGGAGCGTCCATCGGCACGCTCAGATAGGTTTCCTCGTACGGCGGGAGTTCTCCCGAGATGTCCTCCAAGAACACAAAGGCACACAGCTGCATGAGGAACTCGCCAAACAACAGCGGTGATGCTCCGGGCTTGCGTCGGACCGTGCTCGTGGTTTTAGCCTTGGAGCAGGCATTGTTGGCCGGTTCGACCTTGATGATGGTCTCCAGGACTCCGTAATCCTGAATGAAGGAACTCCGTCCCGTCGTGCCCCATTCGTAGCCATGCTCCTTCATCCTTCTCGCTTCGAGGCGGAACAGAGTGTTGAAGAGATCGTCCGCATAGCCACCGAGGAGGGTGCCGGTCAGCCCGACGATCCGGTCGGTGCATGAGGCCAGAGTGCCCAGGGCATTGCCTTGCGCCGTATCGCCAGCCAGTTGGTGAATCTCGTCGCAAATCGCATAGTCAAACCATTCCGGCATGTAGCGCCCGATGAATTCAATCGGAGCCATGCGGCGGATCTTGTCCGAGTCCGCCTGCCACAGTGGGCTGTGCAGTGGGCGACAAGACTTCTCTCCCCTGGTCTCGATGGTTTCGGCAATCTTGACCTTCTCAAACTCACCTGCGGTTAATCGGCTATCGTCCACGGTCACCGGCTTGCCCGTATCCGGATTCACTACGCACCCGACATATGGGCCGGAATGTGGCACCCGGTAAGCGTGGCGCCAGAAATAACCGAGCTTCGCTCGCTCACGTCCGACGATAAACAGCGATGATCTCCCGCAGAGCGACAGCCAGCGTTTACGGGAACTCGGCGAATCCTTGCGCAGCCGCAACTCGCTCAACGTGGTATGCAACCCTTCCCGCACGATGCGTCCCTGCCTCAGCCGCACCTCATTCACTCCGTGGGACTTGTTCTCGTCACCGCCATTTCGCAAATCATCGATCAGAAACACACGTAGCCCCGGCAATGTCAGAAACGCTTCGCGCGCCCACTTTTCGACCAGGTGTGGCGGAACCATCGCTAAGGCGGTAAACGGACTTCCTCCAGTGTGGACGTGGATTGCTCCGAGCGAAATCAGCGTCTTGCCGGTACCGCATTCCGCGACCACCATGGATGTCCGCGCCTGCTGCCAGCGTTTGGCCACTCCCATAATCGCGATCGTCTGTGCAGGGAAAGGCGTTCGTAGCAGCCCTTCAATCCGAAGCGAAACTGCATCGTCGAATTGGTGGAGCGCTGGATACTCCTGCAGAATGCGGTCTCCCAAGAGCGCCGCGTGACGTCTCATGTAGTCGTAAATTGTGGACAGTTCAGGCATGGAAGTCCTCTGGTACGGGGAGGGATTTACGGAAGAGAACGAGAGAACAAGGGGAAAGAAGGAAAAGATGGGTGGTGGGGAAGGCTAGTCGGCCGGCAGGAAGAGGTCTTCGAGACTCAAACCCGGCCAGCGGATCGAACCAGTTTCAGCCGGAAGACTGACAGCTCCACTCTCAACGCCCCAACTGAGCCAGGAAAGAAACTGTTCCTTCTCGCCTTTGACCAGCACAGGGACACATCCGATACCGAGAGCACGGATGATCGCCTGATGCGTTTCCAGTTCGCCGGCAAACCAGTCAGCCCAGTCCGGCATTCCGGGGATCCCGTGGATATGGGCGAGAGAGGCCCAAATGAATCGGTTTTCCGAGCTTGCCAGCAGGGTTCTTCCTGAGCCCGCTGATATGTTGCTGGAAGCGAACTCTTCCGACAACGCGATAAGGTGACGCAGTGGCTTTTTGCGCCCGGCAAGTTGTACCGAGCCTTTGAAGCACTGTGCGTTTCGTTCGAGACATACTCGAATCGGCTGTACACCTGGTCCTTCCACCATGAACCTGTCTTCCAGGGAGATTGCCGCACTAATGGCCGCCACCTGGGTGTCGCCTCCGATCACTGAAATAAGATGGGCTTTGGCTTGGCGAGGCGGATCGGGCAACACCTCCCCGATAAAGCGGTCAAGCCGCAGCTTAATGCTGGTCGTCGTCTTCTCCGTGCTCTTCACGTAGGTGAGCCAACCGAATCGAAGGTGAGCATTTTTCATTCGGAGTCCTTCTTTTCGTGAGTGAGAACCTGGGTCTTTCCATTGGCAAAGACAAGCGTCAACTCGTGCGAGAATCTTTCCCGGTCGTGCAGGATTTTGGTGCCGTCTTCTTCCTCTTCCTCCCAATGGTCGGTGAATTTCACGGACCGCCAGTGAGCGATATGCCGGGCTTCACCCTCTCCAAATACTCCGTTGAGCATTCCGGCGGTACAGAGCAATCCGACATGTCCGCCGTGCAGGGGTGTGAGCGGCCGGCCTCGGACGCCATTCAGCTTGGGCAGAAGCACACGGCCGGCTTGACGATACGCGGCGGATTCCAGCAACAAGTCCTCCACTTCGTCCAATGGGATACCCATATTGGTCAGTACAGCCGGCTCGGAGGCTGGAACCTCGTACTGAGCTTCAGGATTGTCGCCCAGAGGCTCAAGCTCGTTCTTCGTTGCCAGCGCTTCGAGGTAGCGCACTCCTTCCAGCAAAACCGCATCCGTAACCCTGGAGTGTCGTTTGCGGCGCGTTGCCAGCACTACGATCTGCCTGTATTGCAGGCAAGCCGACTCGGTGAGCCTGAACACTCGCAAATCCGTGAAATGTTCGCTTAGCAATCTCGCGCATTTCGCCAATCGCAGCTGCGGAATCACGAAAAGCAGCACACCGCTCGCTTTGAGCCAGCGATAAGTGTGTTCCAGGAAGACGAATTCCAGTCGCTGGTTGTTGCTCTCCCCGGATTCCCAATCGTACGGAGGGTTCAGGTAAAGCAAGGACACGGCTTCCGGCTGGCACCGGACATCCATGGCGTTGGCCTGCAAAGTCTCAATTCCCAAGGCTCTGGCCTGTTCTGCCCGATTGGCGTCGATGTCAATGCCGTAGCGATGAGCGGTTACGTCATGAAGCACGTGAGCGAACGCTACTCCGTCGCCAACGCAAGGATCGAGCGCAGAAAATCGCTCCGGGAAGGTCAGCCAATTCTTTAGTCGCTTGGCCTCGGCTACTGGAAGAGGAAAAAATCCTAGCTTCACTTGGCCATGAGGACGCATGGGTAAGCCTCCCTCAATTGGAAAGTTTCTCGTGTGATTTGAAGCATAAAATGGCACTAACTGCCACTTTGTGCATCCTAAAGCTGTTCGAGTGACCGAGTATCGGCAGTCTTGGGGGTAGGAGTGGGTTGAGCGCAAGATCTCAGTGGCTCGCACCTTCACGAAGTCAAATCTCGTACGCCTCGGCCACCAACTCCGAGATCGCAAGTTCCAGCTCATCTGGTAGCGGCGCTTCCTCGGTCTCGCCCGCCAGCCAGGATTTCAATAGGTCCATATTCGATTTCGCTCGCCTTTCAACCACAACAAGCAAACATGGATTGTGAAGGCCGGGTCGGTCGTACTCCAGAGCCCGGAGCCCAGCCGTCTTCATTGCCTCATGGTCGTTGAGCATTTCGACCAATTTTGCCCGCGCTTCAAAATCGCGCGGCTCTACACTCGCGCCATCACTAAATCCATATTTGTTAGTGAAGTCTTCCCAGGTTCCCGCTGCCATCGATTGCTCTCCTCGCGATACGTCAGGCGTTCATGGCCAGATGATAGGTTGGGATTTTAGGGCCAGTCCCCAAACGGTACTTTCTGCCGGCTTGTGCTTCCGTTTTGTACTTACTGCCACTTTATCCTTCCAAAGCGTGGAAACGGACCGACACAATACCCATGATTTCAAAGGGCTTTTGCACCGCCGACTGCCAGTTTATGCCTCATTTCGCTGCCTATTTATGGTTCAAGGCACACCCGCAACTGTCAGACGTGGGTCTTACTGCCCGATCTGAAGACCTTCGTCCCCTTTCGCCGCGGCAAAATCGACAGAGCGCGGAGCATTCGGCCAATTTGGGAACGGATTCCGGGTCGATTGACGAAATGCACTGATTAATTTCCGCACAGTAGCCCCGCGATTGTAGAGAGTCTCTACTAACCCAAGTAGACCGTCTCGATCTCCTTCGTACCACTCTTCCGGAATGTCGGCAGCACACCGCCAGATTACATTCGCATCCATCTCTTCTGCCCTGGTCAATGCTGGTTCGAATGACTCCCATCCTGTAACGCTCTCGTACACACAATTGTTTGCGTACACCCCTCTTAACGGAGAGTCTGGGAAAGTCCAATCACCGGCATTGAAACAGTATCCCTGGTCAATGAACGTCGCGGTGTACCGCTGACTTCGCGGTGTCTTGCGCCAGAAGATTGCCTGTCGTCCATCGCTGTTGCACGTCCACTTGTCCAGGACAAGAACCCGAGGGAAATCCTCAATATTAAGAACCCTCTCTAGCAGTTCGCGGGGCAAGTAGTCGAATGTCATGCCTGGACTCTCGGAGCCGACGTACAGCGATCCCAGTTGCTTGCCGCTTCGACACGGAATCCTGGAACCACCCAACTCGATTCGGAGTGCCTCCGTGTGCTCAATGAACCAGTCAGAAACTTCAATCACCTCCACCCGTGGCATCGGCAGCCCCAGGGCCAGACCCAAGTTGGTGGCTAGCATCTCGTTCGCCAGCACTCGGATGTGTTGGGGATTGTTCTGGAACTTGGTGACGTAGCACGCACCGTCAGACGCCTTCAGCAGATGAGATTGCGCGCCGCCCCGAAGTGGACGCAAGTGTTGGACTGCGGAGATGCACGTGTTCACAAGCACCTCCGTTTTTCTTAGCTTGGGGGAACCAACAAAGAGCGAGTAACGAACCACAGAGAATTGGTTGGTAGGAAGGCAACACGGACCTGGACCAGACGCCGGCGGGTTAAGTTTTAAAGGCGATGCCGTCGAAGCGCGCTTCCAGCCAGCGGTCGACGCCCTGGTGCTGAAATTCGGGCAACTCGTTGCGGACGCCAAGGCGCGGCTCGGCAGCCTGTTCCGGGAGGGGGATTACCCCTCATCCCGATGAGCTTCGCTCGAAGTTTTCCTTCGAAACGAAGGTGATGCCTCTGCCCGATGCAGGTGACTTCCGGGTCGCGCTCGGCGACGAGGAGAAAGAACGCGTAAAACGGGCGGTGGAGCGCATGGTGGACTGCGACCCAAGGGGCGGGATACTCGTTAAGGGGGCGCCAAGGTCAAGGTTACGAATGCGCGGAGCCTTCGTCGGATCCGCGAATCGGTTTGAGCCTCTCCCACTGAATCACGAATGGGCGGAATGGTTGGCCGCCGTCGTACAGCTCGAATAACAATCCGTTTGACTCGTACAGAGCTATCGGCAGTGGAACGACGGGAGCGGGCTTACATTGGGCGCATCTGGTTTCAGAATCTGTGTCGGTTATCATTCGCCGCTCCTTTCCTCGCCAGAAGTCGGTCTTTCTGGTGACCGCCTTCGAAGCGAAACTCAGGGTTCAATCCCGGGGAGGGACGTGCGGACCGTCCCGACAGGGCTCTCCGCGGCACACCCCTGCTTGCCTCGAGTCAGCTCCTAGGTAAGTGGACTCAAGGGGCTAGACCGGCAAGATTGCTACCGTCCAGATTCGCCACTTCGTGCAATCTCCCGGTCGCGTTTGGTCGCGGGTTAGTATTTTGCGAAATGAATTCTGTCAGGGATGGAGTTCTGAATCATCCTGCTCAAAACGCTGACCGTACATCCAGCGGGCGGGCTTGATTTGCGATAACCAGTCTTGCGCAGTGGGTATGCGCCCCAGATCCTCGCGCACATGCTGTTCTCCGATGTAGCGCACCGGCACCTGTTTACCTTCGCTGTTGGTGATTGCGACACCGAAGATGCGTTCGCACAAGAAGATTCCTTCGGCATGGTGCCGAAGAGCGCGATGCCGGAAATCCGGAAAGAAGGCTTTAGACTCATCAAACCAGTTATGGACCCGCAGATAGTCCTCGGCCTTGCCGCCAAATTTTCTGGCGCTGCTTTCCGCATGTTTAAGTGGATGCGCCATGGCTAAACCTCGTAGATCGAGGTTGTGTAGTCTTCGAAGCGATCGTTGCGGTCAACCGTGATCTTGCGGGTTTTCACGTTCAAGATCACGTCGCCGAAGCCCCCACAGCCGTTCTCATATCCGTAGGGGACAAGCGTCTCAAAGTGCTCTTGCAGGTACGAGAAGTTGGCGTCCTGGACTTCGCTTTCTTCGTAGGCGTAATCCTCAGTGGCGTAGCACTTGATGTCTTCGTTCACGCCTTCATCGCCTGAACCGTCGAAATGCACGGCTACAAACGTGATTCCCGCTTCGGCTAGTCGGTCGCATTCGACGAGGATAGCCGCCTTGGCCGCCGCTTGCTCGGGTGGAAGCGCTTGCTCTGCGTTTGATGGTTCGTTTTCCATGGGATTTTCCTTCCAACATCGGAAACTACGCTGCGACCCAGCACCGTCCTGGGTACGCTGATGAAAATGGTGAAGCGAAGTGGCCAGTGCTGCTGATGTTTCCTCCCCAGTAAGGGTCTACTGTTTCACTACGTTCCCCTGTGCGGCTGCTTCGAGCGCAAGGACGATCTCACGCAAGGTTTGAAGGTCGTCCACCTGGTCAATTGACTGCAACTTCAGAGAGCGGAGTATTTGTGTCAGCGCTTCCGGCCCGACACTATCTAGCGCCGCATCCAGTCGGCTGAAACCCCGTGCAGCGGCTTGCATGTGTGCCAGGACTTGCTGCTGTAGTGGTGCATTTTGAATGTCTCGAGGATTCCAGACCCTCGCGATACGCTTCAACAGTCCCCGGTACATTCGCTTTCCCAGCGGTTCGGCCAGGGCCTCGATCTGGAGGAGTAGCGAACTCGGTTCTGCCGGGCCATGATCGGTACCGGGTTTGGCGTTCGCTAGAGAATCAAGTATCGGGGAATCCCCTCTTTGCTGTGGCCTTAAGCCTTGCCTCCAGCCGTCACGAGTCGCCCACGCAGGCAGGGCGGGAACCGTCTTCGGCCGCTTGCGCTCATCGAGGTCCACCCATGTCCCAGCGCAGTAATAAAGATATCGGCCCAGCCCAAAGCAGGTGCAAGCGCGCTTGAACGCCTGTGCTTCGGCACTTGTACCGGCATTGTCGTCGTCGGCCCACTCTTCTCCGGTTGCGGAATGCGAGCCCAGGCCGAAGATCGTCAGCTCACATGCTACGAGGACCTTGGCAACGACTCTCTGGTCTTTACCTCGCTGGAAGTTGGCGCTGGTGTGGATGACGTACTTGCGCGTCCAGCCTGCGGGAGTAACCAATAGGTTGAGACGATCGGTGTACGCTCTCGGGTCTGCGTACGGAACCACCTGGCCACGCGGATGGCTGCCATTTTTGCTCGTGTTGGTAACCCGCCAGTCGATTTGCGAGGGATCAAATGGCACCTCTAGCGCAGCGACCAGGTGCCGGATCTCTTCTGCAGTAAATTGCCTTGCCGAGCCAGCAGTAAGAGCAACAAGTGGAGCAGGCGGAGCCACGTCGCCCGTGCGGCCCGGCGAGCCGTTTGCATGCCCGTTTGGAGGGGCCATAGGAATTCTCCTTTTGAACACTAGGTTTGGGGAGGCGTTGGCAATGCCCCAAGATTGGGGATGTGCAGCCAATCCGAAGAGACCGCAATTGGCCCCCAGCAAGGATCAGTCGCGTTTGCGATCTGGCTTCAGAAGGGAATGTCTTCTAAGGCTTCGCTGGGTTCGGTGGGAGCCGCCTCATCTTCGCCTGGACCGCGATCAGTTGCTGCCTGGCCGTTTCTGACGTTTCCTCGCGAGTCGAGAAGCACGAGATCGCGCGCGACAATCTGGGTCCGGTACTTCCGCTCGCCGTTCTGCCGATCGTCCCAACTTGTGGTCTGGAGCTTGCCTTCGACGTACACCTTGGAACCTTTGGCAACGTACTCTCCAACGATCTCTGCCAGGCGCTGCCACGCCACGATGCTGTGCCACTCGGTCCGCTCTTGCCATTCGTCGTTTCGGTCTTTGAACCTTTCGTTGGTAGCGAGGCTGAAGTTGGCGACCGGAGTGCCGCTCGGCGAATATCTGACCTCCGGCGCCTTGCCGACGTTTCCTACGAGGATGACCTTGTTTACGCTCTTGGGCATATTTTCACTCCACCTTCTGATATTTCTGCGGGCAGATCAGTCCACCAGTTTGTGAGGCTTTTTCTGTCTTGGAGGCAAAAAGTCGGTGCGAAAGATTCAGCACTGGTTACGAGCGGACTGATTGAGGCTTTGAGAGTAGTGGCAGCCCGAATGTTTCTGATGTGTCGTTTTGGAAGAAGAAGATGAACGGCGCGGCCGCGTTTAGGAATCGGTCGTTGCGCCTGTGAAAGCCAACTGCGCCTCAATGTGTTCACGGCTTTGCTGGTCTCCGAAATAGCAAAGGCCGACCAGTTCCTCGCCGGCCTCGGCGACTAGCCGGACTAGCTGCTCGCTGTTGATGGAATAGACCGGACAGGACGGCCCGGCGCGGAGCGCAAAGCGTGCGGCGGAATCGCAGGGATCGGCAGGAAATTCGATCTCAATGTGCTGTCGTCGGCGTCCCAGTTCGAGAAGGAAACAGGGCACCACAACATTTGAGACCTTCACGATTTCCTCCACACTCGCATCTTCGGCTGGAATCCCCCTTAGGCCAGCAAAGAGTTCAGCGATCAGGCGAGCCCTGGTTCGCTCGCCCCATGAGTCCGGCTGCACCGCGAGCTCAAGGATCTGCTCGTGCAGTGGGGCTAGGAAGTGGGCGAAACCTGCCTGCCGCAGGTTCTCAACGAAGACAGGAGAACTATCCAGCAGGTGCTCACATTGTGCAAAGACTCGCGCCGCCTCTTCCGGTCCGATGCGGGGGATTTTCTGTCTATTCCGTCCGCGATTCCCGGATGTGGTATCAGGCATATCGATCCCTCTTTCCCGGCGACTTGGGTGGTTCCGGGTTGTGCGGCCACGAGAGCTGCCCGAGTTGTGGACGGCACATTATAAAGGACAGCAGATTTGTGGATTTCGTGGACTGTGTTCCGACCCCAACAATACAACCGTGCCCAGGGGCAGAATAACTCGCGAAGGCGAGACGGGCGATTCGGAAAGACTGGCAGGATGAACGAAGCAGATGTAGTCAACTCCCAGACAGGATTTGGTCGCACCTTTCTTCCAGCAATCGGGCCAGGATCTCCGAATCGTGGGCGGCATCTACGGGGTCGCGACACAAAGCGGAACGCAGCGCCGTTTTAAGCCAAAAGAAGCGGCAGGGTCGGCAAGAACCTCATCAATGCTGGGCAGGTTGCCTGCTGTAGGGCCGTTGCTCATCCAAGACTCCTCAACCCGCTCCGCCAGCAACTGCATCGACGCTCGCGCGACGCTCGTCGGTTACATGAGTGTTCGGATTCTCCGTCCGGCCCGAGGCAATCAGCCTAGGTCCGAGCAAATGACAATGACGACAGCCGAGGCAGCACACGGCAGATGTGATTCGGGCGGCCGCATCTTGGAGGTCGTTTGGCAACATTACACATTCCCCCGCCCGGGTGTAGAAAACAGGACAGACGGTGCCACGGAAGCCGATGTCTTTCCCCCATGGCTCTATCTCCAGGCTGCCCCTGCGGCCATAAAAGAGGATCGAGCTGTCCAGCTGTGGTCTCTGGCTGTTCCCCGATTTTGCCAGTTGGTGCCGGGTAATGAGCAGATCGTAGGTCCGCTTTATCCGAAGCATTTGCACCCGGATCAGTACTGACGCAACCACGATCGCGTGCACGCCGTTTACACCAATACTGTCCACGCGCTGAAGCCAGGGCAACGCGTTGCCCTGTTCATCTACGAAGCTCGCATACGCGCCCACCTCCGCGACCGCCCCGCCTGATTCGACTCCACGAAGCACGTACTTCTTTGCCAGGTGCTGATGCTCGATCGATACCGACGGCTGGCAGTAGATGCCGGCAGTCCGCAGACACTTCAACGTGATCCGTGGGAGCCGTAGTCCCTGCCGTGCCAGCATTTCGGCCTCCACCCGCCTATTGTGCGTCGTGAGCTGAGATTCCATATTCAACCTGCCTCCTGACTCGAATCGGGTGTCCCACAGCCGCGCGGATCATCTCCTTGGTGCACCCGGCCCAGCACTTGTACTTGCGCGAATCCGAAACTGATATGGCCAAATTGTCGCCGCTGCGATCACGTCCATGGTTCGCGCATGAGGGACAACGTGCCCAGTAGTTTCCGCCACGCTTGGACGTCGGCCGGACGTGATCGAGAATGCGGAACTGTGGGCGCGTGGGATCGTATGGAGGCAGCTCTACTTTTGGCTTGGGACGAAATTCTTCTGGCATTTCGAGTCCATTGATGAACCGTCCTATTTCGCTCTCCGTGATCTTTCGCAGGCGCTCCAGGTAGTCGAGTTGCGCATCGAGTCGGTAATCTGCGCCATAGAACCAGTAGCGTCTTCCGGTGGCACGATGAATTCCGAGCGGCCCCCGAATAGCATTCCCGAATTCGTCGGGACCAAGTTGATCCTGGCGCGGAAACACCTCGATTCCTTCCGCCAGACCAGAGCCGCCTTTTACCGGCACTTTCAATCGACGGGCTAGGTTGTAGATGTAAATCCGGCAGTGTCTTGCAAGTAATGGCTTCTCTGCGAAGATCCAGAGGTGAGCACCCCGGCGGGACTTTTCGAGCCCCGCCTCAAGTCCGTCCTGACGCAGTTCCCATTGCAACTTCAGAAGATCTTCCAGCGCATTCTCATAGTCAGCGTCGATTGCCACCCACTTGGAGCGCTGCGTCTTCGGGTTCAGCGCGTACAGGCCAGCGGTTAGCTGACCGTTCAAATGCTCGCAAATGGTCTGGAGCGACAGCCGGCGATCCTGCTTCGGGCGATAGTAGTAGTGCTTCCCGTTCGCGCCCGGTGTGTGGGATTGCAGGGTGTAGGCCAGGCGATTTACGAACAATGCAAAATATCGCTCTGCCAGTTCCGCGCTCGCTTGGCCTATTCCTTTCATAAAGTCCCCTCTCTAAGCTCGCCGTCACGCCATCCCAGGTTTCCCAACGGCCCTCCGGAGAAGCGCCGGATGTGCCGTCCACGAGACGAGGTTGTACTCCGTGACAAGGTCATCGAACTCTGCCGCGGTGAGGCTGTCGTCACGTCCTTCGTCGAAGACCACAAAGTAGAAGACTTGCAGCTCGCGGTCGTACAGGTAAATCGCACCGGACGCGGGATTGTCGGGCACGGTCTGCAGCAACAAAACGCCTTTCGGCATTTCAATCCAGCGAGAAGCCAACCCCTCGCCGAGGGTGATAAAGACTTTCATCACGTGTTCGACATTGGCCTCCTTGCGCAGGCCAATGTCCTCTGCGGTAAACAGCGGTTCAAAACTTACTGCTCCTCTGCTTTGAGACATCATGTGCTCCTCCTTAGTTGATCTGACTTGCTCCGTTGTCCGCGAACAGGCACGCCAGAAAGTGACAGACCCGAGTGCACTCCTTGCGTCGAGTTCCGCATTTGAAACGCCGGACAAAGAACTGTGGTTATCGGCGAGTGACGTCCCGATGTGGACAGCATGTGGACCGCGACAACCACACATGCCGCTGACTTAGGCGACAACAAGGAAGCCGCCAACTCGCGGGAATCGAGTTCAGCGTAGCCGCGCAGATCTGGGCGCCGGTGTTCGACTGGAGGCGTCCGTTGCTCATCGATATGAAGCTGGAACTCGCGAACCGATGCACGTACTTGTGTCAATCCGCACGTCGATTCACTTGCCGATGGGGCGCACGCAGATGAACAGAAGTTAGTGCGGGATCCTGTGCAGATTCTGGGCTCAACCGAATGGCAATGGCGACCATTCGTGCCGGAGTAATGCTGAGCGTCGAAAGCACGATCCACAAGGAGCCGCGAAAGAAACCACCACGTGGAGCCAATGAGCGGAACGGGGATCCCGCGAGCCGAGGTGAGTCCAGCCCGATAGGACTGCTTCAAAGCACCCGCATACGGACGTTCTAACAAAGTCAAATTCAGGGGGTAGTCAGAACGCAAGTTAATGAAACAAGCCATGTTATTGACCATCCAAAAAGGGCATACCTACGGCGTCCAGACCGCGTAAAGACTGCGCGCAAACGGCAACGACAAGCCAAAGAGAAGGCAACGCTGAGGTGATCGATTGAACCTTCATTGAAGCAGCTCCCGGAATCTGGTCCCGGTGGCGTCCCCGCGGACAAAGACCCTGGTTTCAAGAAGTGTCTGCGTGAAATCCTTGGCGTTGGCAAATGCCAGCTTCTTGGGCACGGATTCCAACTCATGCACGAGATGAACTAGCACTTCCATTCCAGACGTCAAATACAAGATGCAGGCGATTTGGCGCTCAGCCTGAAGTGCGGCCCGCACCCGTTCATATTGCTTGGAGCTCTTTAGAGTGCGCTCATATTCCAACGCGAAACGTGCTCTGTTATCTCCAACCCACACGTCGACTATGGCGTCATAGTCCTTCTCGTAGGGAGACCGCGAAATCGTATTGAAGGAAGCGATTTCGACTTCCGATTGCCAACTGGCAAGCTGGTTCTTGTGCGCCAAGGCGATCTGGATTGCGTTCAATTCGAGTGCATGAAAGACCTGGGAAGCGTGAGTAAGGTGCTCGGTATTCGAGTGCAAGACGGTTGTGAACTGGCCATGATGTTCGAGCAAGGCAAGGCCTTCTTTAGTGATCCGATACACCGCTGAACCTGCGCAAAAGACGCCGCCACAGATGCTGACGTGACCCGACTTAAGCAGCCGTCTGACGCGCCAGTTAAAGCTGTCCCGCGAATGATCCGAGCCGCCAAATTTCATCAACTCAAACAACTGGTTATGGCTGACGAAGCGCGAGTTGCGGACCTGACGCAACAGAGGGATGTCACGTTCAGGGTTAATGACCAAGCCGCCTTTGGCGTAGCGCATAAGTGGTAACCTTCAGTCCAAAACTCCGTCTTCGAGCAATTGCAGTGAAGCACCGTGCCGCAGATTTGGCGCAACCCTGAGCTGCCAGATACCGAGTGTGCTCCTGACCCAATCGCCGGCTTGCATGAGCAACAGTGCTTCCTGTCTTTCACCGATATGGCTCACGGCGATAGGGGTCAGAGACTCTGATTTCCAGTCGGAAGCTTCGAAGCTAAGGGCGCCGAACCTGTCGCTCGATACAACCAAAAGGAAGTAATCGGGCCTCCACGATTGTTGGGCTTTCCGTCGAAACAACACCCGATTCCCGCC
The DNA here is from genome assembly GCA_020073525.1 of Terriglobia bacterium. Taxonomy (GTDB): domain Bacteria; phylum Acidobacteriota; class Terriglobia; order Terriglobales; family Acidobacteriaceae; genus Acidiflorens. The sequence continues at coordinate 24,076 of JAIQFA010000075.1, forward strand.
GCGTGCAAAGACAAGATCGGTGCATTCAAACACCTCCCCGACAGCCCGGTTCGGAAACTGCGGATTGAAGTCCCCGACGCCGTTGAACCGGATCAAGCCAGGAATTATCCAGGAGCGCCTCATCTTGCTTCCGCAACGCACACCCGTGGAATTGAAGTAGGCGGCATGTCTCGTGTATCGGTAACGGTCCTGCGGATCACGGCCGAACCGAGCCCACCAGTTACTGCCGAATTCCAGGATCTTGACCAACATCATTGAGGTACTCCATCAGTGCGCGATTGATGTCTTTCATGGCGCGAATGCGATCCTTCACCGGAAGCTTGGAAACATTTCCAAGCCTTTCGACGATGGACGGCGGGATATCCATCTTTTGCTGCGAGAAGTACTGGCAGAGATCGGCAAAGCGCGTGCTTTCTTCGGCCAACTCTCTTTGCTCAGCAGGCAACGAACTCAACCGTTGTTCGTATGCGTTGCGGTCCTCAATCGGGCCCAACTCTCTGCCCGGCTCGAACTTGTCGAGTGCCCCGGATTCTGGCTTCGACCGGTTCTCTTTTTCGTCTTTCGACATTTCTTTGCAAACTCCTTCTTCATTTCTGGGTGCCGGGCTATGCCCCTTTCAGATTGCGGTTCTTCTGTTGCTCCTCTTGGACCCGCCGGTCTGACTCGTTTAACTGACGACGCAAGAGTTTTGCCTCATCCTGGGACCGGCCAAGCTGTTGCTCCAGCGAATTGACCTTCATGATCAGGTCTACGTCGGGTTTGAAGAGTCCGATCTGGTTTGCAGGCTGGTTTGCGGGCCGTGTTGCGGTCGCTGCGCTCGCAGAGCGGTCGGCCGCTGATGTGGCATTGCCATTCTTTGGTGTCGCCACTTGGCTAGCCTGTATGCTGGATGTCCGGCTGCGAGCGGTCTGTGGTGCAGGACGGTCCTGCACCTCTCCAGGTGGCGCTTGGGAACGAAGCGCGGATTCTCGGAGCGCACTCAACGCCTCCATCAAGCCGCGATTCCTGCTGGTGGCCTCCTCCACCTGAGCATTTGCTCGCGCGAGGGCGTGCTCGTGTTGTGCGAGCATCTCCGCCGCGGTCCATTCCCGGCAGGTTTGCACTCTGTGCTGATACACAATGATGATGAACAGGCACGCCAGCAGCCCTAATGCAACCAAGTTCGACCAGAAGTAGGCGTTCCTCATGGTTTCTTCGATCAGCAATTTGCGGCCCTCATCAAGACACTGTCCATAGTCTTTGTCGGCAGCATTGATGCGCTTCAGGGCGAAATCGACGAAGCCATCCTTTTGCCTTGGAGACTGCGCTTGAGCGGCAGAATCGTAGCCCGAACGACGAGCCTGGGCGAAGCAAAGCGATGGCAGCATGGCCAAGAAGAGGCCGGCAACGACAATGCGGGATGGACGGCTCACATCCATGTCAAACGGCCAGTGCGCGTGGCCAATCGGCCATTGCGACGAACAACTTCGGGGTCCTTGAAGCGCAGGTTCGCGCCTTCAGTGTGAGAAACTGCGTGGAGCCTGGGATAAATTCTCGGCTCAAGTCCCGGGAACCGGTATTGGCGCGGCACGCGGACGTGCAGATGGGAATGGAGTGTCCCGAGCCGGTTCTCGGTCATCAGGATCTCCATCTGGCCGACGGGCAGGTTCTTGATGTGCTCGTCCTGCGCTCGGGTGTCCTTGATGTCGGTTTCACTGCCGAATCCAACGGGCTCGTACTTGTCTTCAAACACCCCGGTGCGCTGGACGGTCAGGGTGCGCCGTTTCTGCTGAACGCGCGCCGATGCTTTCAGGAAATACTGCGCCGTCTCCTCATCTTTCGTGCGCAATAGCATGTTCGTATTCGGCGCCGAGGACACGTCATCTCTGAAGCCGCGCCCCACAGTTAAAAGCTGCGGCAGCGCCTGCAGGGCGAACAGGAACGCGGTGTTGGTGCCCCGCGCCGTCTGCAGGATCTGTGCAAAGTTCGAATAAGCAAAGGGTGCAAACTCGTCGAGGATGACGCTGACCATCGGCCGGTTCTCGCGGCGGCGCTCCTGCTCGTTCTCGTAACGCTTGCCAATCATCAATTGCATGTTCTGCAGCAGCATCCGGCCAAGGGCCGTGACCGCTTTCGAGTTCTTGTTGGTATTCAGCGAAACGAACAGAATCAGTTCCTGGTCAATGACTTCGTCGAGCGACAGCATCTCGTCGTAGGCGCCAGTGATGATGGAGAGTTCGTCCTGGAGAAAAGTCATCAGCTGGTTTAATAGGCCCTGGATCTTGGTGATTCGCTCGCGGTCTTGCAGGGACTGCAGTAACATCTTCGCTGACATCTCGAAGTTCAGGCGGCGTTGATTACTGACGCCCTCAAGCGTCTGAATTCTGGCGCGGGCAATGGCAATCTGTTCCCGCTGGACCACCGGGTCAAGCGCCATCACCATCACGTCGTAGAAGTTGTAACGCTTGCCGGTGTATGTCAGAACGCGCGAGATGTCGGTGAGATAGTTGCCCTGATGGCCGCGGAAGAAATCTTCTTCCTGATCGAACGATTCGAACACGAGACCTGAGTGTTCTTCGTACAGTCCAGCGTCACTGAAGAAGGGGTTGTAGCGCACTGAGATGTCTGGCCGCGAGGGGCTGAGCACTCTCAATTGGTGCATCCGGCCCGAGGCTTCGATGGCCGGCAGAAGATCGGAGAGAAACTCCTGGTCTCCCTTGCCATCAAAGATCAACATGGGAATGCGGTGCTGGTCTTCGG
>JAIQFA010000076.1 GCA_020073525.1 Terriglobia bacterium
TGAGGGCATGGAGGCCTTGCAGGCCGCGGCTTTGCTGCACGACATCGGCAAGCTGGCGATTCCCGAACACATCATCTCGAAACCCGGCCGCCTGACGCCGGAAGAATTCGAGAAAATGAAGATCCATCCCCTGGTGGGAGCCGAGATTCTGGAGCGCGTGCGGTTTCCTTACCCGGTCGTCCCCATTGTTCGCGCCCATCATGAAAAATACGACGGGACTGGCTATCCGTTGGGTTTGAAGGGGACGCAGATTCCGATCGGCGCGCGCATTCTGGCTGCTGTAGATTTTCTGGACGCGCTCGCCTCCGATCGGCAATACCGGCGAGCACTGTCTCTCCATGATGCCATGTCGCGGCTGTCGGATGAGTCTGGAAAGTCTTTTGATCCAGAAGTAGTCAGGGTGCTCGAACGAAAATACGTGGACCTGGAGCAACTGGTTCACCAACGCACTGACAGCTTGGGCAAGCAGAAATTATCGACCGAAGTCAAAGATCAGGACACAAAAGTGGAGCCGGCGCACAAACCAGCAGCTGGCTTCGAAGCGCAGGGCAAGCGGAACTCGGCGGAGCGCAGTTTCCTGGGTTCGATCGCGGCGGCGCGCCAGGAAGCGCAGACGCTTTTTGAACTCAGCCAGGATCTAGGAGCCTCGCTCAGCCTGGGCGAAACGCTTTCGGTATTTGCCGTGAAGCTGCGCCGTGCGATGCCCTACGACGCGATTGCGATCTACGTGCGTCACGGGGACGAACTGGTGCCCGAATACGTGAATGGCGACAACTTCCGCCTCTTTGCGTCGCTGCGGATTCCGATTGGACAGGGGCTCTCGGGCTGGGTAGCGCAAAATCTTAAACCGATCCTGAATGGCAACCCCTCCGTCGAGCCTGGCTACCTGAACGATGCTTCCAAGTACAGCACGCTCAACTCCGCACTCGCCGTTCCGCTCGAGGGACTGCAGGGCGTAGTGGGCGTGGTCGCCTTGTACCACGCGGAAAAAGACTTCTTCACCTCCGATCACCTGCGCATTCTGCTGGCGGTAAGTTCCAAGATGGCGCTCGCCATCGAGAACGCGATGAAGTACGAGCAGGCGGAGAATTCTGCAGTTACGGATTTCCTTACCGGCCTTCCCAATGCGCGCTCCCTGTTCCTGCAACTCGACCGGGAACTGGCGCGCTGCAAACGCGACAACAAAACGCTGACCGTCATGGTTGCCGATATGGACGGATTCAAGCAGATCAACGACCGCTTCGGACACCTGGAAGGGAACCGTGTACTGCGGCTGTTTGCGCACTCGCTGAAGGAAACGAGCCGTGAGTACGACTATGTTGCACGCATGGGTGGCGACGAGTTCGTGGTCATCGCTCCTGGCCTCACCCCCGAAGCGACTGCCCGCAAAGCCGAACAGATGCGGGAACTGGCGAAACAAGCGGGAATGGATGTCTGCAACGAGGACATTCTGTCGTTGAGCGTGGGCAAGGCCATATACCCCGAAGACGGGATGGATGCCGAAAAAATTCTGTCGGAAGCTGACAAACGCATGTACCTGCAGAAGCAGAGCCAGGCGACTCAAAAGAATCGCCGTCTGTATCCGCGGGTACGGGGCCGGCTCACGACCGAAATCTCCGGCGACGGCCATGCCATGATGGGTATCGTTACCAATCTCAGTCTGGGCGGCTGCTACATTGAAACCAGCGGCCTACTGTTACCCGGGTCCCAGCTGAAACTCACCTTCTCGCATGATCGCACGAACGTCACGGTGGAGAGCGAGGTGGTGCGAATGGACATGGGTATTGGAGCGGCGCTGAAGTTCAATGAAGCGGCGCACGAGGTGCGAGCCGCCTTGCAACGTATCCTGGAGCAACTGGCCAGCGCGGAAGCGGTGGTTGACCTCAAGCGCAGCCACAATGCCGCGGCGGCGAGCAAACTGTAAGGGGTGTTCCCGCATCAAGCGGGGACAGCAATCGGACGAATCTGGATCAGTGACGCAGTCGTACGTGGTTTCGAGAGCCCCTGTTGCAGCATGTTGGCCGTCGGCACGCCCGTCCGGTAGAAGGACTTCTCGCAATCCGCGGTGGACGGGCCCCGCATATTTCCTTCCACGTAGGCCAAGCCCGGACAACGCGAGCAACTGCTGACATGCGAGCACGATGAGCAGATCGTCAGATCCTTGGCCTGGATCGAGCGAACCTCTTTCATCTCCGGGGAAAAATTCCAGATGTCCAAGAACCTCCGCTGCCGAACATTTCCCGTGGGAAGCGGAAACTGCACGCAGGGGAAGACATCGCCGTAGGGCGAAATGTAGCAGAAAGAATGGCCCGCACTGCACGAGTAGCCTTCAAGATCCTCTTCCGAGGGCGGCTTTGGAGGCGCGCAGTACTCCTCCTGGTTGCCGACCAGCGCAGGGTTGCGGAAAATTTCCGGCAGTTCTTCTCCCGGGATGCGCAACGAAAGAACCGAAGTGTCGCCGTCCATCATGGGGGTTATGGTCGGATCCAGCGTGTAGTGCACGCCGAGTTCCGCGGCCAGTTCTTGCACTCCGCTTTGATCTGAAGAATTCACCGTCATCAGCACATTGGCGATGGTGACTCGCAGCCCCTGTTCGCGCAGAAAACGAATGGCCTTGATGGTTCGTTCCAATGAGTGCGGCAGCTTGGTGATCGCATCGTGAACTTCGGGACGATGCGAGTAAACGCTGATCTGGATGGTGTCTACGCCCAGTTCGCGGATTCTCCGCGCGTCCTCTTCGTCGATCATGACCGCATTCGTCTTGATCTTGATGTTGAACATGAGACGGCGAGCGTATTCGAGAATCTCAAAGAAATCGCGGCGCAGGAAGACTTCGCCGCCGCTGAAGGTGAGAAAGAAAACGCCGGCCTCGGCCAGTTGATCGAGCACGCCCTTGATTTCGGCGGTTGTCATCTCGCCATGGTCGTCGTGGTCGAGATAACAATGCACGCAACGCTCGTTGCAGCGATAGGTGACGTCCAGATGCACAGCGATGGGGACGCCCAGGTTAAATGCCTTCTGGCCCACCTCGCTCATCAGGCTCATCAGGTTGCCTCCGATGCCAGGGGCTGATCGGAAACGAGGAGAATCCCGTGGCCGGAAAGTTCGGCGACGAATTGCTCGGCATCGGCCTGGGCCTGTTCGGGATCGACGTCAAACTGCTCGCAGATCTGGTTGCGGACAATTTCCTGTAGCGGAGTGTGTCCATCGGCAGCTTGAAAGATGGCGGTGGCAACCTCATTCAGCGTGAAGAACGTCGAATCGGCGGAATTCATGACCATCATTTCGCCCGCCAGCGCGCGAGCCGCTATGGCAGAACTGCGCGCGATGTAGATGCAATTTTCAGGCATGCTCGGGCACTCCCTGGAAGCTGCGGATGTCGTCCCAAACCCTGGCATCAGGATAGAACGTCAGGCGACGAATGGGAATCCTAGCGACAAAATCACACGCGGTGGCGAGAAGCTTTTCCACCAGAGCATGGTCTTCGGCGAAGAACAGAATATTACGCATCAGGCGGCGGACGGCGTCCGCGGACGACAACTCGTCGACGCGGTTTTTCGGACCCTGCTCCAGAAAAAACAGAGCGGAAACCGGCGCAGAACAGTTCTCCCCGGCCCGGGCGAGTTCTCCGGCGAAAGGAGTGCCGAATGCCGAGTAGCCGCCGGTGCTCGGCCGCAGGTAGGAAATCTCGTCGGTAAGCAGGGTGACGTCCGCCGGCGCCAGCCGCGTCATCGTAGTCTTGCCTGCGCCGGAAACGCCCGAAAACAGGTAAGCCCGGCCATCGCAAATCGCACTGGCGGCGTGCAGCAGGAATCCACCGCGCTCGGCGAGAATCAGGCTGTGCAGAATGCGCAGCACCGAATCGAGAGAATACGGGTTCGCATTTTGCCGCACGCTGCCTCGTCCGGTGCGCGGGTCCCAGCGGGCGTGGAAGTCTCCGCGCTCCAGAAGCCAGTCGCCGCCTTCACGGCGGACCCGAACGTCATCATCGGAAACCGGTCCCGTGCTGGTGAGATCAAACTGGAGGTCAAACTCGGGACGCGATGGACTCAGGAACCCCGCATAGCGCTGGCGCAACAGATCGAGAAAGCCCTGGTCGCAGGTGGAGAGGGCAATCGGAATTCCGCCGATCTCGACACACGCGACTTTTCGGGGCTCAGCCATCACAGAATTCCCAGCTCCGTAACACTTTCGGAGTTTCGAAATTTGCGCGCGGACGCTTTCCGGCGCCCGTGAATTTTCAGAGCCAGACGCCGTGCCGCACCGAAATGACAGAACATCATTCCCGCAGCGCGAGCCAGGGCGCCGATGGAGAAATTGCGCGCGCCGTCAGTTCGGCCATCGGTGCGGTCCACGAGACGGCCCAGCAACGCTTCGGGAGAGAACCGGGGATCAGGACCAGGCATGGAATCGCCGCGGAGCATAAAACCACTCGATGTACAGGGAGAGACGAGGCGATGCAGGAAGAGGCGCCCGTCACGCTGGGCGAGCACAATCTCGCCGGGCCGGACCTCTTCGCGCGAGCAGCTTGCGATTTCCACGACATCGCCCGGCCAAAGAGTGGGCAGCATACTCTCTCCGTGGACTCGCAGACGCAAACGTCTGCCGAGACGCAATGCATCCGCCACCAGACCCGAGCGTTCCGCGGTCCAGTTCGTGTGCGGCGAAGCGGCGGTGTCTTCCATCGTCAGGAAGTTTTTTGCGTGAACTGGCATTGGGGAAGAGTAGCGCCAATCTTGCCGCAAGATAGAGCAAGCGTCTCGAAAACCCGCTCGTAGCGAAATGCCGGCTTCTGATAGAGCTTCTTGTCTTTACTCGCGTTGCCCGGCTGCTGGCTTTCTTCGCGAGGAGCCCGATTATCGCTCATAGTTGGTCAAGCCAGTCGGTCAAACTAGAAATGCTGGCTTATCCCCCCGGGAATTGAAAAGAGTAAAGGAAGTGTACTACACGACTTCTCCAGTGCCAATGTAAGTTTTGGACGAATTCGCTCCGAGGCGAACCAACATCCTCAATAAAATGAAAGAGTTCCATCCTGCCGCGCGCGCCGCAAGCTCAGCGATAGAACGGCGAGTGCGAGGGGCAGCAGGACGACGCCAAACCCAGCCAGGACAGCCAGCGTGGAAGCCATCGCCGTGATCGACTGTCCCTGTAGCAGAGCCCGGCGCATTCCATCGATCGCGTAGGTAAGAGGAACCGCGCGAGCTAGAAGCTCAAGCGGGCGAGGCAGGCTGTGGATCGGAAACATGGTTCCGCTCAGAAACCACACCCCGGAACCGAGCAGCCACACCAGGGCCGAGCCTTTCTGGAACGCAACCTGAAGCGTGGCCGCCACGATCCCGAGCGCCAGGGCGATCGCGAGAGAAAAAATCAATACAGCCACGCAGGAGAAGAAGTTGGCGTGAATCGCCGCTCGAAAAACTGCGACTCCCGCGAAAAGATAGATCAGTAGATTGACCAGGTTTCCGGCAAACGTAGAAATGGAACTGAGGATGACGAGCTCAGCGGGGGCGGTCGATGTCGTCATGAGCACTTCCAACGTTCCCGTCTGCTGCGCTTCCTGGACAGCGCTCAGGAAGGCCTGCGCGCTCATGACGAAGAATGTGTAGACGCCGGTGCCCACCAGTAGGAAAGGGAAATACTCAACGCCATCCGGTCGAAAGCCGGGACCAATGGCTCGCGATAGAAAATAGAAAGCGGCTAGTTCGGTAAACACTCCGACCATGGTCACGACGAAACCACTGCGGTGGCGGACAGCCGTAAGCAGATCGCGTCGGAGGATGGCGTAGAGCTTGTCGAGGGTCGAAGTCATTACGAGATTTGTAATTTGTAATTTCAAAGCCTGATGGCGATCAGCGACAAATTCCAAAACACTACTGCAAATTACAAATTACCAATGACAAATTCTTGGGGCTGCGGGACGAGCATTTTCAGCGCACCTCAGCGGCTAAAGCCGCTTCCCAAAGCAAGCCAATTATCGCAGCGCTGAAGCGCTGCGCCACCCAAAACCAAATGTAACTCCGACTCTTTCCGCAGCCTACTAGGGCTTGACCGCTGCCTCATCGATCTCGCCGGTCATGCGAAAGTAGAAATCGCGCAACGTCTCAGCGCTTTCGCCGTCGCCTACAGCACGGTCGGCGAGCAATTCGCCACGATGCAGAAGGAGCAGGCGATCCGCAACCGCAACTGCTTCCGCGAAGTTGTGGGTGGCCAGCAGGACGGTGGTCTGCTGACGCGCCAGGGTACGGATCGTGGTCCAGAAGTGCGCGGTAGTGGCGGCGTCGAGACTGCGCGTCGGTTCATCGAGCAAAAGCACACTGGGTCGCTTGACCAAAGCACGCGCGATGCCCAGCCGCTGGTACATGCCGCTGGAGAACTTCATGACCAGCGTGTCGGTTTGCTCTTGGAGACCGCTATTGCGAAGAACCCCTTTGATACGCTCCACCCGTTCTTTGCGCGGGACTTCGTCGAGGGCGGCAAAGAAATCGAGGTTCTCACTAGCGGAGAGACGCGGAAAAAAGGATCGCTCGGAAGCGACGGCAATGCCGACGTGCCGCCGGACTTCACCGGCATCGCGCCGCGCATCGAAGCCGCCCACCCGCACTGTTCCCGCATCGGGCAGGAGCACGGTCGAGATCAGCTTGAGGGTCGTGGTCTTTCCACTGCCGTTTGGGCCGAGCAGCGCCAATACCTCCGCACCCGCAGCCGAGAAAGAAACGTCCTTCAAGGCAATGGTTTCGCCCGCCCGCTCTCGTCCAACCCAATTGAACAGAGCTGGACGATGGCGAAAGATCTTGCGAACGGATTCGAAAACGACTCGGTCCATGAAAGTGAACGACGAAATGCAAACTAGATTCCGGGCGCGCCGAAGACTCTGTATTATAGTGGCGATTCGCGATCCTATTGATTTTCGATGGCGCAGTTCTCTCAGCGCTGCGATAACGCGATTGCTTTCAACCCGGCTTTAGAGGTTGCGGAAAGGAGTAGTTTCCGCGTTGTAGCGTACCTCAGCGGTTAAAGCCCACTCTGAAAACAAGCCCCTTATCGCAGCGGTGAACCGCTGCGCCACCCCAAATCAAAGTGCAACATCGACTTTTTCCGCAACCTGCATAAGCAGTCCGCAAGTGCTCACATCACGTATGGCCCCAACAGCCGATCTCGCGTCGAGCGCTATCCCGCCGAGAGAAGACGAATTCGACCTCCTATGCGCCCTGGCTGGCGCGAACCTGTCTTCGGAGCAGATCGACTGCATCGCGCACTGGAATCGCGCTACGCTCGACTGGGGCGAACTTCTCCGCTTGGCGGAGCACCATGGAGTCCTTCCGCTCGCGGCGCGCAACCTGATCAAACATGCTCTCGGCCTTCCATCCGAGGTCGAGCACTCGCTACGATCTGCATACGACGTAAACTTGCGGCGCAGCTTGTGGTTCAGCGCCGAACTCGCGCGCATCATGCAGCACTTCGAGCGGGCACAGGTTCGCGTGGTTCCCTACAAAGGTCCGGTGCTGGCGCAGTCGACATACGGAGATCCCGGGCTGCGAAGCTTCTCGGACCTAGACTTCCTGATTTCTTCCGCGGACTTCGAGCGGGCGAAGCGGGTTCTCGCCGAAATCGGATATCACGCTTCCGCAGAGCTTCCCCCCGCAATTGAGCGACTGTGGCTACGAACAGGCTATGAATGCTCCTTTGACGGTGCTGCGGGAAAGAACCTGGTCGAACTGCAATGGGCGTTACTGCCGCATTTCTACGCGGTTGATCTGCGCACGGGGGATTTGCTGGGACGTGCCAGCCGCACGGTTGCGGGCGGATGTGAGATGCCGTGCCTGTCTCCCGAAGACTCGCTGCTGGCGCTCTCCCTGCACGCCGCCAAGCATTTGTGGACGCGCCTGATCTGGCTTTCGGATATTGCGGAAACTTTGCGCGTTGAGACTATCGACTACTCGCTGGTGTTCTCCCGGGCGCGCGCGCTGGGCGTCGCTCGCATTCTCGGCGTGAGTTTTTGGCTGGTGAAGAACGTGCTTCGGGCGGAGCTTCCCAAGTCCGCGGAGGAAATGATTGCGGCCGATTCTCTGGTGCCTGTTCTTGGCGCTGAAATAGCCGAGCGTCTCGCTCGCGGTGCAGGCTACGATTTCGAATCGACCGACTACTTCCGTCTGATCCTGAAACTGCGTGAGCGGCGCGGCGACCGCTGGCGATATCTGTGGCGGCTGGTCTGGACGCCGGGCGCGGGAGACGTTGCGGCTGTGCGATTGCCGGAAGCGCTCTTTCCTCTTTATCGAATCGTGCGGATTGGCAGATTGCTGGGGAAGCTGGTCTCGCGATAGTTCTGCCTGTAGAGACGCAGCAAGCCCCGTCTCTACGGGATCGCCGCCCCTAGTGCGTTTCGCCGTCGCCAGGCGCGACGTCGGGAGTGTCAACCTTCCGCGCGACGGCCGTGCTGCCCTGCGTCGGCGGAGGCTGGAATTCGCCGGGGTCTTTCCCGGCCAGCGCGACATTCATAAACTGCATCCAGATGGGCAGCGCGGCGTGGCCTCCGGTTTCTTTGTCGCCGAGAGATTTCTTTTCGTCATAGCCCATCCACACGCCGCAGGTGAGCGACGGAGAAAACCCCACGAACCAGGCATCGGTGAAATCGTTGGTCGTCCCCGTCTTGCCTGCGAGCGGATAAGGCATTTTGGCGGCGGCGACCGCCGTGCCGTGCAGCACTACTTCTCGCAGCATGAAGGTCATGATGCGCGCGGTCCGCGAACTGATGACGTCCTTGATGTCGGAGTAATCTTCTTCCAGAATGCGGCCTTCGTAGTCGGTCACCTTGGTGATGTACTTGGGAGCGACGCGGACGCCGTCGTTGGGGAAAACGCTGAAGGCCGAGGTTTGCTCAAGCGGGGTGATTTCCGCTGAGCCCAGTGCCACCGGAAGATACGCGGGAATGTTGGCGGTGATGCCGAAACGGTGCGCATAGTCGATCACGGTCTTGATGCCGACATGGTCGGCAAGCTTGAGCGCGGGAATGTTTCTGGATTGGGCGAGCGCGCGCCGCAGGGTGATCGTGCCCTCAAATTTGTCGTCGTAGTTGTGCGGCGAATAAGGGCCGGAAGGAGTTGGAAAAGTCACCGGCGCGTCGAGGATCGTGTCGTCCGGGCTGCCGCCCTGGTCGATCACCGCGGTGTAAACGTAGGGCTTGAACGACGACCCGACCTGGCGCAGGGCCTGGGTGGCGCGGTTGAACTTTGAGAGATTGAAATCACGGCCGCCGATCATGGCCTTGATCTCCCCAGTGGCGTTGTCGATGGCGACGAGCGCCCCTTCTACTCCTGAATCCTGCTCCAGGCTGACGCGCGATTTTCCGCCGGCATCGAGCGCGAGCACTTTGACGTAGACAACGTCGCCGGGGCGGAGAATGTCGGGAAGCTTCGCCTTGATCTTCGTCCATGCCACGTCGGCTGGCGCGAGCGTCGCCTTGTGCTGGCCAAAGTGGATTTCGGCGGTGCTCGCAGAAACCTGGGTTACCAGCGCGTGCACGTATCCGTTTACTTCGGGATCATCATCCCAGTCGGGGTCCGTGTATTTGTCGAGTTTTTGGCCCTGGGCGACCACGTTCAGGAGTTTGCCCCGCCATCCGTGGCGGCGCTCGTACGCGGCGAGGCCGTCGAGCAACGCCTGGCGCGCGGACTTCTGCAGATCCATATCGAGCGACGTGTAAACCCGCAGGCCACCTTCATGCACCTGGTCACTACCATATTTTGCTTCCAGGTAGCGCCGGATTTCTTCCACGTAGTGCGGGGCCAGCGAATTCGGATCTTTCTGCAAGTTGAGCACGATCGGCTTGCTCTTGGCATCGGCAGCCTGGGCGGCGGTGATCTTGCCGTCTTCCAGCATGGCGTTGAGCACTAGGTTACGCCGCTTGAGGGCGCGATCCGGGTGCGTGACCGGAGAATAATATTGCGGCGCCTTGGGAAGTCCCGCGAGCAGCGCGGCCTCTTCGAGTTTCAGTTGCTTCGCAGGTTTGCTGAAATAGTATTCCGAGGCCGCTTCATAGCCGTAGGCGCCGTGACCGAGGAATATCTGGTTGGCGTAGAGCGTGAAGATCTGCGGCTTGGTGAAGCGGCGCTCGATCTGGATGGCGAGCAGAGCCTCCTGCACTTTGCGATAGTACGAGCGGTCGGGAGAGAGAAACAGATTGCGGGCGAGTTGCATGGTGAGCGTGGAGGCTCCCTGCACTTTCCCGCCAGACTCGATATCCCGATACGCAGCGCCTACGATGCGCCAGACGTTGATGCCGGAATGCCGGTAGAAATCCTTGTCTTCGATTGACACCAGTGCGTTGCGGAGAACCTCCGGATAGTCGTCATAGGAGGCGATGACGCGGCGTTGCAGTGCGAACGTGCCGATAACTCTGCCCTGTCCGTCGTAGAGTTCGGTGACGGAACTGGGGCGGTATCGTTCGAGCTGCTCGACCTGGGGCAAGTCGGTCGAGTAGACAAGCAGCAGCCCAGCAGCCGCGCCTACCGCGGCGGAGAGCACGACCAGCAATGCGAACAGGAAGCGTCCCACCACCTTCCGTCCGCCAATCTCGATCGTCGGAAGATGTTGGTAAATAAGCTTCATGAGCGGGCGCAGGTTTCAGAAGTTTGATGCCTCAATGTTAACGCAAACGTAGATTTCAAAGTTTCAGAGTTTCAAGGTTTCAGCGAGCATTCACTGTTGGCGCGTAGCAGACTGCGGGAAAATTTAGTTTCCTCGTCGCAGCCTCACCTCAGCGGCTGAAGCCGAGTCCCAAAGGCAAGTCGGCTATCGCAGCGGTGAACCGCTGCGCCACCCAAAACCAAATGTCACAATAACTTTTCTGCCGCCGGCTCGATTCTTTGAGGCAAAAAAATCGCCCGCCGAGGCGAGCGATTCTAAACCTTGAAACTCTGAAATCTTGAAACTTTGAAACCTTAGCCCTTCGACTCCCGATTCTTCAAAACTTCCAACGCTTTGTTCAGTTGCTCGTCTGTCTGATTCTTCGGTTTCACTTCTTTCTTGTCGTCGGGGGCTGTTGTCTGGTCTTCGTCGGGCAATCCACCGTCGTCATCGGCAGTGTCGGCGATCAGGAAGTTAGGCGTGACGGCCACATCCTGAATTGCTTTTCCGCTCGGTGAATAGTACTTCGCCACCGACAAGATCAGGGCGGCGTTATCCTGCATCTCGATCAGTTTCTGCACCGAGCCGTCACCAAAGGTTTTGTCTCCGACTACATCGCCACGGGCATTCTCGAGGATGGCGTCTGCAACAATTTCAGCTGGGCCCGCCGTGCCGCGATTGACCAGCACCGCCACGGGAAGTTTCGTGATGTCCTTCGCCGGGTCGGCGTTGAAAGCCTGCCGGGGATACTTCTGCCCCTGAAGGTACGTGATGGTGCCATGATCGAGGAAGAGATTGGCGGTGGCAATGCCCTCAGACTCAGAGCCACCGGCCGAGTTGCGCAGATCGATTACCAGTTTCTTCGCTCCCTGCTTCTGCAGATCGCGAATCTTGCCGGCGATCTCCTGGGACTTGCCTTCGGGGATCGCATCCACCTTGATGTAACCGACGTTGTCCGCGAGCATTTTTTCGCCGACCGGAGGGATGGTGACAACATCGCGGGTAATCACAATCTTCTGCGGTTCCGCCTTCCGGGGCCGAACCACGGCCACGGTGAGCGTGGATCCGACTTCGCCGGACAGCAAGCCATGGATCTCGGCCAGCGACATCTCATGCGTGCTCTTGCCTTCGATCGATTCGATGATGTCGGAGTTCTCCACACCGGCCTTCTCCGCCGGGCCTCCGGGAATCACCGCCACCACCGCCGCGTATCCAAACCGTTTGGAGACCGTGGCGCCGATATCGGCCTTGCCATCAGTCTTCATCGTCTTGTAGCGCTTGTACTCGTCCGCCGACAGGTAGCTGGAATTGGCATCGAGAGACTCCAGCAGACCGTGCAGCGCACCTGTGGTGACGCCGCCGATATTGGGCTCTTCCACATATTCGAGGCGGATGCGCGACAAGACTTCGCTGTACACCGAAAGCTGGCGATACGCGCCGTCATTCGAAGAGGCGCGAACGTTGACAAAACCACCCACGATGGTGAACAGCAAAATGGCCAGCGAACTGGCAATAACAGTGACCTTTAACTTCGTCGACATAATTTGATCGTTTCTCTTTTGATGCGGCTGTTTGGCTCGGGCTTCCCCGAGGGACTGTTTTTTAATTATAGACGGTTTGATGCACGGAACGGAGAGCAAGCTTGCAGGAGAAATGTCGTGGGTAACGTAGGAACGGGAGCCGCTAGGGAGCCTGTTCTCTATCTATTAAAATCATGGGCTTAGCGGCGAAGCCCGGGGCCCACGACGCGCTCGGCCTGGACGGGCGAGAGCCTGCCCTGAGCTTGCCGAAGGGACGCCCGCCGCTCCACGGGTTCGGGGTTACTCTCCCAGCAGGGCGGCGATCCCGTCGTGGCCCTTTTCCCTCGCCACCATGGCTGGTGTTTTGCCATCGTCGTTGGCTAATTTTAGATCGGCGTGGTGCTTGAGCATCAGTTCCACCATCGGACGATCTCCGTTCTGGGCGGCGGCGTGAATCGGAGCCCATCCGCCGTGTTGGCGGGCATTGACAGGCGCTCCGTGCTCAAGCAGGAGGCGTACGGCTTCCAGGTTGCGGGCGGAAGCGGCGGAGTGCAGCGGCATCACTTTCATCGGATTCGCGGCCACGGCGTCCGGCGCCGCTCCGTTTTCGAGGAGCAGGCGGGCGGCTTCGGGCTGGCAGAAAAAGCAGGCGAAGTGGAGGGCGGTGAAGCCGTCTTTCGAGCGCGAGTCGATGGCAGCGGCATCACCAAGGCACTGCTTGAGGCGATCGAGACGGCCGAGCGATGCGGCTTCGAAAATGTCGAGAGTCTTCTTCTGGTTCGCGATCAGGTCTGCCAGGTCGCGGCGCCCGTGATAGAGGGCATGCATGAGGAGGCTCACGCCAGCCGCGTCACGAGCTTCGGAAGAGGCGGGATCTTGTTCCAGGGTTCGGCGGAGTCCGTCCGTATCGCCCGACTGCAAGAGTTCGAAACAGCGTTGAGAATTTTCCATAATGGTTGCCTCCTGCTGATTGCTTAGCACTGCTAACGAATTATAGAGTCGCGGTTTTGCTTGTCAAGAAAAATGTTAGCCATGCTAACCGTTCGTAATGCTAAGCTGTTTGGTATGCCGCGCTCGAAGGAGACATTTCGGCTGGAAGTGGCGGATCGCCTGCACTCGGCGGCCATTCATCTGCTGCGCCATGCTCGTAAGCAGGATGTTCTGGCCCGCGCCGGCCCGGCGCAACTCTCGGCGCTTTCCGTCCTGGTGTTCGGTGGCCCCATGGCGCTCGGGCAATTGGCGGCTGCCGAGCAGGTCAAAGCTCCAACTATGAGCCGCATTGTGGCCGGACTGAAGCGCTCCGGGTTGGCCAGGATTGAGGCTGACGCAAAGGATGCGAGGCGCATTCGCGTGACCCCAACCGCCAAAGGAGAAAAGCTAATGCAGGAGGCAAGGGTGCAAAGAATACGGCTCTTGGCGGAGACTCTCGGCGGTCTGAAGGGACCGGAACTGGATACGCTGTTCAGGGCGGCGGAACTCATGGAGCGGGCGGTGCGGCAGGGCGCGGGTAAAAAGTAAGAGTTCTTACACGGAGCCGAACTGCAGCTCGGCTTGGACAGCCGAGGGCGGCTGTCCGTACGCAACCTTGGACGGGCGAGGCGCCCGTCTCTCCACTCACTAGCGGTCAGCTACAGGATTGCGCAACTGGCCGATGCCTTCGATGGAAACCTCGATGACATCGCTGGCGACGACCGGACCGACGCCCTTGGGCGTGCCGGTCGCGATCAGGTCGCCGGGTTCGAGTGTCATGACCTGCGAAATGTAGCGGATGATGACGTTGAGCGGGAAAATAAAATCCTTCGTGTTGCCGGACTGTCGTACTTCACCATTCACGCGGGTTTCGACCTGGACGCCCGCCCAGGGATCGAGACCGTCCGTGACCAAAGGGCCGACCGGGCAGAAGGTATCGAAGCCTTTGGCGCGAGTCCACTGACCGTCTTTGTTCTGCAGGTCGCGGGCGGTGAAATCATTGACGCAGGTGTAGCCGAGGATGTAAGGGCGGACGTCTTCGCTCTCGGCGAGATTGCGGCAGCGGCGGGCGATGACCACGCCGAGCTCTCCTTCGTAATCAGTGCGCGTGGAAACTTTGGGCCGAAGAATCGTTCCGCCTGGAGGCAGCAGGGAAGAAGGCGGCTTGAAAAACAGCAGCGGCTCCTGCGGGACTTCGTTACCGAGTTCGGCGGCGTGCTCGCGATAGTTGCGGCCGACGCAAACGATCTTCGAAGGCTGTACTGGTGCCAGGAGAGACGCCTGCGCGAGCGGGATGCGGTCCATGCGGCGGCTGGGAAGGCCTTCGACGTCGCCATCGCTGTCTTGTGGAGGCTGGAGGAGCAGGCGGGTGATTTCGTCATTGCCCGCCACAGGCTCGACCAAGCCGTAGTGGGCGGAACCGTTGAGTTCGAATCGGCAGTATTTCATCAGAGGAATATTCAAACACAAAGGGTGGAAAGATCGCGAAGGAAAAATCGGAAGAGTGTTTTCACTGGCGAAAATCTTTACCACAGGGGGCACCGAGGAACACGGGGGACATCAAGAACTTCCTCTGTGCTAAAACCCCTTCGCGAGCGTGGTAGACGGAAACACTAAGGCACTGGTTCGCTGGTTGGCTCAGAGCGCTGGCTTTCGTTCCCGCGTACATCCACGGCGGAAACGGAGTAGGTGTAGGTCTTGCCGGAGGCGACCGCAGTGTCGCGATAAGAGGGCGACTTTACCAACTCGGAGTTCAGCTTGACAGGTGATCCGCTTGCCTCCGAGCGATAGATGCTGTATCCGGCGAGATCAGCGTTCGTCACCGGCGCCCAGACGAGATCGATAAATGGTTTTTGTCCCTCACCGGAGTATGCCGCCTGCAATCCGGCAGGTACGGCGGGTGGGAAAACGTCATGGGCGACGACGCGCATCGGCGGCGTGTCATCGCCTTCCACCTGTACTTCGCTGTCGGGCCGTTTGACGATACTCACGGCGGTTACTCGGTAAAAGTAAGTCCTTTCCCAGGCAAAGCCTCCGTCGGTGAAGTGTGTGGAGACGGGTTCGCCAAAGGGAACTTCACCCGCGATTGCGTCTTTGCCGGAGCTTTCATCGCGCCGGTAAATGCGATAGAGATGTTGAACGGCGGGCGCATTTTGCGGTTCAACGGCAGTCGTCCATGTGAGAACTACTCCATCGCCGGTCAGTTCCGCGGACAGGTCGGCTGGCGGAGGCAGGGTCGCGACTGCAGGCACGTGCACGCGATTCGACAATCCCGCACCACGAGCGTTGCGGTTCAAAACCTCGACTGCGTAGGTCACTTCGGCGGCTGGGTCGTCCGTTTGAAAGGCAACCGGCAGTACCGCAACGTAGGTCTGGGAGGCGGGGGGAGTTGCGGCGGCCTTCTGCGCCACTTGAGGGGACGGTGGCAACATCGCGACGGGATTTCCGCAAACTGTGATGTCTGCTTCGCGGCTGGAGCACACGAGGGTCGGCCCGACGTAGCGTACGCTTTGGCGGTCAGTGGTGAGCACCGGCTCACTCCAGTTCAACGTGATGTGATTGCCTTTGCGGCTGGCGCGGAGATCGGTCGGCGGCTTTGGCAGTTCTAGCGATGGCGGCAGCGGCGGTCCGGTCTGGGCGCAGCCGATCAACAGAAGGCAGAGTGCGGTTGGCGCGAGGAATCTTCCGAGATACGGTTTCATGCGGAAAGAGAAAGAGTACCAGAGGCGCGCCGGGCGAGTCGCCCGCGACCCAGACGAGTTGCTAGTGTCGGCACGCGGGCGGGGGCGCCCGCGCTACACGACCTATCCCACCAGTTCGCGGACGGCTTCGCGGAAGACCTTGCTGTGGTAGTCGACATCCTCGGGCGTAGTGGCGGGCGACATTAGGGCCATGTTGTGGAAAGGCGTCAGGAGGATGCCGCGATTCATCGCGTAGAGATGCATGAAGCGTTCGAGTTCGAAGTCCATGGCGTCGTGAGCTTCAGTCCCATTCGTGGGCTCATGGGGGCTGAACAGATACTCGGCGCGGCAACCGAGGCGCGTGACGTGCCAGGGGAGGCCGAAATCGTTGATGACTTTCTGTACGCCGGCAGTCCAACGCTCGGCGAGCGGGATCATGCGGTCGAAGGCCTCTTTGGTCAAGACCTTGGTGAGCGTGGCGCGCATGGCGGCGAGCGAGAGGGCATTGCCGGCGAGGGTTCCGCCGATTCCTCCGGTGTCGCAGTCTTCGAGGCTGTGGCGCTCGAGAATCATGTCCGCGACCTTCTGCGTGAAGCCGTAGGCGGCGCCGGGGAGTCCGCCAGCGATTGGCTTGCCGAAGACGAGGAAGTCCGGGTCGAGATTTTCGGCGCGCGTGTAACCGCCGGGACCGGCGCAGATGGTGTGCGTCTCGTCGATGATGAGCAGGGCGCCGTACTTGCGTGTGAGTTCGCGGAGGGCGTGGTGGTAGCCGGGAATGGGATGGACGATGCCGACATTCGTCAAGGCAGGCTCGGCGAGCACGCAGGCGACGTCTCCCTGCGCTAGTGCGTGTTCGAGAGCCGGGACGTCGTTGAATTCCACGACGCGCGTGGTCACGGAAGGATCGACGGGCGGGCCGATGTTGCCGCGTCGCGCTCCGGCGGTGCCGTCGGGATGAAGGGTGATGAAAGTCTCGTCTACCGTGCCGTGGTAACACCAGTTGAAGACGAGGATTTTCGGGCGGCTGGTAATCTGGCGCGCTAGGCGAATCGAAAAGCGGTTGGCGTCAGTGGCGGTGAGCGCAAACTGCCAGTAGGTCAAGCCAAACCGCTGCTGCAATTCTTCGGCGACGAAGACAGCGTCCTCGGAAGGCAGCATGAGGGTGATGCCGCGTTTGGCCTGCTCCTCGATCGCTTTGGTGGTGGCGAAAGGAGAATGTCCGGTCATCGCGCCGGTGTCGCCGAGACAGAAGTCCACGTAACGATGGCCGTCGACATCGAAGAAGTGCGCGCCCTGGGCCTCGCGAACCACGGGTGGAAATGCGCCGGCCCATTTCACCATCCAGTTCATGGGGACGCCGGAGAGCAGCGACTTCTTGCCACGCTCGTAGATGGCCTTGGACTTCGGGCGTTCGGCGACGAAGCGCTTTTGCTCGCGCTCGGTGAGGGATCTCAGGCGGCTGCGGTCGATAGACACGGTGCATGGATTCTCTCAGAGGCAGCGCCGTTTTTTGAGGCAGTAACCCTCTGGTGCATTAACTAGTTTGGTTGGGTACCCCCTCCCCCTCCCATCGATCTTTTGGAATCATGGATTTAGACAAAAGACTTCCTCGAAATCTTTGAGTTTAAAGGACTTCCATGCAAAATATTCCGGAATAAGGACTTAGCTAAATGATCTGCGGCCCACGCAATGGAATGGGAGAATTACGGGACGTGGTTTCCGGGCAGAGTATTCATCTTAAAGGTGGTTGTGTGTAAACTATTGTTAAATAAACACTTATGTCCATTTGCGGATTCTGGCTGAAATGAAAAAAGGCGCGGGAATGATCCGCACCTTTTGCTTCTACCTACTTTTATTATAGCAATTTCGTCCTACCCACCCCGACAGATATTGCAAGTTTATTTGCCCAGCAGATGCATGGAGTTATGCGGAAAATCGTCGAGAACGGGGCTTGACAGAATTTGGCGGAGACTAGAAATGGCGGGTCAAGGAAGGAGACGGGGTGTGTTGCGGGAGCTGCTTGCAGCGGCTGGCGGTTGAAATTGGCATTACACTCACAACCCTTTGGGAGGCCGAGGGTCGTAGTTGGTGAAATGGCCTGATTACAACAACTACGAACGAGTAGGATAGTTCGGTGCCGGAACTCATCACAACAAAAAAGGTTGCGCTGGGTCCTCAACACCTGAGACCCGGACGAACCAAACATACGATCCGTGATGCAACAGGTGAAAGGGAGTTCGCTCCATTCGTCACTTTGGAAATCGCCAGCTACCCAAACGAGCAGAGTTGCTATCTGTTCCACATTTCTGAAAACGGCGAAGTCGCTGATACTTGGCACCAAACACTTGAAGACGCATTCGATCAGGCGGAATGGGAATTTGGAGTCCAACGCAATGAATGGGTGGACGTTCACATCCCTTTTGGTTAGTCCGGGAAGAGCGGCGAGAGTCGATCTCGTTCAAACCCAGTCAATGAGTGAAATCGCCTGTTTTCGACAACTAAGAACCGTCCCTGCATCGCCTCGCATCCGCCTTAGAACGCAAGCGGGCCAATGCTTTGACACAGTTCGATTGACCACACGCCGCACCCTTGCCGTACCAACGCTTCGCTGTCCGCAAGTCCCGCTTTACTCCCTCTCCATTTTCAGCCATGTAGCCAAGCCAGTAATAGCCAGTCCCACGGTACGATGAGTTTTCTTTGGCTTCGGGAGTTTCAGCACAATTCACCGACGTTAGATAAAGCTCATAAGCCGTGGAATCATCCCGCTCTACTCCAAGGCCCTTCTTGAACATGAACCCGAGATGATTTGCCGCTCGAACAGAGCCGCGCCTGTAAGCAATGGAATACAACACGACGGCACGATTGAGATCTAGTTCGACTCCCAATCCCTTTTGGTACATCTCTCCTAATCTCAACAGAGCGAGCTCCTCTCTTTGTTGTGCTGCTCGCGTGTACCATTCCGCTGCAAGTGCTAGATCCTTTTGCAGTCCTTGGCCATCGTAGTAAAGGCTCCCGAGATTGAATTGACCCATTGCCAAGCCACCGTGAGCAGCACGACGAAACCACAATGCAGCCTCCGTGTAATTCACTTCCGTACCATAGCCATGTTTGTAGCAAAGGCCCAGAGTGCTCTGTGCGTCAATGTCTCCCGACTCCGCACGCGTCTTTAGCTGCGCAAGAACTGTCTTGGGTTCCCACTTGCTTACTTGGCCTAGAACATGTTGCGCAAGGATGTTTCCTTCTGCCACAGTATGGCCTTGATCGGCGGCTTTCGCGTACCACTCAAATGCTCTCTCGAAATCCTGCTCATAATCGCTGCCGTACTCGAAAGCGAGACCCAGTTCGAACTCTGCGAAGGGGTCGCCCCCTTTAGCCGCTTTCTGGATGATCTCGGAACTGTTGAACGTGAGCACGGCGGCAATTGTAGCAATCAACCCATAAGAAGGCACGGTTGGCGAAACATCGCGATTTTACCAACTACCCCGGCACACTCGCGATTCTCACTTAGTGCAATCGCCTGGTTACAACAATCACCAACGTAGTCCTAGACGCGGCTTCGTCTACGCCCTATGCTCTGTCCATGGAAATCACTGAGCCGAGGTGGTTCGCTATTGTCGCGATTATGGCTGGTCTCTTAGTGGCAGCACGAGTCATGGCCGAAGCGCCACCTATGCTTGGCAGACCAATTGTTTCCGTCGACAAGGGTGAGATGTGGGTCGTCGGAGACATGTGGTCTGCAATCGGAGCACAGCAGGAGAAGCCGATAAAGGAGCACACGTGGATTCACTGTCGCAAGAGACTTGGCGCTTGTGCTCTCGCTACGGGCGACGAACACGGAGTACACGCAGAACTTCTTACGATCCTGTCATGGACGCCAAAGCGAGTGGCGCTACGGGACGAAAAGGCGCAAGCAACCTGTACAAATACGGACTACGTCGTCGACCTCGCTAGCGGCGACGTGTCCCTTATTTCAAGTCCGGGACCGCTTGCAGAGCGCACCGAGTGCAGGACAGCGCCATATCAAAAGCCGAAGAGGACAGTCTACGAACTCTCTCGCTTTATGCCGGGGGGATAGCAAACCCCATGAAGCATTCCGAGGCTATTGGCGTAACATCCCCATTACACTCACGACAGCGGTTCTGAGTGAAATCGCCTGTTAACGACACTCATGGCGGCGCATAATCTCTCTAAGGAACTGGAATGAACTCCGAACACAAGTTCAGGTGGGGACAGCTCTTGATCGACTGCATGAAGCAGCTTCGAGAAGAAGGTCTCCCCTTCATTGACCAAGAGGTGGTACCGAATTTCAAGGGAGACTCGAACGGACTTGCTGCGTGGTTCATTTGTGAACACTACAGCGCTAAGGAAAGATTCGACTTGGAGGCCTCCACCGAGGCGCTTAAAAAGAAAATGCGGGACGCTGGATTTCCGCACCACGCGGTTGAAACGCTGTGGACTGGGGTTACGTCACGAACCGAAATTCAGGCGGGTGGCGGTCGTTTTCACTTCTTCCGCTGATAACCGGGATCGTAGTTGGCGTAATTGCCCGGTTGCAACAACCATCGGTAACCCGTGGGTGCCCAGCAAGATGTTTTCCTGCTTACTGCAGGTCCGCGTACTCGGCCTGGGCTTCTTTCAGAGTGTCCGTTACGTACTCGCTGGCGTGCGAACGATTTCTACGGAGCATTTGGCATGGCGAGCGACGAATTCAGCCACGCTACCAAGCAAGAAACGCTTGATGCCACTCTGTCCACGCGAACCAACGATGATCAGATCGGCACCCCACTCGGCTGCGGAATCGATGATTCTCTCTCTGATGTCACCTATCTCGACGGCGGCATCCACCTTGAATCCTGCGCTAAGCAGTTCCTTCGCAATTCGCTCGACCAACTCATGGGCTGGCTTTTTCTGATCTTCCAACTCGGGAGCATAACCTGGCGCCATTTGCGGGGGAGCTGGCGCAATCGGCTGCAACACATGCAAAACCCGGATCTGTGTATGCTCAGTCCGAAACTGCGTGACAATAGCCCGTAACACATCCCCGGAGACCTTCGAATCGTCAATTCCTATTAGGATTTTCATGATTTCTCGCCCTCAAGAAGCAATCTAGGGTATCCACCGCCATGCCGCCTGCAAGCCTGGTGGCAACTCTAGCTGCATGGGACCGTACTACCTGCCAGCGTGAACACAATACCTTGAACCCCGCCCGACATGACCACCGATTACCGGTTGTTCGTTCTCATCGCGACTTCGAGAACTGACGGCCAGGAGTGTCAACGGCGAAGTTCCTGCATAGGTTCCAGCGCTGGTTGCACGACTCTGAGACGGTTCACAACAGACTCGAGAAGCTTCTCCCTCTTAAGCAGTAAGAGCTTGAATTCGCGATGGTCCGTATGTGAGATCTCTCTCAGCAGTGCGCGATGCCTTTCACCAAGGATCTCCAACAAAAGCTCCCACTCCTCTATGGTTAACGTGAGTTCCATAACTCCTCCTAATGGTGTTCGCGCGACGGTGGCAGATCGCGGGGCCCTGCGCCCGCCCAATCAGAGAATTCGGGCCATTCGCCTCAGGGGGTGCTGCGTCTCAACGGGCGGGAACTGCTCTTCGGAGAGAGCCGGGCAATATAATTCGACACCAATGCACACGTCCTGTCAGTGAAATGGGTCACATCTTGATGTGTGGTGATGGCCAAGGCCGGCGCGCAAAGCCAGGCCGTACTCTAATTGTTGCAACATCGCGATTACACTAACAACCCCGGTGCAGAGGCAGACCGGGGACCGAGTTACCCGGCGTTCCCGGTCTACGCAGTAGGGTGGATCGGTATAGAGCCCGCTTGGGTCGGAGATGGCAAGCAGATGAAAATGCGCTTTGGGGGCGTAGTGACACTTCTCAACGGGTAAAGCCCCCGCTGATTTGCTAGGAGGCTGCGGAAAAACACGTTCCCAGGTAGAGAGCGTCACCGCAGCGGCTAAAGCCGGACTCAAAACAATGCAGTTACCGCAGCGCTGAAGCGCTGCGCCACCCAAAAACGAGCGAGAAAGCGACTTTATCCGTAGCCTGCTAAGACTTATGCGGCCCCTTCGGCAAGCTCAGGGCAGGCTCCGAAGGGACGCTCTTCCACGGTAGTCCGCGAATTCATGAGTTTTTTCGCAGCCTGGGAAGCCATGCCCTTGCAAAACTGTTCGTGACCCGACTTCAGTAAGACACTCCCTACAATATGTAGCGCGACAGATCCTGATCTTTCACGATCTCGCTCAGCATCTTCTGCACGTAGGCCGCGTCTACCTTGAACTCCTGGCCTTTCTTTTCGGGCGCCTCAAAGCTGATCTCGTCTAGCACGCGCTCCATGATGGTGTGCAGACGGCGGGCGCCGATGTTTTCCGTGCCTTCATTTACGCGGAAGGCGAAGCGGGCGACTTCGTCGAGCGAGTCGGGCGTGAACTCCAGCTTTACGCCTTCGGTTTCTAACAGCGCGATGTACTGGCGGGTCAGCGAAGACTTCGGCTCGGTCAGGATTCTGACGAAGTCTTCCATGGTGAGCGACTGCAGTTCCACTCGGATGGGGAAGCGGCCCTGCAGCTCCGGGATCAGGTCGCTCGGCTTCGAGACGTGGAATGCGCCCGCGGCTATGAACAGGATGTGGTCGGTGCGGACCATGCCGTAGCGGGTGTTGACGGTGGTGCCTTCGACGATGGGCAGGATGTCGCGCTGGACGCCCTCGCGCGAAACATCTGGACCACCGTGGCCGCTTTCACGGCCGGCGATCTTGTCGATTTCATCGAGGAAGATGATGCCGGAGTTTTCGACGCGATCGATGGCGACGCGCGTGACCTGCTCCATGTCGATCAGGCGCTGCTCTTCTTCCTGGATCAGGTACTCGAAGGCCTCGTTGACCTTCATCTTCCGCTTCTTGGTGCGCTGGCCGAAGATGTTGGGCAACATGTCCTTGAGATTGACGTCCATTTCCTCGACGCCCTGGTTCGAAATGATTTCGAAAGACGGGAAATTGCGCTCGCGGGTTTCGATTTCAACCGTGCGGTCGTCAAGCTTGCCTTCGCGCAACTGCTGGCGCAGCTTCTCGCGGGTGCGGCTGGAGGATTCGGTCAGGCTGGTGCTGGCGTCGATGACCACGCCGCCGGCTGAGCTGGAATCCGTCGGACGCGGCGTGATCGGGGGCAGAAGAATATCGAGTAGGCGCTCTTCAGCGTTGAGTTCCGCTTTATCAGAGACGTCTTCGAGTTTTTCTTCCCGGACCATTTCGATGGCGATCTCGACCAGATCGCGGATCATGGATTCGACATCGCGGCCCACGTAGCCGACTTCCGTGAACTTGGACGCTTCGACCTTGAGGAACGGAGAGTTGGCCAGCTTGGCCAGGCGGCGGGCGATTTCGGTTTTGCCTACGCCGGTGGGACCGATCATGATGATGTTCTTGGGAATGACTTCTTCCGCCATCTCGGGAGCGAGCTTCTGGCGGCGCATGCGATTGCGCAGGGCGATGGCGACGGCGCGCTTCGCGTCTTTTTGTCCGACAACGTACTTGTCGAGCTCGGTCACGATTTCGCGCGGCGTCAGCTCGTCGAGCGTGACTTGTTCTTCTTCGGCGGTTCCGGGTAAGTAAATGGCCATAAAAAATCAGGTGTCAGGTGTTAGGTCTCAGGTGTCAGGTTTTGGTTTTCCTGAGACCTGACACCTGGGACCTGAGACCTCAACTCACAGTTCCTCAATCGTAACCTTGTCATTGGTATAGATGCACATCCGGCCCGCAATCTTCATTGCTTCTTCGGCAATTTCGCGTGGCGAGAGCTGGGTGTGATCGGCCAGAGCCTGCGCGGCTGCCTGGGCAAAGGGCCCGCCGGAGCCGATGGCGGCAATGCCGGTATCGGGCTCGATCACGTCTCCCTGGCCGCTGAGCAGGAAGGTGGCATCCTTGTCGGAAACCAGGAGCAGGGCTTCCAAATGGCGCAGGAATTTGTCGGTGCGCCAGTCTTTCGCCAGCTCGACGGCGGCGCGACCGAGGTTGCCGTGATACTGCTCCAGCTTGGCCTCGAAACGGCTGAAGAGGGTGAAGGCGTCGGCGGTTGAACCGGCAAATCCGGCTAGAATCTTGTCCTGATAGAGGCGGCGAATCTTCTTTGCGCCGTGCTTGATGACAGACTCGCCCAGGGTGACCTGGCCGTCGCCCGCCATAACGACTTTGTTGTCGCGGCGGACGCAGAGGACGGTGGTGGAGCGGATTAGGCGGGGGGCGTGCGCATCGGCGGAGTTCTTCGTCGCGGGCGTTGCTAGTGTGTTCTTCTTCATGAGCGCAATTCTTAATTATACAGCCCATTGCGATGGAGAGACGGGCGCCCCGCCCGTCCAGCGCGACTCCGTACCTTCGATCCATATCCAACGGTACTCGGCCGGAGCATTCACCAGCCCCGCGCGTACGGGATTGTCGGCCATGTATTGAATCTTCGCGTCCAGGGCCTCTTCTCGGCGGAGCGCTCTGTCAAACGACTCTTCTTGCCAAACGCGTCCCACGTGCCCGGTTTCTTTGCCGATCCGGTGTGCGGAGACGCTTTTGATCTCCTGCATTATCTCCGGGATGCTGTAGGTCCCGCGCTCGTCCCACCTCGGCGTGAGGGCAAGATGAACGTGGTCTGGCATGACGACGAGCGCGTGCAACTCGAAACGATGACCGTCGCCGCGCAGGCAGGTCTCCATCACCATGTCGCGGGCGGTGTGGGGAAGGATCCAGCGCCTGGATGTTGAGAAGGTGATGAAGAAGATCTTGTGGTCGGGTTGCAAATGAGGAAGCTTGCGACGGTAGTCATAGCGGCGTTGCATGAGTTTGTCATAACAGGCGGAGCCATTGCGCGATGTGATCTTCGCGGGTGTGTGATTGTGACGAATTAGGGTGGACGGGCGGGGCGCCCGTCTCTCCATCATTTAGAATTCAATCAGCGCATTCGGAGCCATTCTCTTTTGTCGTTCCTGGACGAGTTAAATCCGCAACAACGCGAAGCGGTCGAGACTACCGAGGGGCCGGTGCTCATTTTGGCCGGGGCGGGGAGCGGGAAGACTCGCGTCATCACGTTCCGCATTGCCTATCTGATCGAGAAGATGGGCGTGATGCCGGAATCGATTCTTGCGGTGACCTTTACCAACAAGGCTTCGGCGGAGATGGCGGAGCGGGTGGAAAAGTTGGTCGGCGGGCTCAGCGTTGCCAAGCCGGTGATTTCTACTTTTCATTCGTTTTGCGTGCGCGTACTGCGGCGGGATATTGAAGCTTTGCGGATTCCTTCTACTGTGCCGGGGCAGCCTCCGATCGGGCTCACGAAAAATTTCGTGATCTACGATGAGAGCGATCAGCAGCAAGTGGTCAAGGGCATCATGCGGCGGCTGGGGCTGGATGACAAGCAACTGACGCCCCGCAACGTCCTTTCGCGGATCTCATGGGCCAAGAATCACATGCTCGATCCTCAGGAAATCTACCTGCAATCGGGGGATCCCAAGACCGAGAAGATTGCGCACATTTTCGAGGAGTATCGCAAGGAACTGCGCAAGGCGAATGCCATGGACTTCGATGATCTATTGCTCGAAGCCATGCGCCTGCTCAAGTCGGTGGCGGCGGTGCGCGAATACTACAACCGGCGATTCCAATACATTTTGGTCGATGAATACCAGGACACGAACCGTCCGCAGTACGAGTTGATGCGGCTGCTGGCGGGCGATCTGCACAACGTGTGCGCGGTGGGTGATGAAGATCAGTCGATCTACTCGTGGCGTGGGGCTGACATTCGCAACATCCTGGAGTTTGAGCGTGACTTCCCGGAAGCGAAGATCGTGCGGCTGGAGCAGAACTACCGCTCGACCCAGAACATCCTGGAGGCGGCGTCGGTGGTGGTGGCCAACAATGTCCGGCGCAAAGGCAAGAACCTGTGGACGGCGCGGCAGGGCGGGGCGAAGATCGGCTACTACGAGGCTCCGGACGGAGAGAACGAGGCGCTGTTTGCGGCCGATACGATCAACCGCTACGTACGGCAGGCGGGAGAGAACGGCGAAACGGCGCGGGCGGCGGTGCTTTACCGGACGAACTCGCAATCGCGGCTGTTCGAAGAAGCGATGCGCCGCTATCAGTTGAAGTATCACGTGGTCGGCGGCTTCTCGTTCTATGAACGGGCCGAGATCAAGGATCTGATTTCGTACTTGAAGGTGATTCAGAACCCGGATGATTCGGTGTCGCTGCTGCGCGTGATCAATACGCCTGTGCGTGGCATCGGGAAGACGACCATCGAGATGATCGAGCGGCTCGCGCTGGAAACGGGATTGTCGATGTGGGGCGCGGTGGGAGAAGCGATCTCGCGGCAGTTGCTGCCGGCGCGGGCTTTGGCGGCATTGAAAAGTTTCCGCGATCTGATTGAAGACGGACGAGCGATGCTGGCGGGGACGTTTGTGGAGCGGGTGGAGGACTCGGCTGAGGCGGCTGCCGGCGAGAGTGCTGCCGAGCTTCGCTCGGCCTGGACGGGCGAGGCGCCCGTCCCCACACGAGCCGTCCCCACACAACCTGGACAGCCGGGGGCGGCTGTCCCTACGCAACCTTCCGACGATACGGATTTCGATCCTGGCAACTTCAGCTTTGACTTTGCGGCCCACGATGCAACCGACGTTGATGGGACGGGCGAGGGCGCCCGTCTCTCCACGATCGCGTGAGTCCATGGCCGCATTCACCAGTTCGCGCAGGTTCTCAATGCGCGAGAAGGACTCCGGCGTGTCTTCCTCCTCCAGCTGTTTGATGTATCCAGTGCGGTCGATCAGGAACTTGAGAATCTCAGCCGTATTCGCCGCCTCACCCGGAGCGCGGAAACCCTCAACCGCATCACCACCCGCTTCGTCAGTGGAGGGACGGGCGTCCTCGCCCGTCCCATCAACGTC
>JAIQFA010000188.1 GCA_020073525.1 Terriglobia bacterium
CGCGGAATCGGGCAGTGTTGCTGCGACTGCTCCGGTTGGTCGTCATGTCTTTGAATGGACCGCCCTCAGTTGCTATTTTACGCGTAAGCTGAAGCCCCTGTTCGGTCAACAGAATTGGAGCGAAGCGTGGGTGCTCTTGACTAAAGTCGCACTGGGCAGCGGTTGGGCGGCCAAGTACGGCAGCAAATATGCTGGTGTCCCTCCAGTAAAACCGCCGTTCGAGATTCCAACACCCGTGCGTGTTGGCAAGGCTGTTGAAGAGTACGAACAATTCCAAGTGGAACATGCGCGGGATGCGGAAGCGACCGACAGCTACAGCCTGTTATCGGATAACGCTCACCCCAATGCTGCTTGCTTAATGCGATACCAGTCGTGGGAAGAGAAAGGGACCGTCACTCGATTCATCGACCCCGACCAAGACCCACAGCAGGAGTCGTTCTTGCCCTTTGTGAATTGCTGTTTGATAGACCTGTTGTCCTTCATTTACGAATTGCTTGGGCTGGCGGACGAGTCCACGGTACAACCTAAAATCAAGGCGATTCTTGAAGAACTGGCGCGAATGGCTCCGCGTCGTTTGACCGTTTCCATTCCTGCGTAGCGATGAACAAGACGACTACCGATAGAGCGTGGAACTTCGACGGCTCAACTGAAAATGACGGCATCCTGAGACCCTTGTGTCTTCAGGTCGAGTCTCATTTCTCACTTCCGCCGAAACGACTGTGGAGATATTTCGCCACGTCGGATGACTCGCACATGCAGACGTGGATGGGACTCGGAGAGCACTACCGGGGATTCCACATCCCGTTTTCGGGGAGAAGCGTCCTTCCACATTATCTTCTGCACGGCTTCTTTCATCCCCTACAGTCTGGCATGCTATATGAAGACTCAATTGCTTTTGACAACCTAATCTACATAAGACAAAGTGCCTGCTCGGATCTCCCAGTGGGCTTTGTCACAGCGTATGCCCACGAGTTGCAGCATTTCGTCCAGTATGGACGCACGCCGAAACTCTGGGATGTTAATCGAAACCTGTACCACAGCATCGGAGTCTTCGAGCCGAACATGATTCCAAGTGAAATTCCGAGCGAACGTGACGCGGATATTACTGCGAAGCGAATCGCTGAACAAGTTTGTGGCGTCGAAGCGACGAATCAATTCGCAGAAAAACAGATTCAATCAATGGAGAACTGCGGAGCCAGCGTGCAGAAAGCAAGATGGGTTTTCTTTCGGAATGTCCCGTCAGCAACCCACTATGATTTGGTCCGAGAGACACTTCCATTTGTCGACAAATATCAAGGCAGGATCGATTTCGGAGTTGACACGAAGCAACCTGAGTGGTGGACGGGAAACCTAAAGCTATAGGTGGCGCTCCTGCCATCCTCTGACCAGAGCGGAGAACGAAAACGAGGAGAACCGAGACGCGGATGACACCGAACCATTGATTGCGTCTCACCCCGTGCCCGATGGACGCCTGTGTGCCGTGCGACGTTGCCGTCATCCGTGCGAGTTACAGCAAGCCTCACTTCTCTGGATAGGAATCTATATGTGCCTGAGTCGCTTCGTCTTGCTTTCGCTCTATTTCCTCCAGAGCTCGGCAACGTTTTTCCGCATCATCTATGGGCATGTCCATAATCTTGTCTGCCGTGACATTCTTCGCAGCGTCGGCCGGAAACTCCCGCTTATATTGTTCGATCGCGGCGAGTTTGGTGAGGGCGGCTATTTTTCTCAGGACTTTCTTGCCATCCACCAAGAACTTATAGATTCCCGACTCGCTCTTCTTGGGACTCGCTTTCTTCTTTTTCTTGTTTGCCACAATTCAGTATCTTCTCCAAAGAGGTACGAATCAAATGAAGTGTAACGAATGTGGTAAGAAGCTCGAAAGCAAGAAGCTCATCAAGAAGTCGGAGCGGTTCTGCAATGACATCTGCCGGGTGAAATCAGGTGCTTTCAAGGTCAAGTTGACTCCCGGTGAATTGGAGGACCGGAGGCGGTGGGAGCCCAGAGGATAACAAACAGCGAATAACGCGAGTCTGCAAGGCTAATCTCCGAGCGCGTATTGCTGCCCTATTCAGTTTCCAAGATATTTCTAGCGAATTTCTTAAGAAACGACAATAGCCCGGTCACACAATTTCATTGCGCTGTGCGCCCACAGAAGATTAGCGGAACGGGCGGATTCAGGTGCGAATCGGCGGGTATATCCTTTGCGGCTTCAAACTTCGGTGTGTAGAAACACGTGGTCTCATCGTAGCGTTTGCCATTGTTTCTATCGAAGTATCGTAGCCTCAACTGAAACAACGTATGTCGTATTTTGTCGCCTCTCTTGCCGAAGTCTTGAATCGTGATGTTCCTCTCTTCTCCTACAGGTATGTCGGGTTTCTGCGACAACACTTCTGCCAAGGATTGAAAGTTTTTGTCCTCGCTCTCGCTCAGGGCATCCGACGTTGGTGTCAGGATTGCGATGTTCGTAGCTTCCACTGATCCTATGTTCTTTATGGTGAGCTGAAGCTCATCTGATTCTATGCCAACGTCGACATTGGACCGATTGCTTCTCTGGCTAACGACGGCATTAATGATGTCGAGTGCTGGTCGAGCCATTGGCGGAGGGTCTGGCTTGCGATACTGTGCCCAAGCAATCATCACTCCGATGGCAGTCACGATGACACCCAGTGCGTCCAACTCGTAATTGCCTTCGATTCAGCCACGCATAACTCCTTCCTGCGACGTGTCATCGAATGCTGTCAAAGAGTCGCGCTTCAGGTCGACCTATGCTCGCCAAGAATCCCAAGTCAAATCTTGTGGAACCGCTCCGAGTGGGTGCTTCGCCCTCAGTTCGGCGAGCGTCAAAATCGAAGCGTCGCGCTTGCTCATCTGTTTCTTAATCTCGTCAAGCGCGGTCTGGATGATGCCCGAAGGCTCCGCGATGCTGATGTTCGTGTTCACGGTATAGACTGGACTCGCTTGCTCTGATTCCGCCACCTTCCGCTCGATCACCCCACTGCTCATCATGCCTATCACACTCCCCCATCAGCGATTCGGAAAATCGGCGACCCGCTGGAACCGCCCTGTTGCATGATGTCTATCGTGAAACCGTGAGGCTGTGCTGTAGGAAACGGATAGACGCTACTCACGATGCCGTGCCTGAGGAACGGCGTTACTTGATTCAGTGTGCCCAGAGCGGTTAAGGGAAGAGTTCCCATGGGAAAGCCTATCGTCGCAATCGCCATCCCAACTTTTACGAAGAAATCTTCCGTAGCCAGGTGTAGGAACGGAAGTTCACGAACGCCCAACTGAACAAACCCAAGATCGGGAACTGTCTTGCCATACCAGCGGTCGGACGATTGGAACTCCCCTAGACCGCACCAATTCGTCACATCGACATTGAGCATCTGCCAGCTTTTGTCGTCTGCGCCGGGTAGAAACACCAATGCCCCCAATGCGAGTTCGCCAGTCTTGGGGTGCTTTGGAAGCAGACCGAACGCCTCAACAACGTGACGATTCGTGATCACCAATCCATCAGCGTCAACGACGAAACCTGTTCCGAAGATGGGAGGAAAGAGTGGCGGAACATCCGGGGGAGTCTGAGTCATCTTGGAGATGAAGGCAACGACGCATGGACCAGCCGTTTCAAATAATCTCGTGAGCAAGGACTCACCAATCTGCTCTGTCGTTTGCCATTTCAATTCAGATTGTACTGCTCCCGCCCGCCGCAACTTCTGCCGCTTCCCTAACGAATGCGCGTAGGGTAACCTTGCACAATTGACCTGATCGGCGCAATTTGCTACCAAATTGCTATCAAGACTTGGCGAGTGGGTTCGGGGGCTGAATCGAGGGGATCGGTCCCTTCACTTTCACACAATTCACAGATTTCGACCCGCGGAAAAGCCGTCTGTCCTATTACCGGCCCGGCTTTCATGTTTCCTCATTGACCGATTTTGCTTGATACTGGGGAGAATGCACTACTGGCGAGACTTCCACAACCGTAGCGAACGATCGTCTGGGTAGTATCGTCGGAGGGACCACGACTGCATATGCACAGATGCTTCGCCCTGGTTTCAACATACGCTCCGCGCGCATGCAACACTCGAACCAGGTCTTCTGCTATATCCTTCGTCATCAACTCCTGGATCTGCAAGCGACGAGCATGAACGTCGCGGACAAGTCGTACGATCTTTCCCAAACCAGTTATGATCTCACCCGGAGCGTATGTGACCGAAGCGGTCCCGAAGAATGGTGCGAAGTGGTGTTCGCAATACGAGTAGAAGTTGATATCCGCAACGGTTATGGTCCCGTCATACTGGTCGACATGGACCACTTCGTTCAGGACATCTTCCGCTCTCAGGTTGTAGCCGCTGAACAATTCAGCAAATGCTCGACTGATACGCTCCTGTGACGCACAAAGCTTCGCTGCTACCTGTTCGTTCCCAACGAATTCTAGAAGATCACGCGTTTTCATAATCGCTCGTATATTACGACTTCTTGCCGCAGTGGAACATTAGGCTCCTGAAGGCGCCGTTCTAAGAAAGTCTGCACAGATTCGACATGCTCATTCGAAG
>JAIQFA010000077.1 GCA_020073525.1 Terriglobia bacterium
CTGTTCCTTCGCCGGTGGCGCTCCTCCCTGATCGTGCTCGTGGCCATCCCGGTGTTCCTCGTCGGGACATTCTTCGCCATGTGGGCGCTGCACTTCACGCTGAACGTCGTCTCACTGATGGCCCTGGGACTGTGCATCGGCATCCTCGTCGATGACTCCATTGTCATCCTGGAAAACATCGACCGACACATCTCACTCGGCGAGCTCCCGCGGCTGGCCGCCGTGAACGGGCGCAAGGAGATCGCCCTGGCGGCGATCGCGATCACCCTCTGCGACGTGGTGGTCTTCGCGCCCATCGCCTTCATGACGGACATCGTCGGCCAGTTCTTCCGCGAGTTCGGCCTCACCGTGGTGTGCGCCACGCTTCTTTCCCTGCTGGTTTCCTTCACCGTGACTCCCATGATGGCGTCACGAATGCTGAGAGCACGAGGCGGCCGGTCAGGAGAACGTGACGGCGAGCCTCCGGGTGAGTCAAAAGGGCCGGGTCAGTCGACCGCGTTCGGTCGTTTCTTCGAGACGGGAGTCAAAGGCACCTATCGACGGTTTCTCCAGTGGTCGCTTGCCCACCGGGCGGCGGTCATCGTGCCGGTTGCTCTCCTGCTGGTCGGGAGCCTCGCGCTCGTTCCTTTGAAGGTCGTGCAGACCGAGTTCATGCCCACCGCGGATCAGGGCAAGCTCGTGGTGGATCTCGACCTCGGGGCGGGTGCCGGGTACCCGCAGTCGGACGCGAAGGTGAAGCTCGTCGAAACGCACTTACTTTCCATCCCGGAGGTGGAAGACGCCTTCGCCGTCATCGGCGTGGACACATCGGCGTCCACGTCCGAGATCATCGTGAAGCTGAGCGACAAGAGCCGGCGGCACAAGAGCCAGTCGCAGATCGCGCGGGAGCTGCGCGACTGGGGCCGGGGCCTGCCGGGAGTGCTCTTCTCCGTGACCGAGCCGGGGATCATCTCGCGCACCTCCATCGAGGGGGCCAAGCCGCTCATCATCAACGTGGTCGGACCCAGCCGCGACGTCCTGCGCGGTGTGGCCCGGCGCGTGGAGGAGATCGTGCGGAGCGTCCCGGGCACGGCGGACGTGGACAACACGATGCGCGCCGAGCAGACGGAGGTGAGCGTTCACGTCAACAGGCTGGCCGCCTCCACCTACGGGCTGACGACGTCGGACATCGCCCTTGTGCTGCGCACGGCGCTGGCCGGGACCACAAGCGGCGTCTATCGGCACGCGGGTGAAGAGTACGACATGGTGGTGCGTTACCAGGAAGACCAGCTGAAGAGGCCCGAAGACCTGGGCAGGCTGAAGATGACAAACCCCGCCGGCCAGCAGATCGCGCTCGCCCAGGTGGCGAGCTTCAGCCGGACCGACAGTAAGGTTTCTTCCGGTCGGAGAAGAAGATCCCCAAGTGGGCGCGCCCACGCAGATGGGGGTATTCAGCTCGTGACCATAACGATTCCTGAACTTTCGTTGGTTGTTCTCATCGGTCCTTCGGGCTGCGGGAAGTCGAGTTTCGCTCGGGAGCACTTCAAGTCCACGGAGGTTCTCTCTTCAGACTTCTGCCGCGGTCTTGTGTCAGACGACGAGAATTCCCAAGAGGCCACGAATGATGCATTCGATGTCCTGCACTACGTCGCTCGCAAGAGGCTTGCTGCTGGCCGTCTGACCGTAGTTGACGCGACCAACGTACAGCCTGAGGCGCGCAAGCCGCTAGTGGCACTCGCTCGCGAGTTTCATGTTTTGCCGGTGGCCATCGTTTTGAACCTGCCAGAGAAGGTCTGCCACGAACGTAATCAGAGTCGGCCCGACCGTCAGTTCGGTCCTCACGTCATCCGAAACCAGGCGCAACAACTGCGGCGCTCGCTTCGGGGACTGGAACGCGAAGGCTTCCGTCATGTCTTCGTGCTGTCGAGTCCAGAGGAGGTGTCCTCGGTCACGATCGTGCGACAGCCGCTTTGGAATAACCTGAAACACGAGCATGGGCCGTTCGACATCATCGGGGACGTGCACGGTTGCTACGAAGAGTTGACCGCCTTGCTCGTTCAGCTCGGTTACAAGATCAACGAAGGATCGACAGCACCAAGTGTGACTCCGCCAGATGGTCGCAGAGCGATTTTCGTTGGTGATTTGGTTGACCGCGGACCCAAGATTCCAGAAGTACTGCGCCTGGTCATGAAAATGGTTGAAGACGGCACGGCGTTCTGCGTTCCTGGAAATCATGACATGAAGCTGATGCGGAAACTGAAGGGACGCGATGTGCAATTGACGCACGGATTGGCCGACTCCGTGGAACAGCTCGATAAGGAGGCTCCTGAATTCAAGCAGACGGTCATCAAGTTTCTCGACGATCTGGTCAGCCACTATGTGTTCGACGCAGGGACGCTCGTCGTGGCGCACGCCGGCATGAGAGAGGAGATGCAGGGACGCGGCTCTGGCAAAGTGCGCGATTTTGCGCTCTATGGAGAGACCACCGGGGAGACGGACGAATACGGACTTCCAGTGCGTTACAACTGGGCGGCTGAGTATCGTGGCAAGGCGATGGTGGTTTATGGGCATACGCCGGTTGCCGAGCCGGAATGGCTGAACCGCACGATCAACATAGACACCGGATGCGTGTTCGGGGGAAAACTCACTGCCCTTCGTTATCCCGAACGTGAATTGATGTCGGTTTCTGCTCTCCGAACCTATTACGAGTCGGCCAAGCCGTTCTTGTCCCAGGAGGAAATGGCACCAGCGCTGACCGCACAACAGCAACTGGATGACCTGCTCGACATCGAGGATGTCATTGGCAAGCGGATCATTAACACGCGATTGCACCGCAACATCACGATTCGAGAAGAGAACGCGATCACGGCCCTAGAGGTCATGAGCCGATTTGCGGTGAATCCAAAATGGCTCGTCTACCTGCCGCCCACGATGTCCCCATGTGAGACCAGTAAACGTGACGGACTGCTCGAGCATCCTGAGGAGGCCTTTGCCTACTACTTGCACGAGGGCGTGCACAAGGTCGTTTGCGAACAAAAGCACATGGGATCGCGAGCGGTAGTCGTTGTCTGCCGTGACGCCGATGCTGCGCGAAAACGGTTTGGAGTTATGGAAGGAGATGCCGGAGTCTGCTACACACGCACAGGACGGCGGTTCTTCAATGACGCGCCCCTGGAGTTGGAGTTTCTGGAAAAAGTCCGCAAGGCTGTAGAAGTGGCAGGCATTTGGGAAGAGCTGAAAACTGACTGGGTCTGCCTGGACTGCGAGTTGATGCCGTGGTCAGCCAAGGCGCAAGAGTTGTTGCGCCAGCAATATGCTCCAACCGGAGCAGCGGCACGAGCTGCATTGCCAGCCGCAATCACAGCGTTGAGATCGGTCGCTGAGAATCCGGAGATTGCAGCGCTGGCGGAACAATACCAACAGCGCAAGGAAGCCGCCAATCTGTATGTCGAGGCATACCAGCGATACTGCTGGACTGTGCATTCATTGACCGACCTGAAGCTGGCGCCCTTTCACCTGCTCGCCAGTGAGGGTGCCGTTCACACCGCGAAAGATCACCTGTGGCACATGGAAGCTCTTGCTCGAATCTGCCAGGCCGATCGTGGTCTCCTGCTCGCGACACCATTTCAAGTTGTGGACCTCACCGACAGGGCCGACCAGGAGAAAGGAATCAGATGGTGGGAGGACACGACAGCATCCGGCGGTGAAGGCATGGTTGTTAAGCCGTTGGAGTTTGTGGCTAAGGGCCGGAAGGGATTGGTGCAACCCGCTGTGAAAGTCCGCGGTCGCGAATACCTGCGGATCATCTATGGCCCGGAATACACGCTTCCCGAGAACTTGCTGCGGCTAAAGAGCAGAGGTCTGGGAGCCAAGCGCTCACTTGCGATGCGGGAGTTTGCTTTGGGACTAGAGGCGCTAGAGCGGTTCGTTCATAAAGAACCACTCCGCCGAGTTCACGAGTGTGTGTTTGGAGTGCTTGCGCTGGAGAGCGAACCTGTTGACCCGAGACTGTAGTTTTACGCGGCAATGGCTAGCGGCCGTTCACATGTCTTGGGCACATGTCCACGCAGGTTCAACTCCTGCCACTCGGACCAAGTTTCTTGGCCGATCGTCAGAACTTGGGGGAGACAGATTGCCTGCTTTTTACTCTCCTGTGACCCTGCTGTCATCTGAGGCGGCTACTCGCAGATCTTGGCTCAAGATTATGTTGTCGAATTTCCCACTCGTCCTTATTAATTCCCAAACATTACAATTCACTTTGTCGAGGTTAAGTTCTCGGCTAGGGATGCACATGAAAGTCTGAAACTGGTTATCTGGATCGAGGAAGTGATGTGAGTAGAATTCAAAGAATCCTTCGAACAGAATCAGTGGGCAGCCATCTAGAATCAGTATTGTTGGTGTGTATCTGCCCGATACTCGTGCTGCAGCGGTTGCAAACTCCATAAAAATGCGTTCGGTCTCGCGGCCACTAAGGGAACGAAGCGGCAATCCAGGCACTGTTCCATCTACGTCCGAATAAAGGATCCGATTACCGTGCTTGTTTCTCTTAAAGCGCAGATTTTTCACTCGGGCGTATGGGAACGAATGAATTTCATCGACAAACTTCTTCACGATGAGATGTGAGATACGTAGATTGTTTGAAATGCAGAGGAGGTCGTCTTCGAAGCGCAGGCACGCATCTTGTAGTCTGATGATCCGCAGCGGGATCGGGTTGAATGGAAGATCCTTCCCGCCGATCTTCAGATCGAATTTGGTCTTTGACGAGACCCGCAGGTCAAGAAGACTTAGTTGTGGATTTAAAGACAACTGAACGTGGATCGGGGTGCCCTGACGATCCCACCATCTACGCAAATATCGCAGATCGAAAATACCCGCGATCCACTCAGTGAGGGCTGTTTTGCCGGACTCGTTAGAACCATAGATCAGGTTCAGCTTCGAGAGGCGCACCTTTTGAGACGGCTTAAATGTGGGATTCTCAAGCAGAGTTAGCTCGTGTACCCAGCCGATCGGTGAATATAACCCTTGGACTTCACGGCGTACTCGTGCTTCCTGTAGAGCTTTGTAGCTGTGAAGAGTTTCTGGAGGGAAAGCCACTCCGCGATTGTTGTCGACCAGCCGAGCATGTTCTGTGCACAGCCAAATACAGTTTTCGGGCTGTTCAAGTTCCTTACGAGAGAGACCACCTTGTCCTCGGGGGCCTCGGGGAGAAGCGCTGTAAATGTGAGCGCCAATTCCGTTCCTCGAAACGTCATCTTCCTCTACACCCGGGCTCGTCGTGCGTCGGTTGCAAGTTGGAAAACTGCATTGATGCCCGGCGCGATCGGCTACGAGACGGAGCGTAGTCGGAGGAAAGTCAACCCTTTCTTGGTTTGAGCTCACGAATCAAGGATACCGCGAAAGAAAGCTGGTGCCAGCGGAGAGATTCGAACTCTCAAACACCTGTTTCTAAGACAGGCTGCTATTCCAATTCGCACACGCTGGCACTCTGGTGCACAGGGGAGGATTTGAACCTCCGCGTCCCACTAGGGGAGACCGGGTTACAGCCGGTCCGTTTCGGCCGGGCTCACGCACCTGTGCAAACTTGGCGGAAAGTAGACGACTCGAACGCCCATCGCTCATCACGATGCCCTGGTTTTCAGGACCAGTTGCCGGCCATTCAGCAGTACCTTCCGCATGGCGGAGAGTACGGGAGTTGAACCCGTTAGCCTCTTGCGAGAGCCCTTGTTTAGCAGACAAGTGCCTTACCGTCCGGCCCACTCTCCGTTGAATTGTCAAAGAACAAAGGAATTCTGGTAGGCCCGGTGGGAGCTGAACCCACAAAAGGCTGCTCTTGAGGCAGCTGCGTATGCCAGTTCCGCCACGGGCCTGGAAACTTAGAAATTGTGCAGGAGTTAATAACTCAGTCGGGATGGACTGAGTCGTAATGACGATCGAAATTGAAGCAGGCGCTTCACAAAGTCAATTTAGCACGAAACTGTTGGTAGTGCGCGCGTTTTTCGACGGCCAGCGTTGGAACGGGACTATCCACGACTGATGCAGATTTGGCGCAGCAGGCGCCGTTCGAGAAGAAACCAGTTCGTTTTCCCAAAGAGACACCATCCCTAAGCCTTCGGCTTAGGTCGGTGAAGGCCCTCCGGGGACTATCGAACACTGCTCGCACGAAGTCGAACAGCATTCGAGTCCGTTCGAATTGCGTCCGATTCTGATTCGAACACATATGAGTAATCTGAACTGCCACTTTAGATTACTCAACGCTCGCCGCAGACAGCCTTGTTCGTTTAGCGGTTGACATGCTTACGCAATATGCGTAATAATATACGCAGTATGCGTAACTCTTCCGTGCTGACTGCGTTGTTCCCACAGGTACGGCAGGGCGTGCTCGCGGCTACGCTCGGCCAGCCAGATAAGTGGTGGTATCTTTCGGAACTCGCCGGTCGTTTGGGCACGAGCCCGTCGAGCCTTCAGCGGGAGTTATCATCTCTGGTGGCAAGCGGAATATTGGTGCATCGTCGGGAAGGCACAAGGGCGTATTTCAAGGCTGAAACCCAGTCCCCGGTGTTCCGAGACCTGCAGCAGCTCTTCGAAAAGACGGCAGGGCTGGCTCCGATCTTGGAGCACATACTGAAACCGTTTGGGAACAAGATTCAGAGTGCTTTTATCTATGGTTCTGTGGCACGAAGCCGGGAACATGCGATGAGTGACGTGGATGTGATGGTCATTGGCAGAGCAGGTCTTGCTGACCTCTCTCCATCGCTCCGCAGGGCGGAGGCGCGGCTGGGAAGAGAGGTCAACGCCACTGCCTATTCCCCAGAGGAGTTTCGGGAGAAAATCAAATCGGGCGACCATTTCCTTGCTGCCGTTTTACGAGGACGGAAACAGTTTGTGAAAGGAGGCCAGAGTGACTTGGACGAGCTTGTTGGCAAATAAAGAAGCCCAGAAACACAAAACCTCCAAGAAGGAATTAGACAATATGCGGGCCCTGATCGCCCGCGACCTCGCAGACGCGAGTCTTGCTGGCCTTTCAGCAGATCGGAGATTCGCCACTGCATACAACGCTGCGCTCCAGGCGGCGAATATGGCCATAGCCTGTGCGGGGTATCGGATCGTGAGCAAAGTCGGACACCACCGGGTGTCCTTGGAGAGCACGAAACTGGTGTTGGGTAAAGCCGCACACAAGTACGCCGACTATTTTGAGACGTGTCGACGGAAGCGAAATACTATCGACTACACTTTCTCCAATGTTGCGACCGACACAGAAGCAAAAGAGATCGTCGTTCAAGCAAAACAGTTTTACGTTGAAGTCGAAGACTGGATTACGAAAAACCACCCCGCGCTGAAAATGTGAGAGTCGAGACCAGCCTAAATCGACACCGCGGCCAGTCACCAGTTGTTGGACAAGCTCATACGACACCTCCCACAAGCCTGTTTCTGGATAGCTTCCGGTTTGCCGACCAACACAAAATCAGCTGAGAAGTTTTCATGTGTAAACCTTCAGCCGTGAATGGGAATCCGCCTGCCGTAGCTGTGTAACATGTCAACGTCGCGAAATGAAGAGATTGATCGCATCGTTATCCCCTCACCTCTTGAACAATAGTATTGGCGTTCGTTTCCCCGGTTATCGTTTGGCTCCTGCGCTCCGTATTCCGGGCGTCTTTACGCAGGCTCTTGGGTCGTGATTGTGCCACTCATTCTCGCGCTTTACCTTTACTGGCCGCTGGTTTTGGTTTAACGGGGAACCGTCGTGGGAGTACCGCAACTGGATGTTCGTATTTCTCGTACCATGGTTTCTCGCCGGGGCCA
The DNA here is from genome assembly GCA_020073525.1 of Terriglobia bacterium. GTDB lineage: Bacteria > Acidobacteriota > Terriglobia > Terriglobales > Acidobacteriaceae > Acidiflorens. The sequence goes on from JAIQFA010000077.1 coordinate 7,780, forward strand.
TTTCCTCGGCGCCAGCTGTTTGGATTCTCGAAAAGCGTCGTCCCAGGTAGTGCTGCGACTAGCCGTATCTGCCGAAGGGCCCCCCCTTCCCCCCAATTTTGCTTTGGGTGAGCAGCAATCTGTCTCAAACAAAATAAGTTATGCCGAGAACAAGCACGAGAAGCTACAATCGCCCCCTGGATTCTCTATGGAAAGTTCCGAATCGCGGGTACGGTTTGGTCCTTTTACTCTCGACGTTTATGCAATGGAGTTGCGGAAGTTCGATCACCGCATCCGACTTCGCCCACAAGCGCTCACTCTGCTCATCCATCTGGTCACGCGGGCCGGCGAACTGGTAACGAGAGAGGAACTTCGAGATCGGCTCTGGGGCGAGGACACGTTGGTTGACTTCGAGCATGGCCTCAATTTCTGCATCCGGCAGATTCGCCGTGCTCTTGGAGAAAGTGCCGCATCCCCACGATTCATCGAAACCGTTCCCCGGCGAGGTTACCGTTTCCTGAGGCCCTCGAGTGGGATTCGTTCGCTGGCGGTTCTCCCGTTCGATAACATTTCTCGCGATCCGGAGCTTCAGTACCTTGTGGATGGAATACCCGAAGGACTCATACGAAGGTTCGCTCTTTTTGCAGATTTGCGCGTGATGGCCTGGAGTTCCGTAGGTCGATTGAAGTCTGGCTCCGCTCCGTCCCTTGCCTTCGGAAAGAAATTCGGGGTTGGAGCTGTTTTGACTGGAGCAGTGCAGAGTCTCAACGGCATACTCGAAATTGGAGTTGATCTCATCGACACGAGCAACGGCTCCGAGATTTGGGGAAGCCATTATCAACTTGGTCAGGGCGAAATTGTCGATCTTCAGCAAACGCTGGTAGCCGAGGTTTCCCGCGCCCTGCATCTGCATTCAGCGAATATGCGTGTTCCCACGCCGGAAAGCAGGTCGCCCAACGTAGGTGCCTTTCATTGCTATCTGAAAGGGCGACATCATCTCAATAAGGCTTCAGAAGAGGGCCTGCGGCGATCGATTCTTCATTTCCAGGAGGCCATCAATCTCGATCCCCTGCACGCGCTCGCTTTCACCGGGCTCGCGGAAAGTTACGGCCTCTTAGGCTTCTTCGGTTTCATGAATCCGCGAGACAGTTGGCCAAAAGCCAAGGCTGCGGCTTTTCAGGCCATCCAGATTGATGACCAGATTGCCGAGGCGCATGCCTCCTTGGGGATGGCAACCCTCTTCTACGATTGGCAACCCGACGCGGCTCAAACCTACTGTCGCCGTGCGATTAAGCTGGGCCCGTCGAGTTCGGCCGGGCGTCGCTGGCAGGCTTGTTGTTTCATGGCGCTCGGCCGTCACGACGAATCTGTTGCGGCTGCCACAGAAGCACTGGAACTCGATCCGTTGTCTCCCCTCGCTCACATCCTCACATCCACGGCTTACTATTTCGGACGGCGATACGATCTTGCTCTGGCAGAGGCCAATAAGGCGTTGGAGTTTGATCCCCATCACGCCGAATCCCACCGATTCAAAGGCATCACTCTTTTGCAACTCGATGAGCTTGAGAAAGCGATCCCTGAACTGGAAACGGCGCTGCGTCTGATGGGGGAAGGCCCGGCTACTCTCGGCTCTCTCGGCCGTGCCTACGCGCGAGCAGGGCGCGCGCAAGAGACGGAGTCGATCATTGCTCGACTGAAAACGCTTGCGGAAAGAAAAGGTGTGGCGTCCAGTTCGCTGGCCGCCGTTTACGTCGGCCAGGGTGACCTCGAGCAGGCCGTGTGCTGTCTGGAAAAGGCTGTCGAAAATCGCTCAAGCTGGATGGTCCTCCTCAAAGTCGAGCCCTGGTGGGATCCGCTAAGAAAACACCCGAGGTTCGAGCGCCTCGTGCGAGATCTTCAGGGTGGTTCGCGCTTCGAAGGTAGTTCGTAAAAATGGACGGAGTTCTCGCCTCGAACCATCCGGCGAATCGCCCGAAAACCGAAGCTAACTCCTCCGTTGGTTGCGTACTTGCCCGTCATCGCAATGGCGGACCCGTCTGAAATTGACAAGCACTGTAATGTCAATCGTTTGGCTGCTCACCAATTGCTCATCTTACGGCCCTTGAGACCTTCGCTGCACTGAGGCACTATCGGTTCCGCGTTCGCGGGCTTGTTTCCGTCAGAGGCCCGAGGAAGAACGATGGTTGGATAGCGCTGGAATTTTCCGGTCGCCGTGAGGAGGAAAAGTGACAAATCTATCGAAATGCTCGGGAGTGTCTACACCCCAGGAAGAGCGCGAATGTAAGCGCGAACGATTCACGCGCATCGCATCCAGCTGCGGAACTAGACTCGCATGCCTTCTCATTCTGCTGTTGCTCAGCGGCGCCAGCGTAAGCGCGCAGACCTACCAGGACCTTTACGAATTCAACGGAACCGGTGGTGGATGCTGTCCGCAATACCCGGCCGTTATGGCCCAGGGGCGCGATGGCAATATCTATGGTACGACGGCCACTGGAGGCACGAACAATGTCGGCATCGCGTTCAAGATCACGCCCACAGGCAGCTTTACTGTGCTCCGCAATTTCGATACGACTCACGGAAGCACGCCGGTTGGCGGGCTGGTGCTCGGCACCGACGGCAATCTCTATGGAACCACCGAGTTTGGCGGCGCTCACAGTTACGGCAACATTTTCAAGATCACACCCGCCGGGGTTTTGACCGTCCTCTACGACTTTACTGGAAATGCGGATGGCGGTCTCACCGTGGCACCTCTGATCGTAGGTACGGACGGAAATTTCTACGGCACCTCGTACCCTGGTGTTGCCTTCAGAATATCGGCTCAGGGTGTGTTCAAAGTGATCGGCAAGATTCCGACGGTGTCCTACGCGCCGCTACTGCAGGCGGATGACGGCGCGTTTTACGGGGTAACGCAATTCGGGGGGACATATTCCGCCGGTACGATCTACAAGATCGTCGGGACGAAGATTACGACCCTTTACAGTTTCGACGGGCCGCACGGCGCTTACCCGATTGGCGGATTGGTGCAGGCAGTGGACGGTAACCTCTACGGGACAACCACATCTGGAGGAAGCAGCAACGCCGGCGTCATCTTCAGGATCACGACCACGGGAGCTTTGACCGTGCTTGTGAACCTCGACTCCAAGGACCCGATTGGCGGTTATCAGGCTGACGCCGGACTGGTGGCGGGCAGCGACGGAAACTTGTACGGCGCCACCGTATGGGGTGGCACCGACGTTTACGGCACGATTTTTCAGATGTCTACGAGCGGCAGCTATTCCGTCCTCCACAACTTCGACGCCCCTTTTGGAGCGGGCGCCTATTCGACGCCTATGCAGCACACCAGCGGCAGGATTTTTGGCATGACAGCTCGAGGCGGTACCCCCGGAAAGGGGGTCGTCTACAGTCTCGACAACGGCGTAGCGCCTTTCGTATTGCTGACCAGCCGCATCGGTACGGTGGGCAAGTCGGTGGGGATCCTTGGCAGTGGGTTTTCCGGTACAACCAGTGTGATGTTCAATGGAACGCCCGCGACCTTCAGGGTGGTTAATGACACCTACCTGACGGCCAAGGTGCCGGCCGGAGAAACGGGATTTGTTCGCGTGATCACACCGTCCGTCTCACTTGTGAGCAGCAAGGTATTCAAGGTAACGCCCAAGATCACAGGCTTTACCCCGGGCAGCGGTCCGGTCGGCACTACGGTAACGGTTACCGGATCAGGATTGATCCAGACCCTGAAGATCACCGTTGGAGGAGTGCAAGTTGTCTCTTTTATCGTTAGCTCTGACACGCAGCTGACCTTCCGCGTTCCGAGCGGAGCGAAGTCCGGCAAAATCGTGATCACAACTTCGGGCGGCAAAGCTACGAGCAGCCAAGCGTTCACCGTGACTTCGTGATGGAGTAAGACCGTTGCCATCCGTGTTGGTCGTGCATTCGATCGACTCCCGCCGAGATGCAATCAATTAGCGAGAACGACTTCGAGTGCTTCGCGAGCACCGGAGTGAACATGCCGCCAATGCCAAGATGACGGATGACGGGCAAACCTGAAGTGATCCGAAGGCGGACCCTGGATCGCATCGGTGGTTTTCGGCCAGCAAGACGTGAAGTTGTCCCGAAGTCCTCTTCGGGGAGATCGCCATTGATCTCCCCCAAGCCCGTTTTCGGTACTAGTCCGATGGAGTCTAGCATCGCTCTGTCACGCGAGCATTGTCTGAAGCAAAATTCTGGCTTTCCTGTCGATGTCGCTACGTCAGCACTACGATCTTTCCGCCCGCTTTGTTTTCCTCCATGGAACGATGCGCCTCGACGATTTGGTCGGGGTGGAAGTCTTGCCTTTGATCGACCAGTTCCTGAAGGGGCGTCCGCATGAAGTCTTCCGATTCTCCGGCATATGTGGTCAGGCTGACCGCCGTCGGGATCGCGTCCATGGGAGCGAAATTCTCGAGCGATGAGGTACAAATCTCTAACGTAAGGCGCTCACCTTTATGGGCGTCGAGCCGGCGTCCTCAAATGAAAACGCGATCGCGACATTGGGATGTTCCTTTCCGCCAATCTCCACATACGGATAGACAAAATAGTTCAGAGGCGGACCATCTTGGGTCGGAGCGAGCTTCAGATCGCGCCCTTGCGTGAACTGCACTCGATTTACGTCGTGGGCGCCGAAGAAGTAATCATGCTTTTCCTGATGCTTCCAGGCTTCCGAAATATCTACAGGGACCCAGCCCGTGTTATCCAAATAGAATTCCGCCCAGCAGTGGTATCCGGGTATCTCGGCGGAGTGTTTGTCGGCCGGAAGCGGGAAGCCGATCTGAAAGCGAGCGGGGATCTTCTCCGCGCGCGCCATCGAAATGAAGACGGAGTGGAAATCGGTGCAGTTGCCTTGCTTGGAATCGCAGGCCCAAAGGGTGTCGCCGTGTCCCCAACCCGTGCCGCTCTTGTCGTATTTCATCGTGCGAAAAACGTATTCGTAAATGTCCCTCGCCTTTTCAAGCAGAGTGGTTGCGCCTTTTGTTTCCTGCGCGGCCAGTTGCGCTGGAACGCCGGTGACGGGCACCAGGCGGTCCGGCTCCAGAAACCGCGCCAACTCGACGTGAGGTGCCTTCGCGGATGGTGCGGTGCCCGCCGGCTTCTCGTTGACCAGCACGACATGCTCCTTTCGAACGACGTCATAGTCCACCGAGAACTTGTACTCGCTTTTGTCGGCCCGCGAAGCTTCGGCGTATAGCACCTCATTCCCGTATTCCGGCTGCTGAACCTGCTTCAGCGGCAAGTCTCCACCCTTGGAGGTAACGTTCACCTCCTGGAAGGCATCGGAGTGGGCCAGCGGGATCCAGACCCGCATGCGCTCACCGGGGCTGACGTTCTTCACTGTAAATGCGTAGTGAAAAGTGAAATGGCGCTCGTTCTGAGCGAGCGTCGGCAGGGACGAAAATACGAGGAGCAGGGAGAGCAGAGGTCGACGCAGCATGACGCATCCTTTCGATGAGGGATCGCCTTTGTTGAGGCGACAGGTGACAGAAACGGCACGGCGGTTTTAGGCGGCTATCGTTAAGTGAAACCGCAGCCGGAGAGTCGGGGTGTGCACCGCATAGTTCGAATTATAGTTTCGCAGTCTGCCTGTTGCGGCAGCCTCCTGTCAAATCCTCGGCTCGATTGAGAGCTGGGCGCCAAAAGCCTTGTCTGCCCCGAATCATCCCGGTCAATGGGTGGAATCACGATTTCTAACCGACGACCACGTAGTTTCGGCGTGACCGAGAATCCCGGAGTCCGATACCCGGCAATCACAACGAGCGCGTTTATCGGTACCGACGCCGTAGATTTGGCGCATCCACTAGCAGGAACAGGCGGAACCGTTTTAAAATACCCACTCCTTTTTCTTCCCGCAGCAAACGGGGCGGCATCCATTGGGTAGGAGGTTCACGATGATGACGAACGCGAGCCCAACGCAAAATTTGGCGAACCAACTGCCCGCGGCAAATGGGCTGGCAATAGTTCGTCTCACGATCGGCGCAATGCTTGTGTGGGTCTTCTTCGAAAATCTGGGGAAGGGTCTGTACACGCCAGCGGGCTACGCAGGCCTGATCAACTATTACATAAAGGCGAGTCACTCGCCGGCCGCGTGGAAGGCGGTTATGGGTTTGGCGGCGAGTCACGCCGCGATGGCGGCTCCTATGCAAGCGGTGACCGAGATCTCTCTCGGAATCCTGCTCGTCATCGGTCTGCTTACCCGACCGGCCGCATTTGTTGCTTTTCTGTATCTCGGCAGCCTTTGGATTTCGGAATGGGGCACATCGTGGATCTGGGAACTGCTGGTTCCGGTGCTCGCATCGCTCGGGCTCGCTATCGGATGCGCCGGCCGGAGATGGGGCGTTGACGCGTGGCTGTCGCAACGGTGGCCATCTTCTCCGTGGTGGTGATCGAGCCAGAATCACTTGAATCACGATCACGTGCGAGTGTCCGTCATCATCCCTACCCATAATGAAGCGCAGGCGATTGAGCGCGTTTTAGCGGATCTCCCGTCCGATCTCACGACGGAGGTCATCGTTGTCGACAGCAACTCGAATGACGGGACGCCCGAGATCGCCGCAAGAATGGGAGCCCGCGTCGTTCAGGAACCGCGCCGCGGCTATGGGCGAGCGTGCCTCACGGGTCTGGCCACGGCAAATTCCCCTGACGTGGTTGTGTTCCTGGATGGCGACTACAGCGATCGGCCCTCTGAACTGCCGATTCTTTTAGCGCCCATCACTGAGGGGCGCGCGGACATCACACTCGGTTCCCGCCTGCAGGGGCGGCGTTCTGCTGGGGCGTTGCCCTGGCATCAGGTGTTTGGTAATCGTCTCGCCGCCACCCTGATCAGACTTCTCTATGGGCTAGAAATCAGTGATCTCGGCCCCTTTCGCGCTGGCCGGGCCGACGTACTACGCGCGCTCGCGCTCGAAGAGACCACCTACGGCTGGGCGGTTGAGATGATCCTAAAAGGCGCCCTGGCCGGATTCCGTGTGGTTGAAGTCCCGGTGAGCTACTACCCGCGTATCGGAAAATCCAAGATCAGCGGTACGCTGAAGGGCACGGTCGGCGCCGGTTGGTTCATTCTCAGCTTGATAGTGCACTATTATTTCCGACGTCGAAGAGCTGGTTTGTCGTCGTTCCTGTAATGCTCCTTTCGGGATTGTGGATGTGGAAAGGCCATGTCCCTCGACGACCTTATTTCGAAGAGATCGGCCTAACCACACGCTGCGGCGAAACGGTGCTGATTCTACCTCGCGGCAATTACAAGAAGGTCTTCGGTTGAGAGCGTAGAATCACGATGGACTTCTGTCCTTTGTGAAGTGGGTGGCTTTTTTCGGAGTGGGGACGGGTGCCTGAACTCGCTTAAAGAGAGGGGCTTAACAACGTCCGAAATGCTCGACGCCATTGAGTGGTGGAGGAGTTTTCGCCGAAACCCAAATTTTTGGGATTGGGTTCGAGACCTCTATTCTGACGAGGAACTGAGGCGACTTACGGAGGAAGCGACCGACGGTCGTCTGGGTCAACAATATGATCCATTCGGCGAGCATTTCGGATTAGCTGACCCGTTCGGAGAGACAATAACTGCGAAGGCCACTCGAAGACTGATGAAACGGTATGGCTTCGAGATATGGTGGTGCTGTCTGGGGGCCGGAGGGTTTGGTCCAGAGAACCAAAATGCAATGGAGTGTTTGTCCAAGTTGAGCTTGGCATCTCAGGTACACAACCAAAGTACTTTCGAGGAATTTCTAGTGCGCAACGCTTTGAGGATAGCGTCGGAACAACTCATCAAGGAAGGTCGCAAGAGAATCTGACGGAGGGTTAGCGCGAAATGACGATAGAGACAATTGAAGTGATCTGCCTAACTGCTCTCGGTGTCGCAACAGTCATCGGTATATTTTCGACGAAAACACCCGGATGGGGCCGCTACTCGACAAGCACACTGCTTCTCGTATTAGCCCTATTTATTGCGGCGAATTTTCTTCTAATTGGGAAAATCGAGGCAACCGTGTTTCTCAACATATTGTTTGCGATCATCGGCTATGCGGGCGGACTGATACACGGAAGAACGAATAAATGACGCCGGAATCCATACCTTTACTTGCGGGACCAGCTCTTGCACGGAAAGGCTTCTCCCAGAGCAGATACCATGATAAGTTCTGTAACTCGGTGGGCCTCTTCGGGGTGATTGCGAATATACTTCAGTACAATTCTGACTACCTGACCGTTCTCAACGTTGTCTGGGCGACAAAACATCTCGGGCGTTTTCTTCCCGATGTTTGACACTACGAGACTAGTTTCTGCTTCTACGCCCGTCATGAAACCTGAGACGAAGCCTATGCAGCCGATGACGTCTGCACGTTCTCCCGCAGTGGCTTTATCATCGTCTATCGCAGAACATAGTCGCAAAAATGCGTTCCCCGACGAGGAGTAAGTCTCTATGCGAGTCTGTGCAGGCAACGCCGGACAACACGCGGACATGAGGAAAAGAACTAAGCAGAGGTTTTTCATGCGGGTATTGTCCCACCGAGGCGGCACGACTTCAACGATACGCCCGGCGGACAGGTGGCCCAGTCACGCCCGGACGTCGTATATTATTGCCCCAACAATCTATGAACTCTTCAAGGGAGTTGTGAGTGCGTTCGTCAGGCAGTGACCGTGTGCTGGTCATCATGGCCAAAGCACCAAGGCCAGGCGCGGTCAAGACCCGCCTCGCGCCCAGCTTTTCTCCCGCAGCTGTCACTGCTTTCTATCGCTGTCTTCTGGACGACACGCTGGCGCTGGCGCGGTCATTGAGCGATGTGGAGGTTGCCATCATGTGCCCGGACTCGGACGTAGACGAACTGGCGCAGTTGGCAGGCAACGAAGTCAGCGTGGTTGCGCAGAAAGGTGAAGGTCTTGCCGCAGGCCTCACTTCGGTGTTTGCGCACTTCGCAGATGGTCATCAACGACGCACCATTGCCTTCAACAGCGACAGTCCGCACCTGCCGCGTTCCGTTCTGGAAGGCGCGTTCGAGGCGCTGGCCGCACATGACGTAGTCGTTGGACCAACGCACGACGGAGGCTACTATCTCGTCGGGGCAAAGGCGTCTCATACCACCCTTTTCGCAGGCGACGGAATGGGCACCAGCAGCGCGCTGGAGAGACTCCTATCGCGCGCACGAGTTCTTGAGCTTTCCGTAGGTGTCGCAGCTCCTTTTTACGATATTGATGTAGCTGACGACCTGACTCGGTTGGCAGAGGAGTTGCGGCTCGCTCCGGCCAGGGCGCCACGAACGGCGGCGTGGCTTAAAGAGTGGGAGCTTGTGGCGGCGCAATCACGGGCGGGCACTGGAGAATCGTAATAGTGAAGATCACCCCCGCGTGGAGAGTCTGCATACTCGGCGCCGTGTTGTGCCAGGCGCTAACGATCTGCTCACGCAACTTCGGCGATAGGGGTGGACCGTACTTCATGGCCTCTTTGACGCTTGCGGGCATCGTGTACCTCTTAGCGATCCGCGAGTTTTTCGCAACGCCAAGACTCCCGCGGCGCGTCATCGTCATCGGGCTCGTGTTGGCTGCACTGTGGCACCTTCCATTTCTCTTCATGGCGCCGGGCTCAGATGATGACATTCACCGATATGTTTGGGATGGCCGTATGCAGCGGCTCGGCTATAACCCTTATATCGTCGTTCCCAGCGACCCTGCGCTCGTCGGTTTGCACACACCCGAGACCCGCACGCTGAACAACCCGGATTTGCCGAGCCCATATCCAGCGGGTGCCCAGCTTTTCTTCCGCGCCGTAACTGCGATTCATGAGTCTGTCTTTGCGCTGAAAGTCGCCTTTGTAGTTTGCGATCTGGGGATCGTTCTCGTTTTGCTCGATGTCTTGCGTCGCAGTGGGCGAGGAGGGCACTGGATTCTGGCTTATGCCTGGAACCCACTGCTGGCGATCGAAGTGGCGGGCAGCGGTCACATCGATATTGTCGGCGTGCTGTTGCTGTTGGTATCAGTTGCCGCGCTAGGACGGCGCTGGCGCGCGCTTGCGGCCGTGACATTTGGGCTCGCCGTTGCGGTGAAGTTTCTCCCGATCGTGCTGCTGCCACTCTACTGGAAACGCATTCGTGTGCGCGACGTCGCACTGGCGACGGTCGTGGTCGGACTCCTATACGTACCATTTTTCAGCCACGAGCGGATTCCGATCGGCTCACTCAGCACCTACGTGCAGAGTTTCCGCTTTAATGATCCGGTGTTTGCAACGCTCGAGCGAGTGGCGGCACCACGGCTCGTAGCTGGCTTGGCAGTGCTTGTCGGCTTCCTAACCGCAATCTGGCTCAGACGCAAGGCCCCGGCATGGTCTGCGGACGCATTTGCCTGGCCCATGGCAGCATCGCTTCTATGTGCACCAGTCGTATATCCGTGGTACCTTCTCTGGCTGCTGCCGTTCATGCGCTCGACTTCGACGGTGCCAATCATGATCTGGACAGCAAGCATCATCCCAACTTACTATGTTTGGCATTTGCGCGCGCTTGGTCGACCGTGGTTGCTTCCTGGCTGGATCATGCTGCTGGAATACGGATCCGTGGCAATAGCCGGCGCAATTATTGGGTTTCGGCGGTTCAGACGACCGGCGGTAAGCCCACGCTCAGCGAGTAGGTGAAGGGTGCTGAGCCGAGAGGCGACTAGTGTATCCGAAAGCCTTTGCCTGTCATCCAAGACTTCATTCGTTCAATTCACCGAGGAGTAAACTCCATGACAAATTCGAGCCGTGCAACCATGATTCGTGTTGTGGCTTTCGGGGTGCTAATCCTTGCGACAACTTCCTGGGCACAGACGCCACAGCGCGCTCCAATTCTCGATCAAATCGCCAAGACCTACGGAATCGATTCGTGGGATCAAGTCGAGGCGATCCGCTACACCTGGAACGCAGACATTACCGGACTCTTCAAAGCCGCGCACAAGTGGGAGTGGGAGCCCAAGACCAACAAGGTTACCTTTGAAGGCGTGGGCCAAGACGGCAAGCCGGTTAAGGTTTCCTACGTGCGCACCGACCCCAGCACGCAAACCGACGCCGTGAAGAACGAAGTCGAGCCGAGTTTCATCAACGATAACTATTGGGTTCTGTTTCCATTTCATGCTTATTGGGACAAGAGCGCCAGCGCGATCGATCAGGGCAAGTTTAACCTGCCGCTAGGCCCCGGGGCGGCCGAGCTACTCCCCATAAAGTATCCCGCAGATGGCGGTTACACGCCCGGCGACACCTGGGATCTCTACGTCGGGAAAGACAACCGCGTCGTGTACTTTGTCTACCACCGCGGAGGGGCCAAGCCGCCGAGCCGCGTCCTCGCATCGTGGGTAGGCTACAAAAAGGCCGGTCCAATTCTGTTCTCAACCGAGCATCTCGGCTTCGCCGATGGCAAGCCCCTGCACATCTTTATTTCGAATGTGTCGGTCAAGCTGACGGGCTCCGACAAATGGATGGACGCACAATAGAGAGCGAGTCTCTATCGGGCGATGACTACGGTAGTGCAGGAACTGCTCAGCTTGGGCAAATCGCGGGTGGCGGCCATGCGGATCTGCAGCCTTGGGCGCTCCCCGCAAACGATCGGACAGTAGTAGTCAGGCTCCAGGAGCGCGCCCTGAAGTCGTCGACGTCCCGCACATCCACCATGGCATGACTCCCGGAACTCGCAGGGCTGGCAAGCGTTGGGAAGCGTGCGGGCTTGGTTGAATGGTGCGGAGTCGAGGATTTCGAGCCCCATCGAAATCAAGTCCGACAAGGGCTCGCCCGCTCCTGGCCAATAAACGCAGGGTTGCGTCGTGGCGCGCGGCGTAACCCTCACGGTGCTTACGCCGCATCCTCCCCGGAGAGGAGGCAGGCCCGCCATCGCTCGAACCAGCGGCTCGCCAATCGCGATCACATCAGTTTCCGCAAATAGACGCCGAAACCCCTCCCAATACTCTTCATAAGACAAAGCATAGACGTCGGATCGCACCGCCTGGTACACGTTCACGCGCAGGGGAGCGTCAAACTGTTTGGCTACGCGTGCGACCTCCGCTAGACGCAAGGAGTTCGCCTTCATCATGACCGCGATGATGGTGACGGGCAGTCCGAGCCTTACGCAACGTTCTGCTTGTCCGTGGATCAACTCCCAATTGCCGTTTCCGCGCTGTGCATCCTGTTCCGCCTGGGAGGGGTAATCAAGCGAAAACTCGATATCGTGAAAGGTGCGCAACTCGTCGTCTTCCAACACAGCGACACTATGGCCGTTGGAAGTGATCGTAAGCTTGATGGGTTTCTTGCGCAGGTAGTCCACTATCTTTTTGAAGTCCGGATGCATGCCGTTCTCGCCGGTGCCCAGGTTCACCGAACGGATTGGCAGTCGTTCCATGACGGACTTCACCTGATCCAGGGAGAGGCGATCCGTGCGGGCTGGATCGCGGTAGCAGAAGGCGCAGGAGAGGTTGCATTCGTTGGTGAGCCCAAGCCCGAGCGCGATTCCGGCGTCAGGCGTCTTCGCGCCGGTCGTGGGGGATGAAGATTCCGCTCTGACGTCGTTCACTCGCGATTCTCCATCACCGGATCTGGTCGACGAGCCAGGTAGTGTGTGTAGCGCGCGACTGCAGCAAACTCCGGCCGGATGCCCAACTTGCGTTCCAGTTCCAGAATCCGCTCATACTCGGCGCCGCGAGATACCGCGGGCGGCAAGTAATCCGCAACGACGCGTACACCCCGCTCCGCAATCATTGCCAGTGACGCTGCTTTCAGCATGTGTCGCAGGCTATCTGGCCTGAAGAGTCGCACCCTCCCCCCGTAAAGAGACTCTTGTCCCCACTCAGCCGTAAGACTATTTTCCGCCGCACCTAAATCGCCCGCTCGGATAGCGGCCTTTAATACCTCGCCTGCTTGGTTGCGCACGAGGACCGACAGTATCGCTGATGAATTTCGTAAGGCGCGAGCCGCATCGCGCAACACAACTCCCGGATCGTCGATAAATTCCAGGATGTTGTGGCAGAGAATTACATCGAACGATCGAGCGGGAAATAAGCTGGCCAGCTGTGTTGCCTCACCGTGTTTCGCCACGATCTTCTCCGAGACCCCTGCTTCGCGGGCGGCGCGCTTCGCGATATCCAGCATCGCCGGAGAACAATCCAGCAGCGTGACATGAATGCCAAGTCGCGCCAGGCGAACCGCCGTCGCTCCCGTGCCACACCCGAGATCCAATGCGCGCAACGACTCTTCGGCCTGCAGAGGAAAAAAATCGTGCAGGTTGGCAAAGGCCAAGTCAGAGCGCAACCGGCCCTCGGGCGTCTCGAGGTAGGCAGCATACTTGTTCGCGCCGCTCTGGAAGCGTTCGCTATCGGCACTGGCAGACGTGTTCATGCGATCCCCAAGCGAAATCGATCACCATCGATTCAATACTTCGCCAATGCCCTCTATGTTAATCATGAAATGGACTAAAGCGCTTCCGAAATCGCCGACACCGGGCAGTTCGGGGTAGCTTCGAATTTCAATAGATTTTAACTCTGATTTGGATGCGTCAGAGTTCGGCGCAAACTAGTAATGGCAAGTCGGCTTAGAGGTCGTGACCACCCTGTCAGGTGTCTTCCAGTCCGAGGTTGTCGTTCACCGCTTGGCTGAGTTTCTGCTTGCAGCCAAGATAGCGCTCAGTTGTCTGAACGGATGCATGCCCCAACAGAAACTGAATCTGCTCAAGTTCTCCGCCCGCCAGATGGCATAACCGTGCGCAGGTACGACGCAAGTCGTGGGGAGCAAGATTCTTGATGTCGGCATGTTTGGCGGCGGCTTTCACCACGTGCCAGATCGCTTTGGGTGTGATGCTGTCGCCCCAGATCCTATCTAGTCGACTTACTCGGCGGAATATCGTCCCACCGGTAATGGCAGCCGCCCTAATCCACTCATCGACGGCGCGCTTCGTCCACAAGGGAACCGGAACAGTGCGGATGTGTTTTCCTTTGCCAATCAGGTCAGCGATCACCCAGTGTTCCTCGCGGATCTGGAAATCTCCCGTTCTGAGTCCAACCAGTTCGGCCCGTCGCAGGCCACATCCAATTCAGGAGCGCCAGAATTGCACAATCACGTTTGCCTCGGAGGCTGCCTGACGGTGGCTCACCCAGCAAGGTCTTGGACTGATCAACGGTCAACCAGTTGCCAATCCGTACACCCAGACGTTTTGCGCCTTTGACGCGGCGGATTCCTGCGGCTAGGTCAGGGCTCAGAAGGCCTGTATCAGAGGCTTCATAGGCCAGCCGCCGCACAGCGGCTAGGCGGACATTGATGGTTGAGGACGCTAGGTTCTTCTGTTCGAGAAAGAACCGGTAGCGAAGGACGACAGTTCGGTTAAAGGCCAGACGCGGTTCGGAACAATACCATCCGATGAATTCGTCGATGGCATGACCGTATGATTCTTGCGAACTGGCTGCGCCGAGCGAGTGAAGAACCGCATTCTTCGACTGCTCCAAGTCGGCTAGGCGAAGCGTTGTTCTTGCCTTGGAGCGTTTCGATGTCTTCCGATGTGCCATACAGGCGGCCTCCCACGCCGCGATCAGTATGGTCGTTCAGTTGGAGGCTGATGGTCTCGAAGCCCGTTTGTGGCCCGGACGGACACGTTTGAGGCGTTGGCGCGTGTGACTCGAATGCGAGAGTTGTGCCAATCGAATCCCGACCAGAGTAGCGCGAGCAGTTCTCTTACGCGAAGACCCGTGGCAGCGTCAGCGGGAACCAAAACACGGTGCATGTCATCTAGATTCGCCAGGATATCCACACACTGCGATAAGGCAGGCACAACGGGCTCGTAGTTTCACAGTCAATCGGGTCCGAGTCGGCCCTAACAATTGGGGACGACACCTTGAATGTCTTGCCCTCAATCATCCATGAGGCTGTGAAACGCTTTTCGCTTCGCTTCTACGTGGTGGAAAGGAAGTGAAATTCTCGATTGGCTTGGATCAGGATGGGGACGTGGGGATCGGCATCCTTCCAGTGTTGGAAAAAATCTTGATACGCTTCCCGCGCCTTTGCGGAACCGGGCAGCAGCGCGTAAGCGCGCGCGCGCCCGAGCCGCGCCAACGCCCCCAGAGGGAAATTAAGGACCATGCCGGGATGGTCGACCAATTTTTGAAATTCCGCAGCCGCTTTGGTTCCGTCGCCAGCGGCCAAATATGCTTCGCCACGAACGTACGCGGGGTAGAGGGTGCTGCTTGAAAACGCCGGCGGCGCCGCAAAATCGAGCGGTTCGGAGACGTTTAAAATACTCACCGCAGTTGTCCCATTGCCCTGTTGCACTTCAATTTCGGCTCGAACGATGGGTAGCCAATATTTCTGAATAAACGTGTCGGTTGGATAGCTCTTGTCCAATTGCTCCGAATAAGCGCGCGCCGCCGAAAGGTCGTTTGTGCGCGCCGCCACCAAAGCGGCCATGATCAGCACGGTCTGATCGCGTGTAAGTTTGAGGGCCTTGGCAATAAGCTCGCGAGCCTGACGGGCATTTCCCGCTTCTGCTTCGCGAACGGCCGCCTGCGCCAGACAGGCTCCGGCTGCCTCTTTGCGACCTTCACCAATTAATTGCTGAGCGGCAGTAGAAGAGAGTTCACGTGCTTTTTCGAAGTGGCCGTAGTAGGCCTCCGAATTTGCCTGTTCGGAAAGCAAGAGCGGCAGGGTGCCGGGCACGGTGTTGGCTCCGGCGAGGATTCGCTTCATCTCCTCATTATCTTGACGCAGAAATGCGAGCCAGTAACCGATCTGCTGCAGATAGTCACTCTGAATGCCACTGCTTGCGGCCTGTCGCAGAGTCGCTTCAGCCTCATTGGTAAGATCCAAAGCGATCAAACTGGAGGAGAGATTGCCATAGGCAATTTCCGCAGGGTCGAGGCGCAATGACTGTTGTAGGTATTCTTTCGCGCGGCCATATTGTCCAAGGTTTCCGTACGCAGTTCCAAGATCATTCAGCGTGCGCGAAGTTACCGGGTAGGTCTGCACAGCCATTTCGTTCACGGCCAGCGCCTTCTCCAAATCCCCGGTCACGTAAACGTAATACCAGGCTTCGATTTGCAGCCTTTCAAATTCGGTTACCCGGCTGCGGAGTTCATAGGCACGGATCGCATTCTTATTGGCCAATTCGCTTTCGCCACGCGACTGATATGTCTCAGCGAGCGATCCGTAGGCCATCGCGAAATTGGGATCAAGCTCAACCGCCTTCTCTAGCAAAGGAATTGCGGCTAGATCACCCTGTTTGTCCCAGGCCGAGATCGCATGCGAGTACGCCTTCAATGCCTCCAGGGAAGGAGTGGTGGCTTGCTCGAGTGCCGCATCATACTTGCGGAGCGAAGAGACCGATTCCCCAAGGTGAGCGCGGAGTCCGATCGTAGCAGTGCCCAGTGCATCCACAACATCTTCCTTGCGTTTCGCTTCCACCTGCCCGCGATAGATCGGTTCGCCGTTATCGCAGCGGACCGCCGTCAAGCCGATGAAGTAGGTTGTCCCCAGGGAGGATATAGAGCCTTGCACGGCCACCTTGCCGCCGGCCCTCTGACATAGTTCCACTGCGATGGCACCGGTCACGTGCTCGTCCGGAGAATGGGCCATCTGCCTGAGAACCACCGAAGCTTTGCGATCGGAGAGCACCTGAAGAAACGGAGATTGTTCCAGGCCAACCACTAAAGCTTGCCGGAGGGCGTCATCGAACACGACTTCGCCGGTGGAATTCTGAAAATCGGCGAGCACGATGGTGTCCTTGGGGGTAAGTGAAAACGCGGCACTCCGCCGGTAAGAATAAATCCCAAACGCGGTGAAAACGACCAGGGCCGCGACACCGGATCCCCAAAAACGCCATCTCCGTTTTGCGAGTACTGGAGAAACCGTCACCGCCGGCTCCCCACCAGAATCTTCGCTCGCGCCCTCTGCCGGATCGAGTGCGTCTTCCGGCGTCAGCGATTCCTGCGGAGGAGATGTCGATTCTGGCTCCGCGCTGACCGCAGCGATAAACCGGTATCCATAGCGCGGGATGGTCTCGACATAGCGGGGCTCGGTGGGCGAATCGGAGAGCGCCTCGCGCAAGCGGTTCACCGCCGCGTTCAGTCCCCGCTCGAAATCGACAAAGGTGTCGTCCTTCCAGAGCGTCTTGTGGAGTTCCTGGCGGGTGACCACCTGACCTGAATTTTCGATCAGGATCTCCAGCACCTGAATGGGTTGGCCGGAGAGCTTCAGGCGTAAGCCGTGTTTGCGCAGTTCGCCCGATCTGAAATCGACTTCGAAGGGATCAAACCGGAACAAGCGGCGTGTAGAAATGGGCATCCCAGGGCTCGGAGACTCGAGGTGTGGAATCGTAGCATGGCCATAGACCTCGCAACAATCTCCACGCTCGTGGACAGTAAGATCCTTAGATTCAGCTGCTTAATGAATGACATGGATTTGATCTACTTCGAACACGTTTGCCATTGGTGCTTTGGGCCGACCCGAATTAGCTTCACCGCGTTCGATGTCGAACTGATGTCGACCTTTGGACCGCAGACGAATTAGGGCACATTTTTACCCCTGTTCGGCGCCTTACAGGGGCCGCTCGGAGCGGCGCCCAGTCAAAGAGAGGAACCACACCACTGTGATGTTGAAAAAGATCTCCAGCGAGAATCCACCGGCCATTCAAATGAGAATTCGTGTGACTGCAACCGTCGTGATTGTGGCCGCGATCCTATTGGCCGTGAGTTTGTCAGGACTGACTAGGCGCAAATCGGCAGAAGGGAAGGAGAGTCGAGCGCATGCCCAGGCGGCGACGCGAATCGAGGCTGCCGGTCTTGGAAGCATGCAGTCACTGCGCCAACAGTTCGGGAAGTGGCCGCTCGCCTTCGAGGTAAATGAGGGGCAGACCGATTCCAGTGTGGCGTTCTTGTCTCGGGGAAGCGGATACACGGTTTGGCTGACGAAGTCGGAAGCAGTATTCGGCTTTCACAAAGAAGAGATGGCGAAGCCCGACGAACATCGCGACTCGCGGCGATCCTCGGGGGCGGATGGCCGTCAACAACGCCAAGCCGCGCTGCGACTCAGCCTGCTGGGTGCGAACCCCACGGCAGCGATTTCCGGAGAAGAAGAGTTAGCCCAGAAAAGCAACTACCTCATGGGCAGCGATCGTTCGCGCTGGAAGCAGGGAATCGCGTCCTTCGGCCGCGTTAGGTACCACGCCGTATATCCAGGCGTAGACCTCGTTTACTACGGCAATCAGCAACAGCTCGAATATGACTTTGCGCTTGCTCCGCACGCCGACGCATCGCAAATCCGGTTGCGCCTTCGCGGTTCCGAGCGCGTCCAGATCAGCGCCGACGGAGACCTGGCCATTGCCACCGCTGCCGGCCCCGTGGTGTT
>JAIQFA010000189.1 GCA_020073525.1 Terriglobia bacterium
GCACCGCTGGTCCACGAGCAGATGGGGACGGCGCCCCGGGGCACGGTGCGGCTCAGCGTGGGACCGATGAACGTGGCGAGTGACGTGGACGCGGCGATCGCCGCGGTGCAGGAGATCGCCGCCGAAGCCTGGTTGAACGCTGGTGGCGGCCCGATGATCATGCCGCCCATCCGAGCGTAGTCGCGGCGTAGGTGTTCGAGCATTGTCTCAGTCGCTGACAGGGAATAGGTTCCTGGGCCCGCACGATCGAGGCCGAGGTCAGGACTATTGAATAACATGCGGGCGTGAGCTACACAATCTGCTCCGAGAGTCCGGTCCGCGATTGCTTTTGCTCCAAGTTCCGATTGCAGAATGCAATGGACATCGTAGTAGTGGCGTGAGACCCGTTGCCCCTCGCCCCGTAACACGCCACGCCTCTCAAACCAGTTCCTCATACCGTGCAGGATGACTACCTTGTCCCAAAAGGTTCGCTCAGCAACAACGGTTATGACGCCCTGGGCAGCCAGGCGAAGTTGGGGTACATCGTCTGAAATGTAAGGAACGATGCTCATTTCCTCATGCGGATCGAGTGCCGATTTGGCTCCGGATTCGATCTTCACTGCGGGACGAATATAATCGCCCTGCGCTGTCGTTACTGCTGGATACCAAAACAACAAACTCTGACCATCTTCATCGTCGGGGTCGATGGCGACGGTGGGATCGTTCGGCTCGATGTTGGAGGCGGCGAGAGCATCTCGTATAATGTTCGCAAGTTGCCGGGCAAGCATTTTCTGGATGTACTCGCGGCAAGCGTCCTTGATTGCATCGAGTCGCGCCTGGCGTTTCTTACGACTCATCGCCTCAAGCTCCAGGATGGATGCCTCTTGCCCGAGGTCCTCTCGAAAGACCGTGATATCGATGTCTTCGGAAAATCTGGAAATTAGCCCGTAGGCTTTCGAGAGCGAAGTTCCACCCTTGAACAGAAATCGCGGATGACCGGCGGGCAGGCCATTGAAAAGAGCATCGAGCGTCCAGGTGACCCAGAAGTCCTTTTCGACGTTCTGTTCCGGCGTGCCAAGCCGAGCTGCGGCGCTGAGAAAAATATCGCGGCGATCCCGCGGCGTTGCCTTAAGAAACTCCGCGAAGCTCGGATTCATCATGTGCGCCTCGGCGAGGGATTGGGCGCAGAGGGGGCAATCGCGACGGAAGATGGCGAAGTTTTCTTGCCGGTTGTGGCGTGAGAGTGATTCGCATCGTGAAGGAGCTTCGTGACGAGCTCGCGCATCCACGTGGGAAGCGCATCGAGGCCGCTGCGAAGATCGTCCCTAATGGCTTTGCCCTGTTTTGGGTGCTGCAAAATTCTGCCGATCCTTTTCAAAATCGAATCGCCGTCAGTAGGGAGCATGTCGTGCAGCCAGTGAAGTGCCTGGACGATCCGCATTGCCGGGCGACCGGCCCAGTAGAGCCGGCTCGGAGCGGTTAGCTTGAAGTCGATGACGAGCTTGTCTAGGTGGATCGGGCGGAGCCGGGCATCGGTGTGGACCGTGACCTTGGCTGGCACTGCGTCCGTGAGTCCGAGTTGGTTGGCAGCAGTCATTCCATTGGGAAGAAACCGGGCTTTCTCCCTCCGCGTGACAGCGTCAATGATGGCGGTGTAATCAGGCGTGTTAGGCTTGCTGGTTAGCGTGTTGACGCGCGGAAGATCGTAGAGTCCGCGATCGATGCGCCGGAGGTCGCCGGAGAGTGCGAGGCGCTGGAGGGCTTTATCGATGGCGGAGCGGGCGCCGAGATCTAGGAGGTCGTTCGGCGTCCAGACTGCGATGGATTTGTCCCATCGGATGCGGTCGAGGATGGCGCTCTTGAGATCGAGATTGGGGCCGCGTCGGGGCCGTGCTGTTTGTCCGATCTTTGTAGGCATATTTCGGACAGATCCTGGACGCTGTCCGTCCGAACAATGTATACATTTTTCGGACAACTTCAGGATACCACAGGCAGAAACATCAGCTGGGGGCGCTGGCCGTCGCCCGTCTCCGGCGGGCCGAACTCGGCTCAGGAGCCAGAGTCCAATAAGAGTCCATTAACGGACTCGCAAAAACCCGATTCTTTAGAATCAATAGCCTGGGATCGTCAGCAACGGCGCCGTGGACGCTAAATTTCTGTATTTGCAATCTACGGGCAATTTATTCATTGGCAGTCGCTACGCGCTAACTCCGAGCCGGGCCTACCAAGGCTTGCATGATGCACCGCGTTGCGAATCATCAGCGCAATAATGTGGTCATGAACTGGCTACGAAATACTCGCCGCCAAAAACCGTATGAGGCGCCATACTACCTGATCGACAATCAGTCGCGTCCGCGGCGCTTCTCCGCCGCGCACGTTGCAAAAGCGGTTGGTGCGATCCTGACATCGCTGACGCTAGTCACCGGTTTGTCTGCACTTTACGAACGCAGCAAAGCAACGTCGCTGAACCTGAGTCTCGATCAGACTTCTAGCGGCTATTTTCTGAGGGTCGTGAATTCCGGCAACGCGACGGCACTCGCGGTCAGAATGGACCTCGAGTCCTGGCCGGTTGGGGCGCCGGGCTCGTGGCGACGGTCGTTTCCACCCCGCGATCTCCCACCCGGGTCCGATACCGTGGTGCCGATGGAGTTCCTCCCCCCGGCCTTTTCGGAATCCCTCCGGAGCGAAATCCTTGAAGGGCTCACGGCCTCGGTTCTGTCAGGCTTCGTTATGGTGACGTGCAACAACTGCACCATCTCGCGTAACTGGGCGTTCTCGATTCCCGGTTACAGGAGTAAGGGCGGAGAGATTTACGCCCGGTCCGGGCCGCCGCTCGTCGCTCTTGAGAGACGCGATGACAGGCCCCGTATTGGCTATTGCGTCGACATTCCCGCTGGCGTCTGTGGAGGGAACCCGTTTGCGTGGGTGCCGGGCAAACACCTATAGGCCCAAGGGGACCAGAATGAGGCGCTGCAACCTTATGCCATCACGTCGCGCACAACTGAAAATCCAAAGCAGATGCGCCCCTTTGAAGGGGAGCACCTGCTTTTCGTCTGTATCAAAACCGTATCAAAACCCTATCTGAAACGGCCATTGGGGTTGTCCTTCGAGCGAAGAGCAGATTCCCCAAGTTGTTGGAAAGACTGAGAAAGCGCGAAACGGAATGGACGGTTTGGAAGGGAACTTCACGCGCCCAAGACAGGCGGGCGCAATGCCCCTCTAGAGTTGCTATCTGAGCGAAAGCGAAAAGCAACGGAACCGTTGGAAGTCACGGCGCTCCCTGTGGGCGCAGACGCGCAGAACAGCCTGAAGTGAAACGTGGTCGGCAAGTTCGACGGGCATAATGGTTGGAGTGATCCGTTCCCAGCATCGCCACTCCTCAAGGAAACATTGGACCTACGCGGTGACCGGACCTATTCTGTTAGGCGAGGACACTCAGGGACGCAGTAGAAACAAGGGTGGGAGCCATGCTAAGTCAAGCTTTCGAAGAAATCGTCGATCGGCTTGCGACGCTAATCGCTGTGCGAGTTCAATCGAGAATTGGACCGCCGACTGGGAGGGGCGGGACGGTTGCCCGACTGCTGACGGTCAAGGAAGCGGCAGCGTATGTTGGACGCACAGAGCAGGCTGTCCAGCATCTGATTCACAAACGGGAACTCATCGTGGTTCGAAGGGGCCGCCGAGTGCATCTCGACCGCGCTGACCTGGATCGGTGGATTGACGCGAACAAAGTCTGATGTTCAGGAATCCCGCGGCTCTTTATGTCCCGTGTGCCGTCGCATCAATTCTTTCGCGGACTTGATATCTTCGATATCCACGATGTTGTAGCGCCGCTCCATAGAGTCGGTCCTGTGTCCGGTAATCCGCATGCGTACCACCTGAGACACTCCCATGCGCCGCATGTTCCGGACGGCCGTCCGGCGCAAGTCGTGAAACTTGAGGTCCGGCACGCCGGCGAGTTGGCATGCCGCCTTCCATGCGCCGCGGAATTCCTTGATTGGCGTTCCGTTCCGGTGAAACACTCGCGAGCATCCCTCGGCATTTTCCCGGGACCAGATGAGCCAATCTCGCATGTCCCCATCGAAAATCGGAACGGCCCGAGTGTGCCCACTCTTCGTTTCGTCCGCGTGGAGCGTGATGAATTCTTGTTCCCAATCGACCTGTTCCCACTCGATGGCGAGCAGTTCGCCCAAGCGCACGCCAGTAAAATAGGCGATGACAAACAACGGCCTCAAGTAGTCCGGCAGCGCATCCCGCAGCACGGCGTACTGCTCGTCTGTCAAAAAGCCCTGTCGTGCGTTGGTCTCAGCAACCATCGGAAAATAGGGGAGACTCAGAACCTTCGGTGGCGTGCACTTCCGCCCCAAATTGAGTGCCGTCCGCAGAATAGACAGCTCGCGATTGCACGTCGCTTCCGTCCGGCCCTCTGACAGCCGCTTGCGCCGATATTCCTTGAGTTTATCTGTCGTGAGCGCGGCGGCTCTGAGATGGCCGAAGAACGGTCGGAGATTGGCGTCTATTACGAGCCGCCAAATCTTGGCCGT
>JAIQFA010000078.1 GCA_020073525.1 Terriglobia bacterium
GCACCAGCAAGACTATCGCAGCCGGCTGACGCAGCTTCGGCGCGAGGCATTGGAACACCTGGACGCCGCCCGGGACATCTACGAGCAACGTCCCAGCCACCACGGTGTGGGTACGGTTTACTTGAATGCCGCGTACATTCACCTCGATGGTGGAGATTTCCAGCGCGCCGAGGAAGAAGCGGAGTCGGCCTATGATGTGGCGGAGCAGAAGCACGACTATATTCTGATGGGGCGGGCGCGGATTCTGGAGTGCATGATCGAAAATGCGATGGTGGAGGAAGAGATCGGGGAAGGCGCTGATCCGGGAAGCCATGCGCGGCGCGCCCTGGAGTTCAGTCAAGAGGCAATTGATCTGGCAAAGCACACCCAGCATCACCTGTTGTTGGCGAATGCGCATCTGTGGCAAGGGTTGACGCAATGCAACTCGTTTTTTGACAATCCGGAAGCGGGACGCGCGTCTTACGATCTGGCGCGGGCGTCCTACGGGGTGAATCAGCCCGACAACAACATGTGGCAGGATCTGCAGACGCTGGGAACGAAGATTCTGCGCAAGGGAAGTGTGCATCCGGCGTTGAAGGCGTGGTCGCAGGGAGCGGTAGGCGAGAAGACGTTTCGTCAGATCAGCGAAGAGTTTGCGGAGATTGTGATTGCGCGGGTGTGGGAACGCGAAGGGCGGAAAGTGTCGCGGGTGGCGACGCGGCTGTCTATATCTCCGAAGAAAGTGCGGCGCATTCTGGCGCGGATCGGACGGCGTAAACCGAGTGCGCGGTAGGTGAAACCCACGCGTCTGCTTGGCATCCCCTCATATAGACCAGTAAAGTAGTAGAGTTAATTGTATTAAAACGCTGATGCCAGCCCCTAAAGGGGCATCGGAGCTCGAAGGACCTACGGCACCGCTGAAGCGGTGCTCTGAGAGAACCGGTTTGTCTGCGGCGCGTCCGCGAATCGAAAGAATCGAACCGGCATATCCGAGAATCGAAACTTTATGAAAATCGCAAAGGATGTAACCGAATTGATTGGGCACACACCGCTGGTGCGGCTGAACCGGGTCACGCAGGGAGCGGCTGCCGAAGTCGTGGCCAAACTGGAAAGCCAGAATCCACTGGCCAGCGTGAAAGACCGCATCGGGGTCAGCATGATTAACGATGCCGAGCGTGCCGGCCGGATCCAACCTGGGAAGACCGTTCTGATCGAGCCAACCAGCGGCAACACCGGCATTGCTCTTGCGTTTGTTGCAGCGGTGAAGGGCTACAAGCTTATCCTTACCATGCCCGAGACCATGAGTCTGGAGCGACGGGTGCTGCTGCTGGCTTTGGGAGCAGAAATTGTTCTGACGCCGGGTCCGCGGGGAATGAAAGGCGCGATTCTGAAAGCCGAGGAACTGCTCGCCAGCACTCCCGACGCTTACATGCTGCAGCAGTTTGATAACCCGGCGAATCCGAAGATTCACGTCGAGACCACGGGGCCTGAGATTTGGGAAGACACCGACGGGCGCGTGGATTTTCTGGTTTCCGGCGTCGGTACCGGCGGGACCATCACAGGCATCTCCGAATACATCAAGCCAAAGAAACCATCGTTCAAGGCGGTGGCAGTAGAGCCAGCCGATAGCGCGGTGCTCTCTGGCGGGTCGCCTGCGCCGCACAAGATTCAGGGAATCGGAGCTGGTTTTGTTCCCAGCATCCTGCGCCGGGATTACATCGACGAGGTCATCACCGTAACCAATGACGAGTCCATCAACATGGCGCGGCGCCTTCCGCTGGAAGAAGGTCTGCTGGTGGGCATCTCTTCGGGAGCGGCGGTGGTCGCGGCTTTGAACGTGGCGAACCGTCCAGAAAATGCGGGGAAATTGATCGTTGTGATTCTGCCGTCGTTCGGCGAGCGCTATCTGAGTAGTATTCTCTTCGAAGGACTCCGGAACCAGGCGTTGCAGATTCCAACGGTACAACTTCCGGCCTGATCTTTGATCCTTCACCATGCCGCACCTGTTGTCCCTAATTCGCGAGGATGTTGCCACGGTGCTGGAGCGCGATCCGGCGGCGAAGTCTCGCCTCGAGGTTTACCTCTGCTACTCCGGCCTGCATGCGGTGTGGTTCTATCGTATGAATCATTGGCTGTGGAACCACAAGTTCTTTTTGCTGGCGCGTTGGTTGTCGCAAGTGGCCCGCTGGCTGACTGGCATCGAAATCCATCCCGGGGCGCAGATCGGCCGGCGCCTGTTCATCGATCACGGCATGGGAGTCGTGATTGGCGAGACGTCCATTGTCGGCGAGGACGTCACGCTCTACCAGGGCGTCACGCTCGGTGGAACCGGTAAGGAACATGGGAAGAGGCATCCTACGCTTCTAAACAACGTGGTGGTCGGCGGAGGCGCGAAGATTCTGGGCAACATCACGGTAGGGAGTAATTGCCGGATTGGCGCGGGATCGGTCGTGCTGCGCAATGTGCCGGACGATTCCACGGTGGTGGGTGTGCCGGGACACATTATTTTTCGCGAAGGGAAGCGAGTGGTCATTACCGATCCCAAGCAGATCAACGATCCTTTGTCGGAGGCGCTGGCCGCGGTCGCTTCTGAGGTGAACCGGTTAGCGGAACGAGTGCGTGAACTCGAGGGTACGGGCGGAAGTGAGCCGCTCTCCGAATCCATGCAGCGGATTATGGAAGATATCGATTATCAGATCTAGGCAGCGCCAGACGTTTATCATCTGAGCGAAGGGAAGGGCCTGCTGTGCGTGGCGTCAATACAAAGCAGGTCCTTCCCTTCGCTCAGGATGACAAATCTTACAAGGCCAAGAAGCCTCAACTCCGTAACTCCCCTTTCGCGTAGACCCAAGTATGATTGACTGGCGTTTTTCGGGTCGAGACTTCTAGCGGATGAAATACGGCTTCGTAATCGATCACCGCAAGTGCATCGGTTGTCATGCCTGCACGGTGGCGTGCAAAACTGAGAATCAAGTACCAGTGGGCGTGAACCGGACTTGGGTGAAGTACGTGGAGAAGGGCGTGTTTCCCAACACACGCCGCGTATTTCAGGTCACCCGCTGCAATCATTGCGAGAAGCCTCCGTGCGTCACGATCTGTCCCGTGACCGCGATGTATCAGCGCAAGGACGGGATTGTCGATTTCAATTCCGACCGCTGCATTGGCTGCAAGGCTTGTATGCAGGCGTGCCCGTACGATTCTATTTACATGGATCCGGATGATGGAACCGCGACCAAGTGTCATTTCTGCGCGCATCGCACTGAAGTTGGATTGGAACCTGCTTGCGTGATTGTCTGCCCGGAACACGCCATCATTGCAGGAGATTTGGGCGATCCTGCGAGCGAGGCGGCGCAACTGGTGGCGCGGGAACCGGTGCGCGTGCGCAGACCGGAGCAGGGAACTCAGCCCAAGCTCTACTACATCGATGGCGATGAGAGCGCGATTGCGCCTACGGCGGCGCGCCATGAATCGATTTATATGTGGTCGCAGCGGAATGCGGCGGTGCTTGGCGGCGGTGCTATCTATCCAGCCGATAGTCCGTTGCTGCAAAAGGACGCGCTGGCGGCGTATGACGTTTCCCATGCTCGGCCTTGGGGATGGCAAGTGCCGGCTTATTGCTGGACCAAGTCCATCGGGTCGGGAGTGCTGGCTGTGCCGGCCATTGCCATGTTGCTCGGGCGATTGCCGGGCGAGCGAGTGCGCGATATTGCGCTGGCGACCGTCGCGCTGTTGTTCACAGCTCTTACTACCGTGTTGCTGGTTTGGGATCTTGATCACAAAGAGCGATTCCTCCGGGTGGTGTTTACGCCGCAAAGCAGATCGTGGCTGGCGCGTGGCGCGTTTATTCTGATCGCGTATAGCGGATTGTGCGGTGTGTTCTGGTTAGCTGCGGTGGCGGGATTTTCAGTTGTGGCTTCGGTTTTGTTGTGGCCCACGATGCTAGTCGGATTTTGCGCGGCGGTTTATACGGCGTTTCTTTTTGGACAATGCGAAGGGCGCGATCTTTGGCAGACACCGCTTCTGCCGGCGCATTTGATTGTTCAAGCATTGCTTTGTGGATCAGCGGTGCTGGCGCTGCTTCCGGAGACGATCGGCGGTTCCGCGCAGGCCCTGTCGTTTGCTGTGCCCACGCTGGTTGTCAGTTTGGTTTTGCACCTGGTCATGCTGCTGGGCGAGGTTGCGATGCCGCATACCACGGACAACGCTCGCTACGGGGTGCGGCTCATGACCCATGGGCCGTTCTCGCGTGCATTCTGGGGCGGGGCAGTTGTGGTGGGCGGGATTGTTCCGCTGCTCCTCTTATTAGTTGGTGGGCCCGATCGCGTCACGGCCGGATGGGCTAGTCTGCTGGCCTTGGCTGGACTTCTGATTTTTGAATGGTGCTTCGTAATGGCGGGGCAGAGCGTGCCGAACAGCTAATTCTCTGTAGAGACGCGGCTTGCCGCGTCTCCGGCAGCGGATGTGGTGCACGCGGAGACGGGGCAAGCCCCGTCTCTACAACGGCATTATTTAGCTCCAACGCATTTGGAGATTCACCAATGACCGAATTTAAGCGCGACGGCAGCCATCTTTCCTCTTGTCCGCCGGTCGAGAAGTGGGACGATTGGGTTGAGTTCGATGCTGAGGCTTGGCCTCGCCGCGTCGAAAAGCATTTTCAACTTGTTCCCACGATCTGCTTCAACTGCGAATCGGCTTGCGGACTTCTTGCCTACGTGGACAAAGCAACTGGACAGGTCACCAAGTTTGAAGGGAACCCCATGCATCCGGCCAGCCGCGGACGCCTTTGCGCGAAGGGGCCGGCTACGATCACGCAGATTCATGATCCGGATCGCATCCTTTATCCGATGAAGCGTTCCGGGCCGCGAGGCGGGGGAAAGTGGACGCGGACTTCGTGGGATGAGGTGCTGGAGACTTTCGGGGCACGCATTCGTAAGGCTTTTCAGGAAAATCGCGGCGAAGAAGTGATGTACCACGTGGGGCGTCCGGGACACGACTTCATCATGGAGCGCACCTTGCAGGCGTGGGGCATCGACGGGCACAACTCGCACACGAATGTGTGCTCGTCTTCGGCGCGGCTCGGTTATTTGCTTTGGCACTATGCTGACCGGCCGTCTCCCGACCACGCCAATGCTCGCTTCATTCTTCTGCTCTCGGCGCATCTTGAGTCGGGACATTATTTCAATCCCCATGCGCAGCGCATTATCGAAGGAAAAATGGCGGGAGCGAAGCTTGCGGTGATGGACCCGCGGCTTTCGAATACCGCGAGCATGGCCGATTACTGGATGCCGAGCTATCCGGGAACGGAAGCGGCGGTGCTACTGGCAATGGCTCTGGTCATTCTTGGCGAAAATCGATATGACGCCGCGTTCGTTAAGAACTGGACCAACTGGGAAGAACTTGAAGTCGATGGCTTTTCTGCCAAGGGCCAGAGCTTTGAAGCGCTGATCGAAGCGCTAAAGCGGCACTACGCGAAGTTCACTCCCGAGTTTGCGGAGAAGGAAAGTGGCGTGAAGGCGGAAATCATCGTCAAGACGGCGCGCGAGATCGCGACCGCCGGAAGCCGATTCGCGTCGCATCTGTGGCGGGGCAGCGCATCCGGCAACCTGGGTGGATGGCAATCGGCGCGGGCCTTGATGCTGCTGCACGTGCTGACCGGATCGGTAGGAACTCCGGGCGGACACAATTTGAATGCCTGGAACAAGTTTGTGCCGCGTCCATTCAAGAATCCGCCGCCGCAGAAACGCTGGAACGAACTGCTCTATCCGCAGGAGTGGCCGCTGTGCACTCATGAGATGTCTCCGGTGCTGCCGCATTTGCTGAAGGAAGGTCGCGGTCGCATCGAGGCTTACTTCACTCGCGTGTTCAATCCGGTCTGGACTTATCCGGACGGATTTTCGTGGATCGAGATGCTGCGCGATGAAGAGAAAATCGGCTTGCACGCGGCTTTGACTCCTACATGGAACGAGACGGCGTGGTTTGCGGATTATGTTTTGCCCATGGGCTTCAGTTCTGAGCGTCACGACCTGATGAGCCAGGAATCCTATGCCGGGAAGTGGATCGGCTTTCGCCAACCCGTGCTGCGTGTCTTGCAGGAACGGGAAGGAAAGAAACTTGATTACACGTATCAGGCGAATCCGGGAGAAGTTTGGGAAGAGGATGAATTCTGGATCAACCTCTCGTGGGCGATTGATCCCGATGGTTCGATGGGAATCCGGCAGTGGTTCGAGTCTCCGTATCGTCCAGGGCAGAAACTGACTGTCGATGAATACTACGGGTGGATTTTTGAAAATTCAGTTCCGGGATTGCCCGCGGCTGCGGCGAAAGAGGGACTGAAGCCGCTGGAGTACATGCGCAAATACGGGGCCTATGAAGTGACAACTGACGTCTACCGACTGAACGAGAAGGCGGTGGCTTCTGCGGATCTTTCCGGATCGAAAGTCGAAGCGAATGACGTGGTCACGAAAAATGGCAAGGCGGTGGGCGTGATGGTCGAGGGCAAAGCGGTCGTTGGCTACAACACGCCTTCGCGGAAGCTGGAGTTGTTTTCGAAAACTCTGGCGGACTGGAAATGGCCAGAATTCGCGCTGCCGGAATACTATCGCAGCCACATCCATCGCTCGGCGCAAGCGGCGTCAGTGGGAAAGCCCGCCGAGGATTTCGATTCGCGGTACATGCCGCTGGTGGAATGGCCAAAGGACGCCAAGGGCGAGGTGTATACGCTGCTGCCGATTTTCCGGTTGCCCCATCTGATTCACACGCGCTCGGGGAACTCGAAATTTCTTTACGAGATTGCGCACAAGAATCCGCTGTGGTTAAATCCGGCGGACGCGCGGAAGCTTGGCGCCATTCGCACTGGCGATCTGCTCAAAGTTCACACCGAAATTGGTTTCTTCGTCCTGCACGCCTGGGTTACTGAGGGGTTGGCGCCGGGCGTCGTCGCCTGCTCTCACCACATGGGGCGCTGGCGGCTTAATAAAGAGGATCAGGTCGAACGCATGTCGAGTGCATGGGTCGATCTGAAAGAAGTCGGCAAGGGGCAGTGGAAGATGCGCCAGCTTTCGGGAGTCGAGCCCTACGAAACAACCGATCCCGATACGCAGCGAGTATGGTGGAGCGATGCGGGAGTGCATCAGAACATCACGTTCCCCGTGCATCCCGATCCCATTACCGGGATGCACTGCTGGCACCAGATGGTGCGCGTGGAGCGGGCCAGCGCCAACGACCGTTACGGCGACATCTTTGTCGATACCAATCTTTCCTTTGCGGTGTATCAACGATGGAAGGCACTGGCTCGTCCCGCGCTGGGACCGGGAGGGCTGCGGCGACCGCTGTGGATACCGCGGGTGGTGCGTCCGGAGGAAGCGGCGTTCTATCTCTCCACAAAGAAGGGGTAGTGGGTCAACTTGCGAAACCCTTGACCACAAAAGGACACGGAGGTACACGAAGGAAAGGCTTAAGACGAAAAGCCTTCGTGATACTTCGTGTCCTTGGTGGTTCATGTTTTTTCTCCACTCGCCCCCACGGAAGAAAGCTTGAGGAGCCGGCGAGACGTTGTAGAATGACGAGATGCCTTTACAGACCGGAAATCCCAACTTTGGCAAGAAGCGCACCCCGCCTCCGGACGAAACTTTTGAAGAAGCGGCCTATCTGAAGGCGCTGGGGGAAAAGCAGAAGGTCGTGAGCCTGAAACTGGCCGACGGAGAAGTGGTCCGCGGCTGGATTGAGTACTACGACAAGAACATGGTGCGCGTGACGCGCGAGGATGGGCCGAATCTCTTTATCTTCAAGCATGAGATTGTTTACATCGCGGAAGATGGCAAGAAAAAGTAGCTAGTACTCAGTACCCAGCGCTCGTAATCAGTTCCGACAACGAAAGTCTTGACGTCCCATGACATCCTCTCAATCTCTGGATTTGATTTCTCCTATGCAGGCTATGGCTCGCGAGGCGGGCAGCCTGGTGATGGGCTACTTCCGGCAGCATGTGAAGATTGAATATAAGGGCGCGGTGGATTTGGTTACCGTGGCCGATCGAGAATCGGAAGCTTTGATTCTGGAGCATATTCGCAAACTGTTTCCTACTCATGACGTGATGGGGGAAGAGGGAACGCGGCTTGAGACTGGCAGCGAGTACAAGTGGTACGTCGATCCGCTGGATGGCACTACGAATTTCGCGCACGGCTACCCCGTGTTTTGCGTTTCGCTGGCGGTGGAGCGACTGGGGAAACGGATCGCGGGGGTGATTTATGATCCGACTCGCGATGAGATGTTCTCGGCTGAGTTGGGTGGCGGTGCTCGGCTGAACGAGAGCGCGATCCAAGTGTCGACTACAGCAAATTTAGGGGAGTGCCTGGTGGGCACCGGTTTTCCCAGCCAGAAGCGCCATAAGAATCCGAATATTTATTTCTATCACCAGCTCACGTTACGCACCCACGGAGTGCGGCGGGCGGGATCGGCGGCGCTTGATCTCTGCAACGTTGCTTCGGGACGTTACGACGGGTTTTGGGAGTTCAATCTTAATCCCTGGGATACGGCTGCGGGCGTGCTGATCGTCGAAGAGGCTGGGGGAAAGGTCACGGACTTTTCGGGGGGCGCGTTCCAGATTGCCAGCCGCGAAACGCTGGCTACGAATGGGTTGGTGCATGAGGCGCTCTTGCACGAGTTTCAAGAGATTTTCGCGGGGCGGGAGTTGGAGGAGTTGGCGAGTCCGGCGGGGTACGCGAAGGTTCGAAGACTCTAGTCGGATGCCGCCGTAGAGACGCGGCTTGCCGCATCTCAGCAATCGCCGATGCTTCAGCAGTCGTGCCGCTCCGGAGACGGGGCAAGCCCCGTCTCGACAGCGGAAATCGGTGCGACCCCAGCTTTTCCTGCTCCTGTCGGCGGTACAATTATCTGTGTGAGTTCTTCTCTTCTTGAACGCAACATTGAAAAGCGTCCCGACAAGGTTCATCTGCAGGGGCGCATCCTTTTTCTTACCGAAGACTCGGAACTGATCAGGAAGCAATTAGCGGGCTGGGATTTGCCTTGGGATACCAGGAATCCGGCCAACAATCCCAAGCTTCGCGACGATATTTCTACCGACGAGATCACCCCCGCACACTATTGCTTTTACTTCGACCGGACTCTGGGCGAGATTCCCTATGCTGGCCTGCGCTGCGGCGACACTTTGCCGATTGGGCGGGGCGCGGTTAAGAACGGCGGCTTCGTTTGCTCGGTTAGCGGCAAGCGGCGTGGCAAAGGATCGAGTCGGGAGCAGTCTCCTTATGCGGAGATGTGCGCCGGGATCCAAGTCGCGATTGCGGAGAATATTGAGCGCATCTACAAGCAGAACTGCCAGAATCTTGGGCTGCTGACTTCTACCGACTTTTCGTTGATTGACCGGATTCGGAGCGGGGAAGAGATCCTGCTCAGCGAGTTCACCGCCGGGGAAGACGAGATCACGAAGCAGGTGATTGAGTATGGCGGGCTGTTTCCCTTTAATGTGGCGCGCATGCAAGGGAAAGTTTTTCTGCCGCCGATTACCACCCAAGCGCGGGCGATGACTTTGGCGGAGAAGATTTTTGCTTCGCACTTGTCGTCGGGAGCATCAGAGACTGCCGAGCTTTGCTCGGCTGGAACGGGGCAGAGCCCCGTCACCACACGGTTCGTGCAGGCGGGCGACACCGGGTTCACTCGCGTTGATCTGCGGTTTAGCCATGAATACGTCACGCCTATGGCTGCCATTTTTTACGAGCAATATGTTGGCAAAGATATGCCGGTGAACGACGCTTCCAGCATCCGCTTCTTCCGCGACCATCTCACTTTTCTTGATGACGTGATCTCCGAAGAAAAGAAAAAGATGGGGCTGCTGGATTTGGCGACACAACTTAAGCTCAAGCAAGCCGATTTTGCTGCGCAGCAGGGAATCAAGCTGCACGGAGAACTTGCCGACCGGAAGGGGTCGGAGGGGATCTGCCACTCGGTGATGCTGGAAACGTATGCTCTGCCGGGACAGGTGAACGTGGGTTCGGATTCGCACACCCCGCACGTTGGCGCCATCGGATGCATTGCGTTCGGCATCGGGACCACCGACGTATTCAACTCGTGGATCACGAAAGACGTCCGCGTGAAGGTGCCGGAGTCGGTCAAGATCGTGATTCGGGGCAAGCGACATCCGAATGTTACGGCGAAAGATTTCATCCTGAAGATTCTTTCGCTCGATTACGTGCGCAGTGGCAAGGCGCTGGCGAAAGTGATGGAGTACGCCGGAGAAGCGGTCGAGGCGCTCTCGGTGGACGAGCGCGCCACCATGACTAACATGGCGGCGGAAATCGGTGGTTTCACAGGAATTGTGGCTCCGGATGAAAAGGTGGTTGAGTTTCTGATCGAGCGGCGAGGCATGAAGCGTGCTGAAATCGAGAAGATGATCGAAGGCTTGCATAGCGATCCCGATGCCGAATACGCGCAGGTGATTGAGCTTGACGCGGCTGAGATCACGCCCATGGTAGCTACTCCGGGCGATCCCGGGAACGGCAAGTACGTTCGCGAACTCAACAGGCGGGTGCCGATTGAAATCGCTTATGGCGGAACGTGCACGGCGGGGAAGAACGAGGACATGGATATGTACGCGGCGGTTCTTGCCGACGCGTTGAAGCACGGCCGGCGAATTTCCAAGAATGTCGAGTTCTGGATTCAGTTCGGCTCGCAGGAAACGCGCGAGTACTCGAAGCAGCGAGGCTACTTGGAAATCTTCGAACAAGCGGGCGCGCGCGTGATCGAGCCCAGTTGTGGCGCGTGCATTAATGCAGGGCCGGGCGTTTCGACTCGTCCCGACCAGGTTGTGATCAGCGCGCAGAACCGGAATTTTCCCGGACGCAGCGGGCCCGGGCAGATGTACCTGGCGTCGCCGCTGACGGTGGCCGCGAGCGCGGTGGCGGGATACATTGTTGAGTACGAGCCCTCGAACGCGAATGATCTCGTGCTGACCTAGCAGCTTGGTGAGGTTGAATTTGGAGATCCGGCGGCCTGAAGGGGGATTCGTTCTACGGTGCTTTCGGCATCGCTAAAGCGATGCCCTGATACGAACCGCACTTGCACATTGGGTTGCTGGCAGTCGCGGTGTACAATGCCACACTAGGGTTGTTTCAAACGAAAACTTCTAGCTTATTAGGCGCCAGGGAGGCCTTTGCGCCCTGGTGTCGTCCGTCCTCACGTGCACTCCAGCACGCAGCAAAGCAGCGCTTTGCGGAATCGCTAAAATCCCCATGAAAATTCTGCTCTATAACCCCGACAACGGCGTCACACGTAATTTCATGCCGCATCTATGGATGTTCCTTCTCCAGGCGCTCACGCCAGCGGGCCATGAGGTCCTGTTGGTCGATGGCAACGCCAATCCGATGGATGAAGCGGGGATTGCGCAGTATGTGCGCGACAACAAGATTGGACTGGTGGGCATCGGCGCGATGACGCGAATGATTGCCAAGGCGTATCGCATGGCGGATGCGGTGCGAGCTACGGGAGTTCCAGTCGTGATGGGTGGACCGCACGTGACGGAGATGGCCGATGAGGCGCTCGGTCGCGATGGCGGGCCGCGGCACGCCGACGCGGTTGCCTTGGGGGAAGCCGATGCGACCTGGCCGCGGATCGTCGAAGATGCCGCGCGTGGCCAGCTTAAGGACGTTTACGCGCCGGTGGACGCGTTTGGACAGGAGAGCAAGCCGTCGCTCAAGGACTATCCCGTGATTCCGTGGCAGTCGATCGATCTCAAGCAGTTCAACTTGGTCCCGAAGGCCGCGACTGGTTTGTTGCAGAAGATCGGAGAAGGCTGGGGATCATTTCGCATTATTCCGGTTGAATCCGGGCGCGGATGCCCTTACGGGTGCGAGTTCTGCACGGTGACTGGATTTTTCGGAGACTCGATTCGCTTTCGCACCAATGAGAGCGTGGTCAATGAACTGCTGTTGTTGAAAGCACGCGCCCGCACCGAAAAAGGGCAGATGGCGGTTTTCTTTATTGACGACAATTTCGCAATCAACATCAAGCGCACGAAGTCGCTGCTGCGGGACATTATTGCCGCTGGGGCTCAGTGTCACTGGGTGGCGCAGATTTCCGCTAATCTGTTGCGCGACGAAGAATTGGTGGACCTGATTGCGGCTTCTGGCGGCAAGTGGATTTTTATCGGCATGGAATCGATCGATCCTGCCAATCTGAAAGACGTGAACAAGGGATTTAACAAGCCCGGTGAATATGCGGCGGTGCTGGAGCGGCTGGCGGAACGCAATGTGTACGCCATCACCTCGTTTATCTTTGGCATGGACAATGACACGGTTGGAGTCGCCGAGAGAACGCTGGGACAGGTTCGGACCTGGCCTCCGGGTCTGCCGATCTTCGGCTTGCTGACTCCATTGCCTGCAACGCCGCTGTACAAGAGACTGGAAAAGGCGGGGCGGCTGACGCGGCCCAAACACTGGCAAGAGTTCATCCCATTTGCGATGGCGCACACGCCGCTGAAAATGACCATTGAAGAAGCGCATGCCGAGGTGAATCGCGGGTGGGCTGAGGCTTATAGTCCGGAGGCGCTGGCGGCCGCAGTCGAGTCCCTGAATGATCAGCCGCTGGGCTATCGCGTCAACATCTTTCTGGCGCGGCTCTGCTTCCGAGGTATTTATTTCCCGATGCTTGGGAAAATGGCCTGGGTGAAGGTGATCGCGCAGAATCGGCGAACCATCCTCAAGCTTGTAAGGGAAGGGTTCAAGGCCGGCGCCTGGCGCGGCGCGCCTGCGCGGGTTCCTGCCATGCCAGTACCGCAGGCGGAGACGGCAGGGGAAGCGATCGCACAAGGTGCGGAAGGGTAGCGCGGCGGGCGATTGCCCTGCCACCAATTGAAAGTCGTTTGAACGTTTTTCGACCTCGGAAAGCTGCTGCCGGGTGGTTGCTACCTGTACCGATAGCCGCGTTCTTGCTAGAATTACGGGTTCCATCGCACTCCGTGCGCCCGAGGAGCATGAGATTTTATGGCCTACGTAATTGCCGAGCCCTGTATCGGAACCAAAGACACCGCCTGTGTGGACGCCTGTCCGGTGGATTGCATTCATCCCAAGAAGGACTCCGACAAGTACGCGACGGAAGAGATGCTGTATATCGATCCCGTGGAATGCATCGACTGCGGCGCCTGCGTCCCCGTGTGTCCGGTCTCGGCCATCTTCGCCCTCGACGACCTCCCGGAAAAGTGGAAAGAGTATACCGAGCGGAACGCGAAATACTTCGGGCGGTAGGGCAGCGTTCAGCCGTCAGCCATCAGCCGTCAGCCGTCAGGAAAATCAGACTATCTTCTTCCCACAGTTCTGGAGTGCATGCCCGGGTGGGGGTACTTGCGTTTATTCTCGACGCTCTGAGGTCAGGTTTGGAACGCGGGGCGCATCGGCGTTATGGGTTGGGCGACGAACTATATCGAACGACTGTCACGCGGTGAAGCAGTGAGCTTTCGGCCGCGTGGAAACAGCATGAGCGGCAAGATTGATAGCGGGCAACTGGTGACTGTCGAGCCCGTTCAAGATAGGACCATCGAAAAAGGGGAATCGTTCTGTGCAAGGTCAATGGGGTTCAGTATTTGCACTTGGTCAAAGCCACCTCTGGAGATCGCTTTCAGATCGGAAATAACCGAGGGAGAATCAACGGCTGGACCTCGCGTCGGAATATCTTCGGAATCGTCACAAGAATTGAGAACTGATGGCTGAAAGCTGACGGCTGACAGCTCCTTCCATTACAATCATTGATTAACCTGTTGACCTTCCATGGCGCTGAAGGAGTCGGAAGCGATCGTTCTGCGCACGTATCCGCTGCGTGAGTCGGACCTGCTGGTCACGTTGTTTACCCGCATGGAAGGCAAAGTGAAGGGCGTGGCGCGCGCGGCCATGAAGTCTCGACGCCGCTTTGGGGGTGCGCTGGAACCGCTCACTTATGTGCGGGCGTTTTACGACGACCGCGAGCGGCAGGAACTGGCGCGGCTGGATTCCTGCGAAGTGATCGAATCGCCGATGGCCACGGAGGTCAGCTATCCGCGGGCGGCGGCGTTGGCACACGTCGCGGAGTTGCTCGACGAGTTGCTGCCCGACCGTGAGGCTAGTGACGCGGTGTTTCGGTTGAGCCTGGCGGTTCTGCAGGAAATGCGCGGCGCGGCGATGTGGATGCCGCTGACGTACTTTGAGCTGTGGATGACACGGCTCATGGGGTTTCTGCCGGAGTTTTCCGAGTGCGTGATTTGCGGACGAGTACTCGACGGCAGCCGGGCTTTTTACCACGCACTCGCCGACGGCCTGGTGTGTGTCGACGATAAGCGGATCGCGTCGTCGGAACTGTCGCCGGAATCGCGAAAGATAGCGGTACAGATGCTGCGGTCGCGGGTTTCGGAATTCGCGGGGATTGATTGGCCGAAAGCGGTGTGCGCGGATTTGCGGAAGTTTCTGATCCAGATTCTGGAGCGACATATTGAGAAGAAGCTGGTGACGGCGGGAATGTTGGAGAAGATCGGCAGTTAGCTGTTAGCTCTTGGCGTTTAGCTCTTAATCATAGTGTCGCGTAGATTCAGATTCGCCCCAGGAATATGGTTTGTCATCCTGAGCGAAGCGAAGGACCTGATGTTCGCCGCAGGAAGCAGGTCCTTCGCTTCGCTCAGGATGACAATTTAGACTTATGCTGGCGTCCAAATCCAATTCGCTGACCTTCCAGGAACTGATCCTCAAGTTGCAGGCTTTCTACGCAGAGCGCGGGGCCGTCATTCAGCAGCCTTACGACGTTGAAGTGGGCGCGGGAACGATGGCTCCGGAGACGTTTCTGCGCGTGCTGGGGCCGAATCCTTATAAGGTGGCTTACGTGCAGCCTTCGCGGCGGCCTGCGGATGGGCGCTATGGGGAGAATCCCAACCGGTTGTTCAAGCACTTGCAGTTGCAGGTGATTCTGAAGCCGCCTCCGGAGAACGTGCAGGAGCTTTACCTCGAATCGCTTGGTGCGATTGGGATTGATCTGCGGCAGCACGACATCAAGTTTGAAGAAGACAACTGGGAGTCTCCGACGCTTGGCGCTTGGGGCATCGGGTGGCAGGTGATGCTGGACGGGCTGGAGGTCACGCAGTTCACCTACTTCCAGCAGTGCGGCGGCGTGGACCTTGATCCTATTTCTGCTGAGCTCACCTACGGGTTGGAGCGGCTGTGCGCTTTTCTGCAGGACGTGGATTCGATCTACGACATCGTGTGGGCACGCGATCCGGAGACGGGCAGGGAAGTGAAGTATGGCGAGGTGCGGCTTGCCGACGAGCAGCAGTTCTCGGTGTACAACTTCGAGGCGGCGGATGTCGCGAGCGCGTGGAAGCATTTCGAGCTGTGCGAGGCGGAGTGTAGGCGACTGATTGACGGTTACGCTGCTTTGAGCAAGGACAAAAGCGAAGGCGATGGGATCGCTCGCGAGAAGTCGCGCTTTCCGCTACTCGGCGCTTACGATCTCTGTCTGAAGTGCTCACACTATTTCAATATTCTCGATGCGCGGGGCGCAATTTCGGTGACGGAGCGCGTCGGTGTGATTGCTCGGGTACGGGCGCTGGCCGTGGGGATTGCCAAGGCCTGGATGGATCAGCAATTCCCAACTGAAAAAAAAACGGAAAGCAATGACCACGGTTCCAAGGCTGGAGCCACACAGAAGAAGGGGAAGTTGCTGCCGGTGAGCTGAAAGCCCTTTACCACGGAGGACACAGGGGGCACGGGGGAATTCTTTCGTGACGGTGACTCCTGTGATGCAGCTCACATTCACTCTGCTTTGGTTTTGAGATCATCAATGGAATTGCCCGATGCCTGACTTTCTACTCGAAATCGGATGCGAAGAAATCCCGGCGCGGATGATTGACGCCGCTTCGCGCGAATTGCGCGAACGGTTGAGCGCTCTGTTGCAGCGCGAGCGACTGGAACCATCGGGAGCGATTTCACAGCTTGATACGCCGCGTCGGTTGGCGGTTCTCGCGGCCGGCATCCCCGCCTCGCAACCGGACATCACCGAGCAGGTAAATGGGCCATCCGCGCAGGTCGCCTATAAGGATGGGCAGCCGACTCCGGCCGCGCATGCGTTTGCCAAGAAAGTGGGCGTGGACGTTGGCAAGCTGGAGAGAGTCAGCACTCCCAAGGGTGAATACCTGTCGGCGACCGTTACTCGGAAAGGCCGCAACGCGTCCGATATTCTTGCCGAGACTCTTCCTAAAGAAATCTACACGCTCTACTGGCCGAAGAATATGTACTGGCGGAAGCGTGGGGAAGTGTTCGTGCGTCCGGTGCGCTGGCTGGTGGCGATGCTGGATGAACAGGTCGTTCCGATGGAATTGTTCGGCAGCCCCGCGGGCAAGACGTCGCGCGGACACCGCATTATTGGGGGAGATACTGTTGCCGTCTCCCGGCCCAGCGCTTATGTCGAGGCCTTGCGCGGTGCGAAGGTGCTTGGCTCGACCGAAAGGGAGCATGTCATTCGTAAAGCGCTCGATGCCGCGACTCGCACGATACCGGGTGCGCGCTGGCGCGAAGACAAGCCGCTGGTCGCGACTGTCGTCAACCTGACGGAATTTCCTTCGGCCATTCTCGGCAGCTTTGATCCCGAATTTCTCGATCTGCCGGAAGAAGTGCTGGTCACGGTAATGCGGGACCACCAGAAATATTTCGCTATCGAAGATGCGAACGGAAAACTGCTGCCGCATTTCCTGGCGGTGCTGAACACGGCTGCCGACTCGGATGGATTGATTCGCCACGGCAACGAACGGGTTCTGCGCGCCCGCTTCAACGATGCGCGCTTTTTCTGGCAAACGGACCAGAAGCAGACCCTCCGCCAGCGCGTTGATTTGCTGCGCAACGTTACGTTCCAGAAAGATCTCGGCAGCTATTACGACAAAACGATGCGGGTGCAACGCATGGCGAGCTGGCTGGCCGAAATCGTGAAGCAGAGTGGTATGGCGATTCGGCCTGGCGTCATCCACAAAGCGGCTGTGCTGGCGAAGACCGATCTGACCACGGAACTGGTCAAAGAGTTCACCGAACTGCAGGGAATTGTCGGCGGTCTTTACGCGCGCGTGCAGGACCTGGATGAAGGCCTGAAGCCCGACGTGCAGACGGAAATTTCGCGGGCTATTTACGATCACTACAAGCCCGAGTCGATGGAGGACGACGCTCCGGCGACGGTCGAGGGCGCGGTTCTCTCGATCGCCGACAAGGCCGACTCGATTGCCGGGATGTTTGCGCTCGGACTGATCCCCAGCGGATCGAAGGATCCATTTGCACTGCGCCGCCAGGCGAATGGCATTGTGAAGACGATTGCAGAACATAAACTGCCTCTCCGTCTTTCGGAGATCATGGCAGATGCGCGCGGCCGCTATAAGGGCTCCGAGGCGGAGAAGAAGTTCTCCAACGCCGTCTATATCGAGTCGGTGCGCAGCTTCTTCCGAGAAAGGCTCGAGTTTTACTTGAAGGATGCGCGGGGCTATGCGTATGACGTCGTCAGCGCCGTGCTTGCGGTCGATTCCGATGACGTAGTGGACGCCGCCGCCCGGGCTGAGGCGGTGAGCAAAGTGCGCGGCTCAGCGGATTTCGAATCGATTTCGAGTGCCTTCAAGCGCATGAAGAATATTCTGCGCCAGGCTGCTGAAAAGACTAAGGTTATTGCAATGCGTGTCGACCCCGCCGGACTGCACGAAGAATCCGAAAAGGAATTGGCGGCAATGATTCCGCAGACCGTGGCGACGGTCGAACAGAGGCGTGCGGCTCGCGATTATGAAGGGGCGTTGCTAGAGGTCGCGAAGCTGCGTCCCGCAATCGACAAATTTTTCGACAAGGTCATGGTCATGGTGGACGACGACAACCTCCGCGCGAATCGTCTGGCTCTACTGCAGACCGTGGTCAAGGAATTCTCTACGATCGCGGACTTCTCCGAGATCGTGACCGAAGGCAAAGAATCCACGAAGTAAAGAAGAGGACTTACATCATGGCAACAACGACTCTACCAGATACCGGCATCATCGAAGCGAAACCCGCAATCACCAAACCGGCGAGCACGAAATATGTGTACTTTTTTGGCGGTGGCAAGGCCGACGGCAATGGCAAGATGAAGGACATTCTCGGCGGCAAGGGTGCCGGGCTTGCTGAGATGACGAATGCCGGACTCCCCGTGCCTCCCGGATTCACGATTCAGACTGAGGCGTGCCGCGAATACATGCGGCACAACGCGGTGTCGAAGGACGTCGACCGGCAGATGGAAGAATCGCTGGCGAAGCTCGAAAGTTTGCAGGGACAAAAACTCGGGAAGGGCGAAAACCCGCTGCTGGTTAGTGTGCGGTCAGGCGCGAAATTTTCCATGCCGGGCATGATGGACACGATCCTCAACCTGGGCTTGAACGACCAGAGCGTCGAGGCGCTGGCGAAACGCAGCAACAATCCGCGCTTTGCGTATGACTCGTATCGGCGGCTGATTCAGATGTTCGGCAACGTCGTGCTCGACATCGAGAAACCGGTGTTTGACGAAATTTTCGACGCCAAGAAGAAACAGAAGAAAACCAAATTCGATACGGACCTCGACGCTAAAGCTCTGCAAGAAGTCATCGTCGAATACAAGAAAGCGGTCAAGAAGCACGCCCACCGCGACTTCCCGCAGGATGCGAACGAACAGTTGACCATGGCGCGCGATGCCGTGTTCCGTTCGTGGCAAAACGATCGCGCCAAGCACTACCGCCGCATCAACAACATCGATGACATGCTCGGCACCGCCGTCAACGTGCAGGCCATGGTCTTCGGCAACCTGGGCGAAACCAGCGGCACGGGCGTTGGCTTCACGCGCAATCCGGCGAATGGAACGAAAGAGTTCTACGGAGAATTTCTGCTCAACGCGCAGGGTGAGGACGTGGTGTCGGGCGTGCGTACTCCGGTTCCAATCCTTGAACTGGAAAAGATCATGCCTGACGTCTATAACCAGCTTCGCGACATCACCACGCGTCTGGAAAAGCACTACAAAGACATGCAGGATTTCGAGTTCACCATTCAGGACCGCAAGCTCTACATGCTGCAAACGCGTAACGGCAAACGCACGGGACTGGCCGCGGTTCGTGTGGCGTTGCAGATGGTGGACGAAGGGCTGCTAAAGAAGGAAGAAGCGATCTTCCGGGTAGAGCCGAACCAGTTGTATGACTTCCTGGTTCCGCGGCTCGATGAAAAGGGAAGCAAGGTCGAAGTGCTCGCGAGAGGCCTACCTGCGTCTCCGGGCGCAGCAGTTGGGCAGATTGTATTTACCGCCGACGAAGCCGTTGAAAAGGCGGGACACGGAAAGAATGTCCCCGTCATTCTGGTGCGCGCCGAAACTACGCCGGAAGACATTCACGGCATGGAAGTGGCGAAGGGCATTCTGACCTCGCGCGGAGGTATGACCAGCCACGCTGCGGTAGTTACGCGCGGCATGGGCAAGTGTTGCGTGGCGGGAGCCGGCGACATTGACGTGGATGAAAAAAAGCGCGAGATGCGGGTCAAGGGGCAGACCTTCAAAGCGGGAGACTGGATCTCGCTCGACGGTACGACCGGGCGCGTCATCAAAGGCAAGCTGAATACGCTCGATCCCTCGCCGGACGATCCGGAGCTGCAGAAATTCATGAATTGGGCGGACCCGTACCGCACGATCAAGGTTCGCGCCAACGCGGATATTCCGCGCGATGCCATCCAGGCGCGGGCGTTTGGAGCAGAGGGCATCGGCCTCTGCCGCACGGAGCACATGTTCTTTGGCGAGCAGAAGATTCCACACATGCGCGCCATGATCCTTGCCGACAACGAAAAGGATCGCCGCGCGGCGCTCAAGAAATTACTGCCCATGCAGCGCAAGGATTTTGACGGAGTATTCCGCGCGATGGACGGGTTCCCGGTGACCATTCGCACGCTCGATCCGCCGTTGCACGAGTTCCTGCCGCGCCGCGAAGATCTGATGGTAGACATCGCGACGCTTCAGTACGCGGATGCGAAGCACAAGAAATCGCTGGTCGGCAAATACCGCGACTACGGAGCGAAGGCGGTGGGCGATTTAAAGAAGCTGATGCCCATGCTCCTGAGCCGCGTTGAGCAACTGCACGAGTTCAATCCCATGCTCGGACATCGCGGCTGCCGCCTTGGAATCACCTATCCGGAAATTACCGAGATGCAGGCGCGCGCCATCTTTGAAGCGGCCGTCGCCGTTGCCAAAGACGGCGTCAAAGTTTATCCGGAAGTAATGATCCCGCTGACCGCCACGCTGAATGAAATGGCCAATCAGGCGGCGATTGTGCGTCGGGTAGCCGAGGAAGTCTTCAAAGAAAAAGGACGCAAGGTAGAGTACATGGTCGGCACCATGATCGAGTTGCCGCGCGCAGCGCTGATCGCCGACGAAATCGCCAAGGAAGCAGAGTTTTTCTCCTTCGGCACCAACGATCTTACGCAGACCACGTGGGGCTTCTCGCGTGACGACGTCAACAAGATTCTCCCCACTTATCTTGCCGACGGAATCATCAAGCAGGATCCGTTTGCCGTTCTCGATCGCGAAGGAGTTGGACAGTTGGTGAAGATGGCTACGGAACGGGGAAGGAAGACGCGTCCGAACCTGAAAGTCGGAATCTGCGGCGAGCACGGCGGCGAACCATCGTCAGTCGAGTTCTGCTACCAGACCGGGCTCAACTACGTTTCCTGCTCGCCGTTCCGCGTGCTGACCGCGCGGCTGGCAGCGGCACAGGCGGCAGCGGGCGAAAAGCTGGGCGTGGAAGCGGGACGAACCAAATAGAGCGGTAGCTATGAAGACTGAAGGCCGGACGCCTGCATTGTTCAGGCGTCCGGTTGTTTTGTTTTGCGGATGACTACGGTGTATAGGGCTGCCATCTGTTTTCTTTTGTGGTCTCGGGGATGACGAGCGTCGTCAAGCGAGCGTTGATTGCCACCGGAATTTCGTCAGTTCACCCTCTGGAGCAGGTTAATCAGCTTTTGTGCCAGATTCTCCTCCGACTCCGACCAGAGTAATCGCCCCGTTGCGCCCGCGTTCTTTTCCACCTGGGCGGTGAACTCGACGAGTTTTTGCACGTTGCTGCGGACGTTGCGTTCGGCCTCAGCCGTGAATTCGACTTCCTCGTGCAAAAACGATGTATCCAGACCGAAATCGATTTGAATGTGCCCGGTCTCCTCGGCTGCGCGCTCCTCAAATTCCAGGCCGTGTGCGGTCAGACGTACCAGGGACGGCTCGAGAATCCATTTTTCCGCGCCCTCGGGAGGCGTCCACAAATCCCAATAGGCCTCGAAAATGTAGGCGTAGTCGTCGTGCAGAAATTCCGCGATCTCTGCCGCTGCTTCTTCCGGTGCAACGCCGGGACGAAAGCGGCGCTCGAGAATGGTGGGCTCACTCCACGAGACGGGCTGGATGGCAGTGTAAGTCACGCCTTCGCGCGCTGGAGAAAACGGAATCTGCCGGAGCACACTGACGGTGCGCGGCA
The DNA here is from genome assembly GCA_020073525.1 of Terriglobia bacterium. Classification (GTDB taxonomy): domain Bacteria; phylum Acidobacteriota; class Terriglobia; order Terriglobales; family Acidobacteriaceae; genus Acidiflorens. The sequence continues at coordinate 21,464 of JAIQFA010000078.1, forward strand.
AAATCTCGGCCTCGTCAAAACTTGGAAACCACAGGCTCAAATAAAGGGAATCAGCCATGAACGCATTCTAAATTGAAGGAGGGTTAGCAATCGATGGTCAAGTTTTGTGAGGCATCCAGTCTGGGAGCGCGTCTGGTTTTGACGCGGAAAAAGCAACCCTGTTAGTATGAAGTCCGGCGGCAAACCATCATCTCACCCAAAAAGTCCCCGTCGTCTAGCCTGGCCTAGGACATCGCCCTTTCACGGCGGTAACACGGGTTCAAATCCCGTCGGGGACGCCAACCTTCTCAACTACTTGCAAATCCCCTCCAGAATTTTGTACGTCCGTTAACGTCCGATAAGCCTCGGGGTGATCCTTGACACCTCTGGTTCTATGGATCGTGTTCTTCTGGCGAAAGCACTTGGAGCCATAGCAAGCTATAGCATGGCGCGCGACGTGCCTGCGGTTCGGGTGGTTTTTTGTGACGCTGCTACTTACGACCAAGGCTACATGGCTCCTGAGGCCATCGCAGATCGCGTACAGGTTCGAGGCCGAGGTGGAACCGTTCTACAGCCGGGCATCGATCTTCTTCAAAAAGCGGAAGACTTCCCGACCGATGGTCCTCTGCTGGTCATCACCGACGGTTTTTGCGACTCACTGCAGATTCGTCGTAACCATGCCTTTGTTATCCCACGCGGTCGGCATCTGCCCTTTGCTCCGGCAGGCCCTGTGTTCAGGATGGAGTAATTGTCCTGCCGCTGACGGATAGGATGACGCGCCAGGGTTTTTGCTTATGCGCACCCAAGTCGCTCCTTGGTGCATTGGAAACTGGAGCTCGCTCCCGCAAATCGCTGCCAGTTGTTCAGTGCGCACGATCCCACACGTCGAACAGAGCATGGCCGGGGTGCGGCTCGTGTCAAGGCTCTCCGACCGCTTCGCGGCGCACAGAGCGCGGCCTTGACGCAAGCCTTATCCCCCCGGCACGTTTCTCCGCCATGTGGGGAATGTGCAGGTATGGCTCTTCGCGAGACCTCAAAGCCCGAGACCAAGACCGGGGCCACCGAGGTCACGTTCCACTCCGACATGGGGAGTCCTTTCCGGTTCCGGTGTGGGAGCCGGAACGGAAGAAAGCTGCTCTCCGATCTGCTGTCCAGCGTGCGGGTTCATTCCAGGCACAAGGTGAACATCGTGCCTGATTTCCAGAGTGTGCGCGGATAGCTGTTTTCGAGCCAGTTCAATTGCAGACTGACGCATCGTGGATACACCGACGGATTCACGAAGTTGCTCCCGATCGCTGGTGACGACAGCGATCTCGCTCCGGCCGCGGCTGGCGGCGACATAGAACAGTTCCTTTTTCATGGCGTCTGCCGAGATGATCACGGTATCTACGGTTTTGCCCTGGCTTCGATGGGCGGTGACCGCATATCCGTGGGTGTATTCGTGATAGTTCGCAGGAAGCGTTCTTCCGTCTTCGAGGCGAATGGCACCACCATCTAGGGAACTCACTTTGACCAGCTCTCCGTTGGTCGCCCGGAGCTCCGGCCCTCGACGGTTTGCTGTGAGCATGAGGCTGTCGCCAGGGGCAACCTCAATGGGCTAACGCCCATAAACGGAAAATGCCCGCGTTTGTTTCGGCGAGATGTTCACCTCTTCACCGGTTTCTTTTCGCGCAACCAGAGATTCAGGCCCAACACGCACGACTTCCAGAGACTCATGGCGTTTTGCTGGTTTTGTGTCTCTGTGGAATTGCAGAACCTACCCCTCTTGGTAGTTGGACAGTTCTTGTTTCTGCGCTGTCGTCCACTGGAGCGAGACGTACCGATCAAAAGAATGGCCAACTCCCAATTCGCCGCGATCTTTCCGATCGTGGCGAATCGCGTCGGTGAGTTGGGAAATCTCAGCATGAGTGCCGGCAACTACAAGCGTATCGCGCCCTTCGGCTCGGAACTCGCGATGCAACTCCGCCACTACCTGGCCACGGTCGAAGACGGGTACCTCGCGAATGGCACCGAGCTTTTCCAGTTGTGCGAACCCTTCCTCCGGTGAATGCCTCATGGTCTTTACGGCCTCGCGATAGACAGAGTTCGTCTGCCGCTGTACTTCAGTAAGGGAAACACTCTTCAGGCCAGACTCCCGTTCCAAGATACGCAAAGCATCCGAGGCCTCGACGCTGGGAATTTGTCGGGTGTTGCCGGAAAAGACGATTCTGGCTCCCTGATCTTCGGCGAGGTGCAGCAGGCTTTGCATTTGCCGTCCAGAGACCATGCCTGCTTCATCAACAATCAAGACCCTCCCGCGCAGCGCGCCCTGTGGTTCCTGAGCCTCCAGAAGTCGGGAGACAGTCATCGCGTCACGGAAGCCAACTTTTTCCAGTTCGTCCACGGCGCTCCGGGTGGGAGCCACTGCAAGAACCTCGTGTCCGGCGTCTCTGAGACCACGGTCAATTTCACGCAGCGTGGCAGTCTTGCCAGTACCGGCAGCCCCTCGAACGTTTATCGCGAGATCGCGAGAATCGAGCACTGCCTCGACGGCGTGCCGCTGTTCGGGACGGAGATGTTCCGAAACCTCAAAGCCGCGGCTCTTTCCGAGGCAGTCGTAGCGATCCACTCCGCGGTCAACGACCGCAATCATGTCACGCTCGCGTTCGAGGCTCGCGTGTGTCGCAATTTCATCCCCAGAGGAGATATGAGAGTTCCTTTCGCGCGTTCAACAGAGAGAGCGCCCTGAAGGTCGCTTAGGTCGACGTTGCCGCGTCCGTGACGGAGAGCCTCGGTTAGAACCTCATGTTCTTGGGCGACTGAGAGACGCTCGAAAATGTGCTCCTGAGAGTATGCAAGCGACGCCTCGTGCATACCGTGATTGATTTGAGGTGAATAGGATTTTGTCTGAGCTTCGTTCAAAACCTCACAAAGTGTTTGCCTCTCGTCCGGGGTCAGCCGATCTTGCTGAAGGTCGCGGACTCGTTCGGTCGATATCTCCTGAAGCTTGTCGGGCCGTGTTTCCCGGACCAGTACCGCGACCTCATTGTCCGTTGGCGCACGGCCACGTGAATTGGTGAATTCCTGAATGGCCGCATCCCGCTGGGCACTGCGTTGGCTGTACTTATCGACGAGGTCCTGGGAAAATCCTGCGATTTCGAATCCCTTGTCACGACCACGAACATCGTGACGGTTTTCAACCTCGTAGCCAAGGACGCGTACTTCGCGAGCCAGGGCATTGCGATAGACCTCGGTCAGGTAGCTGCGACGCTCGTACAGACCGGAAGCCTGTAGCGCCTTCCAACGTCCTTCATTCCCGTCGTAGGTGAGATTGGCAGCGACCGCATGAGTGTGGAGCTGAGGATCTAGCTGACGACTCGTGTCGTAAGTGTAGGAAGCTACGATCCAGTTTCCGGTGGGTCGATTTTCGTTCAGGCCGGCGAGGCGAACTCTGGTGGCCGAGTATTTCTCTGCTTCTTCCAATGCCTCGCGCACGGCGGTTCCGTGCGCGGCGACCAGTCTCTCATCACCGCCAACAATGGCCATCACAGAGACGGACTTCGGCGCCGAAAATGTCATGTCATAAAGAGAACGTGCCTTACTTTGCTCCTCACCATTGCTGGCAAAGCGATCTGCCCCGTGACGTTGCCGGAGGAATTCTCCCGTTTGTGGGTCGAGGCCCTGACGCACTGCCTCGAAATCCTCGGAGGTAACCTCTCCTTTGAGCCCAAGCAGTTGAGCGCCGCGTCCGTGCCACTGGCCTTCGACCGTCCGATTCTGGTCGTAGTAGTCGCTCTGTTGGAGATGGCGCTGTGCGTAGCCTTCACCGCCGGTCATGGCACGAATCGTCAGCACGGCCCGACGCTAGCTCTGTTCGAGATTTGGGGTCAAACCACTTCGTGGCGAGGGTGCTAAGTCAGTGACAGATAAAGGAACGGAGGGCAGCGAGTAACTTGAGTGACAGAACAGCTTGTTAGTGCTGGATTCCGGCTAAAAGCAATGCTATACTCAGCTTCGAAATGACGATAAGGACCAAATCCATGATGAGACGGCGCGTCAATCGCGCTCGGCCCTCGGGATTGGTCTGATTATTCGTTAGGTTTCCAAGTTCAGATTCGATTTCCGAGGCTCCGACAAAAGTCGGGCCTTTTGCTTTTTATGGATGTTTTTTTGGCCGGTAGCCAAGCTGGAAAGGCACGTGACTGTTACTCACGCCATGCGCAGGTTCGAATCCTGCCCGGCCAGCCAATTTTGAAGTGGAAGTGGCTCGCTAGTTCAGTAGGAAGAACGCGGCTCTCATAAAGCCGTCGCGGATGGTTCGAATCCATCGCGAGCCACCAATGGAGGGGCCTCCGGCGAGGGGCAGTGGCTTATACCCACTTCGGCGCCAGATTAGCGCGGCCAGACAGGTTCGACTCCTGTACCCTCTACCAA
>JAIQFA010000007.1 GCA_020073525.1 Terriglobia bacterium
ATGGAGAGCGATCTGCCGGAAAAGTTTCTTGAGCTAATTCTGCTGGAACTCAAGAACGCGCGGATTGTGGAGAGCGTGAGAGGCGCGAAAGGTGGCTACCGTCTGCGGCGCGCACCTGAGGAGATCAAGCTCAGCGAGATTATTCGCCTGGTCGATGGACCGCTCGCTCCCTTTGGAGACGCGGATCAACTGCGGAGTCTGATCGTCACCGATCCGGACCATCGCGCACTCTATGGCGTGTTCTTGGAGGTGCGGGATGCCGCGGCCAAGATACTGGAAAACACTAGTGTCGCGGATATTCTCGGTGATAACGCTAAGTCGCGCAAACGATCAAAGGCAAAGAAAAAAGCGAAGAAGACGCCAGCGTTGGCGATCGTACACAAAGGTGGGAACAGTAACTAGCGGCGATTCAATCGCTGACATGCAAGGTGGTTCAGCTATATAAGGAGAGTAGGCTCGAAGCGGTTCTCCTTAACGGTGTAAAGTGCCAACCTCAGCGGCTAAAGCCGCGCTCAGAACAGTCCATTAACCGCAGCGCTGAAGCGCTGCGCCACCCAAGACCAAGTGTGAAACGGGGAAAAGCAGGTCCTTCGCTTCGCTCAGATGGCAAGTTCTTTGCTGGAACCTACAACTTACGCCAGAACGGCCTCGTACTCGCCATAGGCGCCCTTGAAATCGGTGATTTCGTGGGTGCCTTCAAAGTGCCAGATTCGGGTCGCCACTTCATCGATCAAATCCTCGTCATGCGTGACCAGCAATACCGTTCCCGGGTAGCGCTGCAGGGAAATGTTGAGGGCGTTGATCGATTCGAGATCGAGGTGGTTGGTCGGCTCGTCGAGCACGAGCAGGTTCGGCTTCTGCAGCATTAGTTTGCAGAAAAGCAGACGGGCTGCTTCTCCGCCGGAAAGTACGTCGGTGCGTTTCTCGGCGTCATCGCGAGGAAAGAGCATCTGGCCGAGAATGCCGCGGATTTCTTCGGTGGATGCGGAAGGATCCCACTGATGGAGCCACTCCAGAACCTTGATGCCGGGTTCAATCAGCGCCTTGTGATCCTGGGCGAAATATCCCACGGCCGCTTCGTGGCCCCAGATCACTTTTCCGCCATCGACAAAGGGCCCATCGTAGCCGCTGGTTTTACGGAGTTCTGATTCCGAGATCGTCGGCGAGTTTGCGAGAAGCGCGTTGACTAGAGTGGTCTTGCCCGAGCCGTTGCGGCCCATCAGCGCGATTTTTTCGCCGCGCAGCACGCTTGCCGTAAAGCCGGAAATTACTTTCGTGTCTCCGTACGATTTCGTGATCCCTTCGACTTCGAGAATATGTTTGCCGGAGGGGCGCTTCTGCTCAAACTTCAGGTAGGGACGCTGGATGTTGGACTTCGCCAGTTCGGTAACTTGCAGGCGTTCGACTTCCTTGCGCCGCGACTGCACTTGGCTGGAGCGGGTTCCGGCGGCAAAGCGGGCAATGAACTCGTTCAACTGGGCAATCTTCTTTTCGCGTTGCGCGTTTTGCCCTTCAATCTGCGAGCGAATCTGGGTCTTCGCTACCACCATGTCGTCATACGTGCCGGTGTAAGTAATGATGGTTTCGTAATCGATATCGGCAATGTGGGTGCAAACGCCGTTGAGGAAATGGCGATCGTGCGAGATGACGATTAGCACGCCTTCATACTGATTGAGAAAATTCTTCAACCAGTGGATCGAGTCGAGATCGAGGTGGTTCGTAGGCTCGTCGAGCAGCAGCGCCTGCGGATGCCCAAACAGCGCCTGCGCCAGCAGAACGCGCATCTTTTGTCCGCCGGGGATTTCTGACATTTTGCGCTCGTGCATCTCGTCGGGGATGTCGAGGCCCTGCAGCAAAATGGCGGCGTCGCTTTCGGCGGTATAGCCGTCTTCCTCGCCGACGATGCCTTCGAGCTCGCCGAGCTTCATGCCGTCCGCGTCGGTCATCTCATGCTTGGCATAGATGAGTTCGCGTTCTTCAAGAGCCGCCCACAGGCGGCGGTTGCCCATGATGACCGCGTCGATCACTCGATATTTATCGAAGGCAAATTGATCCTGGCTCAAAACTCCAAGCTTGCGCGGACGGACGACGGTTCCCTTTTGCGGGTCAAGTTCACCGGTCAGAAGCTTCATGAAGGTGGATTTGCCCGCGCCGTTGGGGCCGGTGAGGCCGTAGCGTTTCCCCGGAATGAAGCCGGTGGAAACTTCGTCAAATAGAACTTTGGCGCCGTAGCGCATGGACACATTGCTGACTGAAATCATGATGTTTAGGGAACTGCGGGAATCGATCCAATCGGAGGAAGACGCAGCTACTCTTATTAGAATATCACGAGCCAAAGTCAAAGGCGTTTACCACGGAGGACACTGAGGTCACAGGGGAACCCTGGGATTCGTGTTAGCCTTTTCAGACGCTTATGAACGACACTCGGCCTTCTGCTCTCAATCTTCAGGCACTGGCACGGCAGGTCATGCTGGCGGAGGGTTTCGAGCCGGATTTTCCACCTGCGACGCGGCAACAACTGGCGGATATCAACGCGCATCCACCTGTGCTGGCGGCTTCGGACAAGGTGCGGGATCTTCGCGGGATGCTTTGGTCTTCGATCGATAACGATAGCTCGAAGGACCTCGACCAGATCGAGGTTGTCGAGCGCTTGCCGAATGGCGGCGTCAAAGTGATGGTCGGCATCGCCGATGTGGACGCTTTTGTGGCCCAGAGCACGCCCATTGATCAGCACGCTGCCAAGGAAACGACTACCGTCTATACCGGCATCATCAATTTTTCTATGTTGCCGGAAGAGCTTTCGACGGGTGCGTCGTCTCTGCTCGAAAATGTCGACCGGCCGGGCATAGTGGTTGAATTCGTTGTGGACGCGGGCGGCTCGATCAGCTCCAGCGATGTGTATCGGGCCATTCTTCGCAACAAGGCCCAGCTCACCTACAACGCGGTCGGACCGTGGCTGGAAGGGACGGCGGCGGCTCCGCCTAAAGTAGCCGCGTCTTCGGAGCTGCAGGCGCAACTCAAGCTGCAAAATGACGTTGCCCAGGAGCTTAAGAAATTACGCTTCGACCATGGCGCATTAAATATTGATACCAGCGAAGTGCATCCGGTGGTGCTCAACCAGCAGGTGGTCGACGTTGTAAAGCAGGAGAAGAACCACGCGACCGAATTGATCGAGGACTTCATGATCGCTGCCAACGGCGTAGTGGCGCGGCTGCTGGAAAAGGTTCCTTCCTTGCGCCGCATTGTGAAGACTCCAGCGCATTGGGATGGCATTGTGCGGATCGCGGCGGCGCACGGTGAAACGCTGCCCGCACAGGCTGATTCCAAGGCGCTCAACGATTTTCTGCTGAAGCGCAAGGCCGCTGACCCCGATCACTTTGCCGACCTGTCGCTGGCGGTCATCAAGCTAATAGGACCGGGCGAATATGTGCTGGAGTGTCCGGGTGATCCGGAGCAGGGACACTTTGGGCTGGCCGTGCAGGATTACACGCACTCGACCGCGCCTAACCGGCGCTTTGCCGACGTGGTCACGCAACGACTGATCAAGGCGTTGCTCGACGGCAAGCCCGGGCCGTATTCCGACGACGAACTCACCGGCATTGCCGCGAACTGCACGCAGAAAGAAGATGCGGCGCGCAAAGTGGAGCGGGAAATGTCGAAGCGGCTGGCCGCCGTGGCTATGAGTCATCGGGTAGGCGAGACGTTCGACGCCATCGTCACTGGAGTGACTCCGAAGGGGACGTTTGTTCGGGTGATGAAGCCGCACATCGAAGGATTGCTGGCACAGGGAGCGCAGGGGTTGCACGTGGGCGACAAAGTGCGCGCAAAGCTGACGCGGACGGACGTGCAGCGAGGGTTTATTGATTTTGTGAAGGCGTAGGAATCAACGACTCGTCTCGTGAATGGCCATTCGGATAGTTGGTGCAAACCCGGTTTGCCTCAACTAACCGCTGCAAAGTCTCAATTCGCTACCGGTCAAGCGCAATGATCCCACAAGCCGCTTGACCTCGGTCTCGAATGCAAAGAGCGGGAAGACCTTCCCGCTCTTTGTGGTTCTTGCCAAGTCCGCATCTTCAGTCGCGCGGATCTGGCATCTGGCCGATGCGTTTGCCATAGGCGAAGGAATACGGAATCCCTTCGTCGATCGCCATCGCGTAGTATTCCTTGCCTTCGTTGAAGAAGACACCCTTTAAGACAATCGCGCCGGAGAAGAACTCGGGTACCTTGAGGGTACTGGTGAACGAACAATCGGGATTGACGGTGATCGTTCCCAACGCCGGTGTTTCGACGGACACGGTCCCGATCTTCTCGTACAGCGTACCTGTATAGTCGCCGGTCATTGAAACGTCTTCGCGTATGAACAGTGTGTCGGCGACGGCCGTGTGTGTGTCAGCCGCAACGAGGTTTTCCGCAGTAAGCAGGTAGGTCCCATGAGCGGTGTGCGATCCGCAGGAGCGAACCGGCTTGCTCGATTTGCTGATGCGTTGCCCGGTACCGGTCCACGCCAGGGTGTCGATGCCACCGTGGATGGAAGTGGGCACGGAGCGGAACTCGCGACCCTCGTCGAAGACGATGATGCGTTCCTCGATGGTCGCCGAGATGCCGGGCAAGTTGACCGAGTATTGCAGCTTGCCGGTGCAGTCCGGGTTCATCTCGGTGACTGTGACATGGACCGGAATGGGGTCAAGGCCGCCGTTCAGGGCTCCGATCCGGATCCAGTAAAAGCCCTCGCCGACTCCATACGGCGAGAAGGTGATTTCGGCTACGTTGACAAAAGGCGCGGTGATTCCCGAATAGAACGGGAAGAGAGACGGATTCGGATTCGGGTCCAGGATTGAACTGGAGCCCTTCTCATAGATCGCATAAGTGCCTGCCAGGGTCCGCAAGCTGCATTTTTCCTTGGCGTAAAGAGCAGGAACAGCAACAAAGCAGACGAGAAACAGGCCAACCATCGCGGCAATTGTGATCTTGTTGCGCATACGCTACCTCCCGCCGACGATTCTGGGCGCGCGGCGGGGATATGGAAATAGACGGGCGCTTGATTCGTCCTTAACTTTTGCCTACCGCGCAGGCTGCTGAGGACGAGTAGAGTTACTGGTCATTGACCCTGGGTTGGGACGGGTGTAGCCTGCTCTTGATAACGCCCGCAGGAGCCGGACATGCCTAACACCGTCCGCTTCGACTGCTACGAAGTTGACCTGCCCGCCGGCCAACTCTACAAACACGGGACAAAGATCAGCCTCCGTGACAAATCGTTCCAGGTATTGACCGCACTACTCGAACACCCAGGAGAAGTGGTCACGCGGGAAGATTTGTGCCGCCAGCTCTGGCGGGAAGAGGTGTTTGTCGACTTCGACAATAACCTGAACACGGCGATTGCCAGATTGCGCGAAGCGCTGGGCGACTCCGCCGATCATCCGCGCTTTATCGAGACGCTGCCGAAGCGCGGCTACCGCTTCCTGGTAAGTGTTTCCGAACTTCCTCGGACACCGGAAAAGCGAACGGGGCAGCGGGCCCGGCTGGTGGTGCTTCCATTCCTCAACTTGAGCGGCGATCCTGCTCAGGAGTACTTCAGCGACGCCATGACGGACGAAATCATCACCGGACTGGCCAGCGTGGCGCCCGAGCAACTCGCCGTGATTGCCCGCACTACGGCGATGCACTACAAGGGGAGCCCGAAGGATGTGTCTCGGATCGGCCGCGAATTGAACGTGGATTACGTGGTGGAAGGCGGCGTCCATCGCGACAATGGTCAGGTTGGCATCAACGTGCAGCTCATTGAGGTCAGCGATCAGACCCACCTGTTTGCCAGGAAGTACAATGCCGAGCTGCACGATCTTTTCGGCGTCCAGAACTCCATCGCACAGGCCATCGCCGCACGCATCGACATCGCTCCCCTGAAAGGTAAGAATCGCGCTGGATCGGCCGGCGACCACGCGGCGAAGAAGCCGACCGAAGATTTGACGGCCTATGACGCGTACATTCGGGGCCGCTACCATTTTTACAAGTGGACGCCGGAGGGAATTGCGAAGGGCAAACAGTTCTGTGAGGAAGCGGTGGCCCGCGACCCCAAGTTTGCGCTTGCCCACGATGCACTGGCCGAAGCGTACTGGTGGATCGGCTTCCTCGGGTTCGCGCAGCCGAAGGAGGCGTTTTCCGCCGGCGTCTTCTCCGCGTTGCGGGCCCTTGAAATCGACGACACGCTTGCCCAAACGCACGCCCTGCTCGGCATGTTTCGCAAGGAACTGGACTACAACTGGCCTGAGGTCCAGCGGGAAATGGCGCTGGCGCTGGAACTGGATCCGATGTCACCGGTCGTCCGGTTCCGCTATGCGGGGAGTGGGCTGATGCCGCTGGGCCGCATCAAGGAAGCCGTGGCCGAGATCGACCGTGCTCTGGAATCCGATCCCCTGTCCTTGTTCATGCGGGCATGGCTGGGGGAAACGCTGTATCTCGGGCGCCAATACGGGCGGGCCCTGGAGCAATGCCAGCTGATGATGAAACTTGATCCCGCCTATTTCCTCACCTACTTTGAAACGGGGCAGATTCGTTGCGAACAGGGCTTGTTTGATGAGGCTATCTCTGAACTGCGGAAAGCGGCCATTCTTTCGGGCAACGCGCCCCTGGTTCTTGGTTGGCTGGGCATGACGCTAGCCAGGAGTGGAGATACCTTCGGGGCGCGAGAGGTGCTCGCAGGTCTTCATGCGGCCGCGACCCAGATGTACGTGCTGCCGACGAGCTTCGCTTGGATTCACCTCGGCCTCGGGGAAATCGACCAGGCCTTTACCTGGATGGAGCGGGCGATTGACGATCGCGATCCGATCATTATTCCCATCAAGAGCTACCCGTTCCTTGATCCGGTCCGCAACGACCCGCGGTTCGCTGCCCTCCTCCGAAAGATGAACTTGGACGGGCCGCGCCAGCCGTCTGGCTAACGAGATACCCACCATCCGCTGAGCGCAAGGTGGCAACTCGGAGACAATCCCGGCAGATTGCGGTTTTGGTTTTCCCCCTTGAAAGGGTAAGTGTTGACATATCGCCGCTGCACGAACTGACTGGATCAAATCCTTGCGGCGACCTCTTCTTCTACCTCCGTTCCGTTGACGTCACACAGGTTTTCACTGTGTCCTGGAGCCGTTGCAGGGGGGGCTGGCTTTTCCAATCGCTACTGTTCTGCGCGCAGTCGCTCGCCCTCTTCCATTCGAGAGTTGACAAGAAATTTACATTCGATTCCTCGCCTGTGCGGCAGAATGGCTGGGCCCCAAGCGGGGCACCGGGCTTCGTGCCTACGCGCCGGCAATCGTGGGCAGGAATCTCTTGACAATCTGTTTCCCCGGTAGCAGGATTCCCGGCATCGCATTTCCCACCAAGTTTCCCAGGAGGAACAATATGATCATCCCAGCCGTACGCACGCTCCTTCTTGCAGCTTTGCTGGCGCTTCCTCTGGCGGCAGCAGATGATGCTTCGCGAAACATCGAATCAAAAGACTTTCCCAAAGCGCACAACGAATGGACGGTAGCCCAACTGGAGGCGGCGATGGCCGCGGGCACGCTCACCTCAGTAGCATTAACCAACGAATACATTAACCGCATCCTCGCGATTGACCAGAACGGACCTGGTGTCAACGCGGTGATCGAACTAAACCCCGACGCGCTCGATATGGCTCGTAATGCCGACAAACTGCGTCGGCACGGCATCGTGCTCGGGCCGATGCACGGGATCCCGGTGCTGCTCAAGGCCAATGTGGACACCGGCGACAAGATGCAGACCACGGCTGGATCGTTCGCGCTGAAAGGTAAACCGGCGCTGGTCGACTCCACGGTCGCCCAGAACCTGCGCAATGGCGGCGCGGTGATCCTGGGAAAGACGAACTTGTCGGAATGGGCGAACTTCCGCTCCTTCGAATCGGTTAGTGGATGGTCGGGTGTGGGCGGGCAGACGAACAATCCCTATGGCATCGATCGCAATCCCTGCGGATCCAGTTCCGGTTCAGCTGCTGCGGCGTCGTCGAATTTCTCCACCGTATCGTTTGGTACAGAGACGGACGGCAGCATCGTGTGTCCAGCCAATGCTAGTGGCGTGGTCGGCCTAAAACCGACGGTGGGTCTAACCAGCCGCGCGGGCATTGTGCCGATCTCCCACACACAGGACACGTTTGGTCCGCATGGACGCACCGTAGCAGATACAACCATAGCCCTGGGCGTGGTGCAGAGCCGTACCTTCGACGGTCGCGATCCGGCGACCGGCAGCGTTCCGTTGGGATGGCAGGGCCGGTTCCCGCGACCCACAAACATCCCCACCGATTACACGCAGTTTCTAAACCCGAACGGGCTGCAGGGCGCGGTCCTTGGCGTGACCCGGGTGGGACTCGACGGATTCACAAACGTGACGACGCCGCCGCTGGTGCTGGAACAATTCGAGGCGGCGATCACCGCGATGCAGAACGCGGGAGCCACAATCATCGACCTCGACGCAGCGGGCTTTACGTTTCCGAACGGCGGCAGCGGCCCGGGGGAGTTCCTGATACTGTGCTTCGATTTCAGGAATGACGTTCAGGCTTACTTTGCCACGCGCGCTGGAGTACCGATGGCGGGCAAGACCTTGAACGACGCCATCAACTTCAACAACGCTCACGCGGATCAGGAGATGCCGTACTTCAATCAGGACATTTGGGACCTCATCGCTACGATGCCGACGGGACCCGACGATCCGCAGCCGGCCTTTGGCGGGATGACTTACAACCAGGCGCTCGCTGCCGACCAGGCCTTCGGGGTCAACGGCATCGATGCGGCGCTGAGCCAATTCCATCTCGACGCGGTGGTCAGCGCTACTGACAATCCTGCCTGGGCAACCGACCTGCTCTACGGCGATCACTTCATTTACGGCACTTCGGGGCTGGCAGCACCGGAGGGTTATCCCATCGTGCAGGTGCCGGCAGGGATGGCGTTCGGCGTGCCCATGGGCGTGAGCTTCTTCGGAACGGCGTTCAGCGAGCCTACGCTCATCAAGCTGGCCTCCGGATTCGAGGCCGTCACGCAGGTGCGCGTGCATAACCTGCCGACGTTCGCGGAGACGGTGCCGTTCGACCACATCCAGGGAACGAAGCTGAAACAGCCGCAATTACAGAGGGCCAAGGTTGGCCAGCCGCTGGGTCCACAGGCGAGGCCGAACCCGAAACCAGGTCAAGAAACGAGGAAGCCGCATCATCTGTAATTTGGAGTGAAGGCTTCAACGTGCGCCCTCCTGTCCGGAAACTAAGGATAGGAGGGCGTTTTGTTGATCGGGACATTCCTGGAGAAGGTAGTTTTCGAAACAAATCTCCAACCCCTCCCCCCTCCCCCGAAGGGAACGAGGTTGGAGAAGCCTTGCAAAAACGACGACAGCTTATTCGATCGCTTTCGGGTTAGGAAGGCGGACCGAGCCTGCGTGGGGCAACGGCTTGTCTTTCGCACCCTTGGCCACCGGCGAATTCGTGGAATAGGCGCAAAGGGCGCCGTAGGCAACATCGTGAGAGCTGAAAGGATCGGTGTTCAGCACTTTGCAGACCCAGCTATCTCCGTAGCCGCTCAACCCAGACCCGTCCACGATGACCGCTGAGGCGGAAGGATAATACTCCGCGCTGCCGCAGGAGCCCCCAATCGGAACGCCGTTAGGATAAGCAAAACAGGTGGAGTACAGAATTTGCTGCTGTAACGGAGCTAGCGTATAGATTTGCAGAGGAGTATTGACAACGCCCATGCCGGGCGCGCCTTGTGGCCCCTGCGGACCTTGCGGTCCCGTTGCTCCCGTGGCCCCCTGCGGTCCGGGTTGCCCTTGAGGTCCCTGAGGCCCGGTCGTTCCCAGCGTGACATCAAACGTAGCCACAAGGTTGTTTACCTTATTGGTCAGGCTCAACAAGTAAGCGCCCGGTGCGATGCCGTTGGGAAGGTCAGCAACGACTGTCGTTGGTGTGTAGGTCACGACGGTAGCCGCCAGTTTGTCTATGGTGACATAGGGCGGAGCAGTTCCAAAATTCGCGCCGGTGATCGTGATCTGGTTGGTCTGGAAGTCAGCAACCGCGCTGGTAATGGATGGTTTTGACGCTGCCCAAACAACCGAGGAAGCGAGCACGGTGAAGCATACCAGTGTGAGCAAGAGAGAAAGACCAGTCTTTTTCACAGAAGTCTCCTTATTGTTGAATCTGCTGGCTGCGGCCAGAACGGGATGTCTACCTGGGTGGCGCACTGTGCGCTGACGCGTTTCACAGCCGTTCCCACTTCTAAGAGCGACGTTGCTCGGGCAATTCCCTCACGAGTTGTGCTTTTTCCTGGCGTGGGGCTGAGCGAGCGTCGAGGGTGTCGTGAGAATGCCTTGCGGCGGAAGAGATGATTGGGGTGCAGAGGCCCTTCGACTCCGCAGTTCATCTCGCTTCGCGAGGCGGGCTGCTCCGCTCAGGGTGACAAACACTAAGGAGTGGCTGGATGCGCTTAGCCGTTCTTTTTTTCCAGTTCAGCCCAGCGAGTGTAGAGGCCGTCTAGGGCTTGCTGGGCCGCATCTAGCGCGGCTTGCGCCGAGACAAGACGGGGAGCATCCGTGGCGTTGGCTGGGTCTTCGAGCTCCGCACGTTTGGAGTGCACTAACTGCTCAGCTTCTTCGACTCTCTGTTCGATGGTGGCGTATTCCCGCGCTTCCAGATAGGAAAGCTTCTTTTTCGTTGGCGTTGCCTGGGAAGAGCTAGCCGACATCTGCGAATTCGCCACCGTTGCTGTCGCGTCTGACTTTGAGCGCTGCGCTTGCCATTGCTCCCACTGGCCGTAGTCGGCGAAGGTGTCGGCGCCGCCTTTTCCGTTCAATCCCAGGACGATGGTGGAGACGCGGTCAAGCATATAGCGGTCATGCGTCACCAGCACGAGCGAGCCGGGGAAATCGATCAGGCTTTCTTCCAGAATTTCCAGGGTTGGGATGTCGAGATCGTTGGTGGGCTCGTCGAGCAGAAGAATGTCGGCGGGCTGGAGCATGAGCTGCGCGATCAGGACGCGGGCACGTTCGCCTCCGGAAAGGCGGCCAACGGGCTGGCTGAGTTGCTCGCCGGTAAACAGGAATCTTGCCGCCCATCCGGCGACGTGAATTACTCGATCGCGATAGACGACGGAATCGCCGTCAGGGGCGAGCGCGCGGCGCAGAGTTACGTCGGGATTGAGAGTGCGGGTCTGATCGAAGTACACGATACGCAACCAATCGGCGCGGCGAATCTCGCCACCGGTCGGAGCGAGATCTCCCTGCAACAAGCGGAGCAGGGTCGTCTTGCCGCTGCCATTCGGGCCCACCAGGCCCACGCGCATTCCGGCCGTCAGAATGAAGTTGAGGCCTTCAAATAGCGCGCGTGACCCCATAGTGCAGGTGACGTCCTGCAGTTCGATCAGCCGCTTGGTTTTGCGGTCGGTGGCCGAAAAATCGATCTGCGCGGTCGTGCTTCGAGTTCTTTGATTCAAGTCGGCGAGCTCTCCCATGAGCTCGCCCGCCTTGCTGATGCGCGCTTTCGATTTACGGGTGCGGGCTTTCGCTCCGCGGCGGAGCCACTCGATTTCTCCGTGGACCAGATTTTCGAGCGCTTCCTGACGCTTGGACTGCGCGTGCAGAAACTCTTCTTTCTTCTCCAGAAAGGTGCTGTAGTTGCCGTGGACGCGGAGCGAACCGTCGGGATAAATGCGATTCAGCTCGACCATGTCGGTGGTGATGTTTTCCAGAAAGTAGCGATCATGGCTCACGATGACGCTGGCGAAGGCCGCTCCCTCAAGCAGGTCTTCGAGCCACGTGATTCCCGGGAGATCGAGATGGTTGGTGGGCTCGTCAAGCAGGAGAATGTCGGGATGCTGCACCAGGGCTTCAACGATTGCCAAGCGCTTCTGCCAGCCGCCGGACAACTCTGTCGCTGGCGCATCAAGGTCTTCAAAGCCGGCACGGCCGAGGGTCTCGGCAAAACGGGCGCCGCGCTCGGAGCCAGAGACGCCGGAGCGATCGAGCGCGCCTTCGATCACGGAACGCACCGTGCTTCCTGGATCGAATCGCGAGTCCTGCTCGATACAGGCGAGGCGGGTGCGTTTGCGGAACGAGACTTCCCCGCCATCGGTGTCAACCTGGCCCGCCAGAATTCGTAGCAGCGTCGATTTGCCGGAGCCGTTCGGGCCAATCAGGCCGATGCGGTCTCCTACAGAAATGGTGAAGGAAACGTTCTGGAAGAGCGGGTTGGCGCCAAATGATTTGGTGATTTCTTTCGCGTTTACGATGGGCGGCAATGATTGCGGTCTCCGGAAATGTGGATGTCTCCAGAGTATCAGGTGGTAGCGTACAGCCATGACTCGGCGTCCGTCGAAGCGTTACCTCAGCGGCTGAAGCCGCCTCCGAAAAGAAGGGAGTTATCGCAGCGGTGAACCGCTGCGCCACCCAAAATCAGTTGCAACACCTTGATCTACTGCTCGATACCTTTTTGCTTCAGGTCCTGAGCGGCTTGGGCGATGTTCTCTGGCTTGCCTAGATCGCGCCAGTAGTATTCATCGGCGCGGAAGGCGAGGATTTTCTCTCCTTGGGCGGCCAGACGCAAATAGGAGGTGATGATGGAGAACGCGCCGCCTTCACTCATCATCCCAAGAAGACGGGGCGAGATCACGTGGATGCCGGAAAAGGCCAGCGGTTGTAGTTGCTGGGCAGGTCGAACGAGTTCCGGCTCGTGATCGTTCCCGGCGCGACGTCCGCAAAGCTGGAGCTGGTCGTCGAACAACAGGTAGCGGGAGGTCTTTCGGTCCTGCACCGCCAACGTAGCAAGAGCGTGATTTTCGGCGTGAAATTGCATCATGCGCCGCAGGTCGATCGTGCTGAGGACATCGACGTTGTGCACAATGAAGGGCTCTTCTGCGCAGTCGGAATTCTCGAAAAAGTAAGCTGCCTTTTTCAGGCCGCCGCCGGTGTCGAGCAAAACTTCCTCGCGCGAAATTTCAATGCGCATGCCAAAATTGTCGTTCGCTTTCAAGTACTCCTGAATCATGTCCGCGAAGTGAAAAACGTTGATGACCACCTCGCGAACTCCGAAGCTGCGCAGGCGGGACAGCGTGATTTCCAACAGTGTGCGGCCGTTGATTTCGACCAGCGCTTTGGGACGATCGTCGGTGAGTGGACGCAGGCGCGTACCCAGGCCGGCGGCCAGGACCATCGCTTTCATGGATTCAGTTGCTCCTGCTCGCGATGATGTACCACTACTTCCACTCCATCCTTGGCACGCAGGTGTTTTGCCAACTGCTCTGCCAGGTACACCGAGCGATGCTGGCCGCCGGTGCAACCAAATGACACCATCAAGTGCCGGAAGCCGCGGCGCTGATAGGTGCTTACGCTGGCGTCCACCAGAGACGTGGCGCTGGCGAGAAACTGGTGCACGCTTTCCTGCTGATCGAGGTACTCGGCAACCGGGGCGTCATTGCCGGTGAGGGTCTTGAAGCGCTCTTCGCGACCGGGGTTCGGGAGGCTCCGGCCATCGAAAACGAATCCGCCGCCATTGCCCGTATCGTCTTGCGGCAGACCGCGGTGAAAAGAAAAACTGAAAATCCGCACTCTCAACTTTTCCGCTTTTCCCGCTTCCATCGTCAGGCCCTGCAACTTATCCGAGGCCACCATGCTTTTGAAGGCCTCCATCAGTGTGGGGAGTGCGATGGGCAACTCCACGTTGTGCAGCAGCCAACGGATGTTTTTCAGCGCGTAGGGCACGCTTTGCAGGAAATGCTCTTTGCGTTCGTAAAAGCCGCGAAAGCCATACGCTCCGAGCGCCTGCATGATGCGGACATAAACATAGGCGTAGTAATACTGCATGAATGCGGGGCGATCGGGATCAAGGAAACCGGCGAGGCTGTCGAGATAATGATCGAGCAGTTGCTGGCGCAGATCCGGCGGCAGGTCGGCCTTGGCGTCATACAGAAGCGAGGCGATATCGTATTGCAGCGCGCCTTTGCGTCCGCCCTGGTAGTCGAGGAAAAACGGACGGCCATCGCGCAACATGATGTTACGAGACTGGAAATCGCGATAGAGAAAATAGTCGCGGCTGGCGCTTAGGAGGAATTTTGTCAGGCGGCTGAAATCCGTTTCCAGCGCCTGCTCGTTGAAGGGAATTCCTGCCAGCCGGAGAAAGTAGTATTTGAAATAATTCAGATCCCACGCGATGGACTGGCGATCGAAGCTGCTTCGTGGATAGCACACCTTGTAGTTCAGGTCGCGGCCCGCTTCGACCTGAAAGCGTGGCAGGACCGCGACAACGTCGCGATACGCCGCGACGGCCTCGGGAGCGATGGTTGCGCCGTTGCGATGGTCGGAAAGAAACTCAAAGAGCGTGGTGTTGCCAAAGTCCTGTTCCAGATACGCGCCTTGGTTCAAGTCTTCGGCATAGATTTCGGGCACGGGCAGACCGTGGCGGCGAAAGTGACGTGAAAATTCGAGGAAGGCGACATTCTCCTCGCGCACGTTGTACAGGATGCCAATCGCGCTGAGTCTTTCGCTGGAAAGGCGGATGATTTTGCGGCCCGACCCGCCTAGCTGGCCCTGCAGCGGCTCCACGCGCTCGACCGGCGCGTGGAAATGCTGCTCAAAAAGTCTCTTGAGAACTTCCATGAAGGTGGTTTTGGGCGATTCGGTACCTTGATAAAGATAACATCGGAAGCGAGCGCACAAGAACCGCGATTCCTGCGAATAGGGTGTATCCCCAAAGTCGTCTTCACGCTACCGAATTGCTGAGGGCAACGATGATCACTGCGGCGATCAGCACCAGCAATCCAAAATTGAGCAGGCGACGGGCTGAGACGGCGGCTCCCTGCCACTCGCCTCTCCATAATCCCCAAAGATTTCCGGTGACGATGGAAAGTGAAATGAACAGCGGCCAGCCAGCGACCACTCCCCAGTGGCCAAGCCTGGCAGCGCCGGCGCCGTAGAGATAGAAGCTTCCAATCCACATTAGAGCCATGACTGCGCTCAGGCCTAGATTGCGCGGAGTCTCCTGACCCCAGTACTGGCTCAGCGTTTTCTTGTTGATCATCAGGTAAAGGCAATATGCGAGATTAGCAATACAGCCCATCGTGAACAGAAGTGCCCACACGGTATTGCCGGAAGAGGACTGCGAGACCCCTAGCGCCTCGGCAGCTTGGGTCAAGTTTTTGCCGAAAGCCATCCCGACGTTTGGCAGGCAGGAGAGTATTCCGGCCAGCACGGCAATGATGAGCCCGGTGCTGAAAACATTCGACCGGCCTGACTGGGATTTGTTCTCTGACGGGTCTCGGCGGGCACCGGCCATTGAGCACAACACAATGCCGACAATCACCACGGCCGTGCCCGCGAGAAGCACCAGCCCTTTCGAGGTGAGAATTGCCTCCGGGAAGAAGATGAGGAGCGGGATCAAAGCGCCGAGGCTCGCGATCAGGCCCATGATGATCGGATAGCCGAGAGCCATGCCTAGTTTGTCCATTCCCAGTCCAAAGAGCACGGCGCCGATTCCCCAGCCCACGCCAAAGAGGGCGAGGATGAACAAGTCTCGCGAGGACGACGCCGCATAGACTTTGAATATCTGCGGCACCAACAGGAGGGTGATGATCCAGTTGAAGACGAACATGCCGAGCAGCGAAAACGTTGCCCAAGTGTGCTCCCACGACCATTTCCTGACCAGCGTCATGGGAAGCACGAAGGTTCCCTGGAGCAAACCCGCCAGCAGCACGAGCAGAAAGCCTGCGACCAAAGTCATAGGTGTCTCTTACGTTCAAGATCGCGCCGGGAAGCAACGCCAGCCGCGCACTTCAGAGATCATTAATATTGCGAAGGATCACGTTTCGTGGCCAACGATCCTCCTCCCAGCAGTTCCGCCATGATTTGAGCGCCGGAACTGGTTCCCACCACATCCGCGCCGGCCTGCACGAGGTCGCGCACCTGCTGTGCCGTCTTGATTCCACCAGAAGCTTTGACGTGAACGTGGGGCGGGGCAAGACGGCGAAGAAAAGCAATCTGCTCGGGCGTCGCGATTCCGACCGCGCCACCACTGGCGTTCTTCAGGTACGACACACCGGCATCGACACTGATTTTTACCGCGCGCTCCTTTTGTTGCGCATTCAAGAGCGGAAGTTCAAGCATGATTTTTACGGGAACATTGCCGGCGGCTTTCACCACTCCGCGGATATCGTCCGCGTATTCTCGCTCCATGCCGGAGAGAAGGAACCCGACATTCGGCATGAGATCCACTTCCTCGGCGCCAGCCTCGACCAGTTGCCCGGTTTCGTAAGCCTTGCCTGCGCTGGTCATCGTCCCGTAGGGAAAATCGACGAATGATGCCGTTCTGATTCCGGTTCCGCGAAGAGCTTCGGCAGTCTTCTTCACCCAGGCCGGAGGAATCATGGCTGCCTGGAAATGGTATTTGACGCACTCCGCAACGTGCTCTTCCCAGCGGGCGCGCGTCAGAGTATTTGAAATGATCGTGGATTGAATGCGGCTCGCGAGGCGCAACGCCTCGGCCTGCGCGGTGTCAGAAGTGTTCTTGGATTCGCTCATGATGATCGCTTCTGTCCCCTTCGTGCGGTCACTGGGCGCCGCCACTGGCGAGCAGCCAATCCGGAGGCTTCAGGCTGCACTGCCGGTAGAACTGCGCCACATCTTCGCGCTTCGGCAGGGAGGGAATGACTCCTTCTTTCGTAACTGCCAAACCCCCAATGACCACGGCAAACTCGACCGCCGAGTCGAGGCTTTCACCGGAGGCAAGGGCCGTTGCCAGACCGGCGTTGAAGGCGTCGCCCGCGCCCGTGGTATCGACTGCGGACATTTTCATCGCGGGGACGTAACGGGAGGACGATGCCGTCACAATGAGCGCGCCCTCCTCACCCAGTGTCATGACGACCTGCTTGACGCCCGCAAGAATCAGGTCACGCGCTACTTTTTCTGGATCCACGACCGCATCGGGACTGCGTCCGGTGAGCACCTTGGCTTCGGTTTGGTTCGGAGTGAGCACGTCCACCAACTGCAACACGGAAGCAGGGAGTGGCCGGACCGGCGCAGGATTCAGAATCGTGGTTGCACCCTGTGCTCGTCCGCGGGAAAGAGCCGCCTCGGCAGCCGCCACGGGAATTTCCAGCTGCGTCAGCACCACTGCCGCTGTTTTCAATGCGGGGTCGCATTGAGCAATGTCGGCAGCCGACAGAAGCTCGTTCGCTCCGGGATCCAACGCGATGCAATTGTTTCCCGTATCGGCCTCCACCAGGATAAAACCTACTCCGGTGGGATGCTCAGCGGTCTGTTGTACGAAGGCGATGTCAATTCCCTCTTCGCGATAAAGGCGGAGCGCCATTTCGCCGAATGCGTCCTTCCCGATTCGAGCGACGAAGGCGACTTCCGCGCCCAGCCTCGCACAACCCACCGCCTGATTGGAGCCCTTGCCGCCGTAGTCCACGCGGTAACCCGACGCCAAAACGGTCTCGCCCGTGCTGGGCAGACGCTTCACTTTCATGGTCAGGCCGGTCGCATAACTTCCGACAACCGTGATGCGCGGGATGCTCAACGGGAATCTCCGGTTCTCAAATTGGACGCCTGCGACCCTTAACCTACCACAGGAAACAATTTTTGCCTGTTGCGAAGCAAAAGATTAGCCGTAGAATTTTTGACCTTGGTAAGTTCTAGTCGAAGAGCAAGGTTATCTCCCCGCAAGGGTCTGCAACCGCCCGTGCTACGAACCGAACTGAATGCCTTTCTTCTCGCGTCCGAGAGCCACTACTACTGCCGCCAGCGTGAACACCACAAACGCGGTCAGGGCCATGGCGTTGGCGTAGCTCATGTGCTGAGCGAGAATCGCCTCGATGTAGGCGACTGAGCCCGCCAGAAGCACGCCGCACTGGTATGCGAATCCGGGAAGGAATCCGCGAACCGAATCGGGCGATAGTTCCGAGAGGTGCGCCGGAATGATGCCCCACGCTCCCTGCACCATGAACTGGATCAAGAAGGCTCCGACGACCAGCAAGGTCAGAGACGGCGCGTAGGCCCACAGAGGGACCAATGCGACCGCGCACACGAGTGAGGCGACCATGGCCTTGCGGCGTCCGAAGCGGTCGGAGAGCAAGCCCACCAGCAGGCCACCGAGAATCGCTCCCACCATGGAGATCGAAGTAACTACCGCAACCTGAGTCGGCCTCATTCCCCATTGACGCTGCAGGAAGGTCGGAAACATATCCTGCGTGCCGTGCGAGGTGAAGTTCATCATCATCATTAGCAGGGTCAAATAGAGAAACAACTTCCAGTGCGAAAGGATCTCTCGGCCGAGATTGCTCCAGCTCGATTGCCGAGTTTGCTTCCACACCTCCGACTCTTTCACTTTGAAGCGAACGAAGATGCCCAGCAGGGCGGGCAATCCTCCGATAAAGAACATCGGACGCCAGCCCCAGCGCGGGAAGACAAAGTAGAAACAGACCGCCGCCAGAAGGTAGCCGAGAGCGTATCCCTGCTGCAGCATCCCGGAAAGGAAGCCGCGCAGTTTGGGCGGAACTTTTTCCATAGCAAGAGAGGCGCCCACGCCCCACTCTCCGCCCATGCCGATGCCGAACAAGGCGCGAAGTACCAGGAAGGTAGTGAAACTGTGCGCGAACCCGGTGAGTACTTCGACCACGGAGTAGAAGACGAGGTCGATCATCAAGGGGATGCGGCGCCCATAGCGGTCGGCCATCAGCCCGAAGATGAACGCGCCCACGGGACGGAACGCGAGAGTAAGGGTGATGGAGAAAGCAATCTCCGCGTCGGAGCGGTGAAACTCCTTAGCGATGGCCGTCAGCGAGAGGACGACCAGGAAGAAGTCGAAGGCATCGAGCGTCCAGCCGAGGAAACCGGCGAATACGGCCGGACCGTGGCCGTCTTTGTTCGGCGCGCTGGCGGACTCTGTGGCCGGTGGGGGACTCAACTTTTCTCCTCTTGCGCAGTAGCGATGTGCAGGAAAGAAAGATCGACGCGGAGATTCCGTGCCGCGTACTCCCGACCAGCTATCCCGAGCCCACAAGTGTAATGCAAAGGCCGGAGTAGAAGTGCTCCGGCCTCCACCCTACTTTTTTCCGACCACTATCACCTCGAACGAATTCGGCAACGGCGCGGGGCGGCCTCGCGGATTGTCAGGACTTGGTTTCTGCGCTGGGCCGAAATCGGCGCTCACCGTCAGGAACTGGCTGGTGGTGGCGTCAAACCCGATAGTGCGCGCGCCTTTCTTGGTCGGAACGTTCTCTAACAGCACATATTTTCCGTCGCGTTTGCCGACGAAGGTCATGTTGCCTTCGCCGTTGGAAGTCACTGCAATCTTGGCTTTGGGATCGTAGGCCAGGCCATCGCTGCCGTCACCGGTAGGAATAGTGGCGATCAGTTTGCCTGTTTTCGAATCGACGATCACCATGACTTTGTTGCCGCAGGCAACGAACAATGTGCCATCGTCGTGATCCATATCCAGGCCGCTGGGCTCGTCGCATCCGGCGAGCGGCCACTCGGTGACAACCTTGTTCGCCTTGGTATCGACGACCGCGATGGTGTTCTTGTCTTCGATGTTGATGTACATGCGGCCATTTCCATCAGGTACGGGAGTTTCGGGTTTGCCACTGAGGGGAATGGTCGCGACAACTTTGCGTGTCTTCGGGTCGATCACGGAAGCGTTCTTGCCGCGGCCGTTCATGGTGAATACATTCCCGGAGGCAGCGTCGTAAACGATTGCGTCCGGACCTTCGGCGGTCTTTATTTTTTCTGAGACCTTCAGCGTCTTCAGATCAAACACACTGGACGTGTCTTCGCGGCCGTTACTGGTAAAGCCGACGCCGAGAGCGGGGACGAGCGCCACACCGTGGGCGCCGAGTGTATCCGAAATTTCACCAGCCAGTTTGCCGGACTCGAGGTCAACCACCATGAAACGCGTTGCGCGGGCAATATAGGCGCGGCGTGCACCCGAGTCAACGAAGATGTAGTCCCATCCGCCGTCGCCGCCTAGAAGCATGGTGCGGACGACGCCGTAGCCCGGTGCGGATTCGGCCGCCGCAGGTCCAGCCACAAGAAGGCAGGCGCTGAGCGCGGCAAGGAGAAGGGTCAGGCACAGAATCGGGTTTGCGAATTTTGTTTTCATAAGCCTCCGGAAATGCCAGCGGGCGTTTTGGCCATCTGGACTGGTTTCTTGACGCATTATTGGCCGATCTGCGAATCGCTCGCAGAGGCGCTGTTTCCCACGCCGCCCGTCACAAAGAAATGTACGGCGGGGGTGATGATGAGCGAAAGGACCATGGAAACTACGACTCCTCCGATCACGGCAATGGCCAGGGGCTGCAACATTTGCGAACCAGCGCCGATGGCAAAGGATAGCGGCAACATTCCGGCCAGCGTTGCCAGCGCTGTCATAACGATCGGCCGCAGTCTTCTTCGGCTCGACTGCAATATTGCCTTTTCCGCCGAGAAGCCCAGGTCGCGGAACTTCTGATCGGCATCCAGCAACAGGATTCCATTCTTGGCCACGATGCCGATCACCATGATCATTCCCATGAAAGAGGAAATATTGAAGCTCGTGTGGGTAATCAGCAAGGCAAGGATGACGCCCGAGGTGGAAAGCAGAGCTGAGGACAGGATGGCAATGGGAGCGGCGAAGGTCCCGAACTCGAACAGCAAGACGCAGAAGACCATGACGATGGCGAGGACGAGCACGAGAACCAGGTCGCGGAAAGAGCGTTGCTGTTCTTTGTAGGTGCCGGCATACTCTACGCGGATGGACGGCGGCAGATGCAGGGCGGCGACGGCGCGTTGGACTTTGGCCATGGCGGTGCCCAGGTCCGTGTTCTCCAGGCGTCCGGAGACGGTGACTTGACGCTGCAAGTTATCGCGACGGATTTCGGTCTGTCCAGGAATCGTAGTCACAGTAGCGAGAGCGCCGAGCGTGGCGGTTCTTCCGCTACTGCTGGTGAGCAGAGTATTGCTCAGGGCTTCGACGGAAGTGCGGCTGGTGGCGGGGAAACGGACGCGGAGGGTGTAGGCGCGATCATTGGTGACCACGGGAATCGGAGACGGTTCGCCCTCAACCATGGCGGCAGTGGTGGTGGCAACTTCTTCCGGAGTGAATCCAGCGCGGGCAGCGACCGAAGGATTAATCTGAAACATGACAGCCGGACCGCTAATGGTGTCGTCGATACCATTCAACACATCGACGACGCCCTGGATTCCGCTGATCGTCTTGCCGTCTTTGTCTTTGACTTCGGCAATCGCGTCGCCCACCTTGGGCGCCCACTGCGCCAGCAGCGCCGGATCCTGCGAGAACAGCTTGACTTCGATCGGCTGCGGCTCACCCGTGAGATCGGCGATCATGTCCTGCAAAGTCTGCGTGAACTCCGTGTCCAACACAGGTTCCTGCTGCTTAACCTTGGCGCGCACTCCGGCGATGACGTCTTCGATGCCGCGGCTGCGTTTGTTCTTGAGCTTAACCAGGATGTCACCGTAGTTCGCCTCGGTGACGGCAGCCAGACCTAACTGCATACCCGTGCGCCGCGAAGTGCTTTCGACCTCCGGAACTTCGCTGAGAATTTTCTCAACGTGGGTCACCACGCGGTTGGTTTCGGCGAGTGAACTGCCAGCCGGCATCAAGTAGTCCAGCACAAACGCGCCCTCGTCCATTTCAGGGAGCAAGTCCGAACCCAGGAAGCGATAGCCGGCATACGAGAGAACGATCAAGGCCAGACTGAGCGCGGCAAGTGTTTTTGGATATTGCAGGGCGCGGCGAAGCCACTTCTCGTGGAAGTTGATTACTTTCAGGAAGAAGCCGCTGACGGAAGCCTCTTCGGCCGCGAGCAGGCGAGTGATGGCTTCTTCTTCGGGCTCGGGGGCGGTATTCGCGGGGATGGCGGCAGTGGCAGCTTCACTGTACTTACCGTGCCGGATCAGGAACTGGCTGAGGGTCGGCGTCCACGTCAGAGCCAGGGCGAGCGAGGTGAACAATGAAACCGCCATGGTGACGGCGAGCGCGCGGAAAAATACTCCGGTCACGCCGGCAATCGAGATCAAGGGCAAGAACACCACGACCGGTGTCACGGTCGAGCCGATCAATGGTTTAGTAATTTCGCCGAGCGCGCTGTGAATGGCTTGCAGGCGCGTCTGCCCGGTGTCCCGATGCAGGACGATGTTCTCGACTACGACGATGGCATCATCGATGACCAGGCCCACAGCAGCGGCGAGGCCACCGAGCGTCATCAGGTTGAAGCTCTGGCCGAGAAGTTTCAGGGCAATGAAGGTGACGGCAATCGTGACCGGAATTACCAGGCCCGCGACAATGGAAGTGCCCCAATCGCGGAGGAAGACGACGAGAATGATGGAAGCAAGGACCAGTCCAATCAGAATTGCGTCGCGCACGCTCGAAATCGATTGATGAACAATCTCCGACTGGTCGTAGAACGGCTCCATGGTGACGCCGTGGGGAAGGGCTGCGCGAATGCGATCGATTTCGGTGTGGACTTCGTCGGCGACCTGGACGGTGTTGCTGTCCGGCTGGCGATTGATATTAATAAGGAGCGACGGCTTACCATTCGCGGTAACGATGGTATAGACGGGCTTCACGGCCGGCGTGATGGCGGCCACGTCGCCAATACGCACGGGGAT
Source organism: Terriglobia bacterium (assembly GCA_020073525.1). Classification (GTDB taxonomy): domain Bacteria; phylum Acidobacteriota; class Terriglobia; order Terriglobales; family Acidobacteriaceae; genus Acidiflorens. The sequence goes on from JAIQFA010000007.1 coordinate 22,633, forward strand.
GCCTGCAGGAGTCGTCTTGATGACGACGTCGGCGATCTCTTCGGGAGTGCGTACCTGGCCGTTGATGAGGCCCAAGATGAGCTGGTGGTTCTCTTCGAGCAGACCAGGCGAATCGATCAGGTTCGTGCGGCGGACCGATTCGAGAATATCAGGCACCGTGACGCTCGCCACCAAGAGCTTGGCGGGGTCGGGAATGATGTGGAACTCAGGCTCCTGCCCGCCCTGAATAACGACCGTCGAGACGCCATCGAGACGATTCAGGCGCGGCTTGATTTCGTAGGTTGCCATTTCCCAGAGCTTGGTGGGCTGCAGGGTTTTGGAGGTCAGGCTGTAGCCCATGATGGGGAAACTGGCGAACGTCATGCGATGGGCTTCGACCTTCGCGCTCGATGGCAGTTCAGTTTGAACGCGGGACAGAGCGGCATTCACGTACTGCAGCGTCTGGAACATATCGACGTTCCAGTCGAAGAAGAGATCAATTTCAGCAGACCCGCGGCTGGTGACGGAGCGGACATTCTGCAGCCCCGGTACACTGTTGACCGCCTCTTCCAGAGGCCGGGTGATGGTCACCATCATCTGATCGATCGGCATTACACCGTTATCGACGGCGATCAGAATTCGGGGAAAGTTCGTCGCTGGAAAAACCGCTACCGGGACAGTGAAAGCGAGATAGCCACCGATCAATGCAAGTGTGACGGTGAGGAAAACGACGGAGCGTGAGTGACGCGCAAACCAGTACGAAGACTTCCTGTCATTGGAATTGGAGGCCACTTACTCTTTGTCCCCCTTGCTGGAATCCTTCGTGGCGGGCTCTTCGCCCGCTGATGGCTTGTCGCTTCCCTTCTCTGTTTCTTTCTCCTTGGTTTCGACGGAAACCTTGCTGTTGTCCGGTAGACCATAGGCACCGGCTGCGACGACGATCTGCCCCTCTTTCAACCCTTCCAGGATCTGCACATTGTCTTCCTGCTTGACACCGACTTTGACCGCGGTCTGATGAGCTTTTTGATCGGAGCCGATAACCATTACGGTCGTAGCGCCATCGGCCCCCGTCAAAACCGACGCCGCGGGCACTACCAACGCATCGGGCACCGCTTCGGAAACCATGGACAAGCGCACACTGGTGCCGGGTTTCAGAGTCTGCTTAGGATTCTTGGCTTGCACCCAAACTTCGACCGTGGTGCTGTTGGGATCAAGAGCGGGACTGACGAGAGTCACTTTGCCTTCCACGGGTTTTTCGAGTCCCGGAACTTCGATCGTGGCGTCGTCTCCCACCTTGAGCATGGCCGCATCTTTTTGCGGGATGTGGGCGCGCGCGGTCACGCGCGAAATGTCCATGACCGTGATCAGGGGAACTCCAGCGGCGGGCATCTCTCCCGGGTACAGAGGGCGCTCCGTTACGACGCCGTCAATAGGGCTGCGAATCTCCGAATAGCTGTACTGGGCCTGCGCTCCCATGTACTTGCCTTTTGCCGACGACAACTGTCCCTGGAAACTCTTGAGTTCCTGCTGTCTGACCACGGCATTGAGGGAATCGAGATGCCTTTTCGCCAACTCGTATTGAGCGCGTGCCTGGGTAAGCGCGACTCCAGCCTGATCCATGTCCTTACGAGGCAAAGCGCCTTGCCGGAACAGCTCTTGCCGGCTGTCGTAGACCTTCTGCTCGGCGTCGAACTGCTCCTTGGCGAATTGCGCATCCGAGGTGGCCTTCTGAACTTCTTCCGGCAAACTGGCGGCAGTGCTCGTGACGTACGCGGCTTCCGCTTGTTCAAACGCGCCCTTGTTTTCTTCCTTGGCCGCCGCCAGATCCATGTTTTCCAGAACGGCCAGCAGTTGCCCCTTATGTACCTTGCTTCCCCGGCTGACCTTGAACTCTTTTACGGGCGCGGTGATCTTCGGCACGATCGCGGATTGTTGCAGCGGAAATAAAACGGCATCGGCTTCGACGACGCGTTGAACAGTGGCTTTCTGGACGCTCGCCGCCGTGACCGGAACGGCGGCTTCTTCGGTCTTCTCCTTGGAGCAAGCCGCGGAGAATATCGCGATCGAGCTTGCAAGGAAAATTGAAACCGCAAGCTGACGTAAACGGCAATTCCGAGCGCCTCCGCGAATTGCCTTCAGGGCTGTGAGTTTTTGAGTGTTCATCGGTTTTCAGAATTTTCCAGTCAGTGTCTGAATGTTCGCGAGCGCGACTTTGAACCGCACCTGCCCGTCATCGTAGGCGTTGCTGGCAGCAGTCAGCGTGTTCTGTGCGTCCACTACTTCCAACACCGTGGCCTCGCCCGACTGGTAGCGCAGTGTCGTCAACCGCAGGCTCTCGGCTGCCAGTTGCGCGGACTGGCTCAGCAGATCCAATTCGGCGCGCGCAGCCTGTGCCTCATTGTAGAAGGAACGTAAGTTCGCCAGCAGAGTTCGTTGAGCCGCGCTCAACTCAATCACCGCCTGCTTCTTCTGCAGATTCGCCTGCTTCACCTTGCTGTAGTTCGCTCCCCAGTTCCAGATGGGAAGTTGCAGAGTTGCCGCGGCCGAACTGCCAAGGTTGTTGATGCGATCGGGAGCAGGACCACGGGTGGCAAACTGGTTGGCATCGATTCCATACCAGTAATCGAGCGTGATGGCGGGTAGAACTCCTCCCCACGCGCTGGTGACTTCATGGCTGGCCTGCCGGAGAGCGGCTTGCGCGGCCCGGAGATCAGGATAATTCCTCGTACCTGCCGCACTCACCTCGTCAAACGTCGGCAACGAATCCGGAGAGCCAAAGTCGTCCACCACGGCGAAGCTTTCGTTGAAATCCTTGAATATCAAAACGGCGAGTTCGAGACGGCTCTTATTCATGCCTAACTCGGCTTCCTGCAGGTCGCGCTGTTGCTGATGAAACTGAAGGTCGGCTTTGATGACGTCCGAATGCGCCACCTCGCCGCCCTTTTCCAATTTGTCGCTGATCCCCAGAAATCGTTTCGCCTCGGTATGGGCTCGTTGCGCCGTAGCATACTTCCGTTGTGCCGCAAGATAGCTGTAATACGCCTGAGCGACCGTCACTGCCAAGCCGCGCAAAGCGATCTCCGACTTCGCCCTGGCCACTGCCTGCGCGGCGGACGCTCGTCCGTAATCCGCGAAAGTCTGCAAGGAGAGATCCTGATGCACGTTCCCTTGCGCGATGTACTCGTGCACTGCGTTATTCGCAATGAAGATTGGGGCGTGGGTTATCGGCGAGTTGGACTGTGTATACAAATACCCCATGTTGTAATTGATATTCGGAAGAAGAGCGGCACGGCTCTGCACGAGATCCTGGTGGGCTGAGCCCAGTGCGGTGAAGGCCGCTTGCGTCTGGGGATTGTTTGCCGTGGCTCGCTGCAGCGCGTCAGAGAAGGTGATGGTCGGCGGCGCACTGGTGGCTGAACTCGGCGGAGGGCCTGCCTGCGTGGCCGTGATTTGAGCGCTGGGGAAAGGCTCGTTCGACTGCGCGGCGACGCTCACGGGCAGTACGACGAGGAACTGGATCAAAAGAATTCCGGCAATCGGTGCTCTTCGATTTTGCATACTTCTCAGCATTTGTTCGCTCACTCACGTGTCACCGCGAGACCGGGAAATCCCCAATCGCGGACACAACTAGATTTACCGGTAACAGATTAAAGCGCTCTGAAAGAAGGATGAAATTGCGTTCAGATTCAGTGTGTTCGGAGGGCTGGCTTGGCCAAGTCGTTTTCAGAAACATCCAAGAGGGGCAACTCCACTGTGAAACGACTTCCGTGGCCTTCCTGGCTGGAAACCTTGATTTCTGCGCCATGCGCGGTGCAGATGGCTTTCACGATGGCCAAGCCCAATCCCGCCCCGCCGGAGTTGCGGGAGCGTGCTTTGTCTGCCCGGTAAAAGCGCTCGAAGACATGAGGAAGGGCCTGGGCCGATATGCCGACGCCATTGTCAGAGACCTCGAGAACCGCGGTACGTCCGTTTCCGCGAACACTCACTTCGACTTCGCCGGCTTCGGGCGTGTATTTGATGGCGTTGGCGATCAGGTTCACAATGACTTGCTGCAGGCGCGACCGGTCGCCCTCGACGTAGATATCGACCGCTACGTTACTGCGGAACAAGATCCCCTTTTCCTCCGCTAACAGTCTCATTTGCTCAGCAGTCGAGGCCGCCAACTGGCCGAGGTCCAGCCGCGCCTTGCCCATTTTCACTTCACCCGCATCGAGGCGCGAAATGGCCAAGAGGCTCTCGACGATTTGCGACATCCTCTGGGTCTCTTCCAAGGCGCTGCCAATCTGATCCGTCAGCAAAGGGTTGAGGCAGTGGCTCTGCGCGATCCCCTCGAGTTCCAATTGGAGAACGGTCAACGGTGTCCGCAATTCGTGAGAAGCGTCGGCGGAAAAGCGGTTGATGTGCTGGAAGGCCTCGTCCAGCCGTTCGATCATGCGGTTCAAGGAAGTCGAGAGCCTTTCTAGTTCATCCCCGGTTCGGATCACGGGCAGGCGTTCGCTCAGGTTGGTGGAGGTGATGCCTTCTGCCCTTCTCGTGATCTCGTCCACGGGCTGCAACGACCGGCGCATCAGCCAGTAGCCGCTCCCCACAGCCAGAGAAATAAGGAAGGGCATGTAAACAGCAAAGGTCACCAGCAATCCGTGGAGCACGACCTCGATCTGGTGATAGGGCACTCCACTTTCAACGACAAACTTGGTTCCATCTGGAGCGGTGTACTCCGCCTCGCCAACCAATAACCGGTGTCCTCCAGCCAACGCCACTTTTCGGGAACTGTTTTTTTCGTTTCCGTTGGGCAGGGGAACCTGGGACGGATCAAAGGCGCCGTCCTTGGGCGCACCGGAAAGGTAAATCACTCCAATCTCCGGTTGAATCACGCGGATAAAACGAGCATTGAGCGCGGGCGAATAAGCCTCTTCGATTTCATCGGAAAGCCAGTCTGAACTTCTAAAAGGATGCTGCGAAAGCAACTGGATTGCGATGCTGCGGCAGTCTGCGCCGAGGGTTCTTTGGAGATCCCAGTAAAGATATCGTTCCAGCCCGAGGTAAACAGAAACTCCAAAGATCAGCAAGGCACCGGCCAGAAGTCCGGCATACCAAGCCGTGATACGGAAGCGAAGGGAGCGAGTGTTCACGAATCCGCTCCGTCGCTGATGCTGTAGCCCACCCCCCGCACGGTGCGAATCAGCTTCTGTTCGTAAGGATCGTCCACCTTGCTGCGGAGGTGCCGTACATAGACGTCCACGATATTGTTGATGCCATCGAAACTTTGATCCCAGACATGCTCGATGATCATGGTTCGCGATAAAACCCTGCCGGCATTCGACATCAGATATTCGAGCAGAGAATATTCCTTAGAGGTCAGATCAATCCGCTTGCCAGCGCGCTTCACTTGCTGCGAGAGACGGTCGAGTTCCAAGTCTCCCACACGAACCACGCTGCTTCGACTGACCGGTCCACGACGGAGCAACGCCTTCACGCGGACGAGCAGTTCCGCGAAGGCGAAGGGCTTGGTGAGATAGTCATCCGCGCCGGCTTCAAAGTTACCCACCTTGTCCGAGACCGCATCGCGAGCCGTCAAGATCAATACCGGAACGTGGGCGTTCTGGCTTCGAAGACGGCGGAGCACCTGAGTGCCGTCCATCTTGGGCAGCATTAGGTCAAGAATCACGAGGTCATAGCTGTACGTAGTCGCCATTTCGAGCCCCGCTTGGCCATCCGCGATCACGTCGACCGCGAATCGCTCGGCCATCAGCCCGCGCGCCACAAAACTCGATACCTTCTCTTCGTCTTCGACCAGCAGAATCCGCATTGATTCTCTGCGACATAGTATATTGCGATTCCAAGATGAACCCTAAACAAAGCGAGGATGAAAAGTTATTCAGAATCAGGGGGAACTCAGGTGGAAGACAAGGATTGATTGTCGCGTGGAGCGACGCTAGAAGCCACCTCACGAATCGACGAAGGATCTAACGCCGAACTCCCTCAGGGGCTAAAGCCCACATTATGGTTGGCGCTCACCGGCACGGCTGAAGCCGTGCCCTACCCAAAAGCCGATTCACGAGATAGCTTGCGGAACTACCTCGTACCTGATGGCTGGTACTTCTTGAAGCCGGCGCGATCCATGCCGCGCTTTGCCTCTGGGTTTTTCATGAAGGTATCCCAAACGAAACCAGTGCGAGCATTTTCTGCCATGAGCATAGTGATTCCTACGTCGATGCCTACTACGTCGCCGTCGTACCAATTCTTGAGTGGATTGAACGCATTTACAAATCCGTATTGGCTCCATGCTTGTCCATAATGATCCTTGATGTTCTTTAGCACACGCATCACGGGTTGCGGCAAAAAGGTCAAGGAACCTGCCGAAGCGCTCGGGACCACGGTGCCATCAATCGGCCCCATCGTTGGCGGACCTCCCCAAATCACGTAACCCTTCTGCGAATCCGAAGCCGAAATACCCCACAGATCATCGCTATAATCGGGGAACTGCTTGCCCAACTCCAGACAGAAAAGGCGGTGGACATCGGTCGCCGATATCGAGTTCTGGAAATAATCGGCATAGGCGTCGCGTTTGCCACGAAAATCAAACCAAGCCTGGGAGTATTGATGCACAAACAAAGGAGCGAATGCGCCGATATAACGAATGCCGCCATATTCGAACTTGGTGCGCTTCCAGGCATTCCAGGCTTCCTTGGGAAGGGGATGAGTAAGCGATCCCAATCCCAGGAGATAGATCATCATCATCTCGCTGTAGTAGTCCCAGCGATAGGGCAGAAAACCGAATTCGGGAGTCCAGCCATGCGGCAGTAGCGAGGTGTCTTCGGACAGCCAGCTCCAATCAACCCGGTTAAAGATCTGGTAAGCCAGAAGACTGATTTCAGAATGTTCCTCAAAGTGTTGCCGGCAAGTGAGAATTCCGCAGAGCAGGATGGACGTGTCGACGGACGAAACCTCAGAATCCCACACTCTCTCTCCGGTGTTGATGTCGGCGAAATGGTAGAAGAATCCCCGATGAGTCGGCATCTTTTTCCATAGGAAGCGGAGAGTCACCAGAACCCGCTCCCGCGCATCGGATAGTGAAATAAACCCACGCTTTTGTGCGATACAGAGAGCGGTTAGCCCGAACCCCGTGGCCGCAATACTGGCGACCACGGTGTTGGAATTCGCTCGCACACTGCACCGATCCCTTACCAACCCGGTTTGCGGGCTTGCTTGGTCCCAAAAAAATTGGAAGTTTCGCTTCTCCAGTTCGTCGAGAAACTGGTCGTCCGCTGGCGAAAGAGAGGTTGGGGCCGGGGAGGGTTGGGGAGCGGTGTGCGGGTCCTCCGCCGCAGGGAGGGCAAATCCCTTCTGGTGGAACACGCTCCACAAGCTCATGCCCGCGATCTGCAACAGGAGGTCCCGTCGGGAAAGGTGGTTCGTACAAAGGCTGTTCGTTCTCTTTTGACGCATCAGTTGAAGTTTAGATGCTCCCACATACGGATTGGGATCTCGAAGTTCAAGAGAGAATTGTGGCCCTTGGCCGCATGGTTGAGTAAATTGCTAACGAACGATCTGCGATATCCAGCAACCCCGCCACCCGGAAAGAGCGTCCTATAATGTTAACCTAAAGGGTACGATGAGCAGCCGAAAAACGACCGCGATCTGGACCATTCTGGCGTTCGGGATTATGGGGGCGATCTTGACCATCGCCCTTTTGTACCGTCGGCAACCGGTCGTATTGAGGGGTGCCGTCGTACAAGAGGACCGCGACCCAAATAAGCAATTACCGCTTGCAGACGTCCAAATCACCGCGACCAACAGTTTGGGCAGCGGGAAATCCCAGTCAAATCCTTCCGGCTTTTTCCGTTTGACACTACCCAAAGGACTCCGGCGACGTCAGCCCGTCATTCTCCAATTCCGGCACAAGGATTATCAGCCGCTTGATTTGGATGACTTTATTGGGGACAAACTTTATATCGCTCGCATGGTCCGAATCCACCAGGACACAAAGGCCGAGTCAGGGCCCGGGTCCGTGGTCTCGAATGCGCGGATAAGGTATTCAGTAAAGGCGACGACCGAGGCGAATATCGGAACTGCAGTGAAGACGTTCCAAGTCGTCAACATCGGGAATAAGCCGTGTAACCAGCAGCCTCCGTGCTCGCCCGGCGGCGGCAAGTGGAAGGCAGCGATCGGTTCTCTGTCTGTCGATGCCGGAGAGGGGAATGAATTCCGCAACCCAAGAGTTTCTTGCATCGCCGGACCGTGCCCCTTCGCAAAGATCGAACAAGAGAACCTCTCGCAGGACGGGCGCCACTTCAACGTATCGGTTCGTAATTGGTCGGACACAACCACTTTTTTGTTGGAGGCTGAAGTGGTTCACCGCATGACCAGTGATATGGTACGGGAATCCTATCCCGTAATTTTCGGACGCGCTTTGAACTTCAGCCTGCCCGCGGAAGCGGAGGGCCCGAGCATCGAAGCAGAAATCGATAAAGAAGCCATTGTTTTTCCGCTCGGACCAAATCTCTTCTTACGATGGGCAGATTGTCACAGCGAAGTCGACAAGGACCAATCCAAAACCTATCGCTGCGAACTCAAACCCGGATACCAGTTCCAGTGAAGGGGTTGGTGCGCTCACTTTCTTCACCCCGTTCTTACTTCACTTCGATGACTGCCAGCGCGTCCGGAGCCAGATCAAGAGTCAATTCGCCCTCGGTCAACTCACGGATTTCGGCCGGAGGCAATTGCGAGGCCTGTTGCAACGCCTTGAGTTGTTCCTGGCTGGGGTAGCGCGGTTGTCCCATTTTTTCGTAGGCCGGATGCACGTCCCCGTGGTCGCGATCCACGCGCGAAATATACGCCCGGCGGCTTCCGGCAAGATGGTCGAATCGCAGATGAATTGTCTTGGACGATCCGGTCTGGTCCAGAGGAACGAGATTCCACGCCGCGACTACCAACGAACCATCCTTCTTGCGCGTCACCAGCACGGAACTGGAGTCCACCGTAATTCGTTCGTTACCTAATTCGTGCAGCAATTTGAATGCGTTGAACGACGGCTTGGGAATACCGCCGGCCGCGATCAGTCCAAAGCCACCGTAGAAGGGCTCTTTCACTACGCCCTGTTCCTCGAAGACGTCAGAGAACGTCCAGTAGGACATCATATCCGCCAAGCCATCGCACTGACGGATGGTGTCAGCCATCCAGGGACCCATGTAGATAGAGTCGGTAACGGCAGGCTCAAAAAAGTAGCTGGCGTTGTACTCGGTCCAGATCAGAGGCAGGCTGGGCATGGTCGACGCCCGGATCTCGTCGTGCACTTTCTTGACCGCACGGCACACCATCTGGTCGCACGGAATCTTCTCGTCCGTGCCAAAGACATCTTGGGCGCGGTCGTTGCCGTAAACGTGGGAGGAGACGAAATCCACGGGAACCTTGTTTTCGGCACAGTGCCGAATGAAGATGTCGGCCCATGCGGCCTGCGCGGTGGAGGGTCCACCCACACGCAGGCGCGTACTCACTTGCTTAATGGAGCGCGCCGTGTGATCGTAAAGCTCCCAGTAGGTGGCCTGTTTCGGTTCCCCCGCCCAGAAATCAATATTCGGTTCGTTCCAGACTTCAAAGTACCACTGCGCGACCTCGTCGATGCCGTAACGCTCCACGAGGTGCTTGGTGAACGCGGTAATGAGATCATCCCACTTGTCCCAATCTTTCGGCGGAGAGACGTTCTGCTTATACCAAAAAGGATGCAGGTCGCCTTCGCGGGCAGCCAGCTTCTTGGGCATGAAACTTAGTTCGACGAGCGGGCGCACACCGTTGGCCAGCAAGCCGTCATAGATCTGATCCACGTAGGAAAAGTTGTACTGGGGACGCCCCTGCGGGTCCTCGTCGTAGACGCCGACTTCATCATGGAAGATGGCGTGGAAGCGAACGTATTCGAAGCCTGTAATCTTTTTGACATCGCGGAGATCCTTGCGGTAGCTCTCGCGCAACGTCACGATGGCGCGCTCGGAACCAAACATCTGCTCCCAGAAGTGGGGGAGGGGATGGGTGGGGGCGGTGGCATCGATGACGACTACGCTGGAGTCTTCAGGTGTACTCGCTCCCTGAGCGGGCGCGCGATGTATCAACGTCAGGGCAAAGACGACGACAACGACAAGTCGGGTGTTCTTTCTCATTCAAACGATCCTGGAGTCGGGAAACGGCGGACTTGTTTCCACCGTCCTGAAATGTTATACGCGAAACCTAGAAGCTGAAGCGAGCCTGGAGTTCCAGCACGCGTCCGGCTAAGCCGGGGGAAACCCCGTGAATAAAGCGGTGCCCCTGGAGAGTGCGAAAGCTGCAGTCGTCATCCATTCACGGCCGCAGCCGCGCCGCTGTCAAAAGTATCATATTGAGTACACATCTTGAGCCATAGCCCGAGAAAATCGAGGAGTTCGTCGGGAGGCTGCAACCACAACTGGGCAGCAGTCTGGCGCCACTTGGGACGCACCAGCACGCTGATGCCGCGGCCCTCCATGGCCCTAAATGCGGATTCGTCGGTGGCGTCGTCGCCCAGATAAGCGGCTGGGGCGTCGGGACTGATTTCACTCAAAAAGGCGCGAACCGCATCTCCCTTATCGGCATGGCTCGCGCGTATTTCCACGCCGCCGTCGAATTCCAGGAGATCGAGTCCGCTGTGCTGCGCTATGGGGCGCCAGCCAAGCATGACGCGGGCGCAAAGATCCTCCACCTCGATTTCACTCAATCCGCGCCAGTGAACGGCAATGCTTCCTGCCTTGAATTCCGCAGTGTGGCGCAGTTGCTGGTAACCAAGCCAGCGATCGGCATCCGACAGACCATCGAGTGTTCGCTCGTCCAGGTGCGGCATCTCCAAACTCCCGTCAGTCCTCAAACGCTGCAGCCCGTGGACTCCCCAGACTTCGGGACACGGGTGAATGTTGAGCAGGGGGAGGACATCGGGCGCATCTCGGCCGGAGATGACAACTACTCGCGTGCGGCCATTGCGTATGATGTCTTGCAGGATGAGCGCTGCCCCGGGATACGGGTAGGCCTGGTCGCGCCGGGCGTGAAATGGCGCCAGCGTTCCGTCGTAATCGAGCAATAGTACCGCCTGCGACGCATGGGCAACAGTGTGTAGAAACGGTGTAAGTTCGGATTGCACTTCTGGCCTCAATCCCGTTCTCCTTTCTCCTTCTCGATGGTCATGCTCTTTCTCTGTGTTCGCGAACAGCGGAATCACGCCACGGTCGCGCTGGCATGAACCTTGCCCGGCACATCCTCGGGAGCATCCAAACGCACCTCGCAAAGTTCGGTAATCAGGTTTCCGGCCCAGCGGTATATGTTGTTCTCCTTGATCACCTTTCGCATACGACGCATACGCAACTCTTTGTCTTCCGGTTCCATCTCTAACGCGGCGCGAATCGCCTCGGCGGTCTGATCGATGTCGTAAGGATTCACCAGCAGGGCGTCGCGCAGTTCGCGGGCCGCTCCCGTGAACTGGCTGAGGATCAGCACGCCGCGCTCGTCCCGGCGTGCAGCCAAAAATTCCTTGGCCACAAGATTCATGCCATCGTGCAACGAAGTCACCAGGCAGAGATCGGCGGCTCGGTAATAAGGCTCGATCTCTTTATGACTGTGCTGGCGGTTGAGGAACACGATGGGCTTCCACTTTCCGCCTTGGAAACGCCAATTGATGCGCTCCGCCTCGGCCTCCACTTCGGCGAGCAAGTCGTGATAGCGCTTGATGTGAGTGCGGCTGGGCGCTCCAATCTGCACGAACGTGAACTTCCCCTGATAACGGGGATATTTTTCGAGGAACCGCTCAATCGCCAGGAAGCGCTCCAAAATTCCCTTGGTATAGTCGACACGATCGACGCCAACCCCCATGAGAGTCGCCTCCACGCCCAGAGTTCGCAACAGAGCGGAACGTTCGAGGTAGTTGAAGCCGTGATTGTTGTTTTCGGCGGCGTCATCCTCGCTGAAGGCAACGCTGATAGGAAAGGGCCGCACCAGGGTGCGGTGATCCTGGCGGAGCACGGAAAAATGTTCCCGGTCCACGCGCGACTCCACGACACGGTCGACGGTCTCCAGAAAATTGTTGCAGTGCGACTGGACGTGAAACCCGATCAGGTCGGCTCCGAGCAGACCGTCCACCAACTGGCGCTGCCAGGGGCAGATGCCAAAGGCTTCCGGATTCGGCCACGGAATGTGCCAGAAGATCGCCACGCGCGCATCCGGCCGCTTTTCCTTGATCAGCCGCGGCAGTAACGCGAAATGATAATCCTGAACGAGCACCATCGGTTTCGCGACATTCTCGATTTCTTCGAGCACCGCGGCCGTGAACTTGCGATTGACCTCCTGGTAGTACTGCCAGTCGGCGGCCCGAAATAGAGGGCGGGTGTGTGCGATATGACAAAGGGGCCAAAGCCCTTCGTTGGCAAAGCCGTAGTAGTAACCCTCCTCTTCCTCCTTGGTAAGCCATACCCGGCGCAAAGTATAGCGGGGATCTTCGGGAGGAACGCGCAACCGGTCGGCGGCGTCCACGACTTCAGTGTCGGCATTGCCACTGCCGTGCGCGATCCAAGTGCCGTCGCATGCATTCAGAACAGGTTCGAGCGCGGTGACCAGGCCGCTCGGCGGAACGACCACCTCGAGCGCCTTCCCGTTTCGCTGGTGCATGTAAGGCTCACGATTGGAGACGACGACTAGATGGCCATCCTCCAGACGGGTGCGGAGTTGCACCGAGAGGCGATCCGCAGTCCACATAGACTCACCCGCTTCGCGCAGGCGAGCCTCATTTTCGGCTGCGTTGCGGGCATGGCTGAGGCTCTCAGCCATAGTCGCAACTTCGCGCACCAGCGGCCGGAAAATGTCAAAGTCCGGCACCTCCTGGTGGAAGGAGATCTTTCCCGTGCGCAGCGCGCGCATCCACACGGCGGCCCGGGCAATCGGACCCGTGATACTCCAGCGGACAATCAACAGCGTGATCAGAACGATCAGGAAAACCTGCGCCAGCACGCGGAAGAATGTCTGGCGCCAGACGAGCAGGATCTGCGCGCGGATGTAGCTCACATCATGCACTACGGCCATGCCGCCCAAGACTTCATCCTGGCGGCGAATCGGCAACCCAAGGATGTGAACCGGCGTGCTCCCCAGCCTGAGGAACGAACTCTCTTCGTGACCCTGCGTGATGGCCTGCGCCATGGGCCCCGGACACCCGGTCAGTGTTTTCGCCAGCTCCGTAGTTACCGCGACGACGGTGCCCTGCCGGTCACAGATCACCACTCCCAGCAGGTGCTCCCGGTTTCCGAAGCGCTGCACAAGTCGCTGCAGCTCCTTGTTTGGACCTGCTGGCGAGCCGGCGTTCCACGACCGCTCGACATTGCCCACCAGGCTTTCCCCAAGAATCTCGTCGCGACGCTCCACATCGCTCCGCAGAGCGCGCTTTTCGCCCAGTACTTCGTAGTAGGAAAAGCCAGAGGATACAAGCGTGATGCCGACAATCAGAGAGACGATGAGGCGAACGCTCAACAGTCGCATGCATAGTCCTTTAGGCCTGGATTTTGACGCGATGGCGTTCGAACGGGTTGTCCGCTAAGTTCAAACGCCAGTTGGAAATAGAAGTTCAACCATCGCTGGAAAAAGGGGACGGATATCCACCCGCCCCCTTCCCCGTGGATACCCTGCTCAGAGGCACCACATATTGGGGAAATCAGACGGGCTCGATCGCGGTGACCCGAATCGTTCCAGTGGAGGGATCGAGAACCCCGTTAACCCTCACGTTTTTGTTTAGGAAGTCCTGAGCCTTTTGCTGGTCATCAAGCTGATACGTTGTCTTGTTGTTGGCGTCTGTAAGGACGAATTTGTTTCCGGATTTCACGATCTTTCCGCTGAACGTCTTCACCGCAGCCTGATCGTCTGGCTGCATTCGCTCCTGTTGGGTTGCCGGATTGTGCGAGGGGTCACTCTGCGCAAACATTGACTGGCTCGTGAAACACAACACGACACTGAGCGCCATCACCGGCAACATCGTGGACACAGCGAATTGTACTCTCGTCATCGCAGTCTCCTGGGGGAGGGATTTGGGTGTGGAATGGTTAGATGCAAGTCCGCTGCCAACGGAGGATGGATGCCGCAAGTTGTTGATAATGCCACTCACTCGGGGTACTGGGAGAAATGGCGCAGTGCAAGGATGACCGGTGGAAAGAAAATTGTTCCGCCCCATGTCCAGCCCCTAAAGGGGCATTCGATGTCGATGGAATCGGTATCGCTGAAGCGATATCCTGATACGAAACCGGAAAGACTTCGCCTCGGCGGCTAGAGCCGACATTCAAAGTGGGCCAACTATCGCAGCGATGAATCGCTGCGCCACCCAAAATCAAAAACGGGATGGGGCTGCTTATCGGAAGGCGGCGGGCTCGCCGGTGGATTCAAAGCTAGATCCGCCCAAACGCTTGCCCGACGCCAGTACATTGCGAATCTTTTCACGGTTCGGTCCCGCCTGATTGATGGCCTCGACGAGGCTGCCGAGTGCTTGCTCGATCGGCGTACCTTCCGGCAGGCGGAAGATCCATGGAATGTTAGTGGTGGTCAGGGCGCGGTCGGAGGAGATGGCAACCACAGGAATGAACGATTTTACGGCGATCTGCTCCGCCAGGTGACTGGAGGGGCGGTCGAGAGCGATCAGGGCCACAGCACGATCTTGATAGACCGCCTTTACGAGTTCGTCGGAAGCCTTTCCCCAGGACAGCTGAGAGGGGATCCCAACCAGGGATATGGGTTGGCCTTTGATGGCACGGAGTAAACGGACCACCTCAGCAGAGTGGACGATTTCATCGGCTCGCGGTCCGAAGACGCCGATTTGCAGGCTGTCAGGCTTTTCGTCGGCCAGAGGCGGCCCCGAGTACTCAACTCCGTTCTCCCCCACGCGAGCGTACGGCTTTTCCATGGTGATGCGGCGGTACTCGATGCTTCCGTTGTGCACGTGGGCGAGAAAGAGTGGAGCAATGTTCTTGGAGTTCGGATCAAAGACCATGTCTCCGGTCACACCCTTGTGGCTTTCGACGCCGGTCAGTGCGTCCCGAATCCTGCCCTTGTTCAAGCCCGCGCGGCAGATTGCGTCCAGCAGAATCTGCATGGCATCGTAAGCGAGAGCCGCGAAGTGATCGGGCTTCTCGTGGAAGCGCGTGTCGTAGCGGGCATTGAAGTCGAGCCAGCGCGGATCGGTGCGATTGGGATCGTATGGGAAAACGGCCTCGAAGCCTTCTGCAGCAGGTCCGGCCAGTTTGACTAGTTCGTCGCCGGTGACGCCGCTGGCAGTGCCGCTAATCGTCCGGTGACTGCCGAACGCCCTCTGTTTCATTCCCAGTTCCTGCATCTGCTTTAGGATCATCGCGGCGGGGCCAACGTCGGTCCAGAGCACGATCGCGTCTACCCGCGAATCTTCAATCACCTGCAGTTGGCGGCGGAAGTCGCTGTCGCCCCGCAGGAACTTCTGCTCGATCACCACCGGGTGGCCGAGGCGGCGCGAAGCATCGCGAAACTTGATGACTCCGAAACGGCCGTAGCGATCGTTGACCCGCAAAATGGCGACCCGTTTGAGTCCGAGTTCGGTGTAGATGTGGCGCGCCAGCGTGTAGCCCTGCACGCGGTCATCCTGAAGGTTGGTGAAGTACCAGGGGATGATGGTCTCGGGGATGGTGGGATCCGTGGAAGCACTGTTGATGAGCGGCGTCTCGGCTTTCAACGTCAGACGAAGGGCGATGTGGGTGGATTCCGCACTAATGGAGCCGAACATTGCCCAAACCTTGTCGTCATAGATCATCCTGACCGCATCGTTCGAGGCCGCGCCCCAGATGGCGGAATCTCTTGAAGCGCCCGCTGGCCCAGCGCTGCTCATCTGCCAGTTGTCATAGTCGTTGTGGGTCACGAGGCGGAAAGGCTTACCACCGTAGCCGCCGGCAGCGTTGGCATCGTCGATCGCCATGCTTGCGCCATTCAGCATGCGATTGCCGAGCACCTGGTCGGGGTGGTCGTAGAGCGGCGCCAGAAAGCCAATACGAATCTCGTTGAGGCTCTTTGGGTCGGGGTCGGGGATGTCGCGAGCTGCGCCGTTATATTCGACCAAATCCTGATAGAACTCGTAGTAAGGAGTTGTGAACCTGGAGAACGGCCGTAAGTCTTCAGGCGCGCCAGTATAGGGTTTCAGCGAGCGCGGCGCGGGCGGGCCCGGGGGATTGCTCCCGCAGGAACACGGCGGGGACGATTGACCCCACGCCGTGGCAACGAGGACAGCCGCGACAACATACTTCAGGACGCGAGGCATAAGCGCTGCTCCTTACTCTTGTTCCTTATTCCGTGGGCGATTCGTGACGAAACATGGCAATCGCCTCGATCTCAATGAGCAGGTCCGAGCGGCAGAGAATAGCTTGGATGCCGGTGGACGCTGGCAGTGGATGCAGTCCTTGCTCTTTGTAGAATGCGGTTCGCTCTTCGTTGAAGGCCTGATAGTCGCGCTCGATATCGCGCAGATAGCACGTCGTACGCACGATGTCGTGCCAGGTTGCCCCCTCGGAAGCAAGCAGCGCGCTGATGTTCTCGAATGTGCGACGCAACTGGGCGCGCAGATCGCCCACATGCACCGTCTTGCCCTCGTCGTCGATGCTGGCTGTGCCTGAGATCAGCAGAATGGTCAACCCGTTCAAGTCGATCCGCATGCCGCGCGAGAACGCACTGCCGTATGCGTAGGCTTCATTCAGGGCTGAATGGTTGGTGATGGCGCGCTTGACCACCGGCGCCGTGGTTACTTCCGCGAGAAGCTCTTGAACGTTCATTGGTAAGACTCCTTGAAGAATTCACTTCTTCGGTACGGACTTTGCTAGTGCTGACTTCTGGACTTGCAAAACTTGTGCGCTTTCTGTCGAGTCATGCTGCCGAATGCCATGGCTCAAACCCTTAGCCGTCGCTACCCAGAGATCGTCTCCCTGAAAATCGACTCCGAGAACGTAGTTATGCGCAGGCGCACTTTGCACTGCTATCTCCCTGACAGTGCCGGCCGCATCGCGAACCTGCATCTCCGGCTTGTGCGTGTCGAGAGCAGGCCGATACAGGGCCCAGCTGGTGCCATCGTAATAAGCCAGTCCTTTGTCGGTGGAGAACCAGGCGCGATTGCCGTCCACGCCTTTGATCTGGTTCAAGAAATTACTGGGCAGACCGCTGTCCTTCTGCAGGAAGTTATGCCAATACCGGCCGTCGTAGCGGCTGGCGCCGAAGTACGTAGCGACCCAGAGAATCTTGTCGACATAACTCACCGATGTCGTGATCTCGTGAATCAGTCCCTGGTCCTTCATCAACACCAACTCGGTCTCACCGTCGGGATCGTTGTAGTCTTTCCAACGCTCGGTCTTGACGTCGTATTCGAGCACTCCTCCGCCCCATACCGCGTAGTAAACCTTGTCTTCCGCGGGACTGACGGCATACGTCCAGATCTCGTACATCGGAGTGTTACGTTCATTGAACAACGCCCACACGCCAGTACGCGTATTCAGACGGCTGGCGCCAGCAGCGGTCGCGGTCCACACGAAGTCTCCCTGCACGCCGACGCCATACACGATGTCGTTGCTCAAGCCGGAGTTGAGTTGCGTGAAGGTATCAATACGGCCGGCCGAGATGCGGTTCAGCCCGCCCATCGTTCCAACCCACAGATCGCCGGTGCGTTTATCGAGCGCGAGCGAGAGCACGGCCTGGTGGGCAAGACCATCGACGGGGCGAAAGACTTTCCATGCTCCGCCTTCGTAGAGGCCAAGCCCGTTCTCTGTGCCCGCCCAGATGCGATTCCCGTCCACGAGAACGCAGAAAACGTGATTGTCGGGAAGGCCGTCTGCGGTAGTGAAGTTCTCCCAGCGGAAGCGGGGCATGTCTTGTGCAGCCGCGAGGGCAACCATGACCATCGTAGCTAGCGTCGCAAGCAAGATTTTCGGCGTCGTCTTCATAGCGTTTTCAAATACTCAATGAGATCGTTCAGTTCATCTTTCGTGAGATCGTTGGTCACGCCGTGCGTGTCTTTCGGGTTGAACACCGTCCAGATTTCTTCCAGCGAATTCGCCGAGCCATCGTGCAGATAGGGCGCGGAATAAACGACATTGCGGAGGTGTGCCACATCCACCAACGGCGAACGGTCCGTCGGTTTGCCACTGCCGACATCGAGTTGCTTTTGGTTCGTGTACTTGGGACCGCTATGACAGTACCCGCACTGGTTCTTCTCGGGAATCGGACTGCCATTCTTGTATTTCGTCCGCTCAAAGATCGCCTTGCCGCGCTCTTGTGCCGGGGTCAACTCTCCATTGGCGAGGCGATAGCGATTCGGACGATACGGAAGCGAGTAAACAAAAGTCACCAGGTCGGTGAGTTCGTGATCGCCGAAACTCTGCGAGCGGAAGAAGTACTTCTCCACGCGCGGGCCGCACTCGGTGGGCATGTCGGGATTGCCGCCGTTCCACTTGAAGGGCTCCGTGCCGGCGAGATCTTCGAGCGAGCGGTTGTCCACAATATCTTTGCCAAAGCCGTCCGGCTCAAGATCCCATTGCAGGCCATCGATGGTGGCATCCAGATGGCAATTCGAACAGCCAAACTGGCCCTGGAAGGCGTAGTCGGCGGTAAAGAAGATGCGCTCGCCGCGGCGAAAAGCATTGATCGTTTTCGGGCCACCCAGGTCGATGGTGGAGACGACCTGGTTCTTGGCTGTGTCGATGACACTGACATTATCGTCAAGCCGGTTTGCGACGTAGAGCAGCTTGCCATCCTTCGACAGTAAGAGGCCGCGCGGATTATGGCCCACGGGAATTCTTGCCACCACGTAGTTGGCTGAAGCGGAGAGATCATTGACGAAAGGTTCCCGCCGCGTGCGCACGTAGCCGAGTAGATTGGGAACGTCGATGACCGTTACGCTCTCCGATGCGGCGGTGGTGATGAACATCTTCGATTTATCAGGCGCGATGACGACGCCCCAAGGCAGGGAGTAGTAGCGGTCGAGTTCGTCGATCGGGACCTGGACCGTTCCACCAACATCCTCGCCGAACAGCGTGAGCGAATTGCCAAAGACCCAGCCGTGCTCCACATGCGCCAGAGGAACAAGATTCTTGGGGCGAAGTTGAGTGACTACGCCCAACCTGCCGTCGGCTGATAGTTCCACGTGAAACATGCCCGCCACGTTATGCAGCGGCTTACGCTCAACCACGGTTTGCCGCGCAGTGTCGATGACAGTGATCTCGGAAGTCGGCGGCGTTCGAAATGCGCCCGGGTTCGGATAGATATGGGTTGCATAAACGGATTTGCCATCTGGCGAGAGCGCCAAATAGCTTGCCCCGCGGCCGGCGAGGAGACGGTTCATTTCCAAGCCCGTCTTCACATCGATCACGGAAATGTCGCCGCTGAGGCGGTTGGCAACATAGAGAGTTTCGCCCGTCCGGTCGGATACGACCCCGGCAGGCTCGAATCCTGTGGGCAGCGTGCGCGTCACTTTCAGGGTGGCGGCGTCAATTACCGACACCGTATCGTCGGTAGAATTTGTGACATAGATTTGAGCACGGTCGGGTGAAAGCGTGATTCCGCGCGGTGCCCGGCCCAGGGGCACGACGGTCTCCACCTTGCCGGACCCGATATTCACAACGCGCAGCTCGTCGCTGGCTTGGCAGACGACGTAGAGCAAGCGCCCGTCCGGCGAAAGGCGCATTTCCAACGGCGACAGGTAGCGCTCGCTGCTTTCTGTCTTCGACCGCGCTGCTGCGGGTTTAACGGTGGGCGCGAGCCACAGCAGTGCCATGATCACCGCTAACGCCGGAGCGATGCTCGCGATCAGCCTCGCCTTGCCGCGCAATGTAGTCGCCACGGACATCTAGGGCTCCTCCACCGTGAGCACGCGATCCACTCCCGGGTTCTCCAGAACCTGCTCCTGGCCGCTGGGCCAGTGAATCGTCAGCTTGTCAGCCTTCGTTGCACTACCCAAACCAAAGTGAACACGGCCGTCGTCCTGCGAGAGATAGCCCGATCCGGCAATGCGCTCGGCGATCTGCTTACGTCCACCGGAGAGCAACTCCAGGTGCGCGCCGATTCCGTCGCGATTGCTCTTCCTTCCTTTTAGCTTCACGGTAAGCCAGTGATTGGTGTTCTGAGTGGCGTTGTGCAGAAGCGTGGCGGGCGCGCCCAGGTTCACAACGAATGCATCGATCTTGCCGTCATTGTCGTAGTCGGCAAAACAAGCGCCGCGCGACACAGTCTTAACGTCAAGGGCCGGGCCTGCGTCGCGCGAAACGTCGGCAAACTTTCCGGCACCGAGTCCGCGAAACAACGACTGCTCCTGCGGAACCAAGTGAACCAAACCACCGTGGAAGATCAGAATGTCGAGCCAACCGTCATTATCGAAGTCGTAAATGCCGGTGCCCCAACTGGTGTATTGCGCGGTGGCCTGAGAGATTCCCGAACTCGGTCCGAGATCTTCGAATCCATTCTTTCCGCTGTTGCGCATGAGCCGGTTGTACTTCGAGTCCGAGACCCAGAGATCCACGCGCCCGTCGCCGTCAATGTCGGCAAACACCGGTCCCATCGCAGAAGTGTTCTCCCCGTTCTGACCGTAGGCGACGCCGAGATCAGCGGCAATCTCCTCGAACGTGCCATCGTGCTTGTTGTGAAAAAGGAAGTTCTCCGTCTTGTCGTTGGCAACATAGATGTCGGGATAGCCGTCGCCGTCAAAATCCGCAGCGGTCACGCCCATGGTCCGGCCTTTGTAGGCACCGATTCCCGATTTGTCGGTTGCGTCTGTAAACGTGCCGTTGCAGTTGTTGTGGTAGAGACGGTTGGTGTCCGCGGCGTAGTCGAGTGGGCCAGGATAATTGTCGGCAGCGTAAAAGTTGCGATATTTGGGATCGAACTTCACATAGCGGCCAACGAACAGGTCGACACAGCCGTCACGATCGTAGTCGAGCCACGCGGAACCGATCGACCAGCCGTCAACCCTGATGCCGGCCTTCACGGTTATGTCTTCAAACGTGCCATCGCCGCGGTTGCGATAGAGGATCGCGCGCCCGTAGCCGGTGACGAACAGATCAACGAAGCCGTCGTTGTCGAAGTCAGCGGCAATCGCAGCCATTCCGTAGATGTTGGCGGCGACACCAGCTTGATCTGTGACATCGGTAAATGTGCCATCACCATTGTTTCTGTAGAGGTGATTGTGCGGGGCAACGGCTGGGGCTTGCTTCAGCGGGTAAGGATGAATCCCGGCTTCGAGCGGCTTCCCGCTGACCACGTAGAGATCGGGCAGTCCATCGTTGTTGTAGTCGAACCAGACGCAGCCCGCTCCCGTGCTTTCGAGCAACGACCCCAGTCGCTGTGCGCCGAAGCTGTGAGTGAATTGGATACCTGACTTTGCCGTCACGTCGTCGAAGCGAATTGCGCCGGGCGCGCTCGCTGGTGGCGATTGCGCCAGCAGGGCGCAAGATATTAGGAGGAATATGAATACTCGGATTATCAAGTTAATGTCCTCCTGAAGAAGTGTGGGCGCTCGCGCCCGTCATGTCGGCCGGAGTTGTCGACCTCAGCAGAACCATGGGCACTGCGTTTTCGGGCGCCGTTTCCGGGCCCGCGTGACATCCGATGCATGCTCGTTGTTCGCCGCGACGCATCCAGAACCAGCCGGCTTGCCGCTTCAACGTCTTGCCAGAGTTGTCGAGCAGTTCGATTTGCAGGGGCTGCTCCGTCGGAACCTGAACAAAAAACGATCCGTCGCGTTCCACCGGCGCCGCCCCCAGCAGCTTCGTGGTTCCCGTGCTGTCCCGCGTGTACAGTCGCACCGAGTGGATCGATCCAGCAGCAAACTTGTACTTCGAGGTGTAAGCATTCAGACAGAGAAGGTTGGCATTCGGCCAGTCATGCAAGGCCGAGGGATGCCGCTTCGGTACCGTGCGTTCCGCAACGAGCGTCGGCTGGATCACGTTGGCGCTTTGTTCTGCCAAGACGGAGACCAAGTTGCCATCACCTCGTTTCCATCGCTTCACTTGGAAATAGCTCTTCGCATCCGGCCGCCAAGCAAGCAGCCAGTCGCCCGACGAAGTCTCGGCGGCGTCATCGGCATATTCTCCAGCTGGCGCGAGAATGGGAACTTCCTGTGCGCGGGCAGAAGTAAACCGGCCCAGGCCAGAGCCGGATATAAAGATGATGTCGCCCGAGGCGACCTGCTTGCCGGAGTGGCGTGCCTTGCCATGATCGCAGCGATAGGACTCAACTCCACTGCCATCCGAATAAACGGTATAGAGTTCCGGCATGCCGTTGCTTCCGAGCGGATAGGCCGCCTCAAACAAGATGCGGCCGTCGCGCAGAACATCGGTCGGCAGGAAGTTTCCGGAGCCATGCGTCAACTGGACGGCCTTGCCTTGCCCGAGGTCAGCGGCCTCAATCACAAAACGGCCCCCGATCTTCTTCGCATATACGAAGCGCTCGTCCGGCAGGTAGAGGGGGCGGACGCAGTCCCCCGCGCACGACGTGATGCGCCGCGCCGCGCCACCAGTCAACCCAACTTCCCAGATCTGCCAGGGATCATGAGTCGTCTGCTTGCCGGCGAATAGAACACTTTTACTGTCGAACGAAACGGTGGGATCGGCAGAAACCGCAAAACCTGGGATCAGAGGATGCCGGCCCCGCGCGTCTTGAAGAAATATGATTGCGTCGGAGCTAAATCGGTCGGCGCCACGGATCCAGGCGAGCGGCTCATATCGTTTCGCAACAGTGAAAAGCAATGCCTTGGTATCGGAGCCCGCGGAGAGCACGGAGGGCACCGGTGCGAATCCAGAAATCGCGATTCCAATAAGAATGATGCGAGAGAGCAGCCTCACCGAAATAGGCGGCGTCCGCACTAATCCGTTCCCCCAGCCGCGACCAGTTGAGGGCCAGGTCGCCGGGGTAGGTCCCGTAACGCCAGATAAGGCTCCAGATCGTCCATCATGTCGCGAAAGCCGTCGAGAGTAAGCGACTGCGCTCCATCGCTCATAGCCTGATCCGGCGACGGATGCACTTCGACGAGCAAACCGTCTGCACCCGCGACCGCGGCAACCCGCGCCAGAACGGGAACGAGGCAACGCACTCCAGCGGCGTGGCTGGGATCGACAATCACCGGCAGGCGCGACACCGTTTTCAGTACCGGCACCGCGGCGATATCCAACGTGTTGCGCGTCGCGGTTTCAAAAGTTCGGATGCCGCGCTCGCAAAGAACAATGTCCCGGTTGCCATTCACCGCGATGACTTGCGCGGAGAACAGAAATTCCTCCAACGTCGCGGTCATTCCCCTTTTCAGCAGCACCGGCCGCCCACATCCGCCTAGTCTTTCGAGCAGCGCATAGTTTTGCATGCTGCGTGTGCCCACTTGCATGAGGTCGGCATACTCCGCGACCACGTCGACGTCTTCCTCGCTCATCACTTCAGTCACGATCGCGAGCCCGGTCTCTTCGCGCGCCTTGCGCAGAATCTTCAAACCTTCGACGCCTAAACCCTGAAACGCATAAGGCGAAGAGCGTGGTTTGTAGGCGCCTCCGCGCAGAATTCGCGCGCCCGCTGCGACAACGGCTTCCGCCGTCTGCAGCAACTGCCGCTCCGATTCCACCGCACATGGTCCCGCCATCACGACAAAATCGTCACTGCCGATCTCGACATTGCCAGCGCGAACGATGCTTGACACGCTATCGTCGGTTCTGGCGACGAGATCGAAACACGAAAATTGGCCGTTCCATTTTGGGTTCATGAGTTGCGAAGCGCAATTCTATGTAGATACAAATGATTAATCATTAGTAAGAAAGTATTAAATTGGTCAGATAACCCGTGGTCTGTGATGTAAGTCACAACGCAGTGTGCGCCCGCGATGTTTTTCTTGGGGTTCAGCGGCGAGAATCTTCGTCAGGCGTTCTCAGGATGATGGATGAAGGAGTAGCCATCACCACGAGAGAGTCACCACTTTTTCGACATATCCGGTGCCCGACGGGAACCGCATCCGAAGGTGTGCGGAATCGGGGGATAGTTCGGCGCCATCGAGCTTCAGGTGAATCTTCGGATCGTTCAAGCGCAGGAGCAAAGCCTGATCGCTGTTGGCGGGGGCGGACAATTGCAGTCGTAAAGAGTGTGGCGACTCCTGCTGATCGAGAACCTTCATCTGTGAAGTAACCGACCCTGCTTCAGGCAATCCATGCGGAACGCCCACTTCTACGACTGGCAGCGGGATCCGCAACTCTCCATTCTCTATCCTCGCTTCGGCGGCACGAGACCGCAACTTGGTGGCTTTTGCTCCCTCCCCCTTGAGACGCACTAAGAGTGTCGCCCCATTGCGCCGGATCTCGACGTCAACATGCGAACCGGCAATGGGCACTCTCAGAATCTTCGCTTCATTCCACTCGGCGGGCAAACTTGGCGTAACCGTCAGCGTATTTTCACTGGCGCTCCATTCCAATCCAAACATTCCGCGTACTGTTGGCGTAACCACCATGGCTGAGGACCATAGCTGATGCGAGGTGCTGCGGCCGAGCCATCGAAAGAACTCACCAGAGAGCAACTCCGTCACTGCTCCTAAGTCTTGCGCCCAAGTCAGGTCCGCATTTTGCATAAGGTGAGCGTAGCCGGAGAGACTCCGGCCGTTGCGATACTCGGAGAGAGACACCCACCCGGTGAACAAAGGCCACACGCTACCCTGGTGGTAGCTGATCGGATCGTAGAAGCTCACACTTGGACTCAAATCACGGGTACCCCAATCGGTGGAGAATTCCTGCGAAGCCCATCGGTTTAGCATTCCGCTGGAGTGTGCAAGGTTGAAAGTTCCATCCCAGGCTGCCACCGCAGGATAGATTGTGGGACTCGTGTCTTGGGTTCCATCTGCATTGCGGCTAAACGCGTAGAAATTTGCGTCGGGGAGGAAGTATTCTTTTTCCACTTGCTGTGCAATGTGAGCGGCGCGCTTGGCAGCATCTTCCGCCAACTGCGAATTCCCGGTGGCCTTGGCCATCTTGGCGAATGCTGTGCTTGCTTGCTGGTCCAGAGCCGCCAGGTAGATTTCCTGATGCGGCATACCCGGAGGCCATGATTCCACCCATCCCGATCCTGCAATGTTCTCGTAGATGCCGTCGCCGTCGGAATCGTGCGAACACTCGAACTGCCATGCCTTTTCCAGCGAAGGCCAGTGCGCCTTCACGAACGCGACGTCACCACTGATCTGAAGATAGTCGTTGGCCGCCATGAGTAGGAGCGGTGTGGCGTCCGATGAAGCGAACTCATAGGGCAGACTTTTCCAGTCCACTATGCCGGCGGTCTGAGACCATTCGTGGATGATCTGTCCCGCGGGACTTTGCCGCCGCAACAAAAACTCCAACTGGTCGCGGGTCAGCTGAAAATCTCCGTACGCATTAACCGCATAGAGGGTCCACAGCGAGTCTCGCCCAAAGTACCAGCCAAAACCTGGCCGCGCGGAATCGCCTGATCCGTCGATTCCGGCTACCAATGCGGTCTCCTTGTGAGACGGAGTGGTCTGCACCTTCAATTGATCGATCGAGACTTCCGCCCAGTTGAATGCATCATCGAATTGTTTATCGGGGGTTTCGATCGTCAGATGCTCCGACAAGAACTTCTTGTAGTAGCTTCCGGTCTCTTCATAGAGCGATTGAAACGAATGTCGGAGCGCAGACAACTTTTCCGCGAGCGCAGCGCTATTTGACTCCGCAGTCGTATCGGCGGTTGTCAGCAGCAAGGGAAACAGTATATTGGCATCGTGAGCGGGATCGAAATGCAGTACAAACTGGGCGGGGTAAGTCTTCGCACGCTCCTGGTAAGGAGCAAGGATGCCGGATTCGGCTCCGGGTATTTCGACCGCTGCCGCGTGATCGGGGAAACTCTGATGCAACACATAGAACCCGCCCGACGGCGTTTTCACCCATTCCGCCGATGAATAATCGTCGGACGACGCTGGCCACATGCGCTTCATCTCGGGAGTGAATTGAACGGTAAACGTCATTGGTCGCACCGCTTCGACCTGGAAGAACGCCAGGACCCCTGCTCCATCGGGCGCGTTGTGTGGCGCAAATAGAACTTCGCGCAAGGTGAAATTCGCATGCGAGAAAGTGATGGTCGTGTGATCGGGGCGCACGTCGATTACAGCCGCCTGCTCGTTCACGTCGATGGGTACGGGATAGTTCTGCATCTCGGCGCTGATGCGGAGATTGCTGAAAATCTTCCACGGAAAAATCCATGCCTCAAAGGCGCCGTCCTGCCGGCCCAGGATCGCCCCGCGCGGGCCAACCACAGTAAAGGACCTCGACGGAATCACGTCTCGCACAATCTTCAGCGGCACGCTGTCTTCCCATGGAAATCTGTCCAAAGAAGAAGGATCGTTGGCTTGGCCGTTGGACTGCGGAATTGCAGGACGACTGAAGAACAGAAGCAGAGCCACTGCCAGAAAACGATTCATTGACTCTCCTTTTGAAACGCGCACAGGACGCAACGGCGGCTTCATTGGCGCGGGGCAGCCACCGGCCGAATGGCATCCGCCACGTGGTTGATTTTCTCTGGCGGCAGCGAATGCAGGAGCTCAACAAAGGCGGCATTGGTCCAGCCAAATCCAATGACGTTCGCAGCATATCCCGCCGTAACGCTGGTCTCCGAAGATCGCGTCACCACGTTATACTTCTCGCGAATCGTCTTGTCGCGTTCGAAGTTTTCCAACACCGTCGACAGAAATTCTGTCGAAACGCGGTCCGCCTCCGCATTGTGTCCATAGCGGCGCATACCCTCCACCGCAAGCAACTGGATCGGCGCCCATCCAAAAGGATAATCCCACTGGCCCTGCGTCTCCTGCACACTCATCGCGATGCCGCCCGCTCTTTCAAAAGCGCTCAAGTTCTTCATCACGGCGTTCGCTTGCGCTTCGGTTGTCAGGCCGGCCCACAGAGGATAGAACGTAGTCGCATAGCGATAGGTTGATCTCTGTCCGCTGTCGAAGTTGTAATCGAAAAAGAGGCCTTGCCGCTCATCCCAAAGGTATTTCTGCATCGATTGCTTGCGCGCCTCGGCCAGTCTTTGCCACTGGCTGGCGTCCGAATTCTTGCCCAGCAACCGGCTTATCTCTTCCAGGTCGCGCTCGGTTTTGAAGAGAAGACTGTTTAAGCATACGGGAGCAAAGTGGTGAGTGGCAGCGCCATACGGCCCAAAGCGGAAGGAGATATCGAATCCTGATTCGCGCATGGATCGGTCACCCTTGTAGTAGTCCGGCTTCAGCTTGATGCGGCGCGCAGGTTCGCAGGACGACTCGGATTGTTCCGTACTGCAAACTCGCACCGAATAAGCCGAACCGGACGCTCGTCCGGCCGGAACATCCGAATCCTCAGCCTCGTAGGTTGGGATGGTGGGGTGCAAAAGAAAATAAGCCGCCACTTGCCGATAGATATCGTTTTCGTCTTGCAATGCCTCCGCCGCAGGCCCGTCGCCGAAATCGTAATAACGGGAAAGACCGGTGCCTCCGGCCAGATGGGGGGCCTGCGTCCACATGGCGTGATCGCGCTTCACATATGAGTAAGCCATCTCCAGCCATGCTCGGTCGTCTTGGCCTGCCGTCTTTTGCGCCTCATGGACGGCCATCACCATTGAACTGAGAAATGGAGGCTGGGAGCGCGTCAGATAGTAAGTGCGGTTGGCATTGAGTACTGCGCCATAATTCTCGATCTCAAAGAAGAAGTTATCCACCATACCGCGCGCTAGATCCAGACGTCCATCCCGTAGTAACCCGCGGATAATGAAATAACTGTCCCATCCGTACATTTCATTGAAACGTCCGCCCGGGACTACGTACTTATTCTTGAGATAAAGCAATCCCGGCGGTTGAATCGACTCGGCGTCGGCGGATCCAAGTTGGTGAATAACTTGCGGCAGATGAGCAATCTTGACCTGACAATCGCGTTGCATCTGATCAAGTTCTTTGGGCTCTTGAAAGCCAGCGGGGAGATAAAGTACCGGCGCGGCGGAGAACTTGGTGTCCGAAACCGCCGCGCAAGAATTCGTCGAGCGCGTCAAAGAATCCCATCCCGTATGGATATAAGCGAGGATGTCGTTCAGGTTTGCGTTCCCTGTGAGGCGTTCCGGCTGGGATTGCCCGAAAGCCGCGATCGATAGGATCGCGGTAACGGTGAACGCCGCGAGCCAACATCGCATCAGCTTTACACAGCGTCGTCGTTGTTCAAGGGAACCCAGCCATGAATCCCGCATCGCTTCCCTCCTAGGCAGTTACGATAGCAAGAATCCTGGCCGAGCTAAGATCATCAACCGCTTTTCATTCCTCGTCTGATCAGTTTCCCGCCATGCTCTGTACAGAATCAGAATTCAAGCCGTAGGGAGAACTGCAATCGCCGCATCGAACTTCCATCTTGCGAGCTGATAATGCTCGTGATCTGGCCAGCTCCCTGGCCCTGGCAATCGACGCAGCTGTTGGGCTGGCCGAGGTTGGCTTTGTTGAACAGATTGAAAGCGTCGGCGCGAAAGCTTAGCGCAACGCTTTCTCTCAAGGTGAACTTCTTCGCGATGGAAAGATCCGTGTTTACCAATCCCGGCCCATAGAGCGAGTCGCGAAAGATATTTCCGAAGGTTCCGAACGCGGGACGAACGTAGGGACCGAAACTAGTCGGATTGGTACAACCGACCCCGCATGAACCTCCGAGAATATAAGGAGAAGGGGTAAAGTACGGAACGGAATCGGTCGCGGCGTTGAATTTACCGGCCCCGACATTGTAGGCCGAACCATTCGTGCTGGGGCGGCAAATTCCCAAGTCCTGATCCGCACTGCAACTGGCGTAGCCAGGCGTATACGGCAGTCCGGCTTCCACAGACAACGTGCCATTCATGGAATATCCGCCAATAATGTAATCAAGGAGGCGTGAGGAATTGCCACCTAGCGCCTTGCCTTTGCCGACCGGCAAGTCCCAATTGCCCGCCAACACAAACGCTTGTGGGCGATTGTAATAGCTGGCCCCATAACCAACTTTCTTGTCGATGGCGAAGTAATAGGATTCATGCGACATGGCGCGCGACCAGGTGTAGTGAGACAGGAACTGGACGCCATGGCCGAATCGCTTTTCCAGTTTCACCTGCAATGCGTTGTAGCTGCTGGTCGCTTGGTTGGCGTTGTAGCGAAGACTTTGTGTCCAACCGAAGGGATGACCGTAGGTGACGCCGAGCGCCTGGGCATCACCGTGGAAGTAGGGCTGCCGGTCGTTATAGGTGAAGAGATCTCCCGGGGTGGCAGGGTCGATTGTGTTGACCTGGCCAAACCCAGCGATCGTAGCCTGGTTCGGATCAAACTGGTTCGACGAATCGAACATGTTGTGGATGCCATGGCTGCCGACATACGCAATCTGTAGTGCCATGGTCTTGGTGATTTCCTGCTGGATCGCCAAATTCCATGCGTCCAGCGTTGGCAGGCGCACTTCAGTTGGACGGGTGGGAACGCCAACCCCGTTCGGAAGCAGAAATTGGCCGTTTGATGGAATCGGAGCAAAGGTGTAAGCTGGCGGCCCGTTCGTCAATGTAACTGGTGTGGTGCCGTCTGGGTATGTTGAAGGGGCATATTGCGTGCTAGGGTTCAGGTTTTGCGAAACTTGTACAGGGTAGGTCCAGGCGAGCACTTCTCCAAACGTGTTGCCCGACCAGCCCTGGCCGTAAACGCGCCCGAAGCCAGCTCTTACAACAGTGTTAGGACGAGCCTGCCAGCTGAGACCGAGCCGCGGTGCAAATTTCGTCCAGCTCTTGGCCACGTTGATAGAGTTGTTATAAGGCCCATATCCGGCGATGTTCACATTGCCGGTATCGAGGTTAAGCAAACCTCCTTGACCCTTTCCGTCCACAGCCTCCGGAAAATACCACTCCCAGCGCAAGCCGTAACTGAGCGTCAAGGTGCTAGTAATGCGCCACTGATCCTGCGCGTAGTAAAACGCCCGCCACTGGTGCGTCGCGGCACTGGTATTGGCGGTTTGCGTCCTCTGGAACGGACCTACATCACCAAGAAGGAAGGTAGCCAAGCCCACCCCGGTGGCAGCTGTGGTATCGGCAGACCCTGTGATAGAAGTCGGGAAGTGAAAGTTGCCGGAGCGGAAGTTGTTGTTGTCGAGGCCGACGGCAAATTGGGTCGCGCGGCGGATGTCCGCGCCAAATTTAATGTTGTGCCTACCAACGGCGTGACTCCAATTGTTGGTCACCTGATAGGAATTCTCGGTTTCCAGGAACGGAGCGGTGGTTACGCCATAGGTGGAAAGCCCGTCAATATTGAATGAAGGCAACCCTCCGTTTAGGTTGATGTCACCCGTATTCACACCTGGAATACCTAAATTCGTTCCCAGTGGCTGGTTGTATCCAGGCTGAAGTTCATTGAAGTGGAAGCGGAACCAGCCGAAGCGAAAGTCGGTGAGCCACTTCGGCGAAAGAGTGTAGTCCCCACCCGCCGCCAGGCTGTGATCTTGACTCGTATCGGTGCCCGCAAAGCCGTTGACGCCAAACCCGGAACCTCCTGCGTCTCCGAACACGGAAGCTCCGTCCAGCGAAGAGTTGAAGAAAGTGTAACGTCCGAACAAGTGAAGCTTGTCTGAGAATTGATTGTCCACGCGCACATCGAACTGATTCGTGTGGAACGAACCCGTACCCGATGCTGCGTAATTGTTGAACAGGAGGCCGGGCGCCCCATGATTCGGCGCCGGAAGCAAGCTAAGGAGGTTGATTGCCGGTGCGGACAGCGCGCTTCCGGGAATTTGATTATTGACGAAGGGTGATCGTCCATGGCCCGTGGTATCGGTGCCGGGGTCGTAAATCTGGCCGACTGCAAGGTATTCACTCAGGTCGCAGTTGAGCGTGGGGTCGGCAGCCGCCGCCAAGCAAGTAGAACGGGCATTCGCCGTAGGGACAGTAAACAGTCCCGAGACGCCATTCTTCTCGCGCAGCCCCTGGTAGTCGCCAAAGAAGAACAGCTTGTTCTTGATGATAGGGCCGCCGACTGAACCGCCGAACTGATTGTGCAGATTCGTCGGAATGTATTTGCCGGTGATGTCGTTCCGCGTGGACTGTGAGAATGGATCGCGGGCCTGTTGTGCATCGGAGCGCCGGAATTCGAACGCCGATCCGTGGAGGCTGTTGCTGCCGGATTTGGTCTGCGCCGTCACCAATCCCGCCACCGCTTTCCCAAACTCGGCATCGTAGTTCTGTGACGTGACTTTCATTTCCGACACGGCATCGAGGTTCGGGTTGATCACCGCTATCCCAATGACCGGGTCCTGATTGTCCGTGCCATCCAATTCGTATCCGGTAGCAAACGGAAGTTGCCCGTTGACTTCAATCTGTTGGCTGCGCTGCGGGTTCTGCGATTCGTCGACGCCCCACCCAATATAAGTGGTGCCGGGAGTGAGCAATTCGAAGGCAGTAAAATTGCGATTCAAATTGGGAAGTGTCTGGACCGCGCGCTCATTTAGGATCACGTTCACGTCGGTGCGCTCGGTCTGCAGCAAAGGCGCCGCGGACGTCACGGTCACCTCATTGCTGACCGAGCCAATCGTCATGCTGAAGTCCACCTTGGGCGCGGTGTCCGCATACACGACTACATTTTGCGTCGTTACCTTGCTAAAACCAGTGGCTTCGGCGGTGACATTATATGTATCGGGAATGAGGTGCTGCACCCGGTAGTCGCCGGTCGCATCGCTTTGAACGCTCACGGAAGTGCCTTTGGCGACGTTGGTCACCGTGACGGTGGCGTTGGGAACGACCGCACCGGTGCTGTCGGTGACCGTCCCAAATATCGACCCGTAGACAGCTTGTGCTGAGGCGTATTGTGTCCCTGCCAAGGCGCAAACTGTGAATAATGCTAGCGTTATCCAAAAACCCACGCTCCCTGTGCGCGGAAACCTCGGCAGACCATCCCCCACCCCACCACCGCCATCGCAGTTTTTCATTGACCAGCCTCCTGGATTTAGCAGCCTCTTGACTCGCACTCGCATCTCATCAACGGACCAGGCTTCCACTTTCAGAAGCTATGAAATATGGAATCTCTGATTCACACACGGTCGCCAACTTGCTTGAAGTTGGATTCTGGATTGGAGTAGCATACAAACGATGCTCTGTAGATCCTGCACTCTGTGGGGGTACAGGAACTGGATTTCACCCCGATCACCGAACAATCGCCAAACGGGGATGCTGTTCCTAGTTGATTTGAGTTAGAAGTATCACTGTGTCAGTTACGCGTCAGTTACGCGTCACAGAACTAGTTATGTTATTTACTGTCTGCTAGATACAAAGAACTAGGTTTGAAAGTTACATGTCTGTTACAGCGCCTCAGTTCGCCGACAAAGAGAGCTATCTCGGCCAGATCGACAAGCTTACCCATAGCCACGCCCTGCGCAAGGCTGAGTCGCTCTGCAAACTACTTCGTTATCTAGCCGACCACGCGCTCACTCAGCCCGGAGTGGCGTTGAAGGAATATCAGATCGCCACTGAGGTTTTCGGGCGGTCGAACGACTTCGATCCACAAGCCGATTCGGCGATTCGTGTGCAGGCGGGGCGATTACGTCTCAAGTTGCTCGATTACTATAGCCACGAAGGTTTGGCGGATACCATTTTGGTGGAAATGCCGAATGGGTCCTACACCATCAATTTCCAACATCGGGAACCACCAGCCCCGGTTGCCGTTCCAGTTCCACCGAGACATCCGGCGCCGGTTGAGATCCTCAAGCCACGCAAAGGCAACCGGAGATGGATCATCGCCGTAACCGGTCTGTCCTTGGCGCTGGCTGCGGCCTTGGCTGGGGTCGCAATTCTCTCGATGACGCTCCATTCCGCACGCACGGGAAAAGAGAGCGAATCGGCAACTTCGGAATCGGGCGCTTTACATACTTTTTGGAGTCAATTTGCATCGGGCCCAGAAGCGCCGTGGGTAATTTTTAGCAACGCGGCGTTTGTGGGACGGCCGGAAACCGGCATGCGTTACTTGAATCCCGCACGCGACTCCGGCGATCTTATTTTGGACCATTACACTGGGGTCGGCGAAGTCCTGGCTGTCCACGAACTCGACCGGGTCTTCAACCTGTTGAATCATCCCATCGACGTAAAGCGCGGCAGTCTCTTTACTCTCGATGACGCCAAGAAAGCTGATCTCATCTTCGTAGGTTCCCCCGCCGAGAACCTCACTCTGCTGGATCTACCGGGCAGCCAGGAATTCATCTTTAAGCGGCTCGCCTCCAGTCCGCATAAGGGCGATTTGGGAATTGTCAACGTCCATCCGGAGCCGGGGCAGCCGACTATCTTCTATCCGAGCAACTCGTCTCAACCGCTGACTGAGGATTATGCGATCGTTGCTCTTGTGCCTGGACTCAACCCGGATCGCCACGTGATCATTTTGGCGGGAACTACAACCATCGGGACGCAGGCTGCGGTCGAGTACGTTTGCGAAAAGGAGTCGGTCGAAGAATTGCTGCGGAGCCTCGGCGTACAGCCGGGTGGCGACGTGAAGCCGTTTGAAGCGTTGTTGCGCGTAAAGGTAACGCGCGGCGTTCCGGTCGGTGTTCAGTTGGTGGCGGTACGCAACCGCCAGTAGGAATGACGATTACTGCGCGGGCTGTAGCTTCAATTGCTCTTCATTATGAATTTTCGAGGCTGCTGCGAACTCCTTCTTTGAGTCCTCCACGCGCCCGAGACTGCGATACGCCTGGGCTAACAACGTGTGCGTCATGTAGTTACCCGGATCCATTTTTTCCGCGTGCTGCAAATAAAGTAGCGAGGTTTGAGGGTCGTTTCGCCGCATGAGCACTTTCCCCATTTGTATGAATGGTCCGGTGCTTGAAGTATCGAGAGAAATTGCTTTGGCGAGGACCTCTTGAGCTTTCTCATACTGCCCGGCGCGCGTGTAGACGTCGCCCAAACGATCATAGACGGCGAAGTTGACAGGGTTGATCTCCCGCTCCTGCTCGAATTCCCGCAGCGCCTGTTCCGTATCCGACTTGAATAGATAAAATTCACCCAACAGGAAATGCGCCAGGGGAAGCCGGGGTGTGAGCTCTAGCGCCTTCTTCGCGGCTTCGGCGGAGGCCTCGGGCAAGTTTGCCTGCTTCAGCATCTTGCCCAGGAGAAGATAAGCCGCCCCCGAGTTTGGAGCGACGACAAACTGATTGGCGAAAGCGGCTCGCGCATCGTCGAAACGTTGCGAGTTGAGGTAGCAGAGACCAAGAACGTAGTTCGCGTCCGCATTCGCATTGGGCATCCATTGCCGGGCCTTTTCTAGAAATGGAATGGCCGCCGCTGGACGTCCCAAACGATAGAGTGCCAGTCCGCGCATCTGGACCGATTCGATGTCGTTCGGGTCCTCGTCGATGGCACGTGCAAAAGCCCGCTCGGCGGACAGCAACTTTC
This sequence comes from Terriglobia bacterium, assembly GCA_020073525.1. GTDB lineage: Bacteria > Acidobacteriota > Terriglobia > Terriglobales > Acidobacteriaceae > Acidiflorens. The sequence goes on from JAIQFA010000007.1 coordinate 57,034, forward strand.
CTGTCCGGTAGTATGCGATGCCTAACTCGTGCTGCACTCCTTTGGGCGATTCTCCTGTAGTTGCCACCAGCGGTTCGAGCATCGCGAGCGCTTCTTGGGCCTGACCGTGCTCCAGTTTTTGATGCGCCGCCACCAGGGTCTCTTCTACATTCCCCTTCTCGGCAACGGCGCCGGCGGGGTGATCTGGAGATGCTGGCACAAGTTGATCATGATTTGCTCCCGAAGTTGGCTGGCTGTTGGATGACTGTCCGGAGGCGACTCCGCTGATCAGCAATAGCACAAGGAAGGCCGCAGAAATTCGCATGCTTGAATTCTACCCAGAAATACTGGCCGGTTGCATTCGCTTGCCGCGGTAGGATGATACGATTTCCTCTGTGTGCGGGTGGCGGAAATCTCTTGGCGGTTGCTTGATCCTCATAGCCTGCGCCGTTACATCGACCTCCGGACAAGGCGCGAAAGCTATACCTTCAATACCTTCAGCCAAGAAGTCGCCCACCTCTGCCTATCCGGCCAGCAACACTCACCCAGGCCCCGTCTGGTTCATTGATGTAGCCTCACAGGCTGGGCTCAGGATGGAAAACGTGAACGGAGGGGTCGACACCAAGAAATACATTATTGAGACCACTGGTAGCGGCGTGGCGATTCTCGACTACGACAACGACGGATGGCCGGACATCTTTCTTGTGAACGGCACCACGCTGGACGAAGCGAAAGAAAGAGACCTGAAGCCAACCAGCCACCTGTTTCACAACAACCGTGATGGAACATTCACCGACGTTACCCATGCGGCCGGGCTGGATTTTACGGGTTGGGGACAGGGGGCATGCGTCGGCGACTACGACAACGACGGCTTCGACGACCTTTACGTCACGTATTACGGTAAGAACCGTCTCTACCACAACGAAGGGAAGGGCACCTTCAAGGAAGTCGCGACCTCGGCCGGAGTCGCAGGCGACGGCACCGCTTGGGGCACGGGTTGCGCCTTTGTCGACTATGACCGCGACGGGAAACTCGATCTTCTCGTCTCCAACTATGTGCTCTTCGACATTAAGACGGTGCCAAAGCCGGGAGAGGGATTGATGTGCGTGTGGAAGGGCACGCCGGTGATGTGCGGACCGCGCGGACTCGAATCCTCGCCTAATATCCTCTATCACAATCTCGGCGGCGGTAGGTTCGCGAACGTCAGCAAGTCTAGCGGGATCGAAAGAACGAACGGGCATTACTGTTTCAGCGTCTCCACCCTCGACTACGACGACGACGGCTGGCCCGACCTCTACGTGGCATGCGACAGCACGCCCAGCATTCTCTACCACAACCTGAGAAATGGAACCTTTACCGACGTAGCTCCCGAAGCGGGCGTGGCCTTCAATGAAGACGGGCGCGAACAAGCCGGCATGGGTTCCACGGTCGGCGATTATGACAATGACGGGCGTCCCGACATTTTCAAGACAAACTTTTCCGACGATTCCTCCTCTCTCTATCACAACAACGGGGATGAGACGTTTACCTCGACGATCTTTGAGGCGGGCCTCGGCCTCAACACGCATTACCTGGGCTGGGGAACCATGTTTATTGACGTCGACAACGATGGTCGTCTTGATATTCTTTCGGTCAATGGCCACGTTTATCCGGAAGTCGATACCTCTCATCTCGGGTCCACCTATCGGCAATCCCGGCTTTTGTATTGGAATGCGGGAGACGGAAAGTTTAAAGACATCAGCCAGCAATGCGGACCGGGCTGCACGCAGCCGCAATCCAGTCGCGGTCTGGCGGTCGGCGATTTGTGGAATGACGGCCGCATGTCAGCGGTGGTGAACAACATGAGCGGCCAGCCCATGCTCCTGGTGAACGATGCCAGCAATAAGAACCATTGGCTGGGTGTGGTCACAAGGGGCACAAAGTCAAATCGAGACGGCATCGGCGCCAAGGTTACGGTTGTCGCTGGGAGCCATAAGTTTGTGCAGGAGGTGCGGAGTGGCTCCAGCTACATTTCAAGTAATGACCTGCGCCTTCATTTCGGGCTTGGAAACGGCGCGGAGGTCGAGCACATCGAAGTTCGGTGGCCCAATGGCAGCACTGAACGTTTTCCGGGTGGAAGTGTCAACCGTTTCGTTACATTGATTGAAGGTCGAGGAAAAAGTCCGAAGGGGCCGTGAACAATCGGAATCAAACTGCGCAAATGTTGCAATCGACTAAAGTGCGTCTGGGGCAAATCGCGAAAGGCGCGCTTCTTTCGCTAGCTGTGCTAATCGCACGCTCGGCGGGGCTTGGAGCGCAGACCCGAGCCGACAACACGACCTTGAACAAGCTTGCCTGGAGTACGGATTCCACGGGTCCCAGGCGGTTCATCTCAGTTCATGGACGCCGAGCTGCCATGTTCGGCTATCCCCAAAGCGACTCGGGAGACGGCTTGGAAGTCTGGGCCTATCCTGTGCAAATTCTCAGCTCCTATGGAGTAAGCTTTCGTCAACAAGGTGCCACAACTGCGATTGACGGTCAGACTCTACTTCGCCGCATCATCTACAACCCTGAAGCGGTGACCCGCATCTACGCCGGACCGGACTTCGTCGTCCGCGAGAAGCTTTTTGTTCCGCTCGATGAGCCGGGCGCAATCGTTCGTTATGAAGTCGAGAGCGCACGAGCTGTCGACATTGAGATCCGTTTCGTCCCGGTGCTGGATCTGATGTGGCCGGCCTCAATCGGCGGCCAGGACGCCATATGGAGCCCGGCGGCATCAGCTTATTTGCTTACCGAGTTGACACACCGATTTAGGGCGAGTGTCGGCTCTCCCGATATCGTGGGGCATGATGAAACGCCGAACACAGGTCAACAGGTGGGACGCGCGCGCGGCTTAGCCTTCACGATTCGCGCCGGCGGCAGCCACAAGACAGCGCGAGTAATTATCGCGGGAAGCGGACCGGGACAAGAGGCGAGCTTGATCGCGAAGAGACTGCTTGCGGACGGCGATTCCTTAGAGAAGGCTGCAGCCGATCATTACTCCAGTGTGCTTAGCCGTGCCTTGCAGATTGAAACGCCCGACCCCGATACCAATCGAGCATTGGCGTGGTCTGAAATTGCGCTCGACCAAGCGTGGGTCTGCAATTCCGATCTGGGATGCGGCCTAGTCGCGGGCTACGGTCCCTCGCGTAAGGCTCGACGTCCGCAGTACGACTGGTTTTTCGCTGGCGATGGTTTGGTTGCCATTCAGGCGCTGCTTGCCGCGGGGCAGTACGACCGGGCTCGCGAGGAACTCGAATTCATTCTCAAGTATCAGGATCAGAAAACCGGCATGATCTGGCATGAGCTGTCGCAGAGTGCCGGATTGCTCGACTGGGGCAAGTATCCTTATATGTACGTGCATGTCGACCTGACCTTTGATTTTCTTAATACAGTCGGCGATTACTTCTCTACAACCGGCGATCGGAAATTTGTGAATGCCCATTGGGCTTCGATTCAGAGTGCGTACGAATATTGCCGGTCCCTCCTCAATCCGAAAGATGGCCTGCCGCGCATCCCTGCTGATAAAGAAGGTGGGAGAGAGCAGGATGCGCTCAGCGATGAGCTGGCGTTGTCGGCGAGTTGGGTAGAGGCTGCGCAGGCGTTTGCGGATCTGGCCGCCGCGACCGGTCGCAATGCGACGTCCCAGGAAGCACACACGGCCGCCGAACAAGCGAGCCGCGCGACTGCCCAGAGATATTGGGATGAACACCACGATTCTTGGATCACAGGCTATACCCGTTCTGGAGCGCCGCTGGTCGATCGCGGGATCGGGCCGGTAAGTGTTCGAGGGAAGCCTTTGTTTTCTGAAGGGCAGCGTACCTCCGTTCTCGACCAGCTTGCCGCTTTTGATTTCCAGGCCGACTGGGGCACGCGCGGACGCGCATCGAGCGCCAGCAGCTACGACCCAAATTCCTATGCCAGCGGAAGCGTCTGGGCTACTGGAACTGCCGGCACCGCCGATGCATTCTGGGCCGAGCATCGACCGGCGACTGCGCTACCGATTTGGAGCGCGCTCGTACCGTGGAGTTCTCTCGATTCTCTGGGACACATGCATGAAGCACTCGCAGGGGACTACTATCACGAAGAAGTGGAGTCTGTACCGGAGCAAACTTGGTCGTCAGCGGCATTTTTCACCACTGCCGTGCATGGATTGCTGGGATTGCAGGTCGACGGCGTGAGGAATCGCATTACCCTTGTTCCACATCTGCCACCGAACTGGAATGCGATCAGCCTGCGCAATGTTCATGTGGGAACCTCTGAAATCAGCATCCACATGGCTCAGTCCGCGAATGAAATACGACTCGATCTGCAAAATGAAGGCGACCCGGTGGAGATGGTGTTTAATCCCGAAATCGCTTTTGGAGCGAAGCTACTCCATGCACAACTGGGAAATCGATTGATCGCCGCGTCACTTGAGCCGCATCCGCAAGATACTCACGCCAGAGTGGAATTCAACCTGCCCCACGGGACTACTTCGCTCACAATGAACTACGTGGGTGGAGTTGCGATTGTTACGGATCCTCCACGGCTCATGATTGGAGAGCCCAGCAGGGCGATTAAGATTATCGGAGTGAATCTGAGGGGTCGAGTCTATTCCGTCGCTGTCGATTCCCTGCCATCGGCGGCGAACGGCTTCGAGCTGCGCACTCCTTGGACAATCAAGGACGTGCAAGGCGCAACCTTCGAGGCCACTTCGCCATCCTTATATCGATTTACCGTGAACGCACCGATCCACGAGAAAGAGCCGCACGTCTATCAACGTGGCAAAGTTGTCGTAACATTTGCGCGATGAATTCGAGAACATTATGAACAGCCATCGCCGATGGTGGATTGTGTTCTGGTGGTTATCAGTCTCTGCGATCGCCGTTGCACAAACATCAGCCAGCCTGGAGACCGCTGAAACTCACCTGCGATTTGAGGCTGGCCAGTATGCGCCCCAGCTCTCCGTTCTGCAGAACGGCACATTGACCTGGAAAAACCATGCTGCCGAGACTCTCATTCCGACTGCTGACATCGACGGCCAGACCGTAGCAATGAGGTGGAGCTTCAACCGCTCTGACAGCCGCGCGAATAAATCCCTTGTGACGTTTGTCTATGATGCGGCGTCACCGCATTTGCGCCTGACGTGGGAGTGGGAAGTTCGCTCCGGGCACGGCCCGATCGAGCACCAGATCCGGATTGAAAACCGCGACTCCAGGGAACTCTGGTTGCCACTGCAGAACAGCTTTGTTTTTGACTGGCAGACGTCGGCGGCCGATCGCCTCGAACAGTTCTATGTGGAAAAGGGGGCGGACACTCCTTCTGCCGTGGGAACTCACTTAATCCCGGTGCCGGACGGATACGAGTGGGAAGGAACATCCAGCACTTATGCCCAGCCGCGTCTGGGAGAGGCGCGCGAAATCATTCCCTATTTTCTGGTCGAGCGCGCTGACGAAACGCAGCCTGGCTGGTACGTCGGCATCGAGTTCAGCGGTCGCACGCATTTGACCCTGGCACGCAAGGGCGAATCCCTTCACGGAGAAGTAGGACTCAATCCCAATCCCGCGCCCTTTCGGACGCGATTGAAGCCCGGTGAGATTTTTGAAACTCCACGGATCTTTCTTGGTGCGACCAGCGGCGGTCCGGATGCCACTGCGAATGTTCTTCGTCAGTGGGTTCGAGATGTCCTCACGAACCAAGAAGCCTGGAAGGACCCGCACTATCCGCTTGCAGTGAACAACAGTTGGGGCGGCGGGATGGTGGTGAACGAAGAAATTGCGCTCCGGATGATTCACGATTCTGCCAAACTCGGCCTTGAGATGTTTCACGTTGATGCCGGCTGGTTCCGAGGCGTGGGCGATTGGTACCCCGATCCGAAGAAATTCCCTCACGGACTGCAACCCATTGCTGATGAGGCACACACGCAGGGTATGAAATTCGGCCTTTGGGTGGACTGGGCACAAGCTGCACTCGCGACTGCGCCGGGCGCGTTGAATATCCGCAATCCCGAAGTGCGCGATTGGTTAACGACGGATTTGCCTGCAACCTGGAAACCGGAAGAGTTCAAAGGTCAAACCATCGATATCAGTGCGCCCAAGGCGAAGGAGTGGGCTCTACGGGAGACCGATCGTATCGTGACCGACTACAAACTCGACATGCTCGAGCATGACGGGTACCTGGTAGCCCAGGGCTGCGACGCGTCCGATCATCCGCACGCCGCCCCGGACCCTCTGAACCGGTGTACCTACCGTGACGCCGGTTTCGTATTTGTACGGAGTTCGAATTCAACCGACGTCAGCTACCATGCGGTTCGGGCTTACTACGACATTCAATCGAATCTTCACCGCAAGCATCCGGGGTTGCTGCTTGAAGTATGTAATGATGGCGGGCGGATGGTGGATTTCGGCAGCGCCGCGCACGGCGATTATTTTTCCATTACCGACACGTACGATCCGCTTTCGAACCGGCGCGCCTTCTACGACACCAGCTTCGTTTTGCCTCCCGCCATGCTCGAGGCTTATGTGGAACGGTGGCCGACTCCGAAGATCGAGAATTTTCGTTATATGCTGCGGAGCGGCATGATGGGCTGGTTAAGCATCATGATCGACACGACCTCTTGGGATGCGCGGCAACACGAGGCGGCAAAAGAAGAGATTCGGCTTTACAAGTCGCAGTTGCGCCCTCTGATTCGAGACGCCAATCTTTACCACATCTCGGAACGTCCGGACGGGGTGCGTTGGGACGGCATGGAATACTTTGATTCCCAGGCGCATCGCGGCATCGTGTATGCGTTTCGTGGCTCGACCAAGATTGAAGCAGAACACACATTTGTTCTGCGTGGTCTCGACGCGGCCTCCCGTTATCGGTTGCGATTCCACGATCATTCCGCAAATGACCAAACTATCGGCGGTGACGAACTCATGAAAGCCGGCCTCGCGGTACGGCTCCCCATCGCGAACAGTTCCGAGATTATTTTCCTGGAGGAGTTGCCAACTCACGTGCCTCCCTCCCCAGCGAGTACAACCGGCGAACTCCAACGAGCGCCACGATAGCCGCATGCAACTTCGGCGCGAACTGGATACTCGGACAGCATCAGGAGAGACGAAAGGCGGTAAACAAGCGCGCTTGAAGCCGCGAAGCGGCGACACAGGAAAGCCCGGCACGTCAGTGCCGGGAACGCACAGCAGAAGAATCCGGAGTCCCGTCAGGGACGGCACCGAGTTGCGACACAGTCTCGGTAGTCACGTCCAACCGGTTGGAGCCAAAATTCTTCCGCAGTCTGAGACGAGGCAAGCCCCGTCTCTACACAAGAAGTCGCCCTGCTAGCGGCGCCATTCGTCGATCAGGTTGGCGACCAGTCCTGTCCAACCGGTTTGATGGCTGGCGCCCAGCCCCATGCCGGTGTCGCCGTGGTAGTACTCGTTGAAGAGCAGACAATCACGCCAATGCGGATCGTCCTGGAATTTACGGTACGCGCCGAAACAGGGGCGCTTGCCATCCTGATCGCGCTTGAAAATTGAGATCATGCGGTTGGCGGTTTCTTCGGCAACCATCGAGGGCGTCACCGGCTTCCCGTCGCCTCCGGGTATGTGCACCGCGAATTGCGGCCCTAGCGCATCGCGGAATCGCAAGAAGGAATGGATCAGCAGGTACGAGGTCGGAAACCATACCGGACCACGCCAGTTGGAATTCCCTCCCTTAAGTTTGACTTCCGCCTCGCCTGCTTCGTAGCCCAGCACGCGGTCTCCGAATTGAAAAGGATGGCCCTGGTGATATTTCGATAGGCTGCGAATGCCATACTGCGAAAGGAACTCTCCCGGATCCCAGATGCGCTCGATCAGGCGCTTGAACTGGTTCGGGTCTGCGATCGAAAGCACATAACGTTTGCGTCCATCGTCGACCGCATAGCACGCGTCTCCGACCAGGTCAGGCCGGTTCTGGATGAACCATTCGACGTCCCTCAAGAAGCTCGGGTAAGCCTTCAGTTCCTCGCGGTCAAGCACCTCAATTCCATAGAGCGGAATCAAGCCAACCAGCGAACGCAGCCGGAACTTGTGAAATTCGCCGTTCGGGTAGCGGAGTACGTCGTAAAAAAAGCCTTCCTTCTCGTCCCACAACTGGTATTGGCGGCCGCCCATCTTCTTCATGGCGGCGCCGATGTAGATGAAGTGCTCGAAGAATTTGGTGGCCACACCCTCATAAACGGGATTCTGTTTCGCCAACTCCAGCGCGATGCGCATCAGGTAAAGACAGAAGAAGCCCATCCAGCCGGTGGCATCGGCTTGTTCCAGGATGGCGCCGCCGGGAAACCGTTCGCCGCGGTCCACCACCGCGATATTGTCCAAGCCCAGAAATCCGCCTTCAAAGACGTTGTTGCCCTGGCTGTCCACACGGTTCACCCACCAGGCAAAGTTCATCAGCAGTTTGTGCAGACACTTTTCCAGAAACTCGGTGTCGCCCTTGCCGGTGCGCTGTTTCTCGGTCTGATACACGCGCCAGCAGGCCCAGGCGTGCATCGGAGGATTCAAATCCGAGAACTCCCACTCATAGGCGGGAATTTGTCCGTTCGGGTGCTGGAACTGCTCGAACAGCAGCACCCACAAATTTTCCTTGGCAAAATCCGGATCGACCAGCGCCAGGCTAATACACTGGAATGCCAAGTCCCACGCCGCGAACCAGGGAAACTCCCACTTGTCTGGCATGGAAAGAATGCGCATCGAATTCACGTGCCGCCAGTGAACGTTGCGGATGCGCTTGCGAGATTCCGGTGGCGGCAGCTTGGGATTGTCGCCTTCCAGCCACAGGTCTACGTCCCACAAATAGATCTGTTTGCCCCACAGCATTCCCGCCAGCGCCTGCCGCTGAATATCTTTCTCTTCCGCGGAAGCCTTGGGAGGATGCACGATAGCGTAGAACTGATCGGCTTCCTTTTTTCTCTGCGTGACGATCTTGTCCACGTCATCCAGGGGTCGATCTTCCTTCTCCGGGGTCAATCGCAGGCGAAGGACTACAGACTCTCCCACCGGGACCGAGTACTTGTAGTGAACACACGCTTTGGTCCCTGACTGTGACGGATTTACGCAGGCTTCGCCGTTCACGACGTGGCGATGGAATGCATCCTTCACGTATGGCTTGCGATTGCTTGCGCCTTGGTAAAGTTGCACCGCGTTGTTTTCATTGTCCGTGAACAGCGCGTTCCCACCTGCCGGAGCGTAGAGGTAGCGGCGGCCCAGCGAATAGGGAAACTGCAAGTTGTGTAGTGCGGACTTCTGGAAATCATCCGCAACCAGCGTGACGTGGTCGGTGGCGGCTGGTGCAAGGCTGATCAGGGGTTCACTGCCCGGCGGATCGGTCCAAGCCCAGGTGTTGCGGAACCACAGGTGGGGCAGCAGATGAAGTTGGGCGGCCTCGGGGCCACGGTTAAAAGCCTCGACACGGATACAGATATCTTCGGGACCTGACTTCGCGTACTCGACGAACACGTCGAAATAGCGGTTATCGTCGAAGATCCCGGTATCCAGCAGTTCGTACTCGGGCGCTCCCACCAGCCCCTGTCGCCGGCGGTTTTCTTCTAACAACTGTGCGTAGGGAAACTCGCGCTGCGGATATTTGTAAAGCATCCGCATGTAGCTATGGGTGGGCGTGTTGTCGAGATAGAACCAGTATTCTTTGACATCTTCGCCGTGATTACCTTCGTTGCCGGAGAGCCCAAACATTCGTTCTTTGAGGATCGGGTCACGGCCATTCCACAGCGCAAGCGCAAACACCAATAGCTGGTAGCGATCGCAAATCCCGGCGATGCCATCTTCACCCCAGCGATAGGCCTTGCTCCGCGCCATGTCGTGGGTCAGGAATTCCCACGCACCTCCATCTGGACTGTAGTCTTCTCGCACGCTCCCCCAGGAACGCTCGCTGACATACGGTCCCCACTTGCGCCAGGGCGCGACAGTTTCGTTGGAGGGCTCGGCCAGACGCTGGTGTTCCGCGCTTAACGAAGGACTACCGGCGTGAGCGCTCGGTTTGTCGGCCCATCTGTCGGACATCGGTTAGCGGCTTCCCTTTTCCGCGGACAGGAGTTCGCTCACCTTCTGCATTTGAGCCGCAAAGCGGGGTGCGTTATACGCCGAAGGATCGTCGAGTTGCTGAAAGAGACCGCCGATCGCAGCTTTCATTTCCGCAGCGTCGAGGTTCTTTGCATGCTGCTGGTATACACCGAACAACGAGTCCAACGACATGGCAGCCTGCCCGGCGGCACGCTGTCCTTGCTGGGAGATAGCACGGGAGTCGCCGGCGATTTTCCGCATGACTTGCAATGTAAACGCCTGATCGTAGCTGCGGTTGTTCAACGAGCCGGCGAGGGAATGGGTGAGTTCAGCGGCGCGATCCGCCGAGGCCGCAATTTGTTCGCGGTCGCCGTTGAGCTGTCCCATCAAACCGCTGAGCGTCGCCATCTCCGATTCGAGCTTGCCTGCGGTGGCGGCATTAGTTTCAGCAGCGGCATAGCGAAAGACGACGAACCGAGCGGAATTCCAGGCGGGAACACCTGGCGAGCGTCCGGCATAGCCCACCTCCTGACGCCAGCTGTCTTTGGCGGCCGTCAAGCTGTGGTGACAGGCGAAGCAATCGAGTTCGGCATATTCCGGCCAAGTGGAACTGCGGGCGCGGCGGGCGAGACGTTGCAGACTGTCGCGCAGCTGCATACCTTGTCCCACCGCCCACTCCTTGGTTCCGAACCATGGCGTGTCATCAGAATCTTTCCAGTGGCGCGGCATCACCGCGCTGAAAAGATTCAGTTCGAAGGTCAAGTCAGGATGGCCCGCGGCAATCATCTCGTGATCGACAGACTGTTCCTCGGTTCCGACGTGACAGTGCAGGCAAGTATGGCTGCGTACCGCGAGGTCGCGCAGATCGCGCATGCCGAGTTGGGCCTTCTGGTCGGCAGTTCGCGTCTCCCACTCTTTGACCGTGTGCGCTCCCAGCCAACCAGCTGCTGGGCCGTGGCAATGCTCGCAGCTCACGCCGTCACTAATGTCGAAGGACTGGGCTCGCATCTCCGGCGCGACGGAGAGGGCATGGCACGCCAGGCATTTCTGGTTCTGGCTGGGAGGCGATTGCAATTTCAGAATTCGTCCGATACGGATGGAAACGTCATTCGACAACACCTGGTAGGCGCGCGCGTGCTTGTCTTGCCCGGCCCAGATGCTGTATTCGTTTTGGGCGACACGGGTGATGTTCTTAGGCTGGATGCTGCCATGACAACTGCTGGAGGCGCATCCGCCCGGCCCGTTGTACTTGCCCACAACAGAATTCTGGGCTGGGGCTGACGCTGAAATAAAGACGGCGAATGTCAGACACGCCGCCACTTGTCCGTAGTCCACGATGCGCATTTTTTGGGGCAATCGTCTTGCTTATACCCGCTCTGTTGTACGAAATCAATTGACTGCATGGTACGTCCCGAAACCGACGGACAGCGTCTGAGGATACTTCCTGCCCCAAATTCGCCATTCCCCAAAGCGAACGGTTGAAGTTAAGATGCTTGGCAATCTTGTCACTATTTATGCGGAACCAAGGGGACCCTGGCGCTTGATCGACGAACTCAGGTCCATACAGCATCAGTTCGGCTACCTGCCGGCCGATCGGTTGCAGGACCTCGCCGCAAAGATTCAGGTGCCGCTCAGCCAGATCCATGCGGTAGCCAGTTTTTATCCCCACTTTCATCTCACGCCGCCGGCCCAGGCTGAAGTGCGCGTTTGCGCCGATATGGCTTGCCACTTGCGTGGCGGTTCCGACCTGAAACGTGGGCTGGACCAGGCTTTTCGTGGAGGCGGCTCGGAAAAGGTCGCTGTGCGTAATGTGTCCTGTCTCGGCCGCTGCGACCAAGCGCCTGCGCTCTCGATCAACGATCAAATCTATAGCAACCTCGACGAACATCGCGCCGTTGGGCTCGTGCGGGACGTTCTCTCCGGGCGCCCGCTTCCGGCCGAAAAACACGACCAGCGTCGGATGAAAGATCGGGCGCCGGTCGCTTCCGATCCGTATGGCGGCGATCCCAAATATTCTGCGGTCCGGCAGTTTGTCGAGAATCCGGACTGGAGCGGTGTGATCGCCACCCTGAAAGCCAGCGGACTACGCGGCATGGGCGGCGCCGGCTTCCCTACCGGCAGCAAGTGGGAAATTGTGCGCAATGCTCCGGGCAAGGAAAAATATATTGTCTGCAACGCCGATGAGAGCGAGCCCGGCACCATCAAAGACCGCTTCATCATGGAAAACGTCCCGTACCTGGTGATTGAGGGCATGATCATGGCCGGGTTGGTTACGGGCGCCCGCCGCGGAATCCTCTACATCCGGCATGAGTACGAACGACCCAAAGAGATTCTGCAAGAGGAGATCGACCGTTGTTATCGCGATGGGCTTCTCGGGCCGCGAATTCGCGGGAGCAGTTTGGCTTTCGACCTCGAAATCTTTGTCAGTCCCGGCGGTTACATCTGCGGCGAAGAGAGCGCACTGCTTGAAGCTATCGAAGGCAAGCGCGCCGAACCGCGCAACAAGCCACCCTTCCCGGGCACGAATGGTCTCTGGAACCAGCCGACCGCCATCAACAACGTTGAGACTTTTACCTTCGCCACCGTGATTCTGGCGCGCGGAGCGGAGTGGTTCAAGGCTCAGGGGACGAACGGCGCTTTCGGCATGAAGTTCGTCGGAATCAGCGGTGATGTGAATCGTCCTGGAGTCTACGAAGTCCCGATGGGCACGAAATATTCTCAGCTCATCTATGAATACGCGGGCGGCATTCTAGAAGGCCGTCCGTTGCTGGCCTACGCACCTTCGGGGCCCTCCTCCGGATATCTGCCTGCTCCCATGGTTGACCTGGCGCTCGACTGGAACGCAGTGGCAGCGGCCGGTTCGATGGTGGGCTCGGGAGCGATCGTAGTCTGCGCCGAAGGGCGATGCATGCTCGACATGGCGCTCAATGCGGTCCGCTTCTACCGCAACGAATCCTGTGGCAAGTGCGTTCCCTGCCGCGTGGGCTCACAGAAACTAGTCGAAATGCTTACGGGATGGACCGAGGGCCGCTCCTCGAACTCCGACCTGCAATTGCTCGACGAACTCACGCATGCCTTGAAGTTGACCTCGATCTGCGGCCTCGGCCAGGTAGTCCCCGTGCCCATCGCTTCCGTGCTGAAACATTTTCGTGGGGTCATTGACGAACACCTTAACCATCGCCGCTGCCCGGCGGGAGTTTGCTTCCCGCAAGGGGGGAAGGCATGAGTTCCAAGGCCGCCGCCGAGATTCAGCTCACCATTGACGGCGTGCCCGTGTCGGTCCCGGCGGGAACCACGATTTTCGATGCTGCCCGCCTCAATGGAATTCCGATTCCCACTCTCTGCCATCAGCAAAACGAAAACCCGGTGGGCGTATGCCGCGTATGCGTAGTCGATATCGGCCAGCGGGTGTATGCCGCGTCCTGCATCCGTCAGGTTGAACCGGGCATGACGGTGAAGACCTCGACCGATCCGGTGCGAGCGGCGCGCCACACCCTGGTTGAGTTGCTGATGTCGGACCATCCGTCACCCTGCGCTCGCCAGCAACAATCGGGAGACTGCGAACTGGAACACCTCGCCAGCGTCGCTGGCATCAAGGAACCTCGTTTCCCGCATCGCGCGACTCCTCGCGGCAAGGATGACTCCTCCGCCGTCATCGCGGTAGATCACGAAGCCTGCATCCTCTGCGATCGTTGCGTTCGCGGTTGCGATGACATACGGCACAACTGGGTGCTGGCGCGCCGCGGCAAGGGATACCAGGCTGGAATCGCCTTCGATAACAACTTGCCCATGAGCGAGTCGTCTTGCGTATCGTGCGGCGAGTGCATGGTTTCCTGTCCCACGGGCGCACTGACCAACAAGCGCGTCGTCGGGACCCAACTCGGCGAAGGAGATGTACTCGATCCCGCCGAGTTGCTGAATCTGCCAATTTTCCAGAACGTCTCCGGAACCTTTCTCGAACTGAACCAAAAGGCAGTCGTAAAGCGGCATTTCAAGGCCGGAGAGATTGTCTGCCGGGAAGGCGAGTTCGGTTCGACGGCCTTCTACATCCTCGAAGGCAAGGCAGAAGTTTTTCTTTCCAGCCCCATCGCCCACGTCAAGACAGAGGGCAGCAGCAAAGGCTTCTTCAGTAAACTGCAGAGCCTGCTGGCGCCACGCGAGGGAGACCGCCGGAGTGAAGAATCTGACCGGCCGTTTATTCCCATCGACGCCTCGGTGGACTTGCCGTACGACAATCCCATCGCTGAACTGAACCCCGGCGACATGTTCGGCGAAATGACCTGCATGAGTTATTACCCGCGGTCGGCGACGGTGCGCGCCCGGACCGATTGCGTGATGCTGGAAATGCTGCGCAACGTGCTCGACATTTTGCAGCGCAACAAAACGTTCCGGGCACAACTGGAGAGCAACTACCGCGCCCGTGCGCTCGACTCGCACCTGCGCAGCGTCCCTGTCTTTGCTTCGCTCACCCAGGACTTCATCGACCATCTGCGCGATCGCGTGGAATTGCTGCGCTTCAATCCTGGCCAGCTAATTTGCCGCCAGGGAGATCCTGCCGACAGCTTCTATTTGGTCCGAATCGGATTTGTGAAGGTTTCAGAACAGCGCCCCGGCGGCGAACTAGTACTGGCCTACCTGGCGCGCGGCGGGTACTTTGGCGAAATCGCGCTGCTCAGCGGCATCCCGCGCTCCGCGACCTGCACCGCTCTTGACCATGTGGAGGTCGTGCACATTTCCGGCGAAGATTTCCAGCTCATGCTCGACCGATTTCCTGAGGTTCGACAAAAGTTGGAGGCCATCGCCCGCGAGCGGATTGAAGAAAATCTGCGGCATACCGTCCAGGCGCAGAACGTTCCCGTGGATCAATTCCTGGCCCAGGGGTTGATGGAGGCGCAAAGCCTACTCGTACTCGATCTGGAAAAATGTACGCGCTGCGACCAATGCGTCCGCGCCTGTGCCGATGCCCACCAGGGCGTCAGCCGTCTGGTCCGCGAAGGTCTGCGCTTCGACAAATATCTCGTGGCCACTTCCTGCCGGCAGTGTCGCGATCCGCTTTGCATGGTTGGATGCCCGGTCGGCTCCATCCGGCGGCGCAATACGTTGGAGGTGATCATTGAAGACTGGTGCATCGGCTGCGGCCTCTGCGCCAACAACTGTCCCTACGGGAACATCAATCTGCATCCATTCCCGGCAGAACTCGAGGACCCCACGCATCCCGGACACAAGATTGCCGGAGTGCGGGTGAAAGCGACGTCCTGTGATTTGTGCCACGACCACGCCGAACCGAGCTGCGTCTATGCCTGCCCGCATGACGCGGCGCACCGCGTGAATCCACCGGAGTTTTTTGCTGGTCTGCTGGCGCAGCCTGCGCCTGCCAAAGGCAGGAGCTGAATCCAAGTGCTGATTGATCACACACACCGCAAATGGTTCGTTGGCAGCGTTGCAGGACTCGCCGTGGCCACCGCGGTGTACATCCCCTATAGCCTGCGATCACCCCAAGGAGCACGCGGAGGCAGCGCCTTGGGACTGACCTACGGAATCGCAGGCTTCCTCTTCATGCTTTTCGTGGGATTGCTGGGGGCGCGCAAGAAAGTTCCGGTATGGCGTGTGGGACGCGCGCAGTCCTGGATGCGCGGCCATCTGTGGCTTGGCTTTCTCAGTTTCCCACTGATTCTCTTTCATGGCGGATTTCACTTTGGCGGATCGCTCACCCGGATGCTGATGTGGTTGTTCGTCTTCGTTTGGGTGAGCGGCACACTAGGCGCAGCGTTGCAGCATTTCATGCCGCGCTTTCAAACCGCGCAGCTTCCGATGGAGACGATCTACGAGCAGATTGACCGCGTGCGCGCGCAACTGGCAGAGGAAGCCGGCCAACTTGTGGAGGAGACTTGTTCTGCACTGGAAGGCGAGGTTTCGCGCGCCAGTGAACGGCAGCGAGCGATGTCGGCCAGCGCCGGCACGCAGGAAGGACTCACGGTAGCGTCTGGACTGCAAGCCAACCAGCAAGTGAGCACGCAGTTGCGCCAGTTTTTGCGCGACGAAATGCTGCCTTACCTGGAAAAGGGCGGGGCCCAGGCCATGACCTTGAGCAACGAGGCACAGGCACAGGCGATGTTCCAGAGGTTTCGTGTGCTGCTTCCTCCCGAACTCCATTCGAATTTGGATGACCTGGAAAACATTTGCGAAGAGAAGCGGCAACTGGACAAACAGAGCCGCCTACACACGATTCTGCACGGCTGGCTGCTGGTGCACATCCCGCTCTCCTATGCGCTATTGCTGCTGGGTGCGGTGCACGCGGTGGTGGCCTTGAAATTCTGAGATGCAGCGATGCTAAGACGCACGCGAACAACCAAGAAGCTGGCCAAGCGCATTGACTTGCAGTACTTCGCGCATCCGCATCCCTTCCGGAGTTGGCGTTTCTGGCTGTCCGTGGCCGTTCCCTTGCTCGCAACGGCGTGGTTTATCACGCAGCGCGCTCAAGGGGGCCAGAAGGCTTATTCTAGCGGCCAACTCTCCCATGCTCACGCGGTATTCACGCAGCAGTGCGCGCTCTGCCACGTTACGCAGGCTGGGGCATTCACCGCGCATGTAACTGACAAGGCCTGCCTCGCGTGCCACGACGCCCCCCTGCACCACGCCAATCAGACATTTACTCCCGAATGCGCGACCTGCCACGTTGAGCACAAGGGTGCAATGCTCCTGCAGGCTACGACGGATGCGGCGTGTACCCAATGTCACGCCCAGCTACGCACGCGCGACGGACAGTCGCACTACGTTGCCAACATCACCAGCTTTGAAAACAAGCATCCGGAATTTGCGCCTCTCCGTTCAGGTCAGGCGGACGCGAGCGGAGTCAGGCTGAACCATTACGTCCACTTGCAACCGAACCTGATGGGGCCCAACAACACGCGGGTGCAGATGACGTGCGATGACTGCCACCGCGCAGCGGGCGGAGGGAATTGGCCGTACGGAGCAGAGATGCGTCCGGTTGCGGTCAATGACGCGAACCCTGGCCGACCCCACGGCAAGGCCTATATGCCGGTGCCGGAGTTCGCGAAACATTGCGCCGCCTGCCACACTTTGCAGTTCGACAAGCGGTTCGGCAACGAGCAGGTCCCGCACGACAAGCCCGAAGTCGTGCACGCGTTTCTGATGAAGAGATTCGTCGAATACATCGCTGCGCATCCCGCTGCCGTTCACGAAGTTGAAACGCCGGATCGACAACTTCCGGAGCGGGTTCGCCTACCGCGCGTTGCGCGCAATGCCGCCGAGTGGATTCAGTTCCGCGTAGATGACGCCGAGTGGCTGCTCTATGCCAAGACTTGCAAGCAGTGCCATACGCTCACGCCGGCCAGCGGTCCGCTGCCGGAAGTTGCTAAGTCGAACCTCACCGCGCGCTGGCTGGCACATGCCGAGTTCGATCATCACGCACATCGCATGATGTCTTGCACCGCCTGCCACATTCGCACGCCCGACAGCCGGGAAACCGCCGACGTGCTATTGCCTGGAATTCAAACGTGCCAGGAGTGCCATCGCGAAAACAAGCCGACGGAAGCCGCCGAAGGCCGCTGCTTCGAGTGTCATCAGTACCACGATTGGACGAAAGCCAAACCAACCAAGGGTGGATTCACGATTCAGCAACTGCGCGGGGACGCTAAGACTCCGGTTCCGTCGGGGTAAGTCGCAACGCGGTGCCGTTCCTGACGGGACTCTTTTGTTTGCTCCGCGTTCCCGGCACTTACGTGCCGCGCTTTCCTATTCCGCCGCTTCGCGGCGGCGGTAACCTGCTTGTTCCACTTCTTTGCAGGCCTTAGGCTGCGACCTAAAATCGAGTCACCCTCGGGACACCTGGCGACATGCCAGCGCTACCGTCGGTCGACAACCGGTGGTTCATCGGTCACAGTGAACACTTTTCCGTTATGCAAATACATGCGTTCCATCTCCTGACGGTTGAAGGGACGCGCGCCTCGTCGTCCGAATACGGCCAGCTGATTTCCGTTCTCGTCGACCGCGCGGTCACGGTCGATTCCCTTCGACACCGCCAGAGCCGGGCCGTGCGTGCGATAGGTCGCAATCAGCTTGGGGGTGGGCCGAGGGCTGAAGCCGCCGAATGCTGGGTTGTCGGGCGGCGAGAATAACTGCACAACCCGCAAACCGTTCTGTCCGTCCGCTATATAGGCGAACAAGCTCGAGCTCACCATGCCCAGCTTCACGTCATTGGCGTCGCTGATTTCGCCTCCGGCGTTGAATATCTGATCGAGTCTGGGTTGTTCGGGGTGTTCGACATCCACGATGGCCACTCCCTGTTTCCCGCTCGCAACATACGCGTACGTGCGAGCGACATACAGGTTGCGCGCGTCCTCGAGCGGGACCATCGCACCCATCACCGGCTTCGGCTGGGCGATGTGCGTGACATCCAAAATTTTCAGGCCTTCGCGATCCACCACAAACGCATACCGGAATTGCACGGCGACTCCGCGTGGGTCGTTCAAGAACGGCGGTCCTATTTCAGCAGTCACTTTCGGTTGTAGCGGATTGTCGAGATCAACCACGACCAATCCACGCTCGCAGAGAATGTAGGCATAGGTTCCGGCAATGGTGATGCGGCGGGCGCCATTCAAGATTCCGTTGGGATTGAACGCCAACGCCCGCTTGAGAAAGTTGTTTGCTGGATTGCCGTCGAGCAGCGTGCCTACGCCGGGGCTCTTGCTTTTGAGATCGGGATTGCCGACGATCACCAGACCTTCGTATTTGTCGGCGACGTAGAGAAATCCGTACATCAAATGGATGGATTGTTCTTCGTTCTCCTTGCGATGCGAGCGCAGCGGATCCACGCCGAGGGTTGTTGGAGTTGCGACCGCCATTGCGTATTTGGTTGGCAAGTAGAATCGTTGTCCCAGCGGCGAGACCGGCGCCGTGATCATGCGCTCCGAGATATCTTTGTTGTCGATGTTGGCAATGTCGTAGACGCGAAGACCGTGTTTGCCCATGGCGGCATAGAGATATTCTCCGCGCGCCTGCAAATCGAGGACCTCCGAGCCCGGATGATGCTGGCTCTCTTTCAACACACGATGGTTTTCGATGTGTTTGTTGTAGTTGTCGGGGTAAGCAATCTTTTGGAAATCACTGCCAATCACCGCGGGCGGCTCATCATGCTCGGTCACCGCCACTGCTTCATAGCCCTTGTTGCCGCTGGCTACGAAAACGTACCGTCCCAGGAAGTTCATGAAATTCGTGCCCTGGAGGAGCAGTTGCGCCATCCAGGCATTGTTATCGTTGGCGCGTGAGACATGACAGTCAGGGCAGGCCTTGGTTTCTTTCCCCCGTACCGTGTGTGGGACGAACGTGCTGAACGACTGTCCGCTGAAGCCTTCCGCGGAAATGGTTTGCTGCTGATAGTAGAGCCAGTCACGATCGTTGTTCTGCGAACTGACCAAGACCGCGCAGGCCGAGCGCACAGGCGCTACACGATTTCCGGTCACGGTGCCGTCAATTCCGAGCGTGTAGATATCGTCGCGCAGGACCTGAAAGTTGTAGGAAGTCCAGTTCCGCGTAGTCAGGCCTTCGTTGTGCAGCATGGGCATGCGCTGGTTGGCGCTCATCGAAAGATGGCAGCCATAGCAGGTGGGCGCCCACGAGGAATGGCACGTATAGCAAGTCATCCGGCTGTTCCGGTGAGCGAGCTTGGATTGGTCTTCCTTTGGTGGTACCTCACCCCAAGTTTGCCCGTCCTGTTGGATGGTCTTGGCCAGGCGCGATTTTTCGCTGTAATGCGGGTTTCCGGGAGTGATCGTGTCCCGCACCTGCACCACTTCCCATTCCTTTTCCTTATCGAGCATCGAGCGCTGATACAACCGGTCGTCCTTCCAATAGAAGCGGCGTTCCTGCCAGGGCGTGCGCAGCCCTGCGAGATTGGTGCCGCCAGCAGGCGCTGCCGTGCCCGATGTCACCAACGAGGCACGTTGCTGAATGGTGCCGTGGCAATCCACACAATCGATCTCGATGGCATTGCGCGTCTCGCCATAGAGCTTGCCATTGCCGTGGCTGTCCTGCTCGAAGTGGCAGTCGATGCAATGCATCCCCTTTTCGAGATGGATATCTTTGAGGTGGACCGCCTTCTTGAACTTCTCGGGATCGTCGAACGAAACAATTTTGTCATCCGGATCGAGCAGGTTGCCTTTGCGGTCGTGCTTGAAGACGGCACGGAAAATCCAGCCGTGACTATGGAAATCGGCAAACTGGGTGTGTTGAAGCTGCTGGTTGAATTCAGGCGTGCCGGTTTTTTCCAGAAAGGCGGTGTCGGACCAGAGGCCGCGAACCGCCGAGCCCTCGGGATTCCGCGTCTGAACGCGGTTTTGCTCGTCAGCGTTCGGATGTTTTTGCTGAGCCGGCCACATGTGTTCGCCGTCCATTTCGTTGTCCCACCAGGTGTAGCCGAAGTAGGTGGAGACCATATTTGTGCCTGGATGAATGTGGCAGACAATGCATTGGCTCGATGGAATGGACCGCGTGAACTGATGGCGAATGGGATGGCCAGACTCGTTACGCGGAATGGTGGGATCGGAAGTCCCGGTTTGTCCTTGATTGCCGTGGACGGCGTACGCGCCGGAATGTTCAGGCGAACGGTCGTCGGCGTAGATCACGTGGCAGGCACTGCATCCGCTGGCACGGTAATCGCCGGGATGATCGTTGGTGCCCGGAAACGAGAGCAGCGGGTCCAGCAGGCGAGTCTTCTGCAGGCCCAGAAAAACCGGGTCGGTGCGCAGTTCGGTGCCGAAGCCGCGCGTGCTCAGCTTGATCTCGGGCTTTCCGGGATCTTCTTCCAGTCTGGGATTGCCGACTTCCGGTTTCGCTTTGCCTCCACGCTCAAACACGCGCAACACATTTCCGGGCTGAGAAACTTCCCAGCGCTGCAGCGGATCGAGATAAGGAAGAATTCCCTTCTTGCTGATTTCTTCCGGCGTGGGCGGCGGAAATGTCGTCAGGCGCCGAGGGCTGCCATCGGGGCCGTAGCTCTCTCCGAACTGCGGCGCCTTCAAGGGGAAGGCGCCGTTGTTGTAGAGTGCCGCGCCCCATAGCATGGCCCCGTGCGTCATCATGCTCATCTGAACTTTGCGCACTTCCGCGGTATGACATCCGGAAGTCCCGCAGGTTTTTTCCGCTACTCGCAAGTCTCCGGGATTTACGAAGCGCACGTAGTCCCAGCTTTCCCGCAACCAGCCCGTGTAGGCACGCTCTGGATTGGAAGACGAATGCGCGTCCTTGGGATTGCTGGGCTGAGGATGGGCCTGCCTCTTCGCCTCTGCATACGCGGCAGAATTCTGCGGAATATCCGAAGCGATGTGCGCCTCACTATTGCCCCCGTGACAATCGGTGCAGCCCAGGCGAACCGTGCCCGTGACGTGCATGGTGGGACTGTCGGTCGAGGTGTGGCAAGTCAGGCAGCCGGTTGATTTCCGGTCGGCATCGGTTTGAGATTGAAGGAGCAGAACATTTTCGCTGTCTTGTGCGGGCGCAGACCTAGCAGTGCGGGCTCCAACCCCGCACAGTAAGATCATCACAGTGAAAACACCAACAACGTAGTGAAGTACGAATCTCACGTTCCCTCGATCAATTTCAAAACTGAAACTTCACGTTGCCGAAAACGGAGAACATAACTTTGCCGTTGTAGATATCATCCAGGCCTTGACCAGGCACCAAGGCCGATGCTCCGCCTCGAACCACGATGTTCTCGCTGAGCGGAGGGCGATACTCGAAGCCTGCGCCAAAATCCGTCCCGATACTGTGGCGGATCGGACGCTGGAACAGCAGCAACTCCAGTGGCTCAGTTCGGTCGAAGCGCAGATAGTTCGAGTTAACGAACGCTCGAAGCTTCGGCGTTACATCGAAATCCGCTCCTAAGTTGAAAACATAAATGCCCGGGTTTACGAAGTTCGCCTGGCCCTCTTCTTTACTCGATCGCAGATCGGGCAACAGGCTCATGGGGTTGACCAAGGCCACACCCGTGGCCGTCAGCCGGATGCCTTCGCGATCCCAGAAACTGTTGTCGGTGCCGGCAAAGTGAGTATCGTCCACGATCGAGTCGAACCCGCGCGCGGTGCCGTCCGTGCGGGAAGCGCCGGAGCGATTACTGGAATCGCCCGACGCGTAAAAGAACGAGGCGCGGTAACGCACCCAGTCCTTGTCCACGGAGAGTTCCAAGGCCGCCATCTGCGCGTTGATGTTGACGGGCCGTCCGGCGATCGTGTTGAAGTCGTCGTGCCCCAGCGCTTGGTAGAAGGCATTGCTCACGTTCAGGCGTCCGATGTGTCCGTTGCCCGCCCATCCGAGGTAATAAGCACGAATGTTATGAGGATGGACTGTGCCATTCACCACCGCGCCAACGGGCTCCGGACGCACCAGAAAGCCGTTGTCATCGTAGTGAACGGTGGCATTGTCCTGGTTGTAGTGAAAGCTGAACTCGGTGGTGTAGCCCTTGGCAAGAAAATCCTGGATGTAGAAGTTCGCGACGTAGACCTGCTGTCCTCGATCCTCAAACGTGTTCAAGCCGCTGTTGGTATTTTTCTCGAGCAAATGGAACCATGCGAGATTGTACGCCAGGCGGTTGGAGCGCAGATTCCCAAAGATACGAACGCCGGGCTGCTCCTCCGAGAAGAGGAATCCGCGGAAATCACTGGTGAACTGCTGGATTCCGGCCCGCACGGAGACGAAATCATAATTCGGACTGAGGTCATGCAGCTTGGCTTCGACAAAGGCTTCCTGCAAGCCGACATGCGTGTCGAAGCGGTTTGTGCCCTTGCGCGTGTCGACGTTTACGATCCCGCGTTCGCCCGTTTGCAGGTAGTTGAGATTGATTTCAGGTGTGAGCCGAAAGCGAAAGTCCACAGGACGAAAACTGGTGTCACCGCGGAAGAGGTCGAACGACAAACGCAGGTTCTCGGAAACGAATTCCTGCCCACCCCGTCCAAAGAAACCGCTGCTGCCGGGATCCTGTGCGTTCAAGCCGCTGGGCACTGGGACGCGGCGGCCGTCGAAACCAGTCTCGCTCGTTCCCGTGAAATTGAGAAACCAGCGCTGGCCGAAGATGGGGTAGTCACCCTTGATCCGGTTGCGGTTGAAAGGATCGTACCAGTGACCCTTCACGTACGGCGCGTCGGGCTGGGTTTCGTAGCGGCGCCACTCGGGCATGGCGATATCCCAGCGGTCAGGGCGGGGTGAGAAATTGGCGGAGTCCGGTGGAATTGGCTCCGCTGTCGCGGGGGACTCCCCTTGAGAAGCGGGACTTCGGATTCCGGGATACGGCGTTGCAGGACTGGCAGGCGCTGCGGGAATGCATGGGATTCCCGGTACGCCCGATGGGCACATGGTTGCCGGAACCTTCTCGTCGGACGCCTGCAGTTCCAGTTCGAGAACGGTGAGTTCCGGCTTGCTCACCTCAAAGCTGGGAATGATCTTGGTCTGGAATCCTTCCCGGACGAGTTTGACCTCATAGACTCCCAGGCGGATGTCCCGCAGGCGGAAGATGCCTTCCGCGTCAGTGGTGGTGGAGTAATGTTGATCGCTGGTCGTGCTGCGCAGATCAAGCTGCACGGCAGGAATCGCACGCCCGCTCTGGTCGCGAATCAAACCCTGTAATGTGGCAGTACTGGCCGGAGGGCGTTCCGGAATTCGGCGGTTAGACTGGCCTTGCGCCTGGCGCGCGAAAAGAAGAGACGAGAATGCAAACAAGCACAGAAAAAAACTAAAGCATGGCAGACATGATAGGGACCACCGGAGCGCACGCCCGCCTGTCTGCACCCGTCCGCACCATCCTAATGAGATTTATTTTCCTTGGTACCATAGCCACGTCGCGCATGCAAAGAAAACCGCAGCACGCGACTACGTTTCGTCACTAGCTACTGGGGTATCGCTCCACTTGCCGGGCGTGGCGCCCGGCTCTCCACCAGCAGCCCCCGCTACTTCGTTTTCATCACGTACACGCCGTCCCAGTCCGGCTCCGGCGCGTTCTGCATGAACTCCAATACGCGGTCCATAAAGATCTGCGTGGGACCATCGTCCGGGAAATGGGTCAGCATTTCTCCCAGGCGACTGGCTGCTTCCTGCCAGTTCTGTTCGCGATACGCCTCCATCGCGTGGTTGTACTGGGACAGTAGTGGTTCGTATTTCTGTTTGTTTGCGACGAAGTCCAGCAGTTCATAGATCGTGACTGGCTGGTTCTTGCCTTTCACGCGGATCTTATCCAGATCGCGGCAAACAAACTGGTCGGCGATCTCGCGGTAGGTCCCTTCGCTGATCACGATGCGGCCGCGATATTCCTTGGTGATTCCCTCCAGGCGGGACGCGAGGTTCACGTTGTCGCCCATCACTGTCCATGCCAGGCGCTTGGCGGAACCCATGTTGCCCACGTTGACCGGGCCGGTGTTCAAGCCAACACCGATCGCAATTTGCTTTCGGCCTTCCGCTTTCCACTTGGCATTGAGTTTGTCCAGGCCTTGGATCATCTGCAGAGCGCAGGTGCAGGCGCGGTAGGCGTGATCGGTCTGCGGATAAGGCGACCCCCAGAATGCCATGATGGCGTCGCCGATATATTTGTCGAGCGTGCCCAGGTTCTGAAAAATCACTTGGGTCATCTCGCCCAGATACTCATTCAGCAAGAGCACCAGTTCATCCGCGGTCAGGCCCTCGGAGAGCGTAGTGAAACCGCGGATGTCGCTGAACATCACCGTGAGGTCCTTGGTCTCTCCGCCGGGCCGGATGTATTTCTGCGGATCCTTTTCGATCAACGCGATCACGCCGGGGGAAAGGTACTGCGAGAAGGTCTTGCGGATCTTCCTTTTCTCGCCTTCCTCGAAGATCATCCGGAAGCTGGTGATGACTGCGTAGTTCACCACCAGCGTACCTGCCGGAACCACGCAACTCAGCCAGAGTCCCCAGTGCGCAAAGCTGAAGTAGATGAACCAGGCGAAGGCTACCAGGGTCAGGAAAACTGAGATGGTTGAATACAGCGGCTTGATGCGGCTGAACCAGAATCCGAAAACCAGGCCAAACAGCAGGATGAACCCCGTGTCGATCAATTCCTCATGCAGGCCGCGCGTGAGGAAACTGCGTCCCTTCTCGTCACTGTGGAGAAGGTTGTCGATGATGTTGGCGTGTACCTCGACCCCCATGTACCCGGCATCCTGCTTTTCAAACGGGGTGCTGCGCAAATCGCCAATACCGAGGGCGGTGCCGCCCACCAGCACGATCTTGTTCTTGAAGGTGTCGGGAGGCACGGCGCCACTGAGCACATCCCACATCGAGTAGTGCTGGTACGTGTGGTATGGGCCCGCAAAGTTGATGAGTACGCTGCCATCGTGCCAGGGTCGCAGGTTGTGGCGACCGAACTGGATACGCTCCAGCCCGTTTTCCGAGATGTAAGCTGCGATCTCCTGGTCTGGAATCTCTTCGTATTCCCGCAACGCCTGCATGTCCAGCGACGGAAAGAAATCCTTGTCCTGGTAGCGCGCGATAAGCAGACCCCGCCGCAACGTGCCGTCGGGATCGGGGTTTGTGTTAAAGAAACCGTAGGAGGCGGCAGACTCGGCAAGCTGAGCGAGGTTCGCCTCCGCGCCGGGGTAAACGCCGCCGCCGTTCTCCAGCCAGGCGCGGCCCATATCGAAATCGCGGCCCTGCGATTTGACTTTAAGCACCTGGGGAAATGCCTTGGCCCAGATAATATTGAAATATTCCTCCGCCCGTTTGGGGTCGGAAGATTGCGCGCGCTCCCGGTCAAGAAACAGATGACCGAGGACCACCCTGCCGGATTGTTGCAGAGCGGCAGCAAACAGGGCGTCGTGATCGCCGGCGGCTTCGAGTTGTCTGATCTTGGCCGTAACTTTCGCCGGAGCCGAGGAGCCAAGCTCGCGCTGCAACTGATGGAGCGCCTGCTGGCTGGAATTGTTCTCTGGCGTCGGGAAAGTGGCGTCGAATGCAATCACGCCCGCGCCGCCTGCGCTCAGTCGGTTCACGAGTAATGCATAGGAAGTGCGCGGCAGGGGAAAAGCGCCGACATTCTGGAGGGTTTTTTCGTCGATGCCGACGATCACGATGCGTTCGTCGTGGGGCCGCTGTCCGCGTGCCGCAAAACGCATGTCCAGCGAACGCTGCTCAACGTTTTGCAGGAATAGAAAACCAGCGGAAGTGTTGCCGCCAATCCCGGCAAAAGCGAACAGCAACAGACCCGCCAAGGTGACCAGCAAGGCGAGAGCCAGGTCCACCTGTCGGACTGAAAATCTACCTAGCTTCGCGGACCAGCGGGACCACCTTTGTTCGCCGAGCGTCATAACCATCGCGATTCCAGGCTAGCGTTGCTCGGACATGACGACGCATGGATGTAATGAGCCAGACTAGTTATCGGCACTTGGGATTTTGCGGACTGCATCCCGTTGTGCTCGGACTCCCACTCGAGCCGAGTTGCGTCACCCCGACCGTCCATCCCACCGCTGCCACTCCAACGCCAAGGATAATGTTGCGTACCAGATGCGGATGTGGGACTGCTGGTAGGGGATCGGGGACAGACGTATCTTCGATGCTGGCCCGCTGCAACTCAGGTGTCGTGGTCTGTGGCTCAAAACCCGCGGGAGGAACCTCCGAGGTGATCACGACCATCTGCCCGGCGCTGACTTGGATCTGATTCTGAGTTGATTCCCCGGAATTCTTGACGACCTTCGCATTGCCAATCGGGGCAACCCACACCTTCCCTGTATAGCAGATGACGGTAGTCTGATTGCCGTTGTAGCCTACATAGAAATCAGTACCGATCACTCCGATCACGGCGTTGGGAGTCTTCATCTCGAACTTGCCGCCAGGCTGCGTGACCTTGACCACCTTGCTCCGTACCTTCCCTAAATTCATTTCCAGCGAGGTCTGCTGCGAAGCAGCATCATGCTGGACCACTCGCAGTTCGCTGTTCGAACCCACGCTGAGGATGGACCCGTCCGTGAGACTGGCGCGCAGACGGCCCTTCTGTTCAGTCTTGAGCAGATCATTCCACTCCAGGTTGTCGTTGACCTTGGCGGTCTTGGCGTTCCGTGTGGCCATCGGAATCAAAGCCCGTATCTGACCGGCAGGTTGCCCTCCAGCCGCGGGCGCACACACCGCAGGTAGCGGCGACATCAAAAGGCACAGCAATCCAGCAATAAGACGTCTGAATGGAGTCAAGTGAGGCCCCTTCCCTTGTTCTAACTCGATTTCTTGGGGGATGAGCGATTGTGTCATACGAAAAGGGAATGTCAACGTTACTAGCCTGTAGGGTGACGACTATGGTTACACGAAAGTACCAGCCCCCTCGTTTCCGCATGTGCGCCGTATTAACATCCCGCTAGACAGGAGTTCTTGAGACTCCTCGCCGTCGAGTGTGTCCTGCAGGCGGGTCTTTGAGGTGGAATGAGCCACTACCGTTGGGGTCGATTCGCACTGGTAGTCTTCGGCGCGTTGTTGCTCCTGCTTCCCGCAACCCTGCTGCTCTCCTGCGGCAGCAACACCACGCCTTCCAGTACCCCACCGCCACCGCCAGTCCCGCTCACCGGCGCTGACGTCCAGCAAGTCGTCGAAGATGCGGCCAAATCACTGAACGTCCCCATGGTCATCGCAGTTTCCGACCGCGCTGGAACGATTCTGGCGGTGTTTCAGAATGCCGGAGCGCCCACCACCTCGGCTGGCAACTTCGGAGTAACCGTCGACAGCAAGGAACTCGCGGTCGCACTGGCCCGCACCGCCGCCTTTTTCAGTAACGATCAGGCTCCGCTCTCGAGCCGTACGGTACGTTTCATCAGCGGAATCCATTTTCCGCCGGGCGTTGTTGACGCCCCGAACGGCGATTTGTATGGGATCGAGAACACCAACCGAGGCTGTACGCTGAACACCATTTTCTTGCCGGGGCAGAACATCAACCCGGCCCGTTCGATTGACGGCCTCAGCCTGGGGCCAGGCATTATCACTGGCAAGGCCGACACCATGGACAGCGATCCGACCGCTGTGAATCCGGGTGGAGTGCCCCTTTTCAAGAACGGCTACGTGGTTGGAGGAGTGGGAGTGGTCAGCACGTCACCCGATGCGGCGGAGTTCGCGGCCTTTTCCGGCGCATCCCAGCCTGGCTTTCTCCCGAGCCCATCGCAGCTCCCACCGCCCGGAGTCGTCATCATCGGCGGCGTTGCCCTGCCTTTCGTGAACCAGACTACTCCCCCTAACGGCATCGGTCCGGGAACCACTGGGGGGACCTATCTATTAGGACCGCTGAATGGCAGTTTCCCTGCCGAAGGCGATCTGGTGGCAACAACAGGTGGAGTTTCTGGTCTGACTCAAAGTGACGTGGCCAACATTATCAGCCAGGCAGTGGCTACCGCCGAGGTCACCCGAGCCGTGATTCGTCTGCCTCCGGGTTCACGCACGAGGATGACGATCGCGGTGACGGACCTTGATGGCACAATATTGGGTCTGCACCGCATGTCAGACGCAACCGTTTTCAGCATCGACGTGGCCGTTGCCAAGGCGCGCAACGTTATCTACTTCAGCAGCCCAGCAGGGATTCCAGATCTACCCGGACTTCCCGCCGGGACGGCTGTAACGAACCGCACCATCGGCTTCGGTGCACAGCCTTTCTTCCCGCCGGGCATTGACGGTTCCGGACCGGGGCCTTTTTTCAATCTCTACACATTTGACATTGCCAATCCGTGCACTCAAGGGTCCCAAGCGGCGAACCCTGATCAGAACGGGATC
Organism: Terriglobia bacterium; assembly: GCA_020073525.1. GTDB lineage: Bacteria > Acidobacteriota > Terriglobia > Terriglobales > Acidobacteriaceae > Acidiflorens. Next base: position 85,812 of record JAIQFA010000007.1, read on the forward strand.
GTCTTCTTTCCTGGAAGTGTGCCCCTATATAAGAATGGAGTGTTGGTGGGCGGTTTAGGAGTGAGTGGCGATGGCGTCGATCAGGACGATTACGTTACCAACGCCGGCGCGAAGGGATTCGAGGCGCCTGACAATATCCGCGCCGACCAGGTGATCCTCGACGGCGTGCGCTTGCCTTACTTGAAGTTTCCCCGGAACCCGACCCAGTGATTGGGGCTGGAGCGACACTGCCCACTTCCGCGTCAGTCGCGCGCAACGAGCGTGGTGATTTATTCCAATCGGTAACGGAGCGGAGCTGCTACTTCACAAAAGTGCGACGCAAGGCCTACTTGCGAAGGCGCCAGACAACGTCCGAAATCTCTGAAAGTGCTTGCTTATCACTTTTCCTTCAGGCGTTCTTATCTGATAAGACGAATCACACACTTTTACTTGTTTGTGCTCCTGTCTGGTTACAAGCAGACTGGAACCCTTCTCGAACCCCGTAAACAGCCGAACTACTCTTGCTCGCGTCACGTCCACCGGTGTGGTAGAAGCACAGCTTAACCCGTCCTCTGCGATGCGGATTGTATTGCTCACAACTGTGCCACGCACGATGTCATCATTGGTGAGCTGTGGTAGGTCTGTGTCAATCGAAATTGCCTTCAACAGATTCAACTTGCCGTATTGAGATTCCTTCAAAAGCTTAAGATCGGGGTCCGCCGTATCCAAAATTATTGAAGTAGCCAGCGAAAGTGCCGACTTTGATCGGCGGCCAGTCGACACAACCGCCCTCAGTTCCTCATCTCGTCGGAGAGTCCGAAAATGGGCGGGGCCGCAATGACCACTCACTTTACGTACTTGCCGTTATGGCTTTCGAATTCGACGCGAAACGGCTTCTCCGTCTTGCGATCCTGCCAGCTCTCCTGCGCGATCACGCTGTTGGCCTGAGCAATACGCTCGGAAGAAAGAGGATGCGAACGGAAATAGCCCACCAAGCCTTGAATGGCTAGCTCGGAGAGCTCTTGTTCCGGACTTCGCGCATGAATGATGTATTCGCTGTGCAGCTTGCTGAATATCTCGAACAGGCTTACCGCCCCATAAGGCGAGTAACCGCTCAAAACTGCCAAGCGCATCCCTTCTCGATCGGCTTCGAGTTCCTCGCCTTTGTTATAACCAGCTTCCCACACCTCCAAAGGGATCTGCACCAACGCACCAGCGATTCCGAGGTTCAGATTGCGCAGCCGGGCTTCAATTTGCACGCGCTCAGCGCAGTGGTAGTGGTCGATATGTTCCACCTCGTGCCCAATGATGAAAGCGAGTTGGTCCTCGCTGGTCATCAAGTCGAGCAGACCTTCCCCAACATAGACGTGGCCGCCCGGAAGAGAGAAGGCATTGATCATGGCGCGATTCTGTACAAGATGAAACGAATAGGGCAGACGCCGATGCGCGTGCAAGGCAACAACGTTGCCGACGCGCCGGACGTAACTCTCAAGCGCTTGCTCTTCGGAGCTCACTTCGGCGTTGGTAATCGGGTATTGCTCAGCAAGCTGGTTGCCGATCGCGATCTCTTCGACATCGGAAAGACGTGTGAACCGCATAGGCACTCGGCTCACGTCACGCTGGACATCAGCAGCCAACTCCACGACCGCATTCGCCGAAACGGGCGTGGACTCATGGCGACGTTGACCGAAGTAGAGCGCCGCGACACCGACCACGAGCACGGCAAGAAATGCGACTGCACGTTTCATAGGAACTGCCGAATGGTGTCGCGGTACTTGCTGTACAGGAACGACACCAGCAACAGCGCCGCGCCAAGAATGATGAAGGTGATGTAACGGTCGCGCGGCGCCAATCCCCACGCGTCTCTGGCGAGTACCTTGCCGACACAAAGCAGTAGCAGGCTCAGGCCAGTCAGCCGATAGCTGCGCTCACTGACTGCGAGGGCAAGCAGCACGACCAAAACACCTTCGATGCCCCACGCGATCGTAACCATGCCCGCGCGCATCTTGAGAGCGAGCATAAGCGTGAGTAAAAGCACTGGCGCGAAGAACATGAATTGTTCCGGATGCCGCACGAGGGCTCCCATCCAGCGATTCGACACAGGCGGCGCTTTGTAGCGATCGCGCAGGCGAAAAGCAAAGGGAAGGCAGGCCAACATGACAGCGATGGCAGAGCCCAGGACAAAATATCGTCCCGTCCAGTCGCCGCCACTGAAATAGCTCGCGCCGAACAGATTGTGCATCACGCCTCGCGTGCACGCGCCTAACGTCAGAAGCAATCCCTGTTGCAGGAAGATTGGCCGGTTCAGCAAGAGGGCGAGTCCCAATAAAGCAAAGATCACAGTCGCCCATGCGGTAACGAGCCAGTCGTTCGCAAACTGGAAGTACAACAGAGCAACGACGCTGCCTGTGCCGATATAGCCAAGAAGCAAGTCGAAATGCAGTCGGCGGTCATCCTGAACAACTCCTTCTTCCGGTCCTAACTGCGCATAGACGAAAAAGAAGATGAGGGTAAGCGGCAGTACCGTATATATCCGGGGCCCCCAGAATTCGCCCGGATTGCCAGCCGTCAGGTTCGCAAAGAAGATACGGCCGAAGGCAGCGGCCAGTGCGACATACGCCTGAAATCGAAACTGCCGGGTCTTTCGCCAAAAGCCGTATTCGAAGAGTACCAAGCCGAAGACCGCCCACCCGACAGCAACACTGAGCGGCTGCAGTTCATACCACATAAGCAGGGATACCAGCGCCGACGCGGCCCATGAGTAGACGTGGTGGAACTCCCGAGCTCGCCAGCTCTCGGGCATGCGTATGATCCGAGACAGGGCGTAGAGAACGACAGCAACAAGGGAAAGTGAGAGGAGGCGCACGCTGATGCCATGCCAGGTTTCCGTCACATACAAGTTCACGGTGACACTGCGGAACATGGTGAGTGCGGCGAGCGCGTGCGCCTGCCACGCGAGTTCCTCCAATTCAAACCGGCGATCCACGATGGCCAGTACGAGGGCAAAGACCGCCCAGGCAACTGCAAGCCATCCGCCTGGGGCCTCGTACCATGCCAGGAGGGCCAGCAGCGCTGTCGCGGCAGTGGTGTGCAGGTAAGCGATTGCGCGTTTGGATTCGGGAGTGGCGGCTTTGCGCGAGAGGAAGTAGAGGCCCGCAGCAACGATCGCAACGGTGACCAACCGCACAGAGATACCTTGCCAGAACATCTGCTCCAGGGTGAAGTTGTACAAGTAGACACGCGCCAGCGCACATGCCGCCACAGCGTTCGCCTGCAACGCGAGCTGCCTGTAGCCGATCCAGCGCATCGCAAGCGCAAGCGCGACCGCAAAGACAATCCAGGAGACAGCGATCCAGGGTGCGGGCACCACCTCAAAAAGCACCCAAACCATCACGCCGGTGCCCACCCAGCTGTATGCGATGCGCCCGAAATCGATGTGGCTCGGGTTGGGCAGGTTTATACGCTTGGCAATCCAATACGCTCCCGCAACCACCGGTAATGCTGCGAGCGCATGCACCGGCATATTGTGCCAACGCTGGACACCGGATGGATCAGCAGTAACGGCTGCCAAAGCCGCCAAGGCAGTCAATAAATGGGCATGCCATGCAAGTACGTGATATTGAATCCATCGGCCGACTTCCAGCAGCAACACAGCAAAGGCGATCGCAGCCAGCGGCTGCCAGAGTTCCGGCACCTCGTAATAGCCGAGCGATGTGACGAGAGCCGTCCCTGCCAGAGCGAACAGACCGCGGAATGCACGCTGATTCGACTCGTCGCGCAATGCCGCCCACCTGGCCGTGACGTAGAACGCCGCAGCAATCAAGGGGAGCGTGAACAGGCGCATCTGGATGTGGGTGTATCGAGGCACCTCGGTGTGCAAATTCACCGCGACGACTCGAAACAACATGAGCATGCCAATGACGCCGTACTGCAGTTGCAGGTCGAAGGACTTCAGCTTCCATCCGAGCGCCGAAAGGGCAAGCATGATTCCAGCGAAAGCGAGGGCCGTCCAATCGCGCGAGCACAACGCCCATGCCCCAGAAACGGCTGCGAATGCTCCGATGTAGGAATGCACGGAGAGCAGCTGTGAATCAGGCCATCCGCCGAAAGCCCGATTCCAGCGGTGTCCCACAAGAAGTGCATTTAAGTAAAAGACGATCGCACACAATCCGAACATTACTCCGGCAGCCAGAACTAGGGTTTCGCTGGTTTGCCGAATTGACATGAGCTGCGCAAAATCGACAGCGGCGAGATGAGCACCAACCAGAAGTCCGGTCAGCAATCCCAGCCGCCGGAAAACGACCTCGCCTACGACCACTCCGGCAGCCAGAAATACCTCAGCGCCGATCAGCCACAAGATGGCAAGGTTGTTACCGGAATAGCGGAATGGGACCGAGGCAATCATGAGCGCGGCACCGAGAACGCTCAGGACGATAAATGCCTCGCGACGACGTTTTGTAATGGGGAGTTGTCCAAAGCTGAACTCCAGTGCACCGATCATCAGAAGGGCAAGGAAGGCCAGCTCAGGGCGCACGGACTGGAATTTCATCACTCCGAGCAACAGCAGTGTATTGAGCAGTGCAGCTGCGGTAGAAACATGCTCAAGGTACGTCGACTTGGCTTTTCGAACTACATACGATGACCGGAAAATCAGCCAATAGAAAAATAGGAGCGCGGTGCTGGCGTGGTATTCGGGGAACGCATGTCCTTGCGCGCCTTCCGGTCCTAACAGGCGATATAACCAGTACAAATGGTTGAGATAGCTGGATAGGATGCCGAAGACCTCCAGCTCGAACCAGTCCATCTTTATAACAATGCTCACTAACCCGATGGCGAGGATGACCCCGGAGGCGAGACTGTACACGGTGTCATGGCTGAGGGCCACGGTGCTGTACGCGAGTAGAAATGCCAGCCCGGTGACTAGCTGCGAGCGGTAGCGTAACGTGTGCACGGCCATCGCGATCGCCGCCGCGAGCATGAGGATGAGATCCGTGGTTTCTGAATTCATCACCCGCATTGCCTGCACGTGATTCAAGGCGTACGTGGTGAAGAAAAGCAGCGCCCATCCGCCGCCGATCAGCGTGCGGCCAAGAATGCGGTAGCGCTCCCGTTTCTCGAGAAATACCCCACCTCCCAAAAGTGCCAGAGAGACTACATACGAGAGGCACACCTTGCCGAGGGGACCGAGTTGACCGAGTTCGTAAATACCAAAGAGCGCAACTCCCAACACCAGGATGATGATGCCGAGCTTGTTGAGCCAGTTCGTCCCCAGTGCTTCTTCCAGAGCAAAGACCGACTTCATACGCTGCTGGGCAGTCACTTTCGGTACGGAAGATCGGAGAGGTGCAACCTGCGGCGGGGCAGCAACGCGTGCGGCCTCATGCGGGAGCACAACCTGCGGCGGGGGCGGAACGTGCGGTGTCTCCGTACCCGGAGGCGGTGTGGCTGGTCGCGGTGGCGCGGCGGGCTCTGCCGGTCTGGCAACTGGCGGCGGATTTACTGGCGCGGCAGGTTCCGCTGGAATCCTATCGACGGGTTGACTTGCGGTCGGAGCTGCGGGCGCCGCGGGAATCGATTCGCGAACCGCCGGTACCTTTTCCACCCAACCGGGACCCCGAACCTCTGCCGCTCGTTCCGTCGGTTTCGCGGGCGGACAATTACTTACACCTCCAGCATGGACCGTGCCGCACCAGGCACAGAATGCGGGCTGGGATTTCTTATCAACAAACGGCGATTTCTCAGCAATTGGCGCTTCAATGGGCACGGATCTCTCCGCCGGTTCCACCGCGTGTACAGGCGAAGCAGCAGGCTTTTCCGCCTTCGCTAGTGTTACGGCAGGGGTACGTCCGAGTATTTCTTCATGAGACGGTGCGGCTGAATCCGCAACCTGTGGAACGACCGCCACTTGGCGCTTGAGTTCAAGTAGTTCACGATGAAGCGCGTCATTGCGCTCGTTGCTCGATGCGGTGAGCTGCAGGATTTGCTGGCGAAGTTTGTACTGCCGCCATAGCACGACGATTGTCAATGGCGGTGTGGCGATGGCTAACAACCCGAACACTACGAGTACGAGCTCCACGATCGGCACTCCCCCGCATGTACGTGATTCTGTAAGCCTAGATAGTAGAACGTGCGGTGCCGACAGTCTTGCATTTTATTTTGCCCCCGCAAACTTGAAAGTAACTGCCGTTCTATGAGGTTGTGACTGGAAACTAGACCCACTTCATGACAAGATGTCCAGAATCCCCACGATTTACAGCTGCTTATTAAGGTTTTTCTTATGAGCGAAGGTAATTCCGCGACCGTCGTCGAGACTCCGTCAAATGCAGCCACTGAGAATCCCGTGATCCCCGGCGTGCCTCCATCGTGGCGGCAAGGATTTTGGTCGCTGGTAGCTACTCAGTTTCAGGGAGCATTCAATGAAAACGGCCTCAAGAACCTGGTCGTTTTCATCATCCTCGGCATGGCGATGCAGAAGGCCGACCGCGACCGCCTGGTCTTGGTCGTTGGCACTCTGTTTTCGCTTCCCTTCATCCTGTTCTCGATGACCGGTGGCTTTCTCGCGGATCGTTACAGCAAACGGACGGTTACCATCTGGACAAAGTTCTTCGAGATGGCCGTCATGGGGCTCGCCATTGCTGGATTGGGCTGGCAGAACCTCAATCTCGAAATGGCCGCAGTCTTCTTAGCGAGTACGCAAGCGGCGCTCTTCGGCCCGTCCAAATATGGGCTGCTGCCAGAGTTGCTGCCCGAACCAAGACTTTCCTGGGGCAATGGCGTGCTCGAACTCGGCACCTTTTTGGCGGTGATTGCCGGGGGAGTCGCGGGCGCAATCCTGGCAGACAAACTTCCCGGACACCAAGGCTGGTCGGGACTGATCTTTCTGAGTTTGTCCTTTGTCGGACTGATCTTCAGTCTTGGAATCACGAAAGTTCCCGCCGCCGATCCCATCAAGAAATTTCGCGCGAACCCAATTGGCGACCTCTGGGTACAGGGCCGCCTGATAGGGAAGGATCGAGTTCTCTGGCTGGCGGTTTTGGGGAACACGTATTTTTGGTTTTTGGGAGCATTGCTGACGGCGAACATTGCCTTTTACGGCACCGACGTCCTGCACATCACTGCCACTCGCACTGGAATTCTTCAGGCTGCCGTCGCAATCGGGATAGGACTGGGGAGTCTGGCCGCAGGCTATCTGTCGGGCGGCAAGGTCGAATATGGATTGATTCCGCTCGGCTCGGTCGGCATGACCGTATTCGGGGTGCTGCTCTCCGGGCACAACCTTTCTTTCACTCACGTGCTCGTGTTGCTCGCCGCTCTCGGATTTTCGGCTGGATTCTTTGCTGTCCCCGTCAATGCGCTGATTCAGCACCGCCCTGACGAAAAAGACAAGGGCGGCGTGATCGCAGCCGCGAACCTGCTCTCATTCGTAGGCATTGGGGGAGCAGCCGGCGCCTACTATGTGTTCCAACACTACGGCCATTTCAGTCCGCCGGCGATTTTTCTGTCCGCTTCGCTGGTAACGGTCGCGGCGACGATTTACGTCTTATACCTGCTGCCCGATGCCCTGCTCCGGCTCTTACTGTGGATCGCGACCCACACTTTGTATCGAATTCACATGGAAGGACGCGACAATGTTCCCGCAAAAGGCGGCGCGTTGATCGTGCCGAACCACGTTTCCATGGTGGATGCGGTCCTGCTGATTGCCTCGATCGAGCGCCCGATTCGGTTTCTCATGTTCAAGGGTTCCTATGATCACCCACTGGTGAAACCGTTCGCCAAGATCATGGGAGTGATTCCAATTTCTTCCCAGCTTCGTCCTCGCGAAATGATCCAATCACTGCGCGCGGCGACGCAAGCTTTGAGGGACGGCGAGATTGTGTGCATCTTTCCCGAGGGTCAGATGACTCGGATCGGCCAGATGCTTCCCTTCCGGCGCGGTATGGAAAGAATCATCAAAGGCGTGGATGCACCGATCATCCCGGTGAATCTCGGAGGCGTGTGGGGCTCGGTCTTCAGCTTCGAGCGCGGGAAGTTCTTGTGGAAGCTTCCCCACAAAATTCCCTACCCCGTTACGGTGACTTTCGGCAAGCCGATGCCGTCGACCAGCGGCGCTCAAGATGTACGGCAGGCAGTGCAGGAGCTCAGCGCTGTGGCCTATCAATTCCGCAAGCGCTACATGCGCACGCTGCATCGTTCTTTTGTGCAGACAGCACGACAACATCCCTTCCGGTTCGCCATGGCGGATGGCCGCACGCCGAAACTCACCTTCGGCGGCGCACTGACTCGTACTGTGTTCCTCGCGCGGCGACTCTGTCCCATTTGGCGTGATCAGAAGATGGTTGGGATCTTGCTTCCGCCTTCCGTTCCGGGCGCGCTCGTCAACCTCGCTGCCCTCCTCTTGGGGAAGGTCCCTGTAAATCTCAACTACACCGCGTCCAACGAAGTTCTGGCCTCATGCGCCAAACAATGCGAGCTGAAAACGGTAATTACATCGAAGGCTTTTCTCGAACGTGTTCACATCCAACCGCCCGCGCAGGCCATCATGCTGGAGGATCTCGGCGAAAAACCACGATTCGTGGAACGTCTAAGAGCTGCCCTCATCTCATGGCTGCTGCCGGTGCGGCTCGTCGAGAAGTCTGTCGGAGCAGGAGCAAAGGTTGGGCTCGATGACATCGCCACGATCATCTTTTCCAGCGGCAGCACCGGCGATCCCAAGGGCGTCGTCCTGACTCACTACAACGTGGCATCGAATGTCGAACAGCTGAACCAGGTCTTCATGCTTGGGCGCCACGACAAGATCCTTGGCATTCTGCCCTTCTTTCATTCTTTCGGCTTCACCGGAACGCTTTGTTTGCCCACGGCCATCGGCATGGGCGTGATCTTCCATCCCAACCCTCTGGAACCGCGCGCGATCGGCGCACTAGTGAGCAAATACTCCGTTACCTTTTTGCTGGCGACGCCGACGTTTCTGCAGACCTATATGCGCCGCTGCTCACCGGAAGACTTTGGCAGCCTGCAGTATGTGATGGCCGGCGCGGAGAAACTCCCCGAGCGAATCTCCGTCGCATTCGAAGATGTTTTCGGAATTCGGCCGCTGGAAGGCTATGGTTGCACCGAGTGCTCTCCCGCCGTCACCGTGAACACGAAGGACTTCCGCGCGGCAGAATTTCGCCAAGTAGGCTCCAAGCGTGCCAGCATTGGTCATCCCCTACCGGGAATAAGCGTGAGAATCGTGAACCCTGAGACATTCGCTTCCGTTCCCCAAGGGGATACTGGGTTGCTGCTGGTGCGCGGCCCCAATGTCATGCAGGGATACTTGAATCGTCCGGAAAAGACTGCTGAGGTGCTACGCGACGGCTGGTGCAACACCGGCGACATTGCCGCAATGGATGAGGACGGATTCATCCGGATCACCGACCGCTTGACCCGATTCAGCAAAATCGGCGGAGAAATGGTCCCTCACATCAAGGTCGAGGACAAGCTCCATGAAATAATCGGAGTAACCGAACAGGTTTTCGCCGTAACCTCTGTGCCCGACGAGAGAAAGGGAGAACGCCTGATCGTGCTGCACACCCTGCCCGACGACAAATTACAAGAGTGTCTGGCCAATCTGGGCAAGTCAGACTTGCCGCCACTCTGGAAGCCGCGGCCCGATCAGTTCGTGCATGTGGAATCGTTACCATACCTGGGTACCGGCAAGCTCGACCTGCGTCGGCTGAAAGAAATCGCGACCGGAACACCCGCATGAACGAAACTGCAACTCAAGATGACGTTGCTCGAAATTCCCGGCCGGGTCGTAGCGCACGAGCGTTCGCAATTCGCTTGATTGTGACCGCCGTCGCACTCGTGATCTGGTTCTGGACCCAGTCATTGATCGGTACACGCGGCCTGCCTGGCAGCGGCATCGGGGATGGTCTACACATTGCCACGGCATCGGCAAATTCTTACCTGCACATTCATCCGAGGGCGGCTAACGCCCTGTTGATTGTGAGCTCAGCCATCATCGATCTGCTTGGGATCTTTCTTCTCTCAAAATGGATCTTTGGAGCTTCGGCCCGACCATTCCTCGGCTTGGTGATCGTGCTCGGGCTTCGCCAAATCATGCAGGCATTGGTGGCACTTCCCGCCCCTCCCAATGCGATTTGGCATTATCCTGGATTCCCTTCTTTACTGGTGACCTATGGCGTAGCGAACGATTACTTTTTTTCGGGCCATACGGCGATCGCAGTCTTGGCAGCCACCGAAATGGCTCGCCTGGGGCGACGTTGGCTGACGTGGCTGGGCGCTGTAATTGTGCTCTTCGAGGTATTGGCCGTGCTGGTGCTCCGGGCACATTACACGATGGACGTCTTCACCGGTCTCATGACCGGACTGTGCGCTGCGCACCTGGCCAGCCGTATTTCCGACGAAGACGAGGCAAGCGAATTACCCGACATGCGGCCCTAGTCTGCGTCACACAAAACCGACCTTGCGTTGTTGCTTCTTATTCTTTCGACCGAACACATCAAGCCTTTTGTTCCGACCCCACGCTAGAAAGCCGGGGGCCGTTGAGCCGCCGCCCGATAGTCAAAATCCAACTCGCGGGGCAGTAGCAAGATATCGTTCACCGGCTCCCGGCTCGCGTCCGCTCTGTCAGAAGCCAAAACCTGAAAGCGTCCGCTTACGTTCCAATCATCCTCCGCACGCAACAGGTCATAGAACGCTTTTCTCACTCGAATTCGAACATCGAGCTTTGTCGCATCCAGCGCCGCCTTCGCTTGAGCCACATCGCCCTCGGCCACGCTCGTTCGCAGGCCACGTTTGCCTGGGCCATAAAACGCTTGGCTGATCATGAACATGTTTTGGGCGGCGTTGTAGTTCCATGGCTGACGTAGAGGAACCTGCCAACCTCGGTACATGAGCGAAGGATCTTCCAGTGCTCCCGCGGAAGTCACATGGGCTTCAAACACGGCAAGCCTTCGGGCGGCGACCTGGATTTCTGGATTCCGGCCAGAGCCATTCGTTCGACTTCGTCCAAGGTGAACGCGGGGCCAGACACATCCGATTGGCGATGCTGCGGAAGCAACATCGCGATACCAGACAACTTCTCAATGGCATCGCCTGGCAACTGCGCACACGAGAAAATAAACGATCCTAGGAAAAAAAATAGGCAACGAATGACACGTAGGGCCTTCATTACTCCTCCGTATTGAAGTTTCAGAGACAAGAACTCAGCCGTACGCCAGCTTCATGCGCACAGAGACGCACGGATAGACGACAGCCAAATTGGGGTAAGGAAGGAGGTCTAGATTTACAAAACGGAAGTACAGCCGGGAGAAGAATCCGGAGGCGGAGCCTCCAGCGCCGGCGACAACGGCAAGGTTGACGCGGAGTCAATCAGAATCATGGCTGTTTGAGGAACGATCTCCACACTGAATGGACGCGTCGGAGCGTACGTCGGTACTGGACTAACAGCTGTGTCGCGCTGATGTCCCTGGCAACAGGAGTGGCTTGAAGGCATCGCCGACGAACCGCACTGCTGCACCATTTTGCGTCAGCACTCATGTTCTGCTGGCGTCATCTGATGCATTGGCACCAGGCAGGCAGTGGCTGGAGTCACGGCCCATAGCGCCGCGATCAACGTCATCGTTAGTGCGCCTGGTTTGCTCACCACCACCCCAAAACCACATTGAGAAGCAGACCTGCCAGCAGGACAGCTGACAGATAGACACAGAAGTCGGTCTGCTTAGCATCCGCGTTCATAGCTGCGCTTCCGAGATTGCTGCCTACATCTTTCCTGGCACGCGAAAGAATCAGCATAACGACCAGAGAAACACAAGCCACAATGATTCCGGGAATGCTGTGCTCCGGCGCTTTCCGGCTCATCAGATCCGAGACAGATTCGAAAGCAATATAAATGGACAACGCGAGGAAACAGGCACCGACGACCCGTAGGTTGAGCCTTTCATTGCGTTCTCGAGTCTGCTCTTCTGAGTCGACAGCCATTCTCCATAGCAACGTGGTGCCGGATGTGACCTCAATAAAGCTGTCGATTCCGAAGCCAGCCAGCGAAATGCTGCCTGCAAGGGCTCCGGCTATGAGGGCTACCAGCCCTTCAAGACAGTTCCAATCAATCGTGAAATACTCTAGTCGCTTTCCGCGATGCGCAATGACTTCACGAGTTATCGCGGCCTCAGGCATATTTGAAGCATATCAACTACTGCTTCCCGAGAATATACAAAGAGGGCAACTGATTCGCGAGGGAGGGAGGGAACAATCGCAAACCCACTTTCCACATTTACTCTTTCTTCTCTACAAATGCGCGCAATCGGTCAGCAATCTGATTTCGTACTTTCCGGAAGACTTGGAGTTGTTGATCTGCCGGGGCAGCAGCCGGGTCTTCAAAACTCTGGTGGAGTCGCTTCCCGCCACCGGGAAATATCGGGCACGACTCCTTGGCGTTGTCACAAACCGTGAACACGTAATCGAATTGCTGTCCCGCAAATTCATCCACTGACTTCGAGCGGCTTCCTGCGATGTCGATCCCGATTTCAGCCATAGCTGCCACCGCGTTCGGATTAAGACCAACCGGTCGCGTTCCGGCACTGAACACCTCGAATCTGTCACCAGCCATTTGACGCAACAAGCCCTCCGCCATCTGGCTCCGCGCCGAGTTGCCTGTACAAAGGAAGAGAACTCTTTGACGTATCGTCGTCATCCAGCGACTCCTTAGTGCTCGATTTCCCGCGTATTCTTCTCGTCTGGACCGGGGTTGCTCTAACGCCGCTTTGCAGGTACTGCACAGCAGCAACCGTGCTTTCTCCGGAAGAATTACCGTTCGTACCAACGGATCGATGGCTGTAACTGGATCGTCGACCGCACAGATGTGTTCCGCGCACAGCGCAGCGGAACAATGATGGCAAACGCCGACCGCATCGCTAGTTTCACCTGCTTGTAAGCATTCATAGCAGTGCACAAAATCCTCAATCTATCCAGCTTGCTCCGGTCGACCCACAGCCTGCGCGGTCGGGAACCAATGGCGAGTACGATTGCAAACGTTGCACACGGACAACATCACCGGCACCTCGACCAGTACTCCCACAACCGTGGCCAGCGCCGCGCCTGAGCCGGGCCCGAAAAGTGCGATTGCAGTCGCAACCGCAAGCTCGAAGAAGTTACTCGCACCGATGAGCGCTCCTGGCGCGGCAACAGCGTGTTCAACACGCAGCAGTCTCATCAACCCGTACGTCAGTGTGGAATTAAAGTAGACCTGAATCAGAATCGGGATTGCGATTAGTACCACGTGAACATACTTGCCGGTGATGTTCTCTGCCTGGAACGCGAAGATGAACACTAATGTCACCAGCAGAGCTAGCACGGTCACCGGGCTGAACTTCGGAAGAAATTCCTGCTCGAACCAGTTCTTGCCTCGGGTGCGGGTGAGCCAGATACGGAGCGTCATTCCAACTGCGAGAGGAATCACTATAAAAGCGATGACGGAGTACAACAGGACCATGAATGGAACCGTCAAGGACGAAGCACCGCTGACAAGGAAGCGCACGATGGGAGCGAACAGGAACAGCATGATCAAATCATTAACGGATACCTGTACGAGTGTGTAGGCTGGATCGCCATCGGTTAAATAGCTCCAGACAAAGACCATGGCGGTACATGGAGCGGCAGCCAGAATGATCACACCCGCGATGTACTGGTCGGCCTCAGCCGGGCTGATCCATGCACTGAATACATGGCGGAAGAATACCCAGCCGATCAGCGCCATTGAGAATGGCTTCACCAGCCAATTCACGAACAGCGTGACCAGCAGCCCCCGTGGTCGCTGGCGGACGTTCAGGATGGCGCCGAAATCCACCTTCATCATCATGGGAATGATCATCAGCCAGATGAGCACGGCAATTGGGACATTGACCTGGCTCCCCTTACCGAATTCCATGCTTCGAAGAGCTTGCACTGCCGAAGGTACCCATTTGCCCAGCGCGAGGCCCGCAAGCATGCAGAGCCCGACCCAAAGAGTCAGATATCGTTCAAAGAGGTTGAGGCGCTTAGGTGCGGCAATTGGCGGCGTGCCCTGAGCTATCGTTCCCATGAGTGCATCCCTCGTTAATCTCCTAGAAGTGCGATCCGACCACTACACGCTTGTCGTGCTGCCTGCCCTTGAGCGGTGCAACGCGGCGTAGGGACGCCATTCCGTACGCGTGCAGGAGCCGTGTTGAATGGCCTCTTTGAGCTTCCGGGTGTCGCCCTGGAAAGGCTCTTCGTTCTTAAATGCCTGTTGCAAGAACTCAAATAAATGCTTCTTTGCTCCCTGTGTCGGCGCTGCAAGACGATAGAAAATTCGGAAGCCATCCCTCCGATCAAGCACGAGCCCCGAATTCTTGAGGTACTGCAAATGGCGTGAAATATTCGGCTGCGACGTATCCAGAACGTATTGAATGTCGCAACCGCACAACTCGCCATGGAGCAGCAGGTTGAGAATGCGAAGCCGATTCCTGTCGGCTATACCCTTGCAATACTGTTCCAGTTCCTTCATTCGGAGCACCTCCCCACACCACGATTCGTTGTCAAACTGCTTCCATCGTTTCCGCTGGCACATCTGAGCGCATAGGCGCCTCCGCTTGCCACGGGATCAACGCAGTTCTGCTGGCCAATTTGTGCTGTACTTCATCTATGAAGCGAGCCTCAAGAGCACCGCGTTCGGCGAGCACTGGGTCATGAGTACCGGCAGCGTGGAAGCTCTGGTTAATAATCCATGCATACGGCGTAATGTTCGCACGCTTGAGGTCGTCCTGGAGGCGGGCCGCTTCGTGTACCGGCGTTGCTTCCGGCAAGGTCACGATCAGGATCTTGGTGAAATCCGGATCGCGGAGTTGCGGAAGCAATCGGCGCACGCTGTCAGGGATGTAGCTCAAGTTCCGCTCGACGTCGCGATGGTAGGCGTTCGCCGCATCCAGTAGCAGCAACGTGTGTCCTGTTGGCGCAGTGTCGATCACCACAAAACCGTGGTTGCCTTGGTCTACTTTGCGAGCGAAGGCGCGAAATACAGCGATCTCTTCGGTGCATGGGGAGCGCAAGTCTTCTTCCAGTAGTGCACGGCCCTTTTCGTCGAGCCCCTTGCCGGATTCCGCCAAAACTTCTTCCGTGTAGGCGCGGGTTTCCGTCACGGGATCGATACGGCTGACTTCCAGACCGGGAACGGTGCCGCCGAGCGCGGATGCATGACCGGCCGGATCAGTTGTCGTCAGATGGACCGAGTATCCCAAACGGGCCAACGCAACCGCGATTGCCGCGGCAACGGTGGTCTTGCCCACGCCGCCCTTCCCCATGGTCATGATCACGCCTTTGCCTCGCCTCGCGATTTCGGGAATGAGCTCTGAAAGTGGGGCGGGCAACCGGCTCTGCCTTTGCGTGTGCACCGGGCTATTGGTGCCGTTGTAATCGCCATCCGCTAGTCGACGGAGCGCTTCTACGCCGATTAGCGCCCGCGGGACAAGCGGCACGTCAGTACGCGGAAGTCGCTTCAATCCAGCAGGTATCGCTTCGAGTGCGTCGTG
>JAIQFA010000008.1 GCA_020073525.1 Terriglobia bacterium
GCTTCCCGGAGGCGGTGGCCGAACTGGCCCGGCGCTACGGCATCCCCTTGTCGCTCAAGGAATTGGGGCCGGAGGGCGCACGTTCGGCCGGCAAGCGCACCCTGGCCTATGAGATTAATAAGGTGGCGGCCAGCTTTTACGAAGCCACCCTGAACAGCGCCATAGGTGCGCCCGGCCGGGACTACCTGGCCAAACGGGGCCTGACGCCGGAGGTCATCAAGGCCTTTCACCTGGGCTATGCCGTAGACGATTGGGACGCCCTGCGCCGCCATCTCCAGGCCCGCAGCCTCTCTCTGGAGGCGGCCCGGGACGCCGGCCTCTTAATGCCCCGGACCAGCGGCGGCTTTTACGACCGCTTCCGGGACCGCATCATCTTCCCCATCTTCGACCGGCAAAGCCGGGTGATCGCCTTCGGCGGCCGGATTATCGGCGTTGGTGAACCCAAGTACCTCAACTCCCCGGAGAGCCAGCTCTATTCCAAGGGCCGCACCCTCTACGGGCTGCCCCAGGCGAGCGAGGCCCTGCGCTTAACCGGGGTGGCCCTTGTGGTGGAGGGCTATCTCGACCTCATCTCCTTGCAGGTCCAGGGCATCGCCAACGTCCTGGCCACCCTGGGCACCGCCCTGACCCGGGAGCAGGTGCGCCTCCTCAAAAGCCTGGCCGACCGGGTGGTCCTGGTCTACGACGGCGACGCCGCCGGGGTCAAGGCCATGCAGCGGGCATTCCCGCTGTTTGCCCAGGAGGGTCTGCCGGTGCGGGCCCTGGCCCTGCCGGCCGGGATGGACCCGGATGACTACGCCCGCAGCCAGGGAGTGGAAATCTTCAAAACCGCCTGGGACTCGGCGCAACCCTGGTTCACCTTCCTGCTGGAAGGGTTGATTGCGACCCACGGCCTGGAGGTGGAGAGCCGGGTCCGCATTCTGGAAGAGCTGCGGCCCTACTTTCAAGCCATCATGGATCCGGTGGAACAGGAACTGTGGCTGAAGACCGCGGCCCAGCGCCTGGAGGTGGATGAGGGAGTCCTGCGCCAGAGCCTGGCCTCCTTTGGACCCATCACCGCCAGGCGTCTCTCGCCCGCCGCCGGGGTGGCCGTCAGCCGGGAGAAGGCCTTGCTCCGCTGGGTCTTGGGCCAGCCCCAGGCCGTCACCCTGGAAGAATTGGAGGAATGGGCCCTGGAGTTCGAAAACGGGGAATTAAAGGAACTCCTGGCCCTCATTATCGAAAGTTACCGGCAACACGGGAAACTGGACCACGGCCTGTTGGTGCAGCAGGTGGAGAGGGACAACCTGCGCCAGCAAATTTGCGCCTTAACCCTGGCAGAGGAGGAAGCTAGCGGCCCCCAATTAGATCTCTTGATCGACCACTGGCGTCGGGACCTCAAGGTCAGGCGCCTGAAGCAGGCCCGGGCCCGGCTGAAGGAACGGCTCCGAAATACCGCCCCTACCGCCGGCGAAGACCTGATGACCTTGCAGGTTCAGTGGCAAGAGATCGACCAACAATTGAAAGAACTATCGGCATTATAGCAAAAGGAGAAACTGGATGAACAAGGGAATCGGCATGGATGGGTTTCAGGAAATTATGCCCATGGGGGATGATGATACCTTGATCACCGTGGATGACCTGCATGACTCACTTTCACCCGAGAATCTCTTGAACGAGCAGATGAAGGATATCCTGATCTTTGACGAGCTGGATCTGCCGCCTGCGGAGGTCGCCAGCCTGGCCATGGCCTCCCCCATGGAAGTCGCCGAAGGGGATGGGGACTTGAGTCTGGAGCCCGAAGGCAGCGCCAAACTGGATGATCCGGTACGCCTTTATCTGAAAGAAATGGGCACCGTTTCCCTGCTCACCCGGGAAGGGGAAGTGGAGATCGCCAAGCGTATTGAAGAGGGGGAAAAGGAGGTGCTCCACTCCATACTAGAGGTGCCCGTTACCTTAAAAGAGATCTTGAACCTGACTGACCGGCTGGAGCAAGAGAGATTGGCGCCCCAGAACGGCGTGGACGACTTTGGCGAAGACGATCCCCTGGAGCTGCCCACCCAAAAATCCCGGGTTCTCAAGCTGATTCATAAGCTGCGTTCCCAGGAGGAAAAGATCAGGCTGCATCATAAGGAAGCCGCCACCCTGCCCCGCAAGGACGAGGGTCGCGTCCAATTGGAGCAAAAGATCGCCAAAGAGCGCCGCCGCATGGCGGATAATCTGAAGAACCTGCGGCTCGAGAGGCACTACCTGGAAGATATCCTCAACCGGCTGCGTCTCTACGGCCGCCTGGTGCGGGACTACCAGCAGAGAATGGAGAAGTGCCTGGCCGCCGCCAACCTGAATGTCACCAAGTTCCGCAATTTGAAGCGCCACCGCAAACAGAACGGCGGTAACGATCCCCAGCCGGTGGTCCTGGCGCCGGAGCGCCTGAAAGAGATAGAAGGTGTCTGGAGCCAGGCCCGGAGGCTGCTGCGGCGGGTGGAAGCCGAAACCGGGATGGCCGCCGGGCGCCTGCTGTCGACCCTGGTGAAGGCGGAAAGGGGAGAATATCAGGCCCAGAAGGCCAAACGGGAGTTGGTGGAGGCCAACTTGCGCCTGGTGGTGTCCATCGCCAAGAAATACACCAACCGGGGCTTGCAGTTCCTGGACCTGATTCAGGAAGGCAATATCGGCCTGATGAAGGCGGTGGAGAAATTCGAATACGAGCGGGGCTATAAGTTCAGCACCTATGCCACCTGGTGGATCCGCCAGGCCATCACCCGGGCCATCGCCGACCAGGCCCGCACCATCCGCATCCCGGTGCACATGATCGAGACCATCAACAAATTGATCCGCACCTCCCGCTATCTGGTCCAGGAGATCGGCCGTGAACCCACCCCGGAGGAGATCGCCGAAAAGATGGAGTTCCCCCTGGATAAGGTGCGCAAGGTCTTGAAGATCGCCAAAGAGCCGCTGTCCCTGGAAACCCCCATCGGCGACGAAGAAGACAGCCATCTGGGCGATTTCATTGAAGACAAAAAAATCTCCACCCCCATGGAGGCGGTGGCCAACCTCAATTTAGCGGACCAGACCCGGAGGATGCTGTCCACCCTGACGCCCCGGGAAGAAAAGGTCTTGCGCAAACGCTTCGGCATCGGCGAAAAGACCGACCACACCCTGGAAGAAGTGGGGCGGGATTTTGAGGTTACCCGGGAGCGTATCCGCCAGATCGAAGCCAAGGCCCTGCGCAAGCTCCGGCATCCGTCCCGTAGCACCAGGTTGAAGAGCTTTATCGAAAGTTAGGGCCCCGGCTATTGAACATTTGACCAGGGGAGTTATAATTAAACAATGGCAGTAGCCGGGGCGGGGGAACCTGCCCCGGCTGTTTTGCCCGTCACCTGATTAGCCGATGCTTAACGGGCCCATAGCTCAGCGGTCAGAGCAACCGGCTCATAACCGGACGGTCCCTGGTTCAAATCCGGGTGGGCCCACCACCGATCAGGGGGACAACAACATCAGCCGATACCTACAAGGAGCGGCAACTCCAAAGGGGCCTGACCCCGGGGGTGCTTTCTGCGCACCCCTTTTTTATGTCCTATGAAAAGCGCCACTCTACAAGAGATCGTCAAGGTGCTGGCCCGCCAATATCCGGCGGCCTGGGCGGCGCCCGGCGACCGCACCGGCTTCCAGGTGGGGCGCCCTGACAGCCAGGTGGCCGCGGTCCTGGTAGCCCTGGAGGCCACCCCGGCGGTCATCCGGGAAGCCCAAAGCCGGGGGACGCAACTGCTGCTGACCCACCATCCCGTTCTTTATCAGCCTCTCACCGAGGTGCGCGAGGATAACCCCGGCGGTCAGTTGCTCAGCGCCCTGATCCGGGCCGGCCTTGCCTCGGTCTCCTGCCACACCAACCTGGACGTGGCCCCCGGGGGCCTCAACGATTTTCTGGCCCGAAGCCTGGCCCTGGCCGACGTGGAGATCCTGGCGGAAACCGGACGGGATAGCCTGTACAAGCTGACGGTCTTTGTGCCCCTCGACTACGAGGACCGGGTGCGCCGGGCCCTGACGGACGCCGGATTGGGGGTCATCGGCCGCTATTCCCATTGCGCCTTTGCCGCCCGGGGCCAGGGCACCTACCAGCCTTTGGAGGGCGCCCGGCCCTTCCGGGGGGAGGTGGCGCAGCTTAACCGGGTGGAGGAATCCCGGCTGGAGGTCTTGACGCCGGAGTCCCTGCTCCCCACCGCCCTGGCCCGGCTGCAGGAAGCTCACCCCTACGAGGAAGTGGCCTACGATCTGTATCCTCTGCAGAACCCCGGCGCCTCCCTCGGGTTCGGCCGCCTCGGCAATTGGGCGTTGGCCGTCCATGATGCCCTCTCCATACTGCCCGCGAATGGTCTTGCTGAGCACGTCCTCATTACTGAAGGGCTGAATGGCATGCAGAATCTTCGCCTGCTCGTCGCGCACCGCGTTGGCCTCGAAGGAAATCGGCGGTTCCATCGCAGTCAGGGTGATGAGCTGCATGATGTGGTTGGGCACCATGTCGCGCAGAGCGCCCGCGCCATCGTAGTAGCCGCCGCGGGTCTCGACGCCGACGGTTTCCGCGACGGAGATCTGCACGTGATCGATGTAGCGCCGATTCCAGATAGGCTCGAAGATTCCGTTGGCAAACCGGAGCGCCAGGATGTTCTGGACCGTCTCTTTGCCAAGGTAGTGGTCGATGCGGTAGATCTGGTGTTCGGAAGCGACTTTCAGAAGCTGCTGGTTCAAAGCTTTGGCCGAATCGAGATCGTGGCCAAAAGGCTTTTCGATAATGACCCGCCGCCAATGGCCGTTCTCTTCGGTCATCAGGCCAACCTTGGCCACCCGCTCGACGACGTCGCCGAAGAAGTTCGGAGCCGTGGCGAGGTAAAAGAAATAGTTGCCGTGGGAATTGTGTTCCTGGTCCACTCGGGCAATCTTTTCTTTCAGCTTGTCGTAAGTGGCGGGATCGTCGAAATTTCCACTGAGGTAACTGATGCGGCGGATAAACCATTCCCACAAATCGTTGTCGATGGTGCCGGTGGCGAACTTCTTGATATCTTCGGTGAGCTTTTTGCGCGCATCGTCATCGCTCATGGGAGTGCGGCCCACGCCGATGACGGCGAATTCGCGCGACAGCAATTGCTGGCTGGCCAGGTTGTACAGAGCGGGAATCAGCTTGCGGCGCGTCAGGTCGCCGGAAAAACCGAAGATCACCATGACACAAGGGTCGGCTGTGCGGCCTACCCGCGGTTTAGTTGTTACAGGCAGAACTTCTGTTTGAGCCATCGTCTCCTCGTGATAGTTAGCTACGGGCTGCGAGCTTCGCGCAACCAAAATTACTGGCGCGCAGCCCATAGCTCGGGGCGGTGTCTTACTTCGTCTTTGCCTGCGCTTTCGGTTCGACGTGCCCACCGAACTTCTGCCGCATAGCGGAGAGCATTTTTTCCGCGAACGTATGATCCTGCCGTGAGCGGAAACGGGTATACAAGGCCGCCGTGAGCACTTCGGCCGGAACTGCCTCTTCGATCGCCGCCTGGATGGTCCAGCGCCCTTCGCCCGAATCCTGCACGAACCCGCTGTACTCGGCAAGCGTGGGATTCTCCGCCAGCGCCATCGCCGTCAGGTCCAGCAGCCACGAACTCACCACACTGCCGCGCCGCCACACCTCGGCAATATCCGGCAGGTTCAGGTCGTAGCGGATATCTTCCGGCAGTTCCTTGCTCGTCGCGTTCTTGAAAATGTCAAAGCCTTCCGCGTAGGCCTGCATCATTCCATACTCGATACCGTTGTGTACCATCTTCACGAAATGTCCGGAACCGGATGGGCCACAGTGGATATAGCCGTCTTCGGCTGTCCCCGCCAGTTTTTCGCGTCCTGGGGTGCGCGGAATGTCGCCGCGTCCCGGCGCCAGCGTCTTGAAGATCGGATCCAGGCGCTGGACAGCCTCTTTCGGGCCACCAATCATCATGCAGTAGCCGCGCTCCAGCCCCCATACGCCGCCACTCGTGCCCACGTCGACGTAGTGCACGCCCTTGGCGGCGCAAAGTTTGGAGCGGCGAACGTCGTCCTTGAAATACGAATTACCGCCATCGATGATGGTGTCGCCCGCCTGCATGCACCCGAGCAGAGCCTGCACGGTTTTTTCCGTGGGATCGCCCGACGGCACCATGATCCACGCGGCGCGCGGAGCGCTCAGCTTGCCGACCAGATCATCGAGCGAAGAAGATCCCACCGCGCCTTCGCCCGCGATGCCCTTGACCGCATCAGGGCTAAGATCGGATACGACCATCGTATGGCCGCCGCGCATCAGGCGCCGCGTCATGTTGGCGCCCATGCGCCCCAGACCTACCATTCCCAGTTGCATTCGTGCTCCTTAGCCGTCGACAAGTTTCATCAAGGTTATTGAAAATCCCTTTGAATTGTCATCCTGAGCGAAGCGAAGGACCTGCTTCTTGCCGAGGACAGCAGGTCCTTCGCTTCGCTCAGGATGACAAATTCATATAAAGTTCGTATGTCCATGCGGGCGTGACCGCACAGGCCGACTACAAAATCTGTTTTACCAGTTCCGCCAACTTGCCGAGTCCGGCTCTTACATCGCTGCCGAGGTGCACGCGCAGGGCCGGGCGCTTGCGGTCGGCCAGAACCTGGAAGTCTCCGCGAGCCTGCGCCGCCTTCACTACTCCGAAAGTGTACTTCTGCCCGGGAACCGGAAGGTCCTGGGCATCGTCGCAAGTGACCTGCAGAAACACGCCGCTGTTCGGGCCACCTTTATAAGCTTGTCCGGTCGAGTGCAGGAAACGTGGCCCGAAGCCGAGGCACGTGGCTACACGTTTGCGATCACGCACCGTCATGCGCAGGCTTTGCAGCAGCGCTTCGTGTACGGTGTTCATCTCGACATAACCCAGCAGGGCAAAGTAGTCGCCGGCGCCCAGTCGCGCCATGTGGGCACGCAGATAGTTCTTTAGTGAGCGGTCGGAGCCGGTGGCCTTGGCGAGCTCGGCGGCGTTGTTCTCGTCGGTGAAAAGCTTGATGCCCGCTTCTTCAACGACCGGCCTTTCCATGGGAAGCGAGCCCGTGCTCTCGTAAGCCGACGTCAATTGCTTGGTGACGATCTTGCTCGCTTCGACGTCGGGTTGGTTGAAAGCGTTGATGCCGAGGATTGATCCTGCAACCGCGGTGGCAATTTCCCAGCGGAAGAACTCCTGCCCGAGGTTGTAAGTGTCGGATACGGCGATGCGCACAACGGGGTGCCCCGCTTTTTCGAGCGCTGAGACCTTGTTGTCCTGCGCCGCGTCGACGCCACCTTCCAGACGAAGGTAGGCGAAGATACGGTCGTTCCCATACACGTCCGGCGCGCCGATGTCCTCGCGATCCACTGGGATGATGCCCTTGCCGAGCTTGCCGGTCGATTCCGCGATCAACTGCTCGAGCCATGCGCCCAGGTCGGAAATTCCGGGCGAAGTGATGAGTGTGATCTTGTCACGGCCAAGCTTCGCAGCCGTTCCCATCACCAGGCCAAGCATCACTCCGGGGTTCTGCTCAACGGGAGCGGCGGCCTTGCAGGCATCGACCATCTCCTTCGTGCGCTGGAGAAACTTGCCGGTATCGACTCCCATTGCCGCAGCCGGAACCATGCCGAAGTTCGACAGCGCCGAATAGCGCCCACCAATCGACGGCAGCCCATAGAAAATGTGGCGAAAGCGATCGCGTTCGGCCACCAGTTGCATCTTCGAGCCTGGATCGGTGATCGCGATAAAGCGGCTGCCAGCCTTGTCAGCGCCGACGGTGTGTTGTACGCGCTCAAAGAAATATTGCTTGTAGATGTTGGGCTCGAGCGTGCTGCCCGACTTGCTGGAAACGATAAAGAGGGTTTTGGCGAGGTCAACTTTCTTTTCGACGCTTCTGATTTGCGCCGGGTCGGTCGAGTCAAGGATGTGCAGGCGCGGGAATCCGTGTGTTTGCGCAAAGGTCAGCGCCAGCACTTCTGGACAGAGGCTCGATCCACCCATGCCGAGTAACAGAATGTCGGAGAATCCGCCGCTCTTGACCTCGTCCGCCAGCGCCTTCAACTTGGCGGCGTTCGAGATTTGGTCATCCGTGATACCAAGCCATCCCAGCCACTTGGCCTCGTCTTCATTGGTCCAAAGCGTGGCGTCCTGGTGCCAGAGTCGTCTTACTTTTCCCGTTGCCCGCCAGCCGTTAAGGTTTTTTTTTACCGCGGCATCAAGATCGGCTGGAAGGGAAGCGCTCTGGGCATTGACCTGAGGCGTGCCGAGGAGCTTCGTATTCTTCTCCACGGCGGCCAGCAACGTATCGAAGGCGTCGGCAAAAAGCTTCACGCCGTCAGCAGTAAGTTTGTCGGTCACGTCCTTCATGACAATGCCAACGCCCGCCAGATCGGCCATCGTCTTCCGCGCACCGTCGAGATCTTCGGTCAGACTCTGGCGCGGCTTGCCGTGATCGCGGAAGGCATCCAGGGTCGCGGGGGGGACGGTGTTGACGGTGTCAGGCCCAATCAGTTCTTCGATATAAATCACGTCGCGGTAATTCGGATTCTTGGTGCTGGTGCTCGCCCACAGCACACGTTGCGTCTGCGCACCCTTGGCGGCCAGGGCTTTCCATCGTGGAGTGGAGAAGATTCGCTGGTAGGCTTCATAGGTCAGTTTGCCGTTGGCGATTGCGACCTTCCCCAAAATCCCCTGCAATCTTGCCTTGCGCGCGGGGTCCATTTCCTTTTTCAGTTGCTCGCCCACGAGCGAATCAACGAGCGAATCGATACGGCTGATGAAGAAGCTGGCCACGCTGGCAATCTTGCTGACATCCCCGCCACTCGCGGCGAACGCCTCAACTCCGTCAATGTAAGCCGCGGCGACTTCCTCATACACTCCCTGCGCGAACAGCAGGGTCACGTTGACGTTAATGCCTTCGCTGATGAGCTGGCGAAATGCCGGTATGCCCTCGGCTGTTCCCGGCACCTTGATCATCACGTTTTCACGGCCCACGCTCTTCCACAACCGCCGCGCTTCGTCGAGAGTGCCATTGACGTCGTGCGCGAGATACGGAGAGACTTCGAGACTAACGTAGCCGTCGCGTTTCTTCGTGCTTTGGTATATGGGTCTAAGCAGGCCGGCTGCGTCCTGAATGTCGCGGATGGCCAGCAGTTCGTAGCGGCCCTTGGCATCGAGGTCGGCGCGGCCGGCGAGCGAGTCCAGGAAATCCTGGTATTGCGTGGAGCCCGCGATGGCCTTCTCGAAAATGGCAGGATTCGAAGTCATCCCGCGCAAGCCATCCTCAGTGATCAGGCGCTGCAATTCGCCGCCCTTGAGCAGGTCGCGGCGAATGTAGTCGAGCCAGATGGATTGGCCGAAAGTCTGAAGCTGGGTGAGAAGATTCGCACTTTTTGCGGTCTCGAGCGTGCCTACTGGATTCATAAACATCTCCTAAGTTTCCCCGTAGAGACCCGGCTTGCCGCGTCTCTCTCTGCGACTGCCTTGCAGCCATGCAAAGAGACGGAGCAAGCCCCGTCTCTACACCATGGTCACTTGCCGGCCAGTTCGCGCGCGGCCTGGGCTACGGCATCGGCACTGAAGCCGAATTTCTTCTGCAAATCTTTGAGCGGCGCGGACGCTCCAAACGTGTGCATCCCGATGACCCTCCCCTTCGGTCCCGTATATTGCGCCCAGCCGAACGTCGATCCCTGCTCAACTGCGACGCGTGCGGTGACGCCGGGCGGAAGCACTTCGTCGCGGTAGCTTTGATCCTGATGCTCGAACAGATCCCACGACGGCATGCTGACAACGCGCGCCCGTATGCCTTCCGCTTTCAGTTTCTCGTAGGCGTCGAGGCAGAGATACACCTCGCTGCCGGTGGCCATCAAAATCACCTGGGGTTTGCCGCCGTCCGCGTCGGCGAGGATGTAGGCGCCGCGCGCCACGCCTGCCGCAGGCGCGTATTTCGTGCGATCGAAGGTTGGCAGGGCTTGCCGCGTCAGGACGAGCGCCACCGGTTCCTTCCGCAGCTTCATGATGACCTTCCACGCCTCGACGACTTCATTGGCATCGGCGGGCCGCAGTGTCATCAGCCCCGGCACCGCTCGCAGCGAGATCAACTGCTCGATTGGTTGGTGCGTAGGTCCGTCTTCGCCGACGCCGATGGAATCGTGAGTGAAAATCCAGATCGACGGAATTTCCATGATGGCCGAAAGGCGAATGGGAGCCTTCATGTAGTCGCTGAAGATCATGAAAGTCGAGCCGTAAGCCCGGATCTTGGAGAGAGTCATGCCGTTCACGATGGCGCCCATGGCGTGCTCGCGAATGCCGAAGTGGAAGTTACGCGCGTTGTACTGGCCCGCTTCGAAATCGCCGGCACCATCGAAGGTGAGCCGGGTCTTCGTCGAGGGATACAGATCCGCCGAGCCACCCATCAGCCAGGGATCGTTCTTAGCAATTGCATTCAGTACTTTGGAGGACGAGTCGCGAGTTGCGAGTCCTTTAGCATCCGCGGGAAATGTGGGGAGGTCCTTGTCCCATCCATGGGCTGGCTGCTGCTGCCGCAGGCGTCCAAATTGCGCCGCCAAATCCGGATGCTGCTTACCGTACTCACCGAACAACGTATTCCACTGCCCGCTCAATTGCCGCCCGCGTTTGCCCATGACGTCGCGGAAGTTTTCGCGCACTCCATCGGGCACCAGGAACTTGGCGTCTTCCGGCCAGCCGTAGGCGCGCTTCGCTAACTTGATTTCTTCTTCCCCGAGCGGTTCGCCGTGGGCTTCCTTCGTGTCCTGCCGATTTGGCGCGCCGAAGCCGATGTGGCTGTCCACGATGATCAGCTTGGGCCGATCTTTCACGCTGAGAGCGCGGTTGTAGGCATCCGCGAGAGCAACCAGGTCGTTCGCATCGTGGACGTGTGAGACATCCCAGCCGTATGCCGCAAACCGGGCAGCCACATTTTCGTCATAGGCCAGATCGGTATTGCCCTCGATCGTGATGTGGTTGTTGTCGTAAATCCAACAAAGGTTAGAAAGTTTCAAATGCCCAGCAACCGACGCGGCTTCCGAGGAGATTCCTTCCATCATGTCGCCATCGCCGCAGATCGCCCAGATGTTGTAGTTGAACAGCTCGAATCCCGGACGATTGAAATGCGCCGCCAGCCAGCGCTCGGCGATCGCCATGCCTACGCTGTTTGCGACACCCTGGCCAAGCGGGCCGGTCGTGGTCTCGACACCCGTGGACCAGCCGTATTCGGGATGCCCCGGAGTCTTGCTGCCCAGTTGCCGGAAATTCTTTATCTCGTCGAGCGACAGCGCGGGGTTTGAAAGAATCTTGCCATCGGGAGTGACTTCTCTCACGCCTGCCAAATGTATGAGCGAGTACAGCAGCATGGAGGCATGACCATTGGAGAGTACGAAGCGATCACGGTTTGGCCAGATCGGGTCTTCCGGGTCATAGCGAAGAAACTGCTGCCACAAGCAGTAGGCGACCGGAGCGAGCGCCATTGGCGTCCCAGGATGGCCGGAGTTTGCCTTCTGCACTGCGTCCATTGAAAGAGTGCGAATCGTGTTGATACACAACTGATCGAGCTGTGTACCGGTGGCGACAGACTGGTCACTCACTGCCATCAATGCTCTCCTCGCCCATCAGCTTGGGTCGGCCCCGTTATAAAATTAGATGAGATCAGCGCCAAATGGATACAAACGCGCTGACCGCACAGTCCACCTCGTGATCGGGAGACAGAAGACGCACGAAGGGACTAGCCTCTGATTTTACACGGAAAAAATTTGGTTTTTGGAACCTCGCGACGGGGTAGCTGCTATTCCCGTAGAGATGCGGCTTGCCGCGTCTCGGATGGACAACGGTTTGGAGAGTGCGGTACGCAAGAGACGGGGCAAGCCCCGTCTCTCTACGGGCGGAAGACTGGAGAACTTCAGGTGAGAAAAAGCTTATCCTGACTGATCCGGTGTTGCAGGGTCGAGGCCAACTGGTCC
Organism: Terriglobia bacterium; assembly: GCA_020073525.1. GTDB lineage: Bacteria > Acidobacteriota > Terriglobia > Terriglobales > Acidobacteriaceae > Acidiflorens. The sequence goes on from JAIQFA010000008.1 coordinate 11,963, forward strand.
ACATCCGTGGCCGACATGTTCATTGCATCCGGTTCGAGGATGGGGATGCGGTTCGTTCCGACCGCGTCTCGCCGCACTTGAATCAGCAAAGCCTGCAGGGCCTGGGCATCGTACTTTTGTGGAGACATGCGGATCAATTCCTGCAGTGCGGCTCCGACCGACATTCGCTCGCGATAGGGACGCTCGCTGGTCATGGCGTCAAAGCTATCGGCCAAGGCCACGATACGCACCGCTTGCGGCATTTCGTCCGAGTGGAGACCATCAGGGTAGCCCGACCCGTCTCCGCGTTCATGATGCCAGCGCACGATTTCCGGAATCTGCGGCCACGGAAACTGAACCTGACTGACGATCTGATGTCCGACGACCGTGTGGTCCCGCATTTCACGGGATTCTTCCGCGTCGAGCTTCGAAGGTTTCTCAAACAGCCGCCTGTCGACCGCAACTTTTCCGATGTCGTGCAGGTAGCCTGCCGAGCGGAGCGACGCCACGTCCGTCGGATCCATCCCCAGGGCCTCGCCGATCGCTTGGGAGTAGCGGCCCACCCGCAGGGAATGTCCATGAATATTGACATGTTTGACGTCGATGGCCGTGGCGAAGGCTTCGAGCGCGTTGTCGTAAAACCCGTGCAGGGAGGCCAGCAGACGCAAGTTTTCGGAAACGCGCTGTGCCAGAGTCTGGCCGAGAGTGTGATTCTGAATGGCTAGCGCCACATAGTGGCTTAACATTTCAAAGGCGTCGAGCGCATCTTCTTCGTACAGCGCGTCGCCCTGCCGGCGTCCCAAGGCGATGACCCCCACCAGCTTTCCCCGGACTTTCAGCGGGCAAACGCACTTGAAGAGTTCCGGAGCAACGTTGCCATTCGAACTCAGAAACACATCGTAGGTAGAACTGTTGAGCAGAACCGGACCAGCGGCTGCGGCCAGCGTGTGCACGTGGCGGGGAAGAAGGGGGATGAGCGAAGGTTCCGGGAGCAGTGCAAATCCCTGGGCATCGACCGAGGTCAGCAACGACGGCCGTTCGCTGAAGGAAAATAAGACGGCTTCGCGCGTGCCGGCCGCCTCCATCACGGCGGTCAGCATGACGCGAGCGGTGTGGCGGAAGTCGCGGTCCGCCGTCAACTCGGGCCCCAAATCCGCCAGCGCTTCGACTGTTCTTAACAGCTTTTTGAGATTGGTTCCCTGCAATCCTCTTGCGGAGGTGCATGCGAGAAACCAGAGCGCTATCAGCGTAGCATTGCCCCGGCGGCTCGATTATTGGTTAGTTTGGTGCCAATTTGCCCCTAGCCGGAACGGTGATGTTTTGCGTGAGGTGTTGAACGCAACTGTCCGAAAATACACGGAAGGGCTTATCCGCGTTACTTGTCTTGACAGGCGCGGATTGTTGCCTCATACTTCGGCCAAATCGCCCGCGCCGCTTGCGTTCTGCCGGTTTTGCCGGCAATCTACCAATCGAGAAAAACCTGTGGTTGTGCCACAATCCAAGCCGCCGCGCCCAAGGAAAATACTGAGCGCGTTCGATCGCCATTTTTCGCCTGAGACTGCGCCCGGCCCCTCCGGCAATACCTCTGGACCCCTTGACGAGAGCAGTGCCTTGTCGTCGCTGAAGGACCTGATCGCGGCCGGGGATCAGCGCCTGGACCCCATGCTCGCGACCATCGCCGATGCCGCCCGGCAACTGACCGGCGCCTCTGGAGCAGCGCTGGCCATGTGGAAAGAGGGCGCGATGGTGTGCCGCGCGCGCAGCGGCGACACGGCTCCCCCGCTTGGGGCGCGGCTGAGCGTGGATACTGGAATCTCGGGAGAATGTTTACGCACGGGTAAAGTTCACCATTGCGCGGATACCGAGAATGATCCGTTCGTCGACGTCGAGGTCTGCCGCACCCTGGGTCTGCGCTCGATTGCTGTCTTGCCGATTCAGGGCTGGCGCGGCATCAACGGAATTCTCGAAGTTTTTTCCACCCGGCCCGCAGCTTTCAGCGAACAACATATTGCAACCCTTCAGCAGCTCGCGGCGCTGGCGGAACGGGCGCGCGCAACCCAACCGCATGGCGCATCGGCGCTCCCGCCCAGGACTGTACCGGCGCTCGACAGCCGGCAATCGTCCGCTCTTCTTCCGGCGTCGGACCGGGTTGGGGATGTGGCTCTTGCTTTCATCGATCGCCGTTCGCGGCCCTTCGTATTGGGCGGTTTGGGCCTGTTGGCGATCTCGTTGCTCGCCCTTGTGATCTGGTTGGGTTGGCGGGGTCCGAACGACACGAATGGCAAGGCGCAAGCAGCGACGCCGGTTCTCGTCAACGCCGCCGCAACTGCCCCGGCCGCAATCGCGCATCCTCCGGACAGCGACCTGGTCTGGAAGCCGAATCCGGGCGGCGAAACGCTGTTTGCATCCAACGGAAAGCCTTCCGCCGGATCCCCGGTGAAGTTCGCCTCAAAAGTGGACATAGTCGCGGGAAAGAAGACGCAAGCGGATCGATCGCCCTTGCTCGCCGATCTGGCTGACAAGGTTGCCGCCAATGCCGCCATCCCGCACGGAGAGCCCGGCGCCCAGCGTGGCTCTCCGACAGCGCCAAAGACCGAACTAAAGTCTGATGAGGGCGACTTGGCCGAGCCGCCTCTGATCACCACCAGCGTGACGAGCCAGTCTCCTCTTAACGGAGTTCTCTCCGCCAAAGCTTCTTTGCCCGGGCTTTCCGTGCCTGTATCGCGCGGAGTTTCGGGTGGCCAACTCATGCACCGCGTAGCGCCTGTTTATCCCGCCCAGGCCCGCCTACTACGACAGGAAGGGAAGGTTGTTCTAGCTGCAACCGTCATGGAGGACGGAACGGTGCGCGATATCAAAGTTGTGGAAGGGGCGCCGGTGTTTGCTCAACCCGCCATGGACGCAGTGAAGCACTGGCGCTACAAGCCCTATGAACTCGACGGAAAACCAGTAAAGAACGAGATCCGGATCAATGTCGATTTCAAGTTTCCCAGTCATTGAGATATGAAGCATTGAATCATTTAGTCGTTGAGTCACTGAGTCAGGTGATTCCAATGATTCAACGACCCAATCAACAAATGGCTCAACAGCTACACTCCCACGGGAAATGGCTTGGTATGCGTTTCCGATCCAACCGAGAGTCCCGCGAATCTCCCCTGCAGCAGCGACATCAGCCCCGTAACCCAGTAACCGACCACAAACAGCAGCAGGAAGGGAACGGTGAAGTAATTCTCGTTATCGACGGCGTAGACGATCGCCAGCGCGAAGTAGGTTCCGATCAGCAGTTCAATCCACGGAACCCATCCCAGACGCTTGCGGTATTTGGCGCCGAGGACCCTGTCCTTTTTCGATGCGACGCGGTACTTGGGGGTACGCGCGAAAGCAGTCTGCTTACCCACCAGCGCTTCGAGGACGGCAATGGTATTGGTGACCGTCAGCCCGATGCCCAGAGACATCAACAGCGGCAGATAGAGCAGCGCGCGCAACCAGCTCTTCGGAAACAGTTCCTTCTGCGAGACCAGATAGAAACTGGAAATGGAAAACGTCGAAGCCATAAACAGGGGCAGGTCGATATAGAGCATCTGGAACCATCCCTGGTAGAAACGAATAATCATGGCGGGCATCAGCAAAACCGAGAGCACGATCATCAGCGGGTAGCTGAGATTGGCGGTCAGGTGATACACGGCTTCGATTTTCACGTGCCGTGATTCGTTGCTGGCGAGCACTCTGGGGAGTATTTTCTTTGAGACCTGGATCAGTCCCTTGGCCCAGCGCGCCTGCTGCGTTTTGAAGGCCGTCATCTCCACCGGCAGCTCGGCCGGGCACTCGACATCCTGGAGATAAACAAACTTCCACCCTTTGAGTTGGGCGCGGTACGAAAGATCGGTGTCTTCGGTAAGCGTGTCATGTTCCCAGCCGCCCGCTTCGTCAATCGCGCGGCGCCGCCACATGCCGGCCGTGCCGTTGAAGTTGAAGAAGACGCCGCTGCGCGATCGTCCCGAATGTTCCAGCACGAAATGGCCGTCGAGCAGAATGGCTTCGACCTGAGTCAGCAACGAGTAGTTGCGGTTGATGTGCGTCCAGCGCGTCTGCACCATGCCGACCTTGGGATCGGTGAAGTGATGGATGCACTTCAACAGGAAGTCGGGCGGCGGAACAAAATCGGCGTCAAAGATAGCGACGAATTCGCCCTTCGCCGTTTGCAGGCCCGCTTCCAGAGCGCCCGCCTTGAAACCTTCCCGATTCTCGCGGTGCAGGTACACGACCGGATGGCCGAGCGCGGCATAGCGCTCCACCAGAAGGCGGGCTACCTCGACGGTTTCGTCGGTCGAGTCGTCGAGCAGTTGGATGTCGAGTTTATCTTGGGGATATTCAAGCCGGCACACGGCGTCCAACAGCCGGTCGACCACGTACTGCTCGTTGAAGATTGGCAACTGCACTGTCACCCGCGGCAGTTCGGCGAAACGCGCCGCAGGTTCCTTCGTCTTGTTCTTCCCGTGCTTGTAATAAAGATAGACCAGCCAGTAGCGGTGCGCCCCGTACGCTGCCAGGATAATCAGCACGATGAAATAGGGAATCAGCAGCGCCAGATCAAATGCGTTGACCTGGTAAAGGCCCTGGAAAGTCTTGTCCAGAAAGTGCTGGCGCAGGTAGGGACCCCAGCCCTTGGAGGTAAACAGGACCATGGCGAGCGGGGAAGAAGTGGGTGTCAAATCCATGAACTCAACAGGACCATGAAGCTAAAAGGAAAGACAGCAGCAAAGGCATTGTACCTGATCGTTCGCCGTCGTCCGCAGTGTGAGGGGACGGGGTTTCGCCCCGTCGCAGCGGGGCGTAGCCCCGCTACCACACGATTGAGGAAGCATTACCGCCACTCCTCAGCCACGGGACTCAGCTTCAGTTCGATCTTCTGATTGGACCCCTCTTCCACTTTTGCCGCCGTACCGTTGCTCTCCTGCGACTTGAGAAAGTCCGGATCGCGGTAGACGCCGTCTTCCAGATCCTGCCAGGCATAGAGCGTGTAACTGCCGGGCGCCATGCCGCGGATCGTAAAGCGTCCATGCTGATCGGTCGATCCGGTCACGAAACGGTCGGGAAGCTTGCGGTATTTTTCTTCCGGCACGGCCACCACCGTTGCGTTGGGCACCGGATGATCGTTGTCCACATCTTTTTCCTTTTCAACGACCGCTCCCTCGATTGTGCCTCCCTTGGTGCTTACCACCAGTTCGAGCGTCGCCGGCCCGCTGGCCGTGAATCCGGCTGCAATATCTCGTCCGCCCAGCGTCGCCGATTTCAGGAAAAAACCCTGCCCGTCGCCTCCGTACACCTGCACGATGTAGTTGCCGGGATTCACATTCTTCCATTCGAAGTTACCGAACCGGTCCACCGGCGCGTTGGTCCCAAAGAATTCTTGCGACATGAAGAAGCCGGGATCTTCGGGCAACTCGGCCTGGCGCAGGTTCGCTGAGTATTGTGTAAGGTCGCCACGCGTTTTGCTCTCGAGGGAGAGATGACCGGAGAGCCGGAAAGAAGGTAGGGGTGTCAGCTTCAAGCCGTCCACGTCAGCGGCGACGACGGTGACGTCCTGGCGCGCCGTCAGCGACTGCGATTCGGTGCTGATCGACGCTCCCACTACATACGATCCCGGACCGATTCCACGCACTTCGAACTGGCCGTCGGGCCCAACTTCACTGGATTGGACAGAATCGCCCGCTTTTGACATCAACTCCACGACCGGCTTCTGGGTCGCCGTGAGGCCCGTAACAATTCCTCGGACGCGATACGCCCTCGCCGGAACCAGCGTGAGGTTAACCGGTATTTCATCGCCCGCTTTGAGCGTCACCGTCGAAGCCTGCATTCCGTCGTGAGTTCCCGGATAGTAAGTCGTGAGGTAGCGGGTATCTGGTTGGGTGTCGCTCGGGATATCGTCCTTCGGCGATTTGTCCTGCTGCCGCTCGTAATCGCGGACATCCGGAGGCGGCATCGCCGCGATCCAATACTGGCCGGGGAACAAACCGGCGAGGCGGTATTCGCCCAGATCGTTCGTTGCCACGGTTCCAACGCTTTCGCGCGCGGACTTCCCTGGCTTCTTTTTTTGTGCGATGACCCGGACCTCGGACATGGGGTCGCCATCTTCGTCCGTAATGCGCCCGCTGATGACCGCCGTGGGCAGCATTCGAAAGAGAAGGTCCTCGACCGACTGGCCGGCTTGAATCGTGAAAACGTTGACGTCCGCTTTGAGCCCACGCCCATTGACCTCGATAAACCCAGTTCTTTCGAAAAAGATCCGGTAACGTCCTGGCACGACGTTCTCCACGCGGAAATGGCCGTCGGCATCCGTCGAGGCAGTGTAATTTCCACCCTCTTTCTGGTTTTCTGCGATGACCTGCACGAGCACTTTCTTAAGCGGCTCGCTGCCCGGCTCTTTGACCACCGTGCCTGCAATGGAGGACGCCTTCGCGGCAGGTGGGGATTCCTGCGCGCTCGCCAGCAACACGGTGCCAAAAAAGAGCAGGGCGAATAGGAGTGAGCGCGTCATTCGATGTCGACATTCCATGCCGGGGCCGCCAAGGGCTTAACCACACAGGGGGCACAGGGTTGCACGGGGGGAAAGCTCTCATCCTCCGTGTTCCTCTGTGTGCCCCCTGTGGTTAAGCCTTCCATCGCCCGCGCGAGAAATCAGTTCAGAAAATACTGTCGGTACAATGTATCCCGTTGCGCCGGACGGAAGCCTGCATCGCGTATGATGCGCCGCAGTTCTTCTTCGGTTGTGCAGTTGGTCACGCCCGCAGCGCGGACGACGTTCTCCTCCAGCATTACCGACCCTACATCGTTGCCGCCGAAGCGCAGGCCCATCTGGCAGACTTTCAAGCCCTGCGTTACCCAACTGGATTGCACGTTGAGAAAATTCGAAAGATAGAGCCGCGAAATCGCCAACACCTTCAGGTATTCAACCGCCGTAGCCTCATCCCATCGACGTCCGCCGAGCGCGGTGTGGGCGGGCTGAAAACTCCACGGGATGAACGCCGTGAATCCACCCGTCTCCTGCTGCAGATCGTAGAGCACTTGCAGGTGGTTGATACGGTGTTCGATGGACTCGCCGACGCCAAACATCATGGTTGCGGTGGTGCGCATGCCGAGTTGGTGGGCGGTGCGATGCACCTCCAGCCAATCCGCGGTCAGGCACTTCAGGCGCGCGATTTTGTAGCGGACTTCGTCGTCAAGAATCTCAGCCCCACCGCCCGGGATCGAATCAAGCCCAGCGTCGCGCAGCCGGGCAATCGTATCGCGCACGCTGAGGTTGCTGTATTCGGCAATGGCCAGAATTTCCGAAGCCGAGTAGCAGTGCAGGTGAATTTTCGGAAAGCGCTGCTTGATGCCACTCAGCATCCGCTCATGCCAATCGATCTTCAGATCGGGATGCAGGCCACCCTGCATCAGCACCCCGGTGCCGCCCAGTTCCACGGTCTCGCGGATTTTCTCGTAGATGGTATCGAAGTCGAGGATGTAGCCTTCTTTGGCCGCCGGCCCCTTCAACGGGCGATAAAACGCACAGAAGGTGCAATATTCCGTACAGAAATTCGTGTAATTGATATTGCGGTCGATGATGTACGTCACGGTGTTTTCGGGATGCAACTTGCGGCGGACCACGTCCGCCTCCATGCCAATCCCGATCAGATCGTCGGACCGAAACATCTCCAGAGCTTGCTGCTTAGTCAGGGACATCTTCTTTCACCCCACGGTAATGGCTATTTTAGCTGGTCAGAGGCGGTAGAGGCGAGTTCGGCGGTGGAGAGTCGGGCGAGACGCCCGGCACTCCGCCGTCTCTTGAGCTAGGCCGTTCGGCGACGAGGTTGCACCTTCGGACGAGCAGCCTTGGCTGTGCTGCTGTTCTGCCGCCGTTTGTATTCGAACAGCCCGTACAGTCCGCCCAGCACCGACAACGCAATCAGGACAATCAGCACGGGCCAGTAGTACTGCGCAAAAAATCTCACGATGTGCCGTCCGTAGTGCGCGCCTAGATACCCAAGGATGGTGTACCGAATGCCGCGCCCTACCGTCAGTGCAGCGAGAAACTTCTTGGTTGGATATTGCATGGCGCCCGCTGCCAACAGCATGGGCACGATGGGAAACGGCGGCGGGAGGATGGCGGGGATCGCGACCGAAGCAAACCCCCAGCGTTCAAAGATGGCGTATATCCTCTGGGTATTCTTCTGCGAGAATCGCTTTTCCAGCGTTTCTTTTCCTCCCCTGCGAGCCATGCGGTAGGTCAAATAGCCGCCAAGCACGGCTCCCGCCGTCGACATCATCGCGTAGTAGACCCAGAGGTTGCGATGGTGGGCGGCCAGCAGAATGGTAACGACGTCCGTGCTGCCCGGCAGAGGGATAAGGGAGTTGTCGGCCAGCCCCAGCAGAATCAGGCCCGGTCCTCCGAGATGGATCAGCCAGCGCAGGGCACTCTTTTTCGACGCGAGCAGGATGATCGCAAGCAGGGCCATGGTCCTTATTAGAACAGGGTTGCGACTTGCGAGTGGCTGTTCAACAGCAGCTTACGCCTTGCCTCTAAGGGAGTGCCGGCAGTTCTTCGCGAAGGTCGCAACCGCTCTTTTGATTCTTCATCATGGCGGCTGCTAGATTTAGAATCCGTTGCGCCGCTTGCTCGGTGCTCACGCCACGAGCATGGATGTTCGAGATGAGGTTGCGATTGGCGTCACTATCCGATGCTTTTGGCCGGTACGCCATGTAAGCGGACAGGCTTTCGGCGGTTGCCAACCCCGGACGTTCGCCGATCAGCAGAACGGCAACATCGGGGCTCAGCAACCCGCCAATCTCGTTGAGAATGCCCACGCGGCAGTGACGAATCACAAACATCTGGCCGGCGCTCCAGCCGAGAGCTTTTGCTCCATCCCACAGGAGTGACAAGAGCGGCGGAACTTGCCTGGCCACGGCGGTCACTGCGAGCCCGTCGCCGATCACGATCTGCAAATCGTTTCCCGTAGTGCACCGGTGGCTGATCTCCGAGCGGGACGCGTCATCCAGGTGACGGCCCAGATCTGGACGCAAGAGATACTCATCCTTGCTCGTCGCCCGGGAGCGGACTTCAAATAGATTCCACTTCAGCACGAAGTCGCCGCCGAGGTCGGCGGCGAGATTCAACTCGGCGCGGACGGCATCGCGGGCGGCAGCATGCGCCTCGCGTAGTTCGAGTTGCGTATTGGTTCGATATGCTGCCCCACTTCGACCGACCAGCAGGCGCGCCGGGGTCCGCGCCCGTACCTTCTTCACGATTTCGGACAAATCGTACCCAGGCAGGTCATAGGGGTGGATGAGTTTGTCTTCTTCGGCAGCCATTCAGACAGTCCTCTCCAGGGATCGCTCCAAACCCTCCATCAGTTGACGGCGCGCAGACGAATCTAGCGACACCGGTTCCGCATCACGATAGATCCCCATGTTCTGAAGCCACGCCAGGAACTCCGGCGCAGGGCGCAACTGGAAGAGGCGTCGTGCGGCCAACGCGTCGTGATAGCTGGTGGATTGGTAATTCAGCATCACATCGTCGGAGCAGGGAACGCCCATGAAGTAATTGCAGCCTGCAGCCGTCAAGAGCAGCAACAGGTTGTCGGCTGAGTTTTGGTCGGCGGCTGCGTGATTGGTGTAGCAGACATCGCAGCCCATCGGCAGGCCCAGCAACTTGCCCATGAAGTGGTCTTCGAGCCCGGCACGGATGATCTGCCGCTCGTCGTACAAATACTCGGGCCCGATGAAGCCGACGACGCTATTGACCAGAAAAGGTTGGAACACCCGCGCGACTCCGTAAGCGCGGGCTTCGAGCGTTACTTGATCGACACCATGATGCGCCTCGGCGGAAAGGGCGCTCCCCTGGCCCGTCTCGAAGTACATCACGTCGTCTCCGACCCAGCGGACATTGATGTTGCGTTGCCGATGATGCTCAAGAACCTGATCGCGGCCCTCGCGCAGCATGTTCAAAGTAATGCCGAAGCTGCGGTTGGCCGCTTCCGTGCCTGCGACGGACTGGAAAAGCAGGTCGACCGGCGCCCCGCGTTTCAGCGCGGCTAGTTGTGTAGTGATGTGGGCCAGGCAACAACTTTGCGTCGGGATTTCGTATGCGTCCACCAGGCGATTCAATGCCACGAGAATCGCGGTCACTGTTTCCACCGAATCCGTGGCGGGATTCACGCCGATCACAGCGTCTCCGCAGCCGTACATAAGCCCTTCGAATGCCGCCAGAAGGATTCCTCCGACATCGTCCGCCGGGTGATTGGGTTGCGCGCGGATGCCTAATACTCCACGCTCGCCCATCGTATTGCGGCAGCGCGTGATGTTGCGAATCTTGGCGGCCGCCAGAACCAGATCTTTGTTGCTCATCAGCTTGGTGACCGCCGCCGCGATCTCTGGGATGATGGCTTTCTGCAGCGGCTGGAGTTGAGTCCCGGTAGTTCCGTCGTCCAGCAGGAACTCGCGAAACTCCCCGACCGTCATGCTTCCGATGGCGCGGAACGCTTCCTGATCGAATGTGTCCAGAATGAGGCGGGTGACATCGTCTTCGGAAGGATCAATCAGTGGGCGCCGGACAATTTCGTCCAGCGTCAAGTCGGCAAGTTTGCGCTTGGCTGCGACGCGTTCCCGCTCCGATCGCGCGGCGATTCCAGCCAACTGGTCGCCAGACTTTTCCTCGTTGGCCTTGGCAAACAGCTCGCGAAGATCGGAGAAATCGAACCGCTCAATCATGACCTGGCGCCCGCTTGGAGACACCATATTATTACCGAAAGAGCTACAGAATGAGTCCCTATTAAAGCAGGAGTGCGGCTGCGGAAAACCTCAGGAGCTTACGGGCTGTGGTTCAACCGAGGCCTTTACTTTCCGCGACAACAGGCCCAACGCCGGCGTCGTCATGAAGGTAGTCACGAGGGCCATGATCACCATCATGGAAAACAAGGTTGGCGAGATCACGCCCAGGTCAAGGCCTACGTTTAAGATCACAAGCTCGATCAGGCCGCGCGTGTTCATGAGGACACCGACGGAGAGCGCATCGCCCCAACTCATTCCACCGGCTCGCCCTGCGGCCGCACAACCGAGCAGCTTCCCGAGAATGGCCACCAGGACTATCAGTGCGCAATAGAACCAGAGCGTACCTCCACTTAAGAGGTGGACGCTGGTGCGCAAGCCCGTGGTCGCAAAGAAAAGCGGGAGAAGGAGAACGCTGGTAATCGCTCCCAAGTGGCCGGCAAGGTTGCGGGAGAAACCCTCGCTTCTCGGGAGAATCGCCCCCGCAAAGAATGCGCCAAATAAAGCATGGATTCCGATTCGTTCCGTGGTCCATGCAGAAAGAAATAGAAAGAGGAGCGCGAAAGCCAGTACGTCGCGCGAGTTTCCCTGCTTCAGCGCAGCCCAACGCGCGAGGAGAGGCCGAACCACCCAGATCATGACGATCAAGTAGGCGCTGAGTCCAGCCAAAGTGAGCCATGGGGAAGTTCCCGTTCCCCTACGTACCCATGCAATCAATCCCGCCAGAAGGCACCAGGCAGTGATGTCGTCGACTGCGGCACAACTGACCGCAACCATCCCGATCGGGCTTAGCAGGAGATTGCGCTCCTCCAGAATCCGTGCCAGCACCGGGAACGCCGTGATGCTCATGGCCGTCCCCATGAACAAAGCGAATACCGGCAGAGGAACGTTTGCACTCGAAAGGTGGGGATACAGGTAAATCGCCAGCGTGGAGCCTGCTACAAGTGGTACCAGCACGCTGACGTTGCTGGTGAAAACGACAGCGCGGCCCAGTTTCCGTACCTCGTGCAAGTCCAGTCCGACGCCCACCTGGAACATGAACAGCAGCAGGCCGATCTGACTGAGAAAATACAGGGGCGCCAGCCCGCCCGGTGGAAACAGCGATGCGAATGCCGATGGCGCCAGCCAGCCCAGTAGGGAAGGACCCAACAGAATTCCAGCCAACATTTCGCCCACGACGCGGGGTTGATGCAACTTCTCGAATCCCCATCCCAGCGCGCGAGCGACGGAGCATATGACGACAATGTCGAGCAACAGGATTTTGAGGTCGGGCAATCCTAGAATCTCCCGGTCTTGGCGGTGATCTGTTGCTTCCTGAGATCCGATTGTGTTTTACGATAGCGGAGTTCCTCGCCGAGGCTGTAGCCCCAATGGAGGACGCGCAGTCCGGCGAAAGTCAGTTGCATCCCAAAAAAACCGGCAATCCACGCTTCGCCTCGACGCGTCCACGCGAACCAGTACAAAGGCAACGATGCGGCAATCGACGCCCAGCCCCAACGCATCAGCCGCCGCGATTCCGCTTCAGAATCCAGCTTGTGCTCGTGCCGCCGGTTTACGGAGGTTGCGACCGGCGGGTTCGCCCGTCCATGGCTGTCAAAGACGTCGCAGCGCAGGTTGGGGATGTCTTCGACTTTCTGGCGGCAGAACTGCTCGGCTTCCTCCAGCGAATCGAAAATAAGGCAGCGGCCGATCATCCCCGCATTAAAGTAATCGCCGTTGCTCGTCATCTCGGCGCCCGTCTCGACATCGCTAAAGAAAGCGGCATACTGTCCGGGTCGGATCACGTCCATCCAACTGGGCGGCTTGCGATTTGGGTCGTAGAGCGTGACTTCCTGCACGGGTGCTCCGATGCGGAAAGATAAAGTTTATCCTGCGGCAGGTTGACGCAGCATCGCTTACAACGTTTGCGATTTTATAATAGCCGCCATGGCCAACTCCCCTTCCTCTGGTTTGGTGGAGCAGTCCGCTCCGCCCTCGGATCGCGAGGCATCTTACCTCCGGATTCACGCGGTCAATGTTTTCGTTCGCGATCAGGATAAGAGTCTGCAATTCTATGTCGATCAGCTTGGATTCAGTCTGGCCTTTGATGTGCGTCTTCAAACCGGACAACGCTGGGTAGGCGTTGCTCCTCCGCAGGGGACGGCAGTTCTTACCCTGATCGCACCTGATCCGGAGTCGGATGAGTTCAAGCTGATCGGGCAGCCTACTGGAGTTGCTTTTGTTGCTGATGATGTTGTGGCCACCTACGCGCAGTGGAGAAAACGCGGTGTTCGCTTTCGCCATGCGCCGCGACTCAGACGTATCAAGTATGAGCGTCAGGCGGGGGATGGTGCCGACGGTGCTCAGACTCTGCTGCTGGGGAAACAGACACCGATTTGGGGCGGAGTATTCACCCGCTTTGAAGACATTGATCGGAATTCCTTTGCTCTGGTCAGCTTCGACGAAATGACTCAGGCGGTGGAAGCGCAACGACGCGCCGCAGCGGAGAAACTGGAATCCGAACGGCGTGCCGCCCACGAACTGGGAATTGCCAAGCAGGTACAAGCCAGACTCTTCCCACAGACCTTTCCGCCCCTGCGAACACTGGACTATGCAGGCGTCTGCATTCAGGCTCGCCAGGTCGGTGGCGATTACTACGACTTTCTCAATCTAGGGGAAGATCGGGTCGGGCTTGTGTTGGGCGATATCGCGGGCAAGGGAATCGCCGGCGCTCTCCTGATGGCGAATCTGCAAGCGAATCTGCGGAGCCAGTGCACCATCGCCTGGCATGAGCCGCAACGTCTGCTGCGCTCCGTCAACGAACTGTTCTATGACAATACCGCCGATCACGCTTACGCCACGCTTTTCTTCGCCGAATATAACGACCGGGCGCAGCATATGCGTTACGTTAACTGCGGACATCTGCCCGCCCTGGTGCTCCGCGGAAATGACACTTTCGAACGCCTCAACTCCACGTGCACCGTTCTCGGGCTCTTCAAGGAATGGGACTGCGCGATCGGCGAATGCAGTCTGTTCTCCGGTGACACCATCGCCTTCTATACCGACGGCATTACCGAGGCCTTCAATCGGGCAGGAGAAGAGTTTGGCGAGCAGCGCTTGGCCGATGCGCTGCTGCGGCATCGGGAATTGTCTTCGCGGGAGTTGCTGGCGGCGGTTGTGGAGGAGGTGCGGCAGTTCAGCCCGGACGAACAGCACGACGACATCACGCTGATCGTTGCCAAGTGCGTAGCCGGTCAATAAACGAGGTGAACCTGTAGGCAGAGTTCAAGGGCAAGGTCCAGGGCAGCCCGACCGGAGAACGCGACAAGCGCCTGTATATGCTTGTCCATGAGTAGAACCTCCGGTTCGCGTATCGGTATCCGGCCAGAAGATCCTCCGCGCTCATCTGTTTGGGGCGAAAGACTACGTCAGCCCTTCCGTTGTACCTGCTCCAGTCGCGCGTCAGAATCCGGTCTTCTCCTTCCAAACGTTGGTACAAGCGAGTCCCTGGAAACGGAGTGAGGATGTTGAACGTCGCATTCTGGACTCCGGACGCCTCAAGGAAGTCCACGGTTTCGCTGAAAATCGCCTGGGTGTCGTGATCGAAACCGAAGACGATGCCGGCCTGTACTGCGATGCCGTGGGAATGGATCCGCGCAATGGCGCAGCCGTAGTCGGACACGTGGTTGAAGGGCTTGTGCGCTTCATTCAAGCTGGTTTGCGAGATGGACTCCAGCCCGATGAACAGCTGCTTGCAACCGCTGCGCGCCGCCAATTCCAGGAACTCATCGTCCGCGGCTGCGTGAATGCTGGCCTGGCTGCTCCACCACTTGCGATGGGGAACGAGAGCCTGGAACAGGGTCTTGGCGTACTCCATGTCGCTCGCGATGTTGTCATCCCACAGGATGATTACCTTGCCTGGGAACGAACCGTATTCTTCTGCAACGGCCTGTACGCTTCGCTGGCGCACGCGGCTTTGATACATGACCGCCAGCGTGCAGAAGTCGCAACGGTGTGGACAGCCGCGCGTGGCAAACAGGACTCCGGCGGTATGGTCGCGACGGTGAAACAAGTCTTTCCGTGCCATCGGGACGTGTTCCAGAGTCGGCAGTTCCGGGGAACAGTACCGCTGGCCATGTCGCCCAGCCTCGAACTCCTGCAAGAATTGCGGCCATTGGAATTCAGCCTCGCCGACGAAGATCACGTCCGCGTGCTCCTGCGCCTCGTCGGGCAACAGGGTCACATGGGGTCCGCCCAGCACTACTGGAATTCCGCGCTGCCGGAACCGGTCTGCGATGGCATAGGCGTGTGGCGCACTCGGCGTATGGAAGGTAATCGCCGCCAGGTCCGGTTGCATTCCGAAATCCACTGGCCGCACCACCTCATCGACATGAAGCACCGTCCAATGCGGCGGAACGAAGGCGGCCAGGTACGGCATCGTGATCTGCTGGAAGTTCAGGACGCGGGAACGGCGCACTCTTTGGATCTCCGGGGAAGAAGCAGTGATGAGAAGCAGGGTTCGCACCGGAGCGGACATGTGCCTCAGAGTCGGCTCTTAGGGAGGGAAAGTCAGTGCCGAGCATCACAGTGTTTGTGACATTCCTGGTGATTCAGTGATTTCTAAACAAAGTGAAGTTCTGGCGCCGACGGCAGCGCTCCCACCTCTGCCCCCAGGCGATAATAGAGCGCGAGGCCCTCGAGGGACGGAGGATCGAGATAGTAATGGATGTTCTGGGTCAGATAGAGGCGGATGGCCTCGACGGTAAGGCCGAGTCGCGGAGCCCACTCCTGCGCAACAGCTTCTAGATTTCTTGGTGACAGGCCATGGTCGCGCGACTTCCTGAAGGTCTCGGCAATCGCCTCGCCGTTTCGTCCGACGAGCGCCTGTTTACGAATGGCCCAAAAGGCGAACACGAATGACTTTCCCGTGCGCGCTACCCACTCCTCCGCCAGGTCGAGGGTGAAGTAGCGCGTGCGGTCAACCTGCAGCGCCGGGTCTCCGATGAGCAAAGCCGCATCGCACGCGTCGAGCATCGTATCGAGATCCGGAGCCATGGCCTTATACTCGCGCGCTCCGCCCAGCCACTTGGCAAAGAGAATCTTGGCCAGCGCCACCGACGTCATCGAAGAGGTATCGAGCGCCACCGTACGTGCCTGCGTCCACAACGCATCAACAGGTCGCTTGCTCACCATGAGGATCGAGCGCACGGCTCGTCGTGCCGCAATCGCCACGTCCGGAAGGATGACAAGATCGGGAACTGTCGTGTAAGCGGCTGCGGGAATAATGCCAATATCGGCCGTTCCCGCGCGCAAAGCTTCGGCACAGGCTGAAGGAAAGGTGTAGGAGATGTCGTAATCCGCAACTAGGTCCGCGCCTGCCTCCCCGTGCTCAAAATCCCACATGAGAGGAGCTGTGTTCAGGTAGGAAATGGCCGAGATCTTTAACCGGCTCATCACTTTACGAATTATACCGAAAGCGATGTGCGCGTCATCCTTGACAGCCCTTTCCGCCGCGGGCTAGCGTCACGCCATATGTCGAATGTTGCCATCGCCGCCCCAAACCTGGTCTCTTACCAGGCCACATATTGGCTTGCACTCGCCCTAACTCCGGGATTGGGCCCGACGCGCATCAAGAAACTGATCGAGCAACTTGGTACTGCCGAGCGCGTCTTCCAAGCCAGCCTCACCGAACTTGAAGCCACGGGGATGCCGGCCGTCTCCGCGCAATCAATTGCGACGGGAAAATCACTCGACCTGGCGCAGCAGGAATGCGGGAAAGCGGCTGAGGCGGGCGCCAAACTCATTTCGCTCAGCGATCCCGAATACCCGGCACGGCTGAAAGAAATTTATGATCCGCCGGTGATCCTGTTTGTGAAGGGGAGCATCGAGGTGCTGTCTCAGCCCGGCATCGCAATGGTAGGAACACGTCATCCCACGCCCTATGGCAGCGGCATGGCTGAGCGCCTCTCGACCGACCTAGCCGCGCGCGGACTGGTCATCATCAGTGGATTAGCGCGCGGCGTCGATACTTCCTCACATCGTGGCGCCGTCGCCGCCAGAGGAAAAACCGTCGCCGTCCTCGGCACTGGAATCGACGTCATGTACCCCAAGGAAAACACCCGGCTCGCGGAACAGATCGTCGCTCTTGGTGGCGCGTTGATCTCCGAGTTTCCGGTGGGAACCTCCCCTACCCCGCAAAACTTTCCCATCCGCAACCGCATCATCAGCGGCATGTCCGCTGGGGTGTTGGTCGTGGAGGCCGCGGAATACAGCGGCACGCGCATCACTTCCCGCTGTGCCCTTGAGCAAAACCGTGACGTGTACGCCGTCCCAGGCAACGTGACCAACAAAAATTCCTGGGGTCCGAACACCCTGATCAAGCAGGGCGCGAAGCTCGTCGCCACCTGGGAAGACGTATGGGAAGAGCTTCCGCCAGACATCCAAACTGCACTCAGCGCCATGCAGCATGAATCTCCCGAGCCGGAAACCGCATCTCTATTCCCGGACGAGGTGACCGCGCCCCACGAAAAGAAAGTCCTCAAGTTGCTGAAAGCCGATGAATCCACGCACATCGATCAACTGGTCGAATCGCTGGAAAACGAAATGTCCTCCTCAGAAATCTTCGCCGCGCTGTTCGAATTGGAACTGAATGGGAAGATACGGCAGTTGCCGGGGAAGAATTTCGTGAAAAGCTTCTAGGGGCAGCTATCAGCTGTCAGCTCTCAGCTATCAGTAGAACCGGAGAGCGCATGCAGAGCTTTCGAAATCTTCGGGTCTGGGAGAAGTCACACCGGCTGACTCTGGATGTTTATGCCTCGAGCAAAGCTTTCCCTCGGGATGAGATGTTCGGGCTGACAAATCAGATGAGACGATCTTCGGCATCGATAGGAATGAATATCGCGGAGGGTTGTTGTCGAAAGGGCGACGCAGAGATGGTCCGGTTCTTGCAGATCGCGATGGGGTCGGCAAGTGAACTTGAATATCAATTTCTGCTCGCTCATGATCTGGAATATTTGCACAATCCAGAGTATGAGCGCCTCACAATGCAGGTGGAAGAGGTGAAAAAGATGCTGTCGTCCCTGATGCAAAAAGTGAAGGCATTCAACTGAGAGCTGAGAGCTGATAGCTGACAGCTGACCGCAATTCGTGCTAGCTTCAATTCCATTGCCACGAAACTGAGGAACCATTGTCCAAAGGTCTAGTCATCGTCGAATCGCCCGCGAAGGCGAAAACTATCCAGAAATATCTGGGCAAGGGATTCACGGTCGATGCCTCTTACGGCCATGTGAAAGACCTGCCCAAGAGCAGCCTCGGGGTCGATCTGGAAAACGACTTCGAAACCGAATACGTCGTCATTCCGGGAAAAGAGAAGGTCCTTGCCAAGCTGAAAAAGCTGGCGCTTTCGGCCGACCACATCTACCTGGCGCCTGACCCGGATCGCGAAGGCGAAGCCATTGCCGCCCATCTCGCCGACGAACTTGGCGAGGATTCGAGCAAGAAAAAGAAGGGGAAGAAGAAAGCCAAAGCGAAGACAGACGACATCGGCGACGGGGCCCGCATCCGTCGCGTGACGTTCAACGAAATCACGCAGCGCGCCGTCAAGGCCGCGTTCGAGCATCCTCGCGACATCGATCGCAACCTGGTCGACGCGCAGCAGACCCGCCGTGTGCTCGATCGCCTTGTGGGATACCAGGTCTCTCCTCTTCTATGGGACAAAGTCCGCCGCGGGCTTTCCGCCGGACGTGTGCAGACCGTCGCGCTCCGCCTGATCGTCGATCGCGAACGCGAAATCAAAGCGTTCGAGAAAAAAGAATACTGGACAATCGACGCCAATCTTGCCGCTAATAAGCCCCCGGCATTCGATGCCCGCTTCCTCGGCAAAGGTGAGGAGAAAGTCGAAATTAACCATGGCGAAGAAGCGGAAAAAATCCGCCTGGCGCTGGAAAATGCCGATTGGGTCGTTCGCTCGGCGGAAAAGAAGGAACGCCGCCGCAATGCTACCCCGCCGTTTACCACCAGCAAGCTGCAACAGGATTCCTCTCGCAAGCTGCGCTTCAGTGTGAAGCGCACCATGATGATTGCGCAGCGTCTCTATGAAGGTGTCGAACTCGGCGACGAAGGCCTGGTCGGCCTCATCACCTACATGCGAACTGATTCGACCCGCGTCTCGGGCGAAGCGATTACCGAGGTCCGCGAGTATATTTCCGAACAGTTTGGTGCACCGTATCTGCCTGATTCTCCCAATACATATAAGGAGAAGAAAGAAGCGCAGGCGGCGCACGAGGCCATTCGCCCGACGTCGGCGATGCGCCATCCCGACCTGGTTAAACAATATTTGCAGGAAGACGAATTCAAGGTCTACAAGCTGATCTGGCAGCGCTTCATTGCCTCGCAGATGAACCCTGCTGTCTTCGACCAGACCTCGGTTGACATCGACGCCAAGTCCGGCAGCGACGTTTTCTGGTTCCGCGTGACCGGATCGGTCATGAAGTTCGACGGCTTCCTCAAGGTCTATGAGGAGTCGAAGGATAATAAGGATGAAGAAGACGAAGAGTTGAAGCATAAGCTTCCGCCGCTCGAAGCCGGGCAGAAACTGACGCTGAAGTCGCTGCTTCCGGAGCAGCATTTCACCGAGCCGCCTCCGCGCTTCAACGAGGCTTCGCTGGTGAAGGAGCTCGAAGAGCGCGGCATCGGCCGGCCTTCAACCTACGCCACCATTCTGAGCACCATTCAGGAGCGGCAGTACGCGCAGAAGATTGGTGGCAAGTTCGTCCCCACCGAAATTGGGCTGGTCGTTACCGATCTGCTGGTCGAGAATTTTAAAGACATTTTCGACTTTCAGTACACCGCACGCCTGGAAGAAGAGCTCGACGAAATAGAAGAGGGCAAGCAGACGGGGAATGACGCGCTCACCGAGTTCTACCAGAAATTTTCCAAGGATCTCCGATACGCCGAGAAGCACATGGAAAACATCAAGCGTATGGAGAAACCCACCGACGAGAAGTGTGAACTGTGCGGGTCGCCGCTCGTCATCAAGTGGGGCAAGCACGGTTCGTTCTATGCTTGCAGCACCTACGACAAGGAAAATCCTGACACCTGCAAGTTCACCAAAGAAAATCCCATTAACTTGCCGGACCTCGACTCGGCCGACATGCAGGAGACGGCGCAGGAGGAATATTGCGAAAACTGCGGGCGCGTGATGGTCCTGAAGCGCGGGCGCTTCGGCCAGTTTATGGCTTGCACTGGTTATCCCGATTGCAAGACGACACGGCGGTTAGATCAGGGTAAGAAGGTGCCTGACATTCCGCTCGACGAAACCTGCCCGTTGTGTAAACGTAACCTGATCCTGCGCCACGGCCGTTACGGCGAGTTCACTTCCTGCAGCGGCTATCCCGAGTGCAAGTATGTGAAGCAGAATTTCATCGGCGTGAAGTGCCCGGATTGCAGAGAAGGCGAACTCGTCGAAAAGCGTGCGCGCAAGGGCAACACTTTTTATGGATGCGGAAATTACCCGAAGTGCAAGTTTACGTCGGCGGCAAAGCCCGTTCCCGAAAAGTGTCCGGATTGCGGGCATGAATATCTGGTGGAACGAATCCGGAAAGAAGGAACCGTGATCGCGTGTCCGAACAAAGAATGCGATTACGAACGGGCCGTTGAGGGCCCAGCACCCGAAGTTTAGAAAGCCTGAGAAGACAATTCGTTCAGAACAAAAATTCAAGAAACACTTTAACGAGGCGAAACCATGGCTAAAAAGGCGACCGTGCATGATGCAGGGCTGATTCTGAAACTCTACGACCTCCGCCGCGAAGCGGAGATGCGCAAGGCAAGAAACTGGTTTACGGTGGAATTCTGGCCGCAGAGCGCGGATGAGCTAATCAAGGTGGCGAATTCGTTTCCCAGCCAGGAAAACGCCTGGATTCGCCAGGTGGGAGGCTATTGGGATATGGCGGCGTCCTTCGTGCTGATGGGCGCGCTCAATGAGGAACTGTTTGTGCAGCCTGGCTGCAGCGGCGAAATGTTCTTCATCTTCGCCAAGATTTATCCATTCCTTAAAGAATTTCGTGAGAAAACCAACAACCCCGATGCCTTTGCCAATATCGAGAAAGTAGCGACCGGATCGAAGACCGCCCGCAAGCGCCTGGAGCGTGTCTTGAAGAACGTTGAGAATCGCCGCAAAGCATTGGCCACGGCAGCGAAGAAGGGCTGATCAGAGCGCGGCACCTCTCATCATTCGGTGACTCTGAGCACATTCTCGCCGCCGCCCATCTGCTATCCTTAATGCGTTGTGCGGATGCTCTGGTGGTTCCTCATACTGGGAGTCAGTACCGCGGTGGTAGTGTCGGTGGCGCTCACGCTCTACATGCGGGTCCGGCGGCAAATGAAGCGCATGGCGGCCCACAGAGCAGAGCTCGATAGCCTCGACCACTCGTCGCATTAGGCTTAATCTGCCCATCATCCGTCACGAAGAAAGGAACACCATGTCGAGAGTAGCGACCCAAGTTGTTGGCCAGCAGACCCGGCCCATAGATCAGGGAAGGGAGATTGCCAAGCAGGCAGCCATCATCGTTTCCGCCAGCCTCTTCGTCGCTCTGTGTGCGCGTGTGACCGTACCGCTGCCCTTCACGCCCGTGCCTTTGACGCTGCAAAACTTCGGAGTTCTTGCCGTTGGCTTGCTGCTTGGCTCGCGTCGCGGTTTTGCCGCGCTCTCGCTCTACCTCATGGAAGGCGCGTTCGGACTGCCTGTATTCAGCCTAGGCGCGGGAATTGGCCATATCCTCGGCCCGACCGGTGGATTCCTCATGGCCTATCCGCTCGTGGCCTTCGTTGCGGGCTGGATCTACGAGCACAGCTCACGCCGTTTCAGTTGGGCCGCGCTGTCGTCCGTGGCTGCGGAACTGGTGCTCTTCGCGGGCGGGCTCAGCTGGCTCGCCATCCTCACGCACTCCGTTTCGCTGGCGATGAAGCTGGGCCTCTACGGGTTCGTTTTCGCGGAAGTCATCAAGGTGCTGATGGCCGCCGCGGTGGCCGCTCGCTGGCACCACCGAACCTCCCTGTAGAGACGGGGCTTGCCCCGTCTCACTCCGCGGCAGGAGACGCGGCAAGCCGCGTCTCTACAGGAGCTTTCTGAAGAGCTCGGGCTTTGTATCAGGGCATCGCTTTAGCGATGCCGCAAGTCTTCGAAATCGACTGCCACTTTTAGGGGCCGGGTATGGGAAATTTAGATTCTTCTGACGCCGAGTTTATAGAACAGGATTAATAATCTTATGAGTACCGTATCTTCTCCAGTTCGCGAGATCACCGTGGCCCACAGCCCGGACTCCGACGACGCATTCATGTTTTACGGGTTGGCTACGAACAAGGTTCGTGTCCCGGGTTTGAAGTTCAGCCACACCCTTTGCGACATCGAGACGCTCAACCGCCAGGCGCAGGAGGGCGTCTACGACGTGACCGCGATTTCCTTCCACGCTTTCCCTTACATTCAGGAGAAATACACGTTGATGTCGTGTGGCGGCAGTGTGGGCGACGGATATGGCCCCATGCTCGTTTCCACGCGGCCCTTCACGCCGGATGAAATCAAGGGCAAGAAGATCGCGGTACCGGGTAAACTCACCACCGCCTACCTCGCCCTCCAACTGTTCGCGCCCGGAATTCAGGTGGAAGTCGTCCCCTTCGATCAAATCATCCCGCAGATTCTCGAAGGAAAACACGAAGCTGGCCTGATCATTCACGAAGGCCAGTTGACCTACGACAAGTCCGGCTTGCACCGCGTCGTTGATCTAGGCCGCTGGTGGCAGAAAGTCACCGGACTGCCGCTGCCCCTCGGCGGAAACGCCATCCGCCGCTCGCTCGGCGCAGAAACTATGGCGAGCGTCACGCAGGCGCTGCGCGAAAGCATCCAGTACGCCATCGACCATCGAGAAGAGGCGCTCGCCTACGCCATGCAATTTGCCCGCGATCTCGACATGCAACTCGCCGATAAATTCGTCGGCATGTACGTCAACGAACGCACTCTAGATTACGGCGACGACGGCAGGGAAGCCGTCAAGCGGCTGCTCGACATGGGACACAAGGCGGGGATCATCCCGCAGAGGCCGCGCGTGGAGTGGGTGTAAGGATGCTTCGAGCCGCGAGCAAGCAAGAGCAGATCCTTCGCTTCGCTCAGGATGACAATTCACTTAATACTTCAACCGAACGCTGCAGTCGTTAGCTCACTGGCGGCTCGCGGCCGTTACTTTACTCTTTCGGCAAACGAAAACACCGGATCAATATCCACCGGCACATCCGATACCGCCTTCAGTGATGCTTTCAATTCCTCCGGCATCGTGCCGTACTTTGCAAACCAGTTCTCCGCGCGCGCACGGTCTCCCGTAGCCTCGATCTCCAGTAATTCCTTGGCTAGGTCGGCCAGTACGCCCGGTATCTTTTCGTAGTCGACCGCATATCGGCCGTTGGCATTCCGCCGGACCGCGCCGCGCTCCGAGAGATAGTTGAATTCCATCATCTCCGCTTGCCCGTGCGCCTCCGCCGTTCCGAAGCGTACCGTGCGAAAGATCCCGCCTACATACGACGCGTAATATTCTTCCAGCTTTTCTTTCGGCAGGGCGTCGTGATCCACCATCCACTTCAGGCCGAACATCCCGGTGACGTCGGCCTTCGCTTCTTCGAGGCCGCTAAAACCTGGGCCGATTGCTGCTCGAATATCGACTTTGCCAGCCGGCGTGCGCGCGAACGCGGGACCCAGTCCGTGGCAGATCTCGTGCATGATTGTTGCCAGCAGATAGCTCTCGCCCGAAACTTTCGCCGCCTGTTCCGGCTCCATCAGTTTGCGGGCGACCGGCAAGATGACATAGTTCACGCGCGCGTCCATGAAATTCTTGAAGAAAAGTTTCTTACTGCCCTTCTGCTCATGCACCCGCGGATCGTTCGGCAGGTTGTCAGCCACCGCCTGGTAGCCGTGCGTCAAGTCTCCCGCTCGAAACGGAGTGTCCATCACTTCCATCGGCGTTTCCAGACCATGTTTCGAGGGCCGGTCTTCGGCGGCCAGCGGCAGCGCATCTTGAATTTCCGGGACATACTTTTGGAACAGCTCCAACTTCTTGCTCTCGCTCTCGTTGCGCACCATCACGGCCGCGCCGTACGAACCCTTCACGCCCAGCAGTCCGTCCATATAGGTTTCGTAGGGTGCAAAAATGATGTCGAATTTCGGATTCTTCAACTCCAGCCATGCCAGGTCGCTGGCGAAATAATCATCGCTGAGGAGGGCGTCTGCCCGCAGTTGAAGGAACTTTACAAAAGCCGCATCGTCACTGAGCTTGGCCGCCTCACGCAGAGCTTTGGCCGCCGGTTCCAGAAATGCGCGAAACGCGATATGAAAGGGAACTGCTTCCAGCGTTTCCTGATGCCAGCGGACAATCGTGAATTGATCGTAGATTCCCGCCTTCTGATCTGGATGTTCCTTGACGTATTGCTCCACCTGATCGCGCGTCAGCTTCGCCGGATAAAACCCGCGCCCCGGCGGCATGGCATCCGTTCCGACAAACGGTTTGTTCCCATCAATCAGATCGAAGCGCGAAGCGTTGATCCACAAGTAGCGTCGCAGTTCGACATCGCGCCGGTTCCGGCTCGAGGCCAGCGACTGGTACAGCGTCAAGCCCTCTGGATCACTCTGCCGCCAGTAGATGCTTTCCAGGTAGCCACAGGCCTCCACCAGTTTTCGAACCAGTTGCTGCTGGCGACCGCTCAGACCTGCCGTCCGGAAAGGCATTTGAACGCGCCGGAACTTTGCCAGGCGTTGCTCCAGATCGGGTGCGACCTTCAAATTCGCCGGAGCCCCGCCTTTTGCCGCCGACCCCGTCATCACTCGGCTTTTCTTTTGTTGCGCCGCGCCGAAAGTTGCTGTCAGGAGAATCAAAAACAAAACACAACCGGAGCGTATGGAAAAGTGCGCTAAAAAGCTTTTACTACGATCGTTCTTCATAGGAATACGAGTCTATCAAAGCCGTGAATTTGTCCGGAGCCGTTATCATAAATACATGCGCGGAGAGAATGGCGCCCAGACCTTGCTCATCGATGCCGATGACACGCTCTGGGAAAACAATATCTATTTCGAGCGGGCGATCGCGAAGTTTATTTCGTTCCTCGACCATCGCGAACACTCGCCCGAGGCCGTTCGACTGGTGTTGAACGACGTGGAGCGAGATTCCATCGTCAAGCACGGCTACGGCCTGCACAGCTTCGCACATTCGCTGGTGGAGACCTTTGAAAAACTTTCCGTCGATCCGATTACGCCCGAGTTACACGAACGCATTCACAGCTTCGCCCACCAGATTGCCGATCATCCTATTGAAGTCCTCCCGGGCGTGCCCGAGACCTTGCAGTATCTCGGCGAGCGCCACCATTTGATTATGATGACCAAAGGAAACCCTGCCGAACAATCCGGCAAAGTCGAGCGCTCGGGATTGAAGGAGTATTTTGCCGCGGTTGAGATCGTGGCCGAGAAGGACGAATCAACCTACCGCTCCGCCATCGCCAAGTACGCTCTGCTAGCGGACACTACCTGGATGGTGGGCAACAGCCCTAAGTCCGATATCAATCCCGCCCTGGCGGCAGGCCTCCACGCCGTCTTCGTTCCGCACGACAACACATGGATACTGGAGCACGAAGACCTGGCAAACGCTCCACCGAACCAGCGCCTCCTGGTGGTGGAGCGTTTTACCGATCTGAAATCCCACTTCTAGTTCCGCCCCAATGGCTGTCACCTGTTACTGAATGGTGAAGGTCATGGCGTTCGAGTTCGCGCCGCCCGAGTGCACGTAGACCTGCACCGTGCCCGCATTCATGATGTCGGCCGCAGGGATATCTGCTGTGACCTGGTTGGCCGTGTCGTAGGTGGTGGTGAGCGTCGTCGTGCCCCAATACACCAACGAGTCCGTGCCAAAGCCCGAACCCTCGATCGTCATTGTGACCGCGGAGCCGCCGGCCGGCGTGCTGCTGGGCGAGAGTTGTGTGATCTGGGGCGTTCCGTTCCCGTTCATGTAGTTGTGGGAACCATAGCCGCATCCGGCACCCATCAACGTGATTGCCAACAAAAGACCCAAACTGATCCGTGACATCGGCACCTCCGAAGTTCTTGCGCTTTAACGTAGCAAGGACCGGAAAATGGGTTGTCACGAGTTCGTCATTTCCTGTTTACAAAAACCAAACACGGCGAATGCTGCCAAGGATGATGGACGGTTGGTCTCGGTTATCGGGCTAATCGCGTTGGGAGTGCTGGTAAACCAAGCGCATGTGGCTCGTACACTAAGTGCAAATCATGTTCCAGCGCTTGCGAGTTTGCGGACGATCGGTAAGTTAGGAAGATGAAAGGCGCACACCATTCGGAGTGCGCCTCGCAGAATGAAGGTTAGAAGCTGAAGCGGGCCTGCAGTTGGATCGTCCTGCTGCCCAAGGCGCTGCCGGCTACGCCGAAGTCGGGGTTTGGGGTACCATTCAACGTGCCATCCGGGTTTACCGAACCCAAAAACCCGTCGATCGAATTGGGGTTGATGTTCAACTTGTTGAAGAGGTTGTAAACGTCGGCACGGATTTCGAACTTCACGTTCTCTCCCAGCGCTGGAATCCTCGGGAAGCCGAAGCCCTTAGCGAGGCTGAGATCCACGGCATTGTAGCCGGGCCCGTTCAAGCTGTTGCGGTGGATTCCAGGTGTCGGTCCGGGCGAGGTGGCTGGAAAGGGTGCCCCTTGGACAAAAGTCGGGGGTACGAGGAATTTGGTGCCGTCGCCACCATAATTCGGATTTGTGTTTTGCATGAATGTGCTATTGGAGGTGCTTGTGCCCGCTCCAGGTAGAACCCCAGCCGGACGAAGCGTACTGTAACTACTACCTCCATAGTACAGGCCAGCACCATTGATGCCGTAGAAGGGGTCCCATGGGAAACCTGAGTGTATGTTCCAAATGCCGCTTAGAGACCACCCACCCGCTACTTTCTCAATCCAGCCATGACTACCATGGAAGAAGGTTGGCTGCCACAAGCCGAAGAGCTTAAATGCGTTCCGCACGTCGTAGTTAGCTCTCCCATACGCCGCATGCGTATCAAACGGGTAAGGATCCATGTAGTAGGGGCCAGAAAGCTCATCCATTGCCTTGGCCCAAGTGTATTGCGCCGATGCCTGGAAGGTGTGCGAGAAGTTATGCGTGAAGTTGGCGAGCATCGCGTTGTAATTCGCCGAACCTGTGTTCTGCCAGAAGTTGACAAAATTGACTAACGGATTCATCGTCAGCCCATTGGCCGCGCCGATCGCGTTCCAGTTGTTGTGTACGAGTAGGTGGCGTGTCTGATTGCCCTGGTAGCCCAAGCTGAACACCGACTTATAGGGCAACTGATACTGCATGTCTAGAGAGTAGTGATAGTTGGAGATCGTCTTCGGGTTCGCCGGGAACCCAGTTATAAAGGCGTTCCCACCGAGCGGCAGGTTGCCCGGGCTAAAGGTTGTGATCGCGGCTGGATTCGGTGCATACCCAAAAATAGAGTGAATATCGGTGGCGGTTTCGTAGAGAATTCCGGTTGGTGTAGTTCCGTTAAATTTACAGGAGGGGTCGGTGAAGGGGAAGTCGCAGTGGAAGAATGGAGTCACCGCATTGGGTGGATTCCCGTAGCCATTTGCAGTGATGGCGATTTCGTTTTGGTTGTAATTGATGCCAAATCCGCCGCGGAATACCAGCTTGCTATCGAATTTGTTCGGCGACCAGGCAAATCCAATCATCGGGCCGAAGTTATTTTTCTGCGGATTGTAGAGGTGTCCGCCTATGCGGATGTTCAAACCTGTCAGCGCGTCCGCGCCCGATCCGAACTGCATTACATCCTGATTGTTCTGCTTGGCATACAAGGCTCCAAAGTACGACCACCGCAGGCCTAGGTTGATCGTCAGGTTGGAACGGACCTTGAAGTCGTCTTGAACAAACACGCCCCATATATTTACGCGATCATCCTGGCGATTGGCAAAGGGGATACCGGTCTTGGAATCGAACTGGCCTCCGTAGTTTCCTCCTTCGGCGAAAGGAGCATCATTAGCAAAATCCCACAAATTATGGAAGGCAAATCCGGGACGCGCAGCGTAAACAGCGTTGTTTAAATAAGAAAGCTTGGTGAATTCGAGACCGGCCTTGATGCTATGACGTCTGATTATTTTGGTAAGGACGTCATTGAAAGTGTAGGTCCACTGGTTCAGGTTGCTCGGTCCCGGAGTTCCGAAGAACTGAGGAGTTGCGGGGGTCGCGCCCACCGAGCTGCCGATGGAATCGATATTGGCCTGCGGCAATCCAAAGGGCGCCTGAGGGTTGCTGGTGACCTCATTCCATTTCCATCCCGCGGCGTTGGCGCGTGCCTGGTTCAACAACGAGGACGAAAATGTATGGTTCCATACGAGCGAATACGCATAGTTGGTCTGGTCATGGTGCCAGAAGTTTTGCGAACGGATGGGGCCGTTAAAATTGGTGTTTGTCAGTGGAACCCAGTAGAGAGCGAAGGTGAGCCTGTCTTTGTGGGTGATATCGGCGTCGACACGGCCGTTGTACTGGGTCTGTGATATTTTCGTCGGGTTCACCGTGTTGAAGAGCGCCAAGTCCGGTACTCCATCCAGTCCGCCGCCTACGCCAGGATGAGTGGGGTCGCCTCCATAGGTGAGATCCTGCAAACCTAGACCAGTCGTCATCGGCGAGCCCACATCCAAGCCCCCCGTCACGGTGTTGCAGTTCACGCCTTCCACAAGCCCGACCGATGCGCAAGTACGCGGGACGATCGCGCTTGCATGAACAGCGCTTCCCGGAAACGAGAGGTACTGTGCTGCAATGCTGCCGGGCGTCGCGGCCGAGGAATCAAACTGCGAAGTCTCATACCAGCCTTGCGCAGTGGTGGAAGCAGCAAGAGGACTGGTTTCAAAGTTGAAAAAGGCGAATATCTTGTTCTTCCAGATCGGCCCGCCCAGGCTGGCGCCGTAATTGTTGAAACGGTTGTTGTCGCGGTTTAAACCACGCTCGGCAGCGGTGCCTGGGTGATTCGAGCCGACGCCATTCCAGCGCTGATAAGAGTTCAGTCCCGGGCGTGATGCTTTGAAGAATGCGCTGCCGTGCAGTTGATTGGTGCCGCTCTTAGAAATGACCTGGATTTGCGCACCGCTGAACCGGCCATTCTCTGCATCGTAACTATTGGAGACTACCTTCATTTCTCCTACGGAGTCTTCACTGGGTGTGATCACGGTTGTGCCGCCCCAGACCGCACTTACCGTGCTGATGCCATCGACGGTGATGCTGTTGGTCTCATACTGGCCGCCAGCATTCTGGATCTGCGGGCCGTTCTCGGTTGCGAAAACGCCATTACCCCCGGGAGGAGCTCCGGGTCCCTGACCTCCAGGCAACTGGAAGCCCCCGCCGCCGCCTTGTTGTGAACCATCTCCGAAAACTCCCGGCGTCAGTTGCGCCAGTTGAAACACGTCGCGATTGAACGACGGCATGTGCTGGATCTGGTTGCTGGTGATCGTGCCACTCAAGGTGGCAGTCTCCGTGTCCAGCGCCAGTGTTGTGCCCGATACGGTCACGGTCTCGGTAACTTGGCCCACCTCAACTTGCAGGTCCAGCGCATTGAGCTGCTCGGCGATGATCCGTACATTCTCAAGCACCTTCTGCTTGAACCCCTTGGCCTGCACGGTCAGTCGATAGGGGGCGGGTGCCAGCGCGTAGAACTGGTAAATGCCGTTACCGTCAGAGGTCGACACGACTGTACGGTTCGTGTCTTTGTCGACTAGAGTCACGGTCGCGCCAGGAACCACTGCGCCCTGGGAATCCGTCACCGTTCCGCGGAGAGAAGCGCGATATTGTGCCTGGACCAAGCTGGTTGATGCAACGATGCTGACGATCAGCAGTGCCACGTGGACTGCAACACTCGTACGCCTCATGAAGCCTCCTCGGAACAACGCGGTTGCCGAAAACCCGGCCGATTCAACAACACGGTGAATCGTTACTAAATCGCTTTTCCAATGATTTAGTAAACCGATGCTGCTTATAACACGCAGAAATCTCGGCAGTCAAGGGCATAAACGAAAAGCGATGGAAGGTGGGAAATCAGGTTATGGAAATAGGGAGACAACTATGGAAATCAGAACGGATGGGAGCGGCATGCGGAGAGTTTTGTGCAGGTTTTGTTCGGAAAATCGATTATGCGAATTCGCTACCTTTTGTCTCGGTTGCTCCGCCCCGGCGCGCAGGTGGTTTCGCGTACAACCAGTTCCGGTTCAACCACGTGGTTGTCGCAGAATTCAGCACCTGGATGGTTAATACGCTTTAACAAGATTTCGGCGGCCGCGCGTCCCATTTCGCGCAGCGGCTGCCGTACGGTGGTTAATCCGGGATTTTGGAAAGCGGCACTCTGAATGTCGTCAAATCCGACAACCGAAACATCCTCGGGGACTCTCAACCCCGACTCGCGCAGCGCACGAATTGCTCCCATGGCCGAGATATCGTTGAAAGCAAAAATCGCAGTGAACGGTTCTTTGGTCGCCAGCAAAGTTTTCGCGGCAACATATCCCGTTTGCGGGGAGGGCGAATCACCCTGCAACTGAGTTACGAGCCGGGGATTGATCTTTAAACCATTCTGACGGGCCGCACGTTCGATATTTGCCCAGCGAACTTCGGTGTCGGAACTGAACTCCTGCCCCTTGATGAAGGCAATCTGCCGGTGACCGAGCTGAACCAAGTGCTTCAAAGCCAGTTCAGCAGCCCGTTGATGGTTCAACACAATGTTGGTGACCCCCTTGACCTCATTGTGGCCGGATACCGTCACAACTGGCACGGAAGGGTCGAGATGCCAGGGAGTGTCGACGGCGATCAGTCCGTCCACTGATCGTTCCAGGAACATGCGGGGGTATTCGTCAATCAGATCGACGCGATGCCGATGGCTGGCGACGAAGTAAAAATAGCCCTCCTGCAAAAGGTAATCTTCGACCCCGCTCATCACAGAAGCCGAGTACCCGTCGCTCACTTCAGGAACGATGACCCCGATGGTGAAGCTGCGCTGGGTACGCAACGAGCGGGCAAAGAAGCTGGGACGATACTTGAATTTCCGCGCGGCCTCAAAAATCCGATCCTTGGTCACTTGCGGAATGGAGTCGGCAACGCTCGATCGGTTTATAACGAGGGAAACAGTCGCGGGCGAAAGCGAAAGGTGTTCCGCGAGCTGTTTCAAGCTAACGGGCTTCCGCGAGGGGTGTTCGGCAGCCTCGCTGCTTTGTTTCACCTTCTTCTTAGCCACGGAGCGAAGTCTTGCACAATGAAGCCGCCGGGGCAAGCGACGATCTCGGTGCTCTTTTCGTCACCTCCCTTGACATCGGAGCGGAAAACGTATTTCATACAGACCGTCAACCCTTTACTAACGCGATTTAGTTAAGCACATTGTCATAATTGTTGAGGTGCTGATTCATGTGGTTCCCGGTGCGGCCTGCACAATCTTCGCGCGTACTGTTTTTTTTCTTGCGCTCAAGCGCACTGCTTCGGAAAGCCTCTGCGTGGCTTCTATGCGCTGTTTGTCTGGCAGGGAACAATGTTGCCCAGTCGGCGCAGGCGACGGCCCCGCCTGCGACAACGTCCCAGGTCGCTCTGAGTAATGACGGCATAGCGGATCCCAAACTTGATGCCCGTGTGTCGTCACTACTGCAAACCATGACCCTGGAAGAAAAGATTGGTCAGCTAGTGCAATATTCCGCCGGCCAAGCGACGGGCCCTGGCACGGGGCGGACCGACTACAAAGAAATGATTGCTCGTGGCCAGATCGGATCGTTGCTCAATGTCATCGACACGCCGCTGATCAATGAATATCAGCGCATCGCTGTCGAGCAATCACGATTGCACATTCCTTTACTCTTCGGGCTCGATGTAATCCACGGGTTCCGGACCGAATTTCCGATTCCGTTGGGAATGGCTTCCACCTGGGATCCCGCTTTGGTGGAGAAGGCGTCGCATGTGGCGGCGCTTGAAGCCTCCGCAATCGGTATCCGATGGACTTTTTCCCCGATGGTCGACATCGCCCGCGATGCCCGCTGGGGCCGCATGATGGAAGGCGCCGGGGAAGATCCGTATCTTGGTTCAGCGATGGCCGCAGCGTATGTGCGCGGCTACCAGGGTTCGCGTTTGAATGCGCCGGACACCATGGCGGCGTGCGTTAAGCACTACGTGGGGTATGGCGCTGCGGAGGCTGGCCGGGATTACAACTCGACCGAGATTTCCGAACACACCCTGCGTGAGTTCTATCTGCCTCCATTTCATGCGGCGGTCAATGCAGGTACGGCAACTCTGATGAGCGCCTTTAATTCCCTCAACGGTGTGCCGTCTTCCGCGAATCGGTTTACGCTCACTGAGATTCTGCGGAACGAGTGGGGATTTAAAGGGATGGTCGTCAGCGACTGGTCCTCAATCGGAGAGCTTGTGGCACACGGTATTGCCGCGGATGGCGCGACCGCGGCGCGCAAGGCCTTCCTGGCCGGGGTCGACATGGATATGGCAAGCAGCCTGTACCACGATCACCTCGCCCAACTCGTGACCTCGGGCGCCGTGCCGGAGGCAAATATTGACGAAGGCGTCCGTCGGGTTCTGCGCGCAAAGCTCGCGCTCGGCCTTTTCGAACATCCCTACGTTGACGAAGGACGAGCCGGAAAATCCTTCTTTCTTCCAGAAAGCCTGCAGTTGGCGCAAACCATTGCGGAGCGTTCTTTTGTCCTCCTGAAAAACATTCCGGCAGCCGGCGGCAAGCCTCTGCTGCCGATCTCGAAGGAGGTGAGAACTGTCGCCGTCATCGGCCCGCTCGCCGACAATCCTTCCGACCCGGAGGGATTGTCCACCGGCCTCAAAACCGGAGTCTTGTCTTTTCCTGCCGAATTAGCGCGGCGCTTGGGGGAAAGAAACGTGCTCCGCTCCAAGGGCGCCGGGATTCTCAAAGGCAGCAACGAAGAAATCGCGGCGGCGGTCGCCGCTGCCAAGCGCGCGGATCTGACGATTCTGACCCTGGGCGAGTCACCAGAAATGAGCGGAGAAGCGGCGTCTCGTTCGAATCTCGGTTTGCCCGGGCGCCAGCAGGAATTGCTCGAAGCCATCGTCAACACGGGTAAGCCGGTTGTGCTGATTCTCTTCAGCGGCCGTCCGCTCACCGTACCGTGGGCCTTTGCGCACGTGTCGTCCGTGCTGGCAGCATGGCTTCCGGGAACCGAAGCAGGCCCGGCGCTGGCGCGGACGCTCTTCGGCGAATCCAATCCCAGTGGCAAACTGGTCGTAAGCTGGCCCCGCAGCGTCGGACAAGAACCGCTTTACTACAACGCCCTGAGCACCGGAAGGCCACCGGGCACGGTCGATCTAACGCGCCCGCCAAATAGCGTGGAGTCGAGATATGTGTCGCGCTACATCGATGAGCAAAATTCTCCGCAGTTTCCCTTTGGCTTCGGAGGTTCTTACACCACTTTCAGTTATGGACCGACTGAGATCAACAAAACCCAACTGAGCGCTGCGGACTTGAACCAAAGCTTGCGCGGCAAAGCGGGTACGTCGACTTCGCTGACCGTCGAGGCCGCCGTCTCCAACACCGGTTCGCAGGCAGGCGAGGAATTGGTGCAACTCTATGTCCGCCTGCAAGGAACCAGCACCGCTCAGCCAGTTCGTGCCCTGAAGGGCTTTCAGCGGATCGCACTAGCCTCGGGAGAAACGAAGAAAGTCACGTTCAACCTGGAACCGGACACATTCGCGATCTGGAATGACCGCAACCAATTTGCAGTTGAGCCCGCCAAGGTCACCGTGTGGATCAGTCCGGATTCCGCCAGCGGTTCTGATGCAAAGCTCGAAATCTTACCCTAGAACAACTGTATGAAACTGTGTTGTTGCGCTCTCGGCGTTCTGCTCGGATTGAAGCTGTTGGCGGGCCCGTGCTGGGCGCAGACCTCGGTTGAAAGAGTGGTTGTCGATGCCCGTGCGCCGGGACACCCATTCCCCCACTTCTGGGAACAGACATTCGGTTCGGGCCGAGCCATTCTTGCCTTGCGCGAGAGTTACCGCGACGATCTGCGCGAAGTCAAAAAGGTTACCGAGTTCCGCTACGTTCGTTTTCATAACATCCTGCACGACGAAGTTGGAGTCTATGACGAAGACGACAATGGGAACCCGGTCTACAATTTTTCCTACGTCGATCAGATCTACGATGGCTTGCTGCAAAACGGGGTACGGCCCTTCGTCGAGATCAGCTTCATGCCGAAGAAACTCGCGCTGCGCCAGGATGTGCATCCTTTTTGGTACAAACAGATTGTCGCGCCTCCGAAGGATTACAAGAGATGGGACGACCTGATTCGCGCCTTTGGGCAGCATCTTGTCGATCGCTACGGTCTCGACGAAGTAGCCAAATGGTACTTTGAGGTTTGGAACGAACCCAATATCGACTTTTGGACCGGCGATCCCAAACAAGCGACTTACTTCGAGTTATATGACCACACCGCGCGAGCTCTGAAATCGGTAAGTCCCCGTCTACGTGTTGGCGGTCCA
Organism: Terriglobia bacterium; assembly: GCA_020073525.1. Lineage (GTDB taxonomy): Bacteria > Acidobacteriota > Terriglobia > Terriglobales > Acidobacteriaceae > Acidiflorens. Next base: position 46,291 of record JAIQFA010000008.1, read on the forward strand.
GCAACTTCCTCCGCGCACTGGGTGGATGCGTTTATTCAGCACGCCGCTGCGCAGAATGTTCCCACCGACTTCATTTCCAGCCATGGCTACGCGGACGATACCGTGCAAGATCTGTTGGGCACGACCGAAGACATTCCCATGGATCACAGGGTCTGCAGAGCGATCAAGAAGGTTCACGATCAGATCGCTGCGTCACAGCGTCCGTCACTGCCTTTGATGTGGACCGAATGGAATGTCCCGTCGTTTGGGCCTCTCAATGCCCGAGACACGGAGTACGTTGGCGCCGCTCTCGCCGATGACATCCAGCAGTGCGATGGCCTGGTGAATATGATGTCGTTCTGGACTTTCAGCGACGTATTCGAGGAAGGTGGTCCCGGTCGCGAACCTTTCGGTGGCAGCTTCGGCCTGGTCGCGTTAGGCGGTATCAAGAAGCCGAGCTATACGGCATTTGCCGTGCTGCATAAGCTCGGGCAAGAGAGGATCGTGCAGGATACACCCAATGTTCTAGCAACTCGTCGCCGCGACGGGTCGCTTGCAATTGCAGCATGGAATCTGGTTGATCCGGACAGGAAGGGCTCTGAGGAAACCGTCGACTTCGAGATCCGCGGCGTGCCGCCGGACAGTTCGGTGCGAGTGAGCCGCGCAGACTCGGAGCATGGGAATACGCTTGCGGCGTACCAGCGCATGGGCAGCCCGCGGTATCCTACGCAGGCACAGGTCCGGGAGTTGAATCGTGTGGCGGAAACCGCGCCCGCCCAAAGTCTTCGACTGTCAAAAGGTTCCATCAGGTTGCATCTGCCGGTGAACGGCATCTCGCTGATTGAGGTACCCGGGAAATAGATTTCAGCCGTGTTCGAATTGAGTCGGAGGAGAAAAATCGAAAGTCATGAGCTTCGTTGCCGCTGGATCGCGGGTCGGTCGCAAACAACTTGTCGTTTTGTCACTACTCCTTTACGTGTTGCCTTCGTTGGCGCACGCGAGTTCGGATTATTACCGGCACGTCATTTTTGATAACAGCCTGACTCCAGATGGTTATTTCTACAGCACCGGGCAGGCTTCGGGGCAAAGCTTTCTCGAACAGAAAGACAGTCGCTTGCCTGTCGAGACCAAGATTTTTCTGACGCCTCCGAACGCAATTCGTCTTGCGTGGCAGTCTGCCCGCGGAGGCGGATGGTTGGCGCAAATAAGAACAGTCGACTTTCGCAATCGCTTTCCACAATTGAGCGGGACCGACCTGTATTTCTGGATTTTCGCTCCCGAGGCGATTTCTGCCGCCGATCTGCCGAAGATGGTGCTCTCGAACGCACGCGAAGGTCTGCAAGTAGCGGAATTTCCCGGCAGCTTCAGTGAACCGCTCGACCTTGGGAAATACACGGGCGACGTGCCAGCCGGCCGCTGGGTACAGGTTCGCATTCCGCTTTCGGACTGTCGAACCGCATCCATCCATGCCTTCAAGCCGGAGTACACGCAGAGCGTCACCTTCTATCAGGGGCGCGCCGATGGCGTGCGGCATACGCTGATCGTCGATGAGATGCGCGTCGATAATGATCCGCCTGCCGGCACTACTCTGCCGCCTCCGTCCAATGTGCGCGCTTTCGGCTACGACCGCCACGTAGAGATTGAGTGGGACGCGGTAGAATCGTCAGCGCTCGCACGCAACGTGATCTATCGCTCTACCGATGGCAGCAACTTTTCGCCGGTCGGAATGCAATTGCCCGGCATTTTTCGCTACGAAGATTTCCTGGGAAAGCCTGACGTCCACGCGCAATATAAAGTTGCAGCTTCGGACTGGCAATATCGGCAATCGGCATTTTCCAATGTCGCCAGTGCCTCCACCCACGAACTGGACGACGACGAACTGCTCACCATGCTGCAGAGAGCCTGCTTCCACTACTACTGGGAGGGGGCCGATCCCCACTCCGGCATGGCTCGCGAAAATATTCCGGGCGACGATCGCATTGTCGCGACCGGCGCCAGTGGCTTCGGCATCATGGCGCTCGTGGTGGGCGTCGATCGCGGTTTCATCACGCGCCAACAGGGTGTCGAGCGCCTTACGAGGATTGTCGATTTTCTGGAACACGCACCCCGCTATCACGGAGCCTGGTCGCACTTCATGAATGGCAATACCGGCGAGACCATGCCCGTGTTCGGCATGTTCGAAAACGGCGGAGACCTGGTCGAGACTTCGTTTCTCATCCAAGGGTTACTCGCGGCGCGCCAGTACTTTCACGGATCCTGCGAAAGGGAACAGTCTCTCTATCGCAGAATCACGCAACTGTGGGAAACGGTCGAGTGGGACTGGTATCGCGAGACGCCAACCAGCGATTTCTTGTACTGGCATTGGTCGCCGCAGTGGGCGTGGCAGATTCACCACCCACTGATCGGATTCAACGAGGTGATGATCACGTATCTCCTCGGCATTGCCTCGCCAACGCACGCCGTTCCGCCAACTCTTTATTACTCAGGATGGGTCGGACAATCTGAGCGGGCCGTATCCTATCGCGAAGGATGGTCCGGCAGCACGGAGGGCGATCACTACGGCAATGGACACACCTACTACGGCATCAAACTCGATGTCGGTGTCGGAACCGGCGGGCCGCTTTTCTTCACGCACTACTCATACATGGGCTTCGATCCCCACAGCCTTCATGATCGCTTCACGAAATCTTATTTCGAAAACAATCGCAATATTGCTCTGATCAATCTCGCCTATTCGGCCGCGAACCCCAAACACTTTTTAGGCTATGGTCCTAATGCCTGGGGACTGACCGCCAGTGACGGCCCCGATGGCTACGTGCCCCACGCCCCCGACGATAACGACGATCGCGGTACGCTCACGCCTACAGGAGCGCTGGCGTCGTTTCCTTATACACCGGAGGCGTCGATCACCGCGCTCAAGCATTATTATCGCGATCTTGGCGATCGGATGTGGGACATCTACGGTCCTCGCGATGCGTTTAACCCGGGTGCCAACTGGGTCTCGCCCATCTACATGGGGCTGAATCAGGCGCCAATCGTCGTCATGATTGAGAACTATCGGACTGGTTTGGTGTGGAAGAACTTCATGTCTAATCCGGACATCGGCAAGATGCTAAAGGAACTCGACGAAGTTACGGCAAAGTAGCATGGGGGGTGTAGCGTGTCCACGGTTACCCTGAAATAGGAACTGCCCTTGTATCTCCCACTCGCGGGAGGCACAAGGGCAGCTAAACTAATTCAACCCGTCTTACTGAACCGTAACGCTCACCGCCACAGAAGGAATGCCGTTGGCCACGACTTCCAACGTACTCGGGCCCGTTTCCATCGTCGCCGGAACGTCGAAGTTCGTCGAAACCGTCGCCGAGCCCGTGGCCACGCCCATCGTGCTGTGGTCGTGGGTTCTGGCGTAGAACACGTGATGGGTGCTGTTGTTTGTGATCCGAACTAGTGGATAGTTCGTTGCGGTCTCCAACTCGTCGCCAAACGCCGCCGCTTGCGACAACCCGTTGAACTGCGTGCCGGAGATCGGATAAGTCGACCCGCGAGTTATGGTGGACGGATAAGTGGAAAGCGCTGGTGCCCAGGATGTCTGATAAGTCCCCGACGATGTGTAAACTGCTGTACGGCCGCCTCCAACCAGTACTTCGCCGGTAGGCAACACCATCAGGCTTCCAAAGGTCTGCGGTCCAGGAGTAAGTTTCGTCCCATCGAACTCATAAGAAGTCCCCGAGTCGCCTTCCACCAGCACGTTGCCATTTGGCAACAGGGCCGCAAAGGAATCGCCCGCGTTGTCGCCATTCGGGAAAGTCGGACCGACCGTCCACTTGCCCGTGAGGCTGTCATAGATGGCGGTGTTTCCAGGACCGCTGCCGCCCTTCGTGTATGACCCGGTCACAAACACCGTCCCGTCTGGACGGAGGATTTGCGGCCCAATTTCCCCAGGCGGGTAGTAGCAAAGTGTTCCGCCGGGACCATAAGGAATGCATCCAAACGGTGACGGAGAATGCAAATCGACGATCGTGCTGCCTGCGCTCGTCCACTGTTTCGCCACGGGATCATAAATCTCGGAGTTTGGGGCCTTCTTCACATCCGCTGTCAGAATGGTGCCGTTTGATAACAGGGTCCAACCTTCTTCCGAGTCGAAATCCTTCTTTCCCTTCGAGGGGAGAGATGTCCACTTGAGGGTCTTCGGGTCGAGTTGACGCAATTGTTTTGTAAGTTTGTTTCCGATCAGATATTTGCCGTTCGGCAACACCACCGACGGTGAATCGCCGATATAGCTCCAGTTTTTCGGCGGCGCCACTGCTGTCCACGTGTTTGCCTTGGGATCATAGATCGCGCCCAGGTTGGTGAGGTCAAAGTTCCCGAAATTGTATTCTCCCCCCTCAATGATCAAGCGGCCGTCGGCCAACACCGCGGAAGCGAATGCGTACGGAGAATATCCCGCCGGCAGGCTGGCTACCTGCGTCCAGGTTCCATTGACATAGCTCCCGGTGTTGTCGGGGGTGAGTTTCCACCAATCGCCGCCACCGTTTCCTTGCACCAGTACAGTACCGTCGGTCAACTGGAAGGAGATACCGACCCCATCGGGCGGTTGGTGCTTGAGAGCTGTTACGGTTTGCGCCAGCGAGGCGGCGGACACGGCGAGTAGGACCATCATTACTGTGTAAACAAATTTCCTAGACAAAATGCACGACCTTTCTTGAAGGCTGCCACACTCAGCCACAGAACTTTCCGCAGATTTGCGTCACAGATCATTTACAGCATTCCTGGGAATACGGACGAAAACGCGGGGCGTCCATAGTAGCAAAAGCGCGCAAGATTGGGGAAAAAATGAAATACCGTGTCTGGGGTGGCTTGGCAGCGGTTCCGGAGTGCGGACTATCCTAAAAAGACGCAGACCGGGAATCCGGAATCTCTTCCGGGCCCGGCCCGCGCTTCTATCAACTCAGAGCCGACTCAGTTGGTCGGAGTAGAGCCGGCATTGGCCGTGGTTGCGGCTGTCGTCGGCGATGCGGTGCTCCCCGCAGGGGCGTTCGCGGGATTGTAGCGCGCAAGCCGCGGAAAGAACGGCGTCACCTCGAACGGCATCTTGTCACGCGCCGACGTGATGGCCACTGGTTGCGCCTTCACGATCTCCACCTTGTCGTCCCACGGATTCAGCTTGACGCGTCCGCCCAGCGGCAGCGCGGCAATCTGGTCCAACTTGTTCCAATCGAGGGCCGGAGACGAGGTGGCCAGTGCCGCCATGCGCGTCACCGTCCCATTTTCCGTGATGCTATTGCCGAGATGGGCCTGCAACAGGGCGCTCAAACTCGGAGCGCGTTGCTGCAAAGCTTTGATGAACAATCCTGCCGTTTCGAGTTTCTGCGCGTACGGCGAAGCCTTCAACATTTCGACGGCTTTCTTGTCAGCCGCTGTTTCCTCTTCGGGAATATGTTTGAATCCGAGGTTCTGGTAGGTTCCCTCGTCGGAGAACAGCATGCGGTCATTGAACGCATACTGGCTGCCCAGATTATGTCCCAGAACGATGTGCGCCAGTTCGTGCGAGAGCACCATGGCCAGGCTGCCCTCATCGGGGAGCACGTCAATCAGTCCGCGGCTCACTACAATCGTGTTGCCGACGCTGAAAGTCTCCAGCGGAGAAGTGGTCAGCACCCGCGTTCTGACGGGCCGTGGCAGTTCGATATTGTTGGTGATCTCGAGGTTGTTGACGACGGTTTGAAGGATTTTGTCGACGTCGCCTTCCGGCGCCAGCAGTCCAGCACGCTCCAGTCGCTCGACAACGTTGTCTTCCGCTTGCTGCTGCCATTCGCGCTCGGCCGCCAGGGGCGTCGCATCCTGCGCGTTCGGCGTGTCATCCTTTACGCTGTCGACCCGGATGTTCGTAAGTTCGTCGCTTGCCGTTCCCGTCTTTAGGTTATAGCCCCACATGCGGGTCTGCGCCTTGAACGCGATCTTGTTCTTGGCTCCTGCCGTGAAGTCGCCTTCCTCGCTATAGATGTAAGCGGGTACCCAATAACCCGGGATCAGATTCAACCGCCAGCTGTCCATGTGGAAGTAGAAATTGTTCCGCGAGGAGCGCGCATACGTGCCGTTCAGCCGGACGATGCTGAAGTCCTGATCCTCAACCCAGATGCGGCCGAGAAAACGGCCACGGCCGGCATTTTTTTTCGGCGTGAGATCAAACACCAGGCAGCGGACGTCGCCCAGGAACTCGCGCCGCGCATAGTGGAAATCATAGTGCTGCCGGTCAAAGTCGTTGCGGTCGGCGAAGATCATCCACGAAAAGCCCAGTGGCTGATACTGGAACTTGAACTTCTTCGTGAACTCGCCGAGGAGATGCTTCTCCATGCCTTGGTCTTTGTCTTTGCCTTTGCCGTCAAGGTAGTCGCTCCGGTCGATCGATTCGCTCAGGTCCATGCGTCCTAAGAAATAGTGATCGTCCTGCGGAATCGGCCCCAGTTGCGGATCCTGCGTCAGGTTCTGCAGATAGGTCTCGACGATCGGAGTGCGCGGCGACAAGAACTTGATCAGGTCCTTCTCGCGCAGGATCACGCGGTCGACAACCTGATCCATGGTGGTCGGTGGTGCCAGGTTGGACTGGGCCTGACCTGATTGAGATGGGACTGTCTGCGTCGCTGCAGCCGCCTGTGGGTTCTGCGGCGCGGACGCCGACTGCTGGGCCACTGCCGTCATCGTCACCGCGAACAGAGCCAAAACCAACCAATTCATATTGCGCATAACTCTTATCTCCAGTTTCAGTACGCCAGTTGAAATAGCACGTGCACCACCGCTTTCGAATCCATTGCCTGTCCGTTACGCATCGCCGGTTTGAAGCGCATCTTGTTGGCGGCGGCAACTGCTGCTTCGTCCAGTCCATGGCCCAGACCTCGAACCACGCGATCCACATGCAATTGCCCGTTCGCCGAGAACTCCACCTCGAGCAGGACTTCGCCTTCCAGTTTCAGATTTCTCGCTTCGTCGGTATAAACCGGGTTTGGCTTAAAGGTGATTTCGACCGGCGTAGTCGGCGGGCCGCTGTCCACGCGCTGAATGTGCGGCGTGTTCTGCGCAATCTCCTGCGAGCCGAAGCCCGAGGTTTGCACGCTGCCGCGGCCACTTCTGCGCCCGTCGCCTTGTCCACCGGTAGCCACGCCACTGCCAAAATCGGCGCTGGCTACCGCTCCCTTGATTCCTTTCGCTCCACCCGACCCGTTGCCCTGTCCGGGGCCGACCGGCATGTCGAACCCTCCGGCGACGGCCGCGACCAGTTTGCCGTTTGGTTTGCCGGTGTCACTCGGCTTCAGTCCATTGGGATCGCCGAATCCACCCGTCTGCACCTTCTCAATCGGAGCGTTCACCGTGGGCTTCACCGAACTGCCCGCCGCGAAGTCGCCCGTGTGAATCAGCACCGGACGCGCTCCGCTCGTCTGCTTCAAGACCGCCGGCGCAAAGTTATTCATTGCCACCTTGGGTGGCTCAATTTCCTGGGGCTGCGGCTTGGACGCGCGGACCTCTTTTGGCACGACCAGTTTCGGCTTCTCGAAAACCGGCGCGGCTGGCAGCAACTTCACATGCACTGGCAGGGGTTTCGGTTTGGGCAGTGGCTCCGGCCGCAGGGACGGCCGTGGGATCAACTCCGTGACGTGATAATTCACGGCGGTGATGAGCGTATCCTGCCCCAGGATCCCGACAATTGCCAGGAGCATGATCAGGGCCGTGAGAAGTCCGTAGCTGGTGGCGAAAGTCCGCCAGTTCCACTTTCTTTCCGGCAGCAGGCCGAGTTGAAAACCGCGATCGTACGTAGGCATCCATTAACTCCAAAAGGGGGCCCAAGGTCGGGGAGAGCGCTTGGGGTTGGAGTCTTCAACTTATGGGAAATTAGGCAGAGGGTAAACGTGTCGGCTGCGCGTGTCCTTTGGTAACCAGTGGGGTACTCAGTGGATTGGGTGCTTTCGCTGGTTACTTTGGTGTCGCCGACCGGCGCCACGCAAAAAAGTAGAACACCGGAACGCCCGCCAGAATTGCCAGGCATCCCGCGGCCGAACTCTTCAGATTGCCGGTGAACGTGTAATAGAGAAGTGCCGCGGAAGCCAACACAAACAACGCCGGAACAACGGGATATCCCAATACCCGATAGGGTCGTTCGGCGTTCGGCTCCCGTCGGCGGAAAACGAACACCGTGCTACCCGCGATCATGTAGAACAGCCACTCGGCGAAGATCGCCAGCGAAAAGAATTGCCGGAAACTTCCACCGATCAGCAACAGAACGATCGCCAGGCCGCACTGCACAAGAATCGATACGGACGGCGTGTGGAAGCGGGGATGAACCTCAGCGATGGCCTTGAAAAAATATCCGTCGCGCGCGGTCGCGAACGGCACCCGCGCCCCGCTCATGATGGTGCCATTCAAAGTCACCAGCATCGAAACTGCCATGCCGGCTGATACCAGGCTGGCGCCCGCGCGCCCCAGTACCAGCGCCACCGCGTCCGACGCCGGACGCTCCGAACCTGCCATGGCCGCCGCCGGCAGCACGTACTGCACCGCCGCGTTCACCAGAATGTAGAGCGCGCCTACGGTAGCTACGCCCCAAATTAGAGACAGCGGAATGTTGCGCTGCGGATTCCGGATCTCTCCCGCCACCATGTTCAAATCGTTCCAGCCGTCGTAGGCCCACAGCGCCGCGACCAGCGCCGCGAAAAATCCAGCCACGCCGCCTTTGGCCCCGGCAAACTCAGTGGCAAAATTCGCCCAGGTCCCACCACGGTACGAAAAGCCAACCGCGACAATGGCTAGGATGATCGCAACCTTTAACAGCGTGAACAGAAACTGAAATTCCCCCGCCCGACGAACGCCGATGTAGTTCAGCCACGAAATCAGCAGAGTGGCGCCGATTGCCACCAGTTGCCCGTAAGTGAGCGTGAATGGATGATTGATCGAAGCGTTTGAGTAGAAAGCATGTGAGAAGAAAGAGAAGACCGGAAAAGTTTCCAGGATCCGCACCAAGCCGGTCGTGATGGTTGCAATCGAGGCCGGCTTGGCGATCAGAAACCAGGTCCAGGAATATAGAAATCCTGCCAACGGTCCGTAAGCATCGCGAACGTAAACGTACTCGCCGCCCGCCTGCGGCTTCATGGCACCGAGTTCGGCGTAAGTAAGCGCGCCGAAAAAAGAGAGCAGTCCCCCAACCACCCAGGCGAGATATACAACTCGGGCCGACCCCACCGCTTGCATCATCTCGGTCGGAACAAGAAAGATGCCGCTCCCGATGATTGTGCCGACGACCACCGCGCCGGCGTGTGACAGGCCCAAGTCGCGTGCCAGCTCGGGGCGGGAGTGATTTCCCTCGTGCATTTTCATAGGCTGTTCGAAAAAATTCTAACCGCAGAGTTCGCTGAGCACGCAGAGAACTGAAACATCAAAGCAACAGATTTTGCCCAATTCTCTCTGCGCCCTCGGCGATCTCTGCGGTTCAGGCTTTTATCGGCGTGCGCCACAACACGCTAGCCGCGTACCCCACCGCATAGGTCACGCAGGTTCCGATCGCCACCCACCAGGTAAAGGGCACATGGGACCACTTCCACAGATACAGCTCCACCGTCAACCCGCAAATCATGCCGACGATCGCCCCACCCTGATTTGCGCGCTTGGTTAGCACTCCGAGCAGGAACACCCCAAGCAGCGCTCCGTAGGCGACCGATGCAATCTGCAACCCCACTTCCACTACTCGTCCCACGCGATGCAGGGCCAGCACTGCCAGCCCGAACAGCACCAGCGCCCACCCAATCGTTACCAGTCGCGCCAGCCGCAGTCGCCCCGCTTCGCTCGCCCCCGGACGAAATCGCAGGTAGAAATCCATCATCGAACTGGACGACAGCGAATTCAGCGCCGCGCTCAAATTCGACATTGCCGCCGCCAGAATCGCCGCGATCAACAGCCCCGCAATTCCGTGTGGCATTCGAGTTACGATGAACGTCGGATAGATCCGGTCCGCCCGCCCAAACGCAGCCGATGGAACCTGGTAGTAGGCAAACAGCATCACGCCCACGAAGAGAAACAACCCAAACTGGAAAAATACCGCAACTCCGCTCGATAGCAACGCCAAGACTGACTGCCGCTGATTCCGCGCCGCCAGTAACCGCTGCACGATGAGTTGGTCGGTGCCATGGCTGGCCGTCGTCAAGAACGCGCCGCCGAGGACTCCCGCCCACAGCGTGTATGGTTTCACCAAATTCAAATATGGCCAGTGCGCCGAGACAGGAAGATCGAACACTTGGAACTTGTGCAGTCCACTCGCAATCGCGTCGACTGACCCCCATCCTCCCGGCACAAGATGCAGAATCGTTATCAGCCCGACCAGCGTTCCGCCCACATAAATAAAGGTCTGGACCACATCGGTCCAGATCACCGCTGCCAGTCCACCCTCAAACGTATAGATCAAAGTCAGCAGCGTAATGATTGCGATCGAAGCGACCTCGCCCGTGCCCAGCGCGATTGAGACCACGATTGATACGGCGTAGACACGCACGCCCTCGGCCGCCGCCCGCGTCAACAGAAACAGGCCCGCCGTCACCGTGCGCAGCTCCGGACCAAATCGCCGTTCGATCAACTGATAGGCCGTATAAAGCTCGCCGCGAAAATACTGCGGCAGCAGCACAAAACTAATAATGACGCGGCCTACCACGTACCCCATCACCACCTGCAGAAAAGTGAGATTCGAATCGTAGGCGAGCCCGGGAATGCTGATGATGGTCAGCGTGCTGGTTTCCGCCGCCACAATCGACAGCGCGATTGCCCACCACGGAATGTCGCGGTCGGCGAGAAAGTAGTCGCGCATCGTCCGCTGCCGCTTGCGAAACCGCAGTCCGAACAGCGTGATCCCCGCCAGGTACACGGCAATGATCAGCAGGTCGATCCGATTCAATCCCAAGCAATTCCTCGTAGAGACGATTTCTCGTGTGTAGAGACGCGCCTTGCCGCGCCTCCTGCAGCCAGACTGGCCGTTGCAAGCAGAACGGGAAGGGCACGGCTTCAGCCGTGCCGCCCAGATCGAAAAGACTCGGGCTTTGGCCCCTGAGGGCCAGTCGCTGCATTGTACAAGCATGTTCTGCGCAAGGAATCAGCGCTGAACCTGTGTTAGAACTAGCGCGATGGCTTACTATCTCGGAATCGACGGCGGCGGTACCAAGACCCGCTGTGTTCTTGCCGACGAAGCGACTGTGCTGGCGAAGGCAATGACCGGCGGCTGCAGCGTGATTCGCCACGGCGAACAGCAGGCAAGGGAAGCGCTGCATGCTGCGATCCACCAGGTCTGCGCCACCGCCAGGATTTCTCCCAATCAGATTCGCGCTATCTGTATCGGCGTCACCGGCGCTGCCCGGTCCGAGATCGCCGCGAAGATTCGCAGCATCCTCGCCGAGCTAGCTCCCGACATGGCGCCCGCTAACATCGAGGTCGTCGGTGACACCGTGATCGCCCTGGAAGCCGCGTTCGGCGTGGGGCCCGGAGTGATCGCGATCGCCGGCACCGGCTCCATCGTCTATGGTCGCGATGCTACCGGTCGCACCGCGCGTGCCGGGGGCTGGGGGTTTGCCATTTCCGACGAAGGTTCCGGCCACTGGATCGGCCGCCGCGCTGTATATTCCATCCTTAGCGCTCGCGACCAAGGCCTCGAAACCGCGCTCACCGCCATGGTCTTCCAGGCCTGGAAGATCAGCTCCATCGACGAACTCGTGTTACGAGCCAACGCAACTCCGCCGCCCGATTTTCCACGCCTCTTTCCGATCGTTCTCCGTGCCGCTGACGAGGCTGATGCCATCGCCCGCGACCTCCTAAGTGAAGCCGGAGTCGAGTTGGCTAAGATCGCGGCCATCGTCCTCCGGCGTCTTGCCCCCGATGCTCCAGGGGCGATGCTCCCTGTGGCCATGACGGGCAGCGTCTTTCGTCAGTCCCAAGTCGTGCGCCAGGTTTTCTACAATACACTGCAGGCGAGCTTTCCCGCCCTAGACGTGCGCCAGGATATAGCCGATCCCGTAGAGGGAGCGCTAGCCCGAGCAAGGCGACAGTAGAGACGGGGCTTGCCCCGTCTCAGCAGGCTGAAACGAGATGTCAGACAACAAGCGGTTCGAAGACAAGATTTCCGAAGTCGAAAGCGTCGTTCCCGCAAATGTTGCTGCAACAGTTGCCGCGCCCGACCTGCTCAGAGCCGTTGCCGACCCTGCCCTTACGGAAGACTTGGCTCTGGCTCTCCTCAAGCGCCCCGACTTGCTCCCTGAAGTCTTGGAGCAACTCGCCAAGAACGTTCACGCCCTCAAGAGCCGTAAGGTAAAGATCGCGATCGCCAGCCATCCGCACACACCGCGCCATGTATCCGTGCCAATGGCGCGCCAGTTCTATACGTTTGATCTGATGAAAGTGGCGCTCTCACCGGGCGTCCCTGCCGACGTCAAAATTGCCATCGATGACGTCCTCATCTCGCGCTTGAAGACGGTCACGGTCGGCGAACGCCTAACGCTGGCCCGCCGCGCCTCAGGCAGAGTGGCGGCTGCGCTCCTGCTGGATGTGGATGACGGCAAGATCGTCAATGAGAAGAGCGGCAATGTGCCGACCAAGGACGCCGAAACTCTAGCCCGCGAAACTCGAGTCATGCAGACCGCGCTCGAAAACCCGCGCCTCACCGAAGCTCTCGTGATCAGTTCTGTGCTTCGCCCCTGCACCAGCGCAGCCCTGGTGCAGGCCGTCGCACGGCACGAGAAGTGGTCTCGCCGCAGAGAAATTCGCGCAGCTCTTCTGCGAACCGAGCACCTCTCGTTAGCCCGCGCGCTGGAATTCAGCCACGAAATCCCGGCTCCCCTGTTGCAGGAAGTACTCGCCAGTTCGCGTCTCCCCGGCAAAATTAAGGAGCAACTTCTCCGTGAGCGGGCCGCTCGCTGATGGGTGTGAGTCTCGCGTTTTTCGAGACGTGGGCCGTTCGCTGCTCACGGATGCGGGAGCGGTGTCGCATCCTTGAATTTGCTATCTCCTGGGTTGGTATCTCCGCGCAGTAATCCCACAATCTTCTCGTACAACTTCGAGCGCGTTACGTAACGCTCATTCGCGCTCGTGATGTATCGGATCTGCATCTCGACGCCGGACGCTGTTGGACGCAGGTGAATTGCCGGAGACACCGTCAGTGACTTTCGATACCCCGCCGATTTCTTCCATTCCTGCTCCGCCTGGGCCGCGCTCGACCGCGTTTCTTCCTCTACCAGTCGCTGGATGGCTTCCACCAGCGGATAGGGATTTGCGGCCTGACCAACCTCGACCTGTAATTCATCCCAGAGCCACTGCCCGGCCGTCGAAAAATTAAAGTAGTGACCTTCGATAGCGAAGCTATTTACAAATGCGACTTTGCGTCCGGTCGGATGTCCCGTATCCGTCCAGTTGCCGGTTTCAAGCAGCACCGTGCGCAGAAGCCCGATTTCGATCACTTCGCCCACGACGCCATTGATCTCCACCCAGTCGCCGACCCGAATCCCGTTGCGTCCCATCAGCACGAACCATCCGAAAAAGCCGACGATAAAATCTTTCAGTGCCACGGTTAGCCCGGCGCCCGCCAATCCGAGGATGGTCGGCATCTGGTTCGGTACCCCCAGAACAATGAACACGATCACCAGGACGCCCACTGCCTGCAAACTGAATTGGATCACTCCACGAAGCGTGAGAAGGTGTTTCTTGTCCGCAGCGGCCTGGCTGAAAAGCCGGTTCACGAGCAGGCATCCACAATAGACCAAAACGGCCACCGACAAGATCCAAAGAATCGATCGAAGTATGCCATGCAGAACCGCTCGGTCCTGATCAGCGGTTACATCGAGCCAATTGCTGTAAATCTGCTGGAGTTCGACCTCGTCCTGAATGCGTTTATCGAAACCGGAGAGTAATTTCTGGTCGCTGGAAAAATTCTTAAGTGAGGTAACGGCCGTCGCCGTGTCTTCCTTTGACGCGGTTCCCGTTGCGGCTCCATTTCGCAAGTCTGCCGCGCGCTGCTTGGTTTCTTCCCGCTCGGGTTTTTGGTCATGAACCCAGTCTTGGAGAGCCTGATGCTGTGCCGTCAATTCGTTGCTGTTCGCCAGTTCCTGGTCTCGCGCCGCTTGGAGACGCTGGCGCTTGTCGCGGAGCCACATCCAGGCTGATATCTGGCCGGCCAGAGTGTGTGCGTTGAGATCGACGGCGGGTGCATTCGTAGCGGGATTCTGAGCCTGGCGTTGCTCGTACTCATGCTCGGCCGCTTCCTGTTGATCGCGCTGGCGCTGCACCGCGGTCTCCTGATCGCCTCCCATCCGGATCAATTCCTGTTGCGCGTCTTCGACTTCGTCCTCGTCCAGCGCCTGTTCCGCTTCCAGCAGATCCTGCTGATCGTGGAGCGCGTCTTTTTCGGCGGGCTTGGCGGCGGCCAACTTCGCCTTAACCTGTTCAATTCGCGAGAGGACTTCCGCCAGAGAAGTCTGCGTCTGCTGCATTTTCAAGTACAGGTCCCGGTTCTTGGGATCCTGAGCGGGCCGCACTTCAGCGGCTTGGCGCAGTGCTTCAGCGAAAGCCAAATCCACTTCGTGGTCCGCGATGCGCGCCGCTTCCTCAGCCAACCCGTGTTCCTCCGCAGTAACGGCCAGCGGAGCTAAAGCGCGGGCCGTCGGCAGCGGACGTTCGTCCACCAAGGGTGCCCGCTTGGTTGCGGTCTTGGTCTTGGCGCGCGGAACGCCGGTCTCACGCGTAGCGAGATAACCGAGACTCGCCGCCAGGATTAATACCAGCAAAGCTCCCGCGATACCCCACCGCAGCCACTTCATTGAATCTCCTTAAAGTTTGTGTAGGGACAGCCGCCACGGCTGTCCGCCGAGCGAAGGCCCGTCGTCATCACGGCACCCAATCCGCGATAAATACATTCGTCTCGCGCTGTGCCTTGCCGTTACGATGCGAAATCCAAACCAGCTGTTTACCATCCGGGCTAAACATCGGGAACCCGTCAAACCCGTCGTTAAACGTGATCCGCTCCATCCCTGTCCCGTCCACGTTGATCGTGTACAGCTCGAAGTTCCCCATCCCGCCCGTGGAGCCCATATTCGTCGCGAAAATAATCCGCTTTCCATCCGGGAAAAACGATGGCGCAAAACTAGCCGCATTCAAATTCGTGAGCTGCCGCTTCCCACTTCCATCCGCTTTCATAATCCAGATTTCAAGCGTAGTCGGACGAATCAGATTCTGCTTCAGCAATTCCTTGTATTCCGCAATCTCCTGTTCCGTCTTCGGATGGTAGGCGCGATACACAATCCACTTCCGGTCCTTCGACAAAAATGGGCCGCCGTCATATCCCAGCTCATGGGTGAGTTGCTTCACGTGCTTGCCGTTTGCATCCATCGAGTAAATATCGAGGTCGCCATTGCGCAGCGACGTGAAAACAATCTTCTTCCCATCTTCCGAGATTGTCGCCTCCGCGTCGTAGCCCGGAGTCGTTGTAAGCGGCTTCACTTCCGACCCATCCAGCTTGGCCGTAAAAATATCAAACGCCGGATACACCGCCCACACATAGCCCTTCGAATAGTCCGGGCGGGGCGGGCAAGCCGCATCCCCCTGGTGCGTCGAGGAATACAGGATCTTGTCGTTATGCGGAAAAATGTAGCTGCAAGTCGTGCGCCCCCTGCCGGTCGAGACCATCTTCTGGTCCGTCCCGTCCACATTCATGGTGAAGATCTGATCGCACTGCAAGTTGTCGCGCGTCGACTGAAAAATCAGACGCTTGCCGTCCGCAGAAAAATAGGCTTCGGCGTTGGACCCGCCAAAAGTGAGCTGCCGCACATTTCGCAGATGCTTTTCCTCGGGCGCCAGCAACGGCGACGTTGCAGGGCTAGCCGACTGAGCACAAGCCATCCGCGCCGCCAGCAGCCCGGCAAGGACGTAGAACCTTTGAGTTCTCATGAGAGAAAAAGTGTAGCAGGCAAGATACTCGTGTGGCGCGGGCGCCCGCGTGCCGTGATGCCCAAACTCCCGGCATGATAACTTTATCGCCGGACCGAGTGTCACCAGGCAATCGTCCAAATGCCGCCACTGCGGCTTGAGAAATTCAAATGAACCGAGTCAAGATAACTCTGCTACTTCTGCTCTTTTTCGCCGCTCCCGCCTTTGCCAAGAAAGACAAATCCGCGCAGGGTTCCGACCTGCTCATCCAACTCGAAGCCGAATTCGCCGCGGACGTGGCCCAGCACGGCCACGCAGCGTTTGTCACCCACTTCGCCGAAGATGGCGTCGAAGTCGTGGACGGCGGTGGTTTCGACACTATGGACGCCATCCGTAAGCAGCCCGCATGGGTCGAAGGCACGACGCTCACCTGGACGCCCATCAAGGCCGAAATGTCCGCGTCCGGCGATCTCGGCTACACCTATGGCAATTACGTCTTCACGGCCAAGAATAAAGAAGGCAAACTCGTCACCAGTTACGGCAAGTACACCTCGATCTGGAAAAAACAGAAAGATGGCCAGTGGAAGGTAGTCGTAGACATGGGAAATACCAGCCCTGACCCAAAGACAGCGAAGTAGACGGATCGGCCGGTAGAGACGGGGCTTTTCCGTCTCCTGCGTGCTCCACCCCAATTTCGGGGTTCGGTCCGAGACGCAGCAAGCCGCGTCTCTACAGGAAATCAGTTGCCCTTTGCGCGTATCGCCGCCATCAGTTCCGCCGTAATCGACACGTCGAGGCCGTATCGTTCTCCACCGCGCACTATGGGATCGCCAATGGCCTCCAGTTCGAGCCGCCGCCCAGCCACAAGGTCCTTCTGCATGGAACTGCGCATCCCCGGTGGTGCGGTGTCGAAAACTGTTTGAATCTGCATCGCGTCAACCTGCGCGCCACTCGCGTTTGCCACGGCGCATGTCTCGGCGAGCGCGGAGTTCAGTTTCTGTTTCCACCGAGGGTTCGCAGAAACCTCTCCCACGTTCAAGCCGGATGCGGATGTCACCAGTGCCAAGGGCGCGAGGAAGCAGAGCTTGCTCCACAGCAAAGTCTGCTCATTCGCAATGAACTGGCAGGTGAATCCAAGATTGCCCAGCTTTCCAACGATGGCCCCTAAAAGCGGCTCTCCGCCGGCGGCAAGGTTGAGCCGAACGAATGGAGAGCGCTGGATGAATCGTCCGGGAGCAATCTTCTCCGCTTCCACCGCGATCGTAGCCGGCACTATGCGCTCATCCCCAAATCGCGTTCGAAGCGCCGCGATGTGGTCCACTCCATTCAGCAGCGGAACTACGTGCCCCGGCATTGACCGCACAGCTTCCAGCGCTGTCGGCAATTGATAAGTTTTGGTTGCGATCCATAGGACGTCAACCGGTTCCGTCAACGCGGCGACGGCTTTCGCAGGCGCCGTCAGGGAGCCCGACGGGCGTTCCAGCAATACGTTGCCGGGATATCCCGGCAGACTCTCGGGTCGAACGACGACTGTGACGTCTTCTCCAAGCGATGCCAGTGCCGTCCCGACCAATCCTCCAACGGCGCCCGCTCCCAAAATTGCATGCTTCATGCCACCTCCCCCCGAAACTATACGACACAGCATTCTTGGATGCGGTCACCGCCAAGTTTGCTCCGCCTTTACGCTGCGCCGCCCAATCTGTCACACTGGCCACTGACCACGAGCCACCGAACCATGGGCAAGATCCACGTTCTCCCCGAAAGAGTTGCCAACCAGATCGCTGCCGGCGAAGTAGTCGAGCGTCCCGCGTCGGTGGTGAAGGAACTGCTCGAAAACGCGCTGGACGCCGGTTCCACACGCATTCGCATTCAGGTTGAGGCCGGCGGGAAGAAGCTGATCCAGATCACCGACAACGGGTGCGGCATGGTGCGCGACGATGCGATGCTGGCCTTCGAACGCCACGCTACTTCAAAAATCAAGGACACCGACGACTTACTGAGCATTTCGACCCTCGGATTTCGCGGCGAGGCGCTGCCCTCCATCGCCTCGGTGGCCCGGTTGCATCTCGAAACTCGCGCCCAAGAGGAAGCCGCCGGCACGGTCCTCGAAATTAACGGCGGCAAGATGATCCGCGTGGAAGAAGCGGGTCTGCCGCTGGGAACTTCGATCACCATTCGAGATCTTTTCTTTAACACTCCTGCGCGCAAGAAATTTCTACGATCCGAGGCGACCGAACTATCCCACATCGCTTCGCTCGTAACCCACTATGCGTTGGCGCATCCGAAAAAGCATTTCGAGTTGCACTCGGCGACGAATGCGCTGCTGGTGGCGCCCCCCGTGGCCGATCATCGCGAACGCGTGTACCAGGTGTTCGGACGCGAGACCTTGGACCAGTTGATTCCGCTGGCGGCTGTGCAGCCCTTGGAGCGCGTCGGACTGCCGCAGCCTCCGCCGTGGCGGCGCGCTGCCGAAGTCGAGGATACGGATTCGCGGGCGGGGGCGCCCGCGCTACACGATTTCGGCGAGGTGCGACTGCATGGGTTTGTGTCCAAGCCGGAAATTCAGAAGCTCAATCGCAATTCCATTTTCATTTTCGTGAATGGCCGCCTGATTCGCGACCGCCTCATTCAGCATGGAATTATCGAGGCATATCGGAACATTTTGGCACCCACGGTATTCCCGGTGGTGCTGCTTTTTATCGAGATGCCGACCGCCGAAGTGGATGTGAATGTGCACCCGTCGAAGACCGAGGTGCGTTTCCGCCAGCACACTGTAATTCACGATTTCGTGCGCGAGTCGATACGGGCGGCGCTGATGAAGGCCCGGCCGGTCCCGCAATTTCTGACGGAGATTGGCGCACAGCCCACGGCGAGTCCGTGCCTCTCCAGCCCCGGTCTCAGTCATTCCCGGTTCGGGGACGGCGCGCGTGGAGGCGATGGTTCGCAGCGTGCTCCGTGGCGCGACTTATACGGGCCGGCAGCGGCGGGCGGGTTCGCGCTGCAGGCGCCGGCAGTTCCCGCGGTCACAGCGCGCCTCGAGTTTGAAGGAGGCATTGCCGTCGAGGCCAACGCGGCCGTGTCGCTGGCACGAACCCCGGCAGCCGCAAACGACCAGCAGACCACCGCTGAGCAGACCATTCCTGATCACGGTTGCGCCCCTCCGATTGCGCAGGAACCGCAGACCGCGCCCACTCTTGAATCGCTGCGAACGCTGCGCCCCCTAGGCCAGATTCGAAATTCATTCATTCTTGCAGTCAACGAAGACGGCCTTTGGATCATTGATCAGCACGTGGCCCACGAGCGTGTGCTCTTCGAGCGAGTCCTGCGGCAACGCTCAGCACAGCGGGTGGAAAGCCAGCGTTTGCTTATGCCCCTCGTCATCGAACTGACTCCGGCACAGCAGGCGATCTTCAGCGAAATCGCCGAAGAACTGGCGCGCAACGGTTTTGAGGCGGAGCCCTTCGGCTCGCGCAGCGTGGCCGTGAAGATCGCCCCGGCGGGCGTGGACGCGTCGCAGATTGAGCACATGCTGAACGAAATCTTTGAGCAGCTGACGCGCGAAGACCAAGCGATCAATTTGGAGGCGGTGCGCACACGCATCGCGGCCTCCATCGCCTGTCACGCTGCCATCAAAGTCAACATGCCTCTCGAGCAAAATAAAATGGAGTGGCTGCTAGCGGAACTAGCGAAAACCGAGCATCCCATGACCTGCCCCCACGGCCGGCCGGTGGTGCTGCGCTATTCCATGCAGGATATTCAGAAGGCATTCAAGAGAATCTAGTTGTCAGTTATCAGTCGTCAGTAGAATCTTGCCAACATGCGACGTAGCTCTACCTCGGGTACCGCATAGGCTATTGACTATCGTGGTCGCCATGAACACTCTTCTGAGAACTGAGAACTGAGAACTGAGAACTGAGAACTGAGAACTGAGAACTGAGAACTGAGAACTGAGAGCTGTGTTCTAATCAAAACAATGACCGACGCCGAACTCCACCAGGCTCGCACGCAAAAGTGGCGCCTCGACGGCCAGCCCGTCCGGACCCTCGACGACGCGCGCGCCTTCCTCGAGTCGGTCGGATTTTGCCTGATGTACCCGATGCGCCCGGCGATTCTGGTGCCCACGTTCATCGGAGCCTGGGTCGGTGCCGACGACAAGTTGCCGATGCGCCAGCACGCGTATAACGATCCGCGCGCGAAAGAAGCCACCGAACTGATGGTGCGCGTCCTACGCGACAAGGCTGCCTACGAGGCTCCGCTGATTGATGAGGCGAATGCGTTTCTGCTGGCGGCCTCCGTGTTCCCTTATTTCTATTCGCTCGTGGGAGAGCGCAATCCCAGGCAGCCGCCCGCGTCGGGACCGCGGTCTCCCTATTCTCCGCTGGCTTGCGACGCGTTCGAAATCATTCGGCGCCGTGGGCCAATTTCAAAATCAAAGCTGGGCGAGATGCTGGGCGGCTCAGTTTCGATCGCCGGCCTCGATCGCGCGCTGAGCGAGTTGTGGGCCAAGCTGCGCATCACGCGCGTCGATTACACGGCAGCGGAAGGGTCCGTGTGGGACGAATTGTCGCGCTGGGCGCCCGACGTAGTCCGCGAAGGCGTGGGAATTTCGGTTCCCGAAGCACTCTCGGCGCTGGTTTCGAAGTATCTGGACTGCGTGATCGCGGTGGATGAGGGCGAGGTAGAGAACTTCCTCGCAAATTTCGTGCCGCGGACGCGAGTCAAAGAAGCCATTCATGCCTTGCTCTCGGCGCGTGAACTGAGCTTCGTGCACGTAGGGAGCAAGTCGTTGTTGCAGGTGACTCCTCCGAAACAAGCGTACGTTCCCAAACCCCGCCCAGTGCGCGTGACGTAGGGTTGTATGGCGACGGGCGTCTCGCCCGTCCATGCGGTGCGAAGCGCGGCAGCGACTCCTCCCCTCTGGGTGAAGCCCTCCCCTGGTCCATGTACAATGCTGAGTCGCCCCAATGACCAACCCTTCCCAACGCAAACTCATCATCGCCATAGACGGCCCCGCTGGAGCGGGCAAGAGCACGATTGCCTCGCGTCTGGCGAGGAAACTGGGTTATGTCAACCTGGAAAGCGGCGCGATGTACCGCGCTCTGGCGCTTAGGGCGATCGAGTGGGATGCCTCCTTCGACGACGAAGCAGCGCTCCTGAAGATGGCTCAAAGTTCGCAAATCACGCTGGAGCGTTCCATCGGCGGCAATCGCGTGTTGATCAACGGCAAGGACGTTTCGAGACGGATCCGCGAGCGCGATGTATCGGAGGCCGCGTCGCGAGTTTCGGTGCATCCCAGGGTGCGAGAGTGGATGGTGGCGCGGCAGCGCGAGATGGGCGTCGGTGGCGGCATTGTCATGGAGGGACGCGACATTGGCACGAAAGTCTTTCCCGACGCCGATTTGAAGATCTTCCTCGACGCCGACCCGGTAATTCGCGAGCAGCGGCGCCTCGACCAGCAGAAGGTGAAGGGCCCTTCAGCGCGAGCCATGGCTGCGGAACTTCGCGAGCGCGACCGGAGAGACCGCACGCGAGCCGCCTCTCCGCTCGTCGCCGCCGAAGATGCGGTGGTGCTCGACTCGACCAATCTCACCGAGGACGAAGTCCTCGACCGAATCGAGGAACTGGTAGAGGAGCGACTGGCGGGGCACTAGTCGGCATCCCTGCACGTAGGGACGGCCACCGTCCTTCGACATCGCTCAGGCCCGTCCCGCCGAGCGGCGCTCACGATGCTCCGCCTGCCGCGTCGAATTTGTGAGGCCTCCACATGCTACCTGTCCGCCGAACCCTGACGATCGCGGTAATTCTGCTCTCTTCGATCGTCGCAAACTCCCAATCGTCCCAGGCGCCAACCGGCGACTGGCCTGCCGCTTCCGCCGCCCAGAGCGGCCTTTCCGACGCACGCCTCCGCGCCCTCGATTCCGCCATTCGCTCCGGCGAATTCAAAAAGATTGGCAGCGTGCTGATCGCCCGCCACGGCAAGCTCGCCTACGAAGGCTATTTTGATGGAGATGCCACCACCCTGCGCGACACCCGCTCCGCCACCAAGAGCATCACCGATGCGCTGATTGGAATCGCCATCGACGAGCGCAAGCTCAGTGGAGCGGACGCAAAAATCCTGACGCTGCTGCCCGAGCGAGCGCGCAAAATTCAGAATCCAGATCCGCGGAAGACGGCGATCACGGTAGAAGATTTCCTGACCATGAGTTCTCCGCTGGAGTGCGACGACTGGAACGATGCGTCCCGCGGCAACGAGGAGCGCATGTACGTGGTCGAAGATTGGGCACAGTTCATTCTCGACTTGCCGATTCGTGGCCGCATGCATGTCGGCGAGCATCCCGACCCGCCTCCTTATGGCCGCTACTTCAGTTATTGCACCGGAGGAGTCTTTACCTTGAGCGAAGTGCTCGAGAAAGCCACCGGCAAGCGCACCGATCGCTATGCGAATGAGAAGCTGTTTCAGCCGCTCGGCATCACCAATGTCGAATGGGTCTACTCCCCGATGAACGTCCCGCAGACCGGCGGCGGCTTGCGTCTGACCAGCCGCGACTTGCTCAAGCTTGCGCAACTGTATCTCGACGGCGGCCAGTGGCACGGCAAGCGCATCGTCAGTGAATCGTGGGTGCATGCCTCGACGCAGCCGCATGCGCGAATCGATGAGACGACCGAATACGGCTACCTGTGGTGGCTCAAGTCCTTCAAGTCAGGCGAGAAGAGTTATCCGGCATTCTTCATGTCAGGCAACGGAGGAAACAAGGTAGTTGCCATTCCTACGCTCGATATGGCTGTAGTCATTACCAGCACGAACTACAACACCCGCGGAATGCACGAGCAGACGGAGAAGATACTCACCGACTACGTGCTGGCAGCGGTGGAGTAAGTGGCGTAGGTCTAGAGCCGCGCTTTCCAGTATCTGGGTTTCCGTTTGCTATGGGCCACGGCTACGATGCTCACAACATCAGGGTCGTCGAGATAAATGATGGAAAACGGGAAACGATGAAGTACGAACCGGCGGGTCCCATACGAGTATTTGGGCCAGCGTTCCGGTGCTTGGGAAATGTTTTCAAAAGCATCGGAAAGAGCGGCAATGAATGCTGCACTGGCATCTGCACTGCGTTCGAGATACCAGTCGTCCGCGGCCTCAATTTCCAGCCACACCTCCGGGTGGAGGCGGTAGGGTTTACTTTCCGGCATTAAGAAGTCGCGCAGCGAGGCGGCGGCGCACGTCCTCGCCGGATATCATTTCGACTTTGCCTGATCGAATATCGTCAATTCGGCGCTTGATTTCCTCGTCCCAGGCCTCGTCCGCGCCTTGTTCAGCCGGCCCTGCATCCAGGCTCTCGATCAAGTGATCGATTAGCAGGCCGCGTTCTCTGGTGGAAAGCGCCAGCGCCTTTTCGAGCACCTCCGAAACTTGCGGCGTCATCTCTGCCATAACCACCTCACCGAGTTATTCTAGCGCAGGTTGCAGAGGACGGTTTCTACGCCTTCAACTTCCCCTGCTTGTCCTTAAAACGTTCCATCCAGTTTGCTATCTTGCGAAGAACCTCTGGGTCCGTGGTGTTGCTCTTGATGCGATTCGCCAAAGAGGAGATCACGGCGATGTTCCCGGGCACGTACCCTTTGTTCGGTTCGAACTTGTCCAGAGCGGGAGATGCGTCACCGCCCCAGCGCCGAAGTCGCCAACTCCATGTTGGATAGGGTCTCGTTCTCCGGAAGACAGGTTCCATGCCTCCAACAATCACTAAGGGGATTCCAAGAGCTGGGCATTTCCTGTCCGGAGGAATCTCCCTCTCTATATCCTCAACAGCAAGGATAAATGGTTCGTTTGTCTTGAACTTAAAATGATCGTGCCTCCACCGGTTCTTTGCACGCCTCCACAAATCCCTGGCAAGCGAGGCCCAGAGGTGTTCAATGCGGGCCGCCTCTTGCTCCTCCCAGTAGCAAACGACACACTTGTCGTCCACCTTTCGCCGTTGGTAGCAGCCGTGGCGGGGGCAGTACCAAGATTTGTCACGGATGTCTCCAGGCCAATAGGTCTCGTCTGGCACGACATGCTTCTTCTTCGCCATGCTCACAATATACGGCGGGTGAGCAAGGAGAACGACTACCTCTTCACTACCACCCCAATCCCTAACTCCCGCAACTGCCCCTCAGCGACCGGCGTGGGCGCTTCCATCATCAGGTCCTTGGCGGCGGCGGTTTTGGGGAAGGGAATTACTTCGCGCAGACTATCCGCTCCCGCCAGAATCATCACGATGCGATCGAGGCCGAGCGCGATACCGCCATGGGGCGGTGTTCCGTATTCGAGCGCTTCCAGGAAGAAGCCGAAACGCGACCGCGCTTCTTCTTCCGTCATGCCGAGGGCGTGAAAGATTCTGCTCTGCACATCCTGCCGGTGAATACGGATCGAGCCCGATCCCAGCTCCGTCCCATTCAGCACCACGTCGTAGGCGAGAGCGCGCACCATGGCCGGATCAGTTTCCAGTTTGTCCATGTCTTCATCGTGCGGCGAAGTGAACGGGTGATGCGCGGCCACCCAGCGCCGGTCACCCTCGTCCCACTCGAACATGGGGAAGTTCGTTACCCACAGAAAGCGATAGTCATCTTTCTGGAAAAGCTTGTGCCGGTCGGAATATTTCTGCGCCAGCGCCACGCGCAGCAGTCCCGCCGAGGCATAGATCGCCAGTTCCGCGGGCGTCACTTTGCGCTTGCCCGCCGGATGGTCGTCGCGAACCGACTGCGCCGAGCCCACCACCAGCACCAGCAAATCGTCGGCCGCCGCGCCCGCTTTTGCGCGCACTTTTGCGCCCGCCTCGGGAAACTTGCTCTCGATGCGCTTGAAGTCTTCAAACACGCGAGCGCCGCCCTTCGAGACAAACAGCGGTTTGATGTCGTCGCGCTCCTTGCGCGAAAGTTCGCCCACATGCGGAATGCGAATCGCAATCACCGGCAAATCTTTGTTGATCGCCAGTTGCTCGAGATCCGCGGGAGCGAAACAATCCTTCACGTCAGTAAAGGCCGGCACGCGCAGGTCGGGCTTATCGATGCCGTACTGCCGCATGGCGTCGTCAAAATCCATGCGCGGAAACGGCGTCTTGATTTCGTGTCCTGCCGCCTTGAATGCGGCCGTCAAGAATCCCTCGACGACTTCCCAAACCCGTTCCGGTTGCGGATAAGACATCTCAAGATCGATTTGGGTGAATTCTGGTTGCCGGTCGGCGCGCAGATCTTCGTCGCGGAAGCAGCGCACGATCTGGAAATATTTGTCGAAGCCCGAGATCATCAGGATCTGCTTGAACAGTTGCGGCGATTGCGGCAGCGCGTAGAACGATCCCGGCGATACACGGCTGGGGACGAGATAATCCCGCGCCCCTTCCGGCGTTGAGCGCGTCATGAACGGCGTTTCGATTTCGAAAAAGCCCTGCGAAGCCAGGTTGTCGCGGATTGCGAGCGCCACCTTGTGCCGCAGTTCGATATTGAACTGCATAGCGTCGCGGCGCAGATCGATGTAGCGGTATTTCAAGCGCATTTCCTCGTTTGCCAGGACCGTGTCCGAGGGCAAGAACGGGAGCGGCTTGGACACGTTCAGAATGCGCAGTTCTTCCACCACCAGCTCGACTTCGCCGGTGGGGATGTTGGGATTGATGGTGTCGGCATCGCGGCGCTTGACCGTTCCAATAGCAGCAATCACGAACTCGTTGCGCAGCGCTTCGGCCTTCTCGTGCACCGAGGCGCTCAGTTCGTGGCTGAACACGACTTGCGTCACGCCGGTGCGGTCGCGCAGGTCGACGAAGATGATCTGCCCCAGGTCGCGCCGCCGGTTGACCCATCCCATGAGCACAACTTTCTTACCTGCATCGGAGAGCCGAAGCGCCCCGCACATATGAGATCGTCTGAGGTCGCCTAAAAAATCGAGCACGTTTTCGCCTTGTGGAACCGAATTTGTCTAGCTGGAACTGCTGTGGTGAGCCAAACCTCAGATTATAAATGGCCAGCGGTCGGCAAGGCCTTCGCGTCCATCAGAAACTCCGAAAGATGTCCGCCTATCATGGAGGCAGGCGGAGTGCGATCATCTGTCATACAGATGAGTGACCAACATCACTGCACATTTTTTGCTTTTGAGGTAAATAGAAGTCACTTCCCTGAAGCAGCAGTTCCCATTGCGAGAATTGCAGATGGCCGCAGGCATGGCCCCACGGCCAGAAGTAGAACAACTGACAACCACTTGTTTCAGAGCAAAAGGGCCTCAAAGTTGGTGGTTCCGAAAACGGTCGCTCGCTGTGAGAGAATGACCGACTGATCCACGGAGCACGACACGCTCCAGCAATAGTTCTTGGTGACCCAACCGGGAACGAGGATTGTGCTGTGTCCTCCGAAGTTCATTTCAATTTTCCGCACGCGGGCTGCAAAGTGTTTTCGGAGGCTCTTTCGGAAGAGCGCTCCGAGGCTTCTTTCTAAGCCGTTCCGAACGAAGGGGCTTACACAATGTCGCTTTCCTGGGAGCGCATCGCTGAATTATCGATCGCCAGCCTGTCGCCCAAAGAAAAGGGTTCCAGCGCCGTATATGTTGATCAAACCCTGCTGTCGCCGGGAGTGGTGATTCAAGTCGGTGGCCGGGAAGTAAGGGTTCCGTGGCAAGCCGCACTCGCATTTGTGGATCTGGAGCCCGGCGTCAACTGGGGCCATCGCTGCCGCTACCTCGTAGTCAACGCCACGAGCGGCGAAATCCAAACCTACGACGAGCAGATCCCACCTTTCCTGATCTCTGCTCCGCCGAACCTGCGATTGGTCTGGAAGGGTGAAGCTGTACCACCGTGGGCTGTAGTCCAACCCTGAAAGGAGTCGCCAAAATGCAAGCCAAAAACGAAATCCTGACCAGTATTAAAGGCGCAGCCGTAGAAATGCTGGCCAAACGTAACGCTCCACCAGCCAACCTCTACATTGAAAACAACGTAGTGCTATCAGGCCAGGTAATCAACGCCCAGCACCAACAAATTGCAGTGGAGCAGAATGCGGTGATGGTCTTCGCCGATGAAGCTCCGCTGTATAACTGGGGTCACAACTGCCGGTACCTTCTCTATACCGTAGAAAATGGAACGTTGTTCAAGGAAGTGGAGGCTCAGTTCCCGCCTTACCTGATCAATCCTCCGGACACCTTCGAACTATTTCGCGAGATGGTGCCCAAGGCGGTCGAGCCGCTGACATGGCCGACGCTGCAGAAATTTCGTGTGATCAGGATCCCATGGGGCAATCGCTACGCGGTGCTGTTCTCCGGTGCTTCCAACAATCGGCACACGAACGACCTGGAGTTTCTCTACCGCGAACTGGTCGACCACTATGGTTTTAAGCCGGACAATATCTATACACTCAACTTTGACGGCACCGTCAACTATTCCGGCCCACCTCATCCGCTCGCGGGTTGGCCCGGCAACAATACCAATTACCGTATGCAGGTGAAAGGACGTGGCACCAAGGCGGACTTCGACGGTGTCATCGGCGCTCTCAAGGGCCGCCTCAAGGCCTCGGACGTCCTACTGATCCACACCAACAATCACGGCGGACGCTCCACCGAGTCTTACCTTTGCACCTACAGTGGTCCCAGCTACGGGGCAAACGATTTTGCCATCAAACTCGGGACCCTGCCCAAATTTGCTCATCTTATGGTGATGATGGAGCAATGCTTTTCCGGCGGGTTCGTGGCCCCGATCCTGGCTCACAGCCCCGCAGTCAACACCAGTGTAGCTACCGCCTGCAATGCAACCTCGAGTTCCATTGGCGGCGCCAATTTCGATCCGTTTGCGCGTGATTGGATCTCCGCCATGGCGAGCCATTCTCCCAGCGGCGGAGCTTTGGCATTTGACCCAGACGCAAACCACGACGGCAGGATCTGCGCTCAGGAAGCGTTCAACTACGCCAACACGGTCAAAGATCCGTATGACACCCCCGTCTACAATCAGTCCTCCACCGTGGCTGGAGCCTGCGACCTGCTCCAGCGCTACCTCACCTTCCGTATCCCCTGGTTCTCTGCCGCAGTTGCCGAGGCGCTCCAACCGTATCAGGACAAGATGCCGTTGGATGTTTTCTACGCGAAGATCTACGGCGAACTGGGACCTCAACTAACGGAGGTGCAAGCCGAAATCGAAAAGCGGGATAACGAAATGAACGACGAGATGGCTCCGCGCATCAGGAATCTCGTTAGCACTGTTATGGAACAAGAAACACCCACAACCGAGACTGCCATTTACAAGGAAGCAGCCTAGCCGCCGCCCGAAACCGCTGGAACCCGTCCCTTCGCCCTTCGGCCGAGGGACGGGTTATTTCGTGTGCCCGCAGGCTGACGGTACAGCCCATAAGCGGCCAATGCATTAGTCCAGATCGTTGGCGCTCCAAAGGTTGGGCGTAATCTGGCGGAATTTCAGTTTCCAGCGGCCGTCAATTCTTGCCCAGGTATCGGACATGTGGCGATAGCGGGGATGTTCTCCGGGGACGATCAAGTTATAGGCGACGACAGCGGAGTCCTCGTTCAGTTTGACGACGTGGAAATCGTAGGCGCGCGTGTCCTTGGGCATTCCCGTCTGCGCGGATTCGACGACTTCAGTCTTGTCGTAGAAGTCACCGTTGGTGGCGATGCCCTGGAAATCGTCGGCGATGGCGCGGTCGACCGCCGTTGCGTCTTTGGCCTGGATCGCCTGCAGGAATTGCTTCTGCTGATCGATGAGTTGCTGGTCGAAGGCAGAGACGGGCTTGGAAGAAGGAGTTTGAGAAAGAGCCAGGGTCGAGCTAACCAGAGCCGAACTCAACAGTAGAAGGATGCCTCGCATGATCGCCTCCCGAAGAAATGATTTTACCCTGTGTTCCCCTGTGTCCTCTGTGGCTAAGAAGAAATCTAAACCACAGAGGACACAGGGGGCACAGAGGAATGCAAAAGCCAAAAGCTAATAGCTACTTCTGCACAATCCGTTCTGCCAGTTGCCCTCGCGGAACCGTGACTTGCTCGCCCGAGGCCAGATGCTTGAGCGCGAAAGCGTTCGCCTTCACTTCGTTCTCACCGACAATCAGGATGTAGCGCGCCCCCATTTTGTCGGCGGCTTCGAATGACTTTTTCAAGCGAAATGCTTCATCGCCAAGATCGACCACCAGATCGTGTCGGCGTAGCTCGCGAGCCACGCGGGCGGCCTCGCGATTCATCCCGGCACCGAGCGGGGCAATGTAAACGTCGGGTTTGCGCACCACGGATTCCGCCGACGCGGTCAGCGAAAGCACCAGCCGATCTTCTCCGATGGCAAAGCCAATCCCCGGAGCCGCTGGGCCGCCGAGGTCTTCGGACAGTCCGTCGTATCGTCCGCCGCCAAGGATCGCATTCTGCGCCCCGAGCGCTCCATGCGTAAACTCAAACGCAGTCTTCTGGTAGTAATCGAGACCCCGCACCAGGCGTAGGTTTTCTTGATAAGGAATCTGGACGGCGTTCAAGATGTCTTTCACCGCCTCGTAGTGAGTGCGGCAATCCTCGTCCAGGAACTGGCTGATGGTTGGGAGAGTGTCGATAATGGGTTGGTCCGCGGGCACCTTGCAGTCGAAAACTCTTAGCGGATTGGTTACGGCGCGGCGCTGGCAGTCGGCGCACATTTTATCGACGACGGGAGCGAGTGCCTGGCGAAGGGCCTCGTTGAATTTCGCCCGGTCGGCGGGGCAGCCTACGGAGTTCAGTTCGAGCGTCCAGTTGGTGATACCGACTCGGTCGAGCAGCGTGGCCAGGAGTTCGAGAATTTCCGCGTCTCTGGCGGGAGACTGGCTGCCGGCGGCGGCCGGGCCGATGACTTCAGCTCCGATTTGATAGAACTGCCGGTAGCGGCCTTTTTGCGGACGCTCGCGGCGGAATTGCGGTCCTATATAGAAGAGCTTGTTGAGGCCGCGGTCCCAGAGTTTGTGCTCAATATACGCACGGACTACGCCGGCGGTGTTTTCGGGACGGAGAGTTAGCGATTGGCCGCGATCACTGTCGCCAGCGCCCGAGAATGATCCCGACCGCGAATCCGCACCTGATACCGACTTTGACCGTGGCGGCGACCCCGATGAGGAAATCGCGCCACGGCCGCGATCCTCCCATGTGAACATTTCCTTGCTGACGATGTCCGTTTCTTCGCCCACGCCACGGGCGAAGAGTTCGGTGGACTCGAAAATGGGGGTGCGGATCTCGTGAAAGTTGTAGGCGCGGAAAACGTCGCGGACGGTAGCTTCAACGAAGTTCCAGAGCGCCGTGTCGGGCGGGAGAAGGTCGCGGGTTCCTCGGGGAGATTTGATCATTGGTCGTTGGTCGCCAGTCCTTGGTCGCTGTTCGGATGGTCTCCGCTTCGGGTTGGCCATCTTCGCGGCTCTTAGGTTTCGTTAGACCTTTAGCCTTGCGATCCTTAGCAGCGCTTCCTTGATAGTTTAGCGTCGATTGGAGTCGGGGAGAATGCTTCTCATCGCTGGAGCGTGTAGTTGACCACGATTTGGGTCTGAACCGCAATCGGATTGCCTTTAAGGAGGTAGGGGCGATACTTCCATTTGCGCACGGCATTTACAGCGGAAAGCACGAGCTCCATCGGGCCAGAGACGATTTCCAAGTCCACGACGTCACCTGTCTTGTTGATCACAGCCTGCAACACTACAGTGCCTTGGATATGGGCATACTTGGCATTTGGAGGATATTCAGGTGTGACCTTCCTGACCAGCAGGCCGGTCGATACCCCTGAGCTAATTCGAACTTGATCCGGTACGTGCGCGCCGTCTGCTACTGCGGTGGGCGGCTGCGGCGTCGTCATTGGTGGTGTCGGAGTAATCGCTTGGAGAGTCGAGACGGCGACTTCGACCTCCTCCTTTGAACGGCCGACGATATGCCAGCGCAACATGTAGTCTTTGATCGACGTACAAAGTACTGCGCCATGGTTTACGCCATGGCTATACTCAAAGTTCCCTCGATAAAAGTCATGGCCCGCGACGGTAAATTGGGTCACGTCGCCCCTCGACTCTCCTTCTTTTTGCGAACGCAAGCTAGCGGCCACGGCTTGCAGGTAGTCGGCGCAGTCCTGTGGAGGCGCGCTGGGACGGTATGCGGCCTTAATTATCAACGAGGTGTCGGCGCGCGAAGGATCTGAGTCTTGCGGAAGATGGATCGCCGCCAACAAGACATAGGTACCGTGGGGATTCTCTTCCGCAGCGGTTTTGCTCCGTATCATATCGGTTTCGCGTAGCCACTCACGAGAGAGAGGATAAGAGAATCCAAAATAGTCGTTCGAATAGCCACCGTCACGGAAAATTCCGAGCGGAGGAGTTCCCGGTGGCGAAGGAGTTTTTAGCTGGAAGTTGAGGCTGACCTGCGTTTCCATCTCGGCAGGTGTACCGTCCACCAGGTATGGTTTGTACTTCCATTGTTTGACAGCAGCGGCCGCTGGCTGCGCGAGCGCGGGATCTCCAGAAATGACCGTGACTTCTTCTACGTCACCGGAGTAGTTGGTGACGACTCGCAGGACGACTTTTCCCTGTACACCAGACTTGCGCGCGGCATCCGGATACACGACGGGGGTTTTCTGAACAACCAGAGTTGTGGCAGTGTCCGCGTCCACTGAAACACGGCGGGGGAGTGGTCCGGCAGGTGCTGAGCTCGGTGGCGACATCTGGGATTGAGCACAGACGCACGCCGCGGCAAACATTGATAATGCGATCAGTTTGAGGAGTGTAGGTTCTTTCATGAAAGATTCGAAATATGTTTGCCGAAGTGCTTTGTTTAGTTGATTACCACGGCTTGTTGGGTCATTCTTCGTCCGCTCTTCGTCGCCAGGTTGGCCAAGGTGCTTCGGGTCCTGTAACGGATTAGTTTAACGTCGATGGACAATTCGCGGGTAAAAAATGGACGAAAATTGTCTTAGAGGTCGATACTGCTTATCGGATACTCATGCGTCGCTTACATTTGATCGAAATCCACGAACAACCGTGGTTCCCGTCGACTCTTCGAGATCAGGCCACAGACGCGCTTCAGTTTGGGTTCAATCTCTTAAACGCGTATGGGCCCGTCATTTCGCTGCTACAAAGAGCGCTGGAATCCACGGAAGAACGCGCGGTTGTTGATCTGTGTTCCGGCGGCGGCGGGCCCTGGTTTGATCTTGGTCGAAAGCTTCAGGGAGACCTGCCGCACCTTGAGATCTGGCTCACCGATAAATACCCAAACCTCAGCGCCGTCGAAAATGTCAGGGCGGCTTCTGAGAATCACATTCGTTTCTATCCGGGCCCGGTTGACGCGACGAACGTTCCGGGTGAATTGCAGGGATTTCGGACGATGTTCACGTCGTTCCATCATTTTTCGCCGGAAGAGGCTGGCGCCATACTGCAAAATGCGGTCGATGCCCGCGAAGGCATCGGCATATTTGAAATCACCAGGCGGACTCCGTCCACGATTGCCCTCATGTTGGCTTGGGCTTTGATATTGTTCCTCTGCACTCCATGGATCCGTCCGTTCCGCTGGTCACGGTTGCTCTGGACTTATTTGATTCCGATCATTCCCCTGGTCTGGTTGTTTGATGGAATCGTGTCTTGCCTTCGGACATATCGGCCACGGGAATTGCGCGAGATCGTTGCCACGTTGAGTTCTAGCGAATATCAGTGGGAGATCGGCGAGCTTTCAACTGGGAAGGTGCCGATCACTTACTTGATTGGTTGCCAGCAGCCGTGTGTTGGCATTCATTAAGGGACTCGGGCGAATTCGAATGGGTTCTCCCCAGACGCCGGAAGGCCCACACCGAGGCGCTTCCGAGCAGCACTACCAGAGCGCAGTTGAACCACAGCCATGCGTCGGGGCCAGTCACCCATACCAGAGGTGCGGGTGCGGTCGGCGGGAATTTCCACGCGGCGATGAATCCCAGAGCATCGTCGCTGCTGTGCAGAATGATTGCCGGTACGATGGAGCCGCTCCAGTAAGTGAGTAATCCATAGAGCGCACCCCAGCCAATGTCAAAGAGAATGGCCGGCACAAATGCGCCGTGAGTGAGGTGCGCCAGGCCGAAAGCAATGCTGGTAACGGCGATGCCCAGGGCGGGGCCATAGCGACGCTCCAGGTTTCCCTGCATGTAGCCGCGGAAGCCCGCTTCTTCGCCGATTCCAGCAACCGTGGCACTCATGAGCAAGCTCGGCAGCAAGGTAATGACAGGAATAAGGGAGAGATCGGAATGCGGAGGTTGTGGCCACCGGATCAGCCGGTGCGACAGGATGAACAACGCGATCGAAGCGGCTAATCCCAGTCCTCCTGCCAGCAATGACCATCGCCATACCGAAGAAGACAGCGGCTCCGCGCGCAGACCGGCGCGGCGTGCGGCGGAGGTGGATTGGGGCCAACCCCATCCTTTGAGGAATTTCCAGTAGAAGACCAGAAATGCCGCCATGATGACGGCCGCCCAGGGCAGGCCAGGCGAGAATCTCAAGTTGGATTGGATGAGAACTCCCCACACCACGGTCGTCGTGCCAGTCACTGCGACCGCTAAGAGCAATGCGCGCAGCAGCAGAGGGAAGCGGTTCCACATCGATAGAACTCAACCTGTCTTCCTATCACGGCAACTTGGGCGTCAGTTGGAAGCCAGCACGTCGTTGTTGTAATTTACTACCGCGCGTTTGGGTGTGTCTTTCAATCCCTTTAGCGGAATTTTCTGTTCCACCGAAGTGTTTCCGAGCAGACGCGCTCGGCCCAGATTGACGACGCGGCCGTCGGCTAGCTCCAGGTAGATGGGGACGATCATGCGGAACTTGTCATCCACGCCAGACTGCGTGATCTTGAAACCGAATACCACATCGCCGTTGGCGTCCTTGTCGAACGTGGCCTGCATCTGGTAGCTGGGCAGCGCGGTGCCGTAGACGTATTCGTTGAAGAACCAGTCCAGACGATGATTGCCCTCGAGATCCATCTCCGGGGTCATGTGTTTTTCCATCATCGCCTTGAAATCCTCGGTGGTGGCGGCCTTGCCGGAATAGGTTTTCACAAAGTCCTGCATCGTAGCCTTGAAACTCTCGTCGCCTGTCTTGCGGTCCCACAGCATCATGCGGATCATGTGGAGAACGTAGGCACCCTTCGGATAGATGAGCCTTTCGGCCACGTCGTCTCCCGTCCGCGAGTTGCTGGCCCGGTATCCCATGGTGATGGGGCCGACGTCGATGGCGCGAAAGCCCTGGGCGTTTCGTTCCAACAACGTTGTGCGCTCGTTGTTCCAGAACTCGACAAACTTCTTGGGATTTTTCTCAATCATGCTGATGTAGAGGGATGCGGACATATCGGCGAAGCCCTCGCTCATCCACTGGTCGCGGCCGGAGGCGAAGCCAACGGTGTGGCCCCACCATTGGTGCGCTACTTCGTGCGGCGTAACCACCTTCCAGTATCCGCGGCTCCCCCAGTCCATCCCAAGCGTGTGGCGAACCGTATCGTCAAAGTAGTAGCACATCGGAATCCAGACCAGTTCCGGCCACGATTGGCCGTAGCGGCAGCTCGTCTGCTGCGTGATCTGCAAGTGTTTGAACATCGAGGGCCCGAAGTAATCGGCATACAGTTGCACTGCCATTTCGGCTTCAGCCAGTGCTTTCTTGTTCAGCGAAGTGGTGCTCATTGTGCCCAGCGCTACTGCTCCAGCGTGGGAACCTTGCGATGGCAAATCATCGTTGACGTCATGCTGCAGCGAATTCACCCAGTCGGGAGCCTCCTCATTGGCATAGGACTGGATGAAGTACTCGGGCTTGGTGAGCTTGGCTTCCTCCTCCTTGAAGCGGCCGAAGCTGAACCCAGCCACCGTCTGCGGGTTCTCACTTTTCCAGACGGTTACATTCTGCCCGCCCTCATTCTTTTCGGAAACCAGGATGCCGGTAGCCGCCATCTTCATCCCCTTCGGAATGCGGAGAGTCATGTCATACAACGCGTACTCTCCCATGCCACCCTCGGGGTCATTCGGATACCAGTCTTCGCGCGCGACCGGATAATAGTTTCCACCGCCCGTGTTGACGACCGCGTCTTTCCCTTCGTAGGTGGTCGTGACCGAGAACTTCTCGCCTGCGTCAAGAGTTTTCGGCAGAATGACGGCGAAGTCGCCGTCCTCGTTCTTGTCTTCCTGAATAAAGGATAGGGCCTGCCCATTTGCGGTCACGCTCTGCACGCGCAGGGGCCGGAATAAGTCGAACCCCATCACCCGCAATCCCTTGCGGCGCACAACAAAATCGGTTGTCGCTTTGCCCAGCAGTTTGCCACTCTTCTCGAATGTCGCATCCAATTGCTGGTGCTCGATGTGGAAAACCTTTCCGACGCTGCCCGGTGGGTGGGTGCCGGAAGTATTGTAGGACGCCCAGTAACCCATCTTGTTTTCGTCGTAGGTCATGAAGTTGACCTGCTCCGACCCCGAGTCGGGATCGACTTCGTAGTACTCCTTGCCGTTGTAGCGCTTGCCACGGATAAAGGCGACGAACAGTCCTCCTGGCTCGGGGCTCAATACATCTTGCAGGATACGTGCTTCCAGATTGGTCTTGAGCTTGTGGCGGGTTGTATTCTGGCTATCTTTTAGCAAACCCGCGTCGCAACCTCCGGAGGCCGGGTTGCCGCCTTTCTTGATCTCTTCGTAGGTTGCGTCAGTAAAGCGCAGCACCGCCTGGCTGAAGTTCTCGCTGAATTCGTCTTCTTTCGTAAGCAGCTTCAAACTCTTGCGCTCTGAGTCGATTGTTGTGTCGAGGACAAAGTTTCCGTCTCCTGTGAACACGGCGCCCGTCACCTTGCCCTGGACCGGGGTCACAAAGCAGATCGTGCCCGAGCGCAGATGGAATGTCCCTGCGTCGCGCTTCAACTGAAAGTTGTTGACGCTGACCGCCTCGCCTCCCAGCGTCAGGTTACGGAGTTGCTGGTAAGTTGGGTCGGAGTTAGGGCCGGCGGCGGCATTGTCGGCACTATAAGAAAGAGGAACAACCGCAGAAAGTAAAACGAGCAAGGCAGACGAAATACGGGGAACCATCAGGCGCGAGCCTCCAGTTATGCAAAAGCAAACGAAAGTATGCATGATTTGTGCGCTTGCGCCAAGGAGATTGATCACCTGTAACGGAGACAGCGAAGGGAGGACTACTTTGTGGGCGGCGCCGTCCGACGCCGGATTTCGTCGAACAGATTTGGGGAGGCCAGGGGGATGCGGCTTGAGGTTATCCACGGATTCCCGGCGCGGTCAGCGATCACACCGCGCCGGGAATTGGGCGACCACCCTCAAGGCGAGGAGGTCATGGGGAAGGTGCTCTGCCCTTGCAAACAACAGGGGCTTACGCGTTCGCGTAGTGGGCTGCGTTCTTTTCCAGGAACTCTTTCTTGTCCTCGGGCAACTCTTCGGCCACGAAGATCGAATCCGAGGTGCACGCCGGAACACAGGCGCCGCAATCGATGCAGCCGGCGGGATCGATATAAAGCTGTGTTGCCGCTTCAAACTGCGCCTCATCCTTTTTCGGATGGATGCAGTCGGTGGGGCAGACGTCGACGCAAAGCTCGTCCTTGATGCAAGTGTCGGTGATTACATAGGCCATGAGTGCTTCTCCTAGCGTTTTTCTGGAGTAGTTTCACTGTTAACCTTAGCGACGGAGGTCCGTGCTGTCGGTGATATAGGTCACAAGACGGCGTAGTGCCGTCACATAGAATGGTGATCGGCGTCACACGCAGAAAGGCCGTACCTGCGTTATAAAGTGATCAATTGCAATTCTGAGTAGAAGCAGAGAAATTGCCCGGCCTCACCCCACGACCCCACACAGCCGCCACCCAAGCGGCGGGCCGGGCAATATCTAAAATAGCTGCGAGTGATCAGCCACTAGCTAAAACCTTCAAACTGAGAGCGGATCGCTAACAGCGGACCGCTAAGAGCTCTTTCTCTCCATCAAATACTGCTTCTTGTACCCAACATAATTTTCCACGTAGCGAAGAATGGTGTCCTCGTCTGCCTTTTCTAGCTTGCGGCGGAACTTTCCTGGAGAGCCCATCCACAGCGAATTCGGCTCCACGATCGTCTTCTCAGGAATCAAGGTGCCGGCGGCGATGATCGAGCCGGATCCAATCACGGCCCCATTCAGGATGATGCAGCCCATGCCGATGAGGCAGCGGGCTTCGATGATGCAGCCGTGGAGGATGGCATTGTGCCCGACGGTGACGTAGTCGCCGACGTACACGCCGTATTGTTCTTTCATGCCGTGCAGGACAGAGTTGTCCTGAATATTGGAGTAGTGTCCGACGCGGATCTGGTGGACGTCGCCGCGCAGGACCGCGTTCATCCAGACGCTGGAGTGTTCGCCGACGATGACATCGCCAATGAGTTGCGCGGAGTCGTCGATGTAGGCGGTGTCGGGGAATTGCGGAGTGATGCCTTTGTAGGAGCGGATCATGGGTTTATCAGATGCTGCTTGCGACCTGCAGGATAAAAAGTCAACATACCACGCCAGACACAGCGTTAGAAAGTTAACCACAAAGGACACGAAGGAGCACGGAGGAAATCCTCAGGGGGATTTACACCTTTGTGTGACTTCGTGTCCTTTGTGGTTGATGAATCTAGGGCACTACCCTTTTGCAGAATGTGCGGACAATGGCGGAACCCTTGGCGTTGTAGAATTCGGCGGTGGGGTGACGCTATGAAGCTTCGGTTGTTTCCGGTCGTGTTCGTGATGTTAAGCCTGCTGGCTCCGTCGTTGCCAGCGCAGGTCGCTTCGGCGGATCGTTCCGCGGATCTCTCCAAGTTTTTCGCCGCGTACTTTGAGGAGCGGCTGCGCGACTCGCCTGAATTTGCCACCAACGTTGGGCGGCACGAGTATGACAACCGGTGGTCGGATTTTTCCAAGGCAGGGCGCGATCGGCGGCGCGAGCATCTGGAGCAGGCTTTGGCCACTGTCGAGAAATTTTCCAGCGCCCAAACTTCACTCTCCGACCAGGATCAGTTGAGCGTGAAGCTTTTGCGCTACGATCTCCGTACGCAACTCGATTCCCTCGACCTGGAAACCCACCTGCTTCGCGTCGGACAGATGACCGGCCTCCACAACGGCATTTATTTGGTGATCGACCGGATGCCCGCCTTCACGGTGAAGGATTGCGAGAACATCATCGCCCGGATCCATGCGGTGCCGGCGTATGTCGATCAGAACATCGAGATCATGAACGAGGCGATCGCCCATGGCATGACACAGCCGAAAATCGTCTCCGACCTGGTCATTGAGCAGTTGACGGCGCAGGTGGGGCAGGATGCCTCAAAGACTCCGCTCCTGTTGTTCCTCAAGAAGATGCCTTCGAGCATTCCGGAGGCGGACCGCGAACGCCTGCAGAAACAGGCGACTGAGGCATTCGAAAATGACTTTCGTCCAGCGTGGCGCAAACTGCTGACTTACATGCAGACGACATACGCTCCCAAGGTGCGGTCAGGCGTTGGCATTACGAGCATGCCGGGCGGCACGGAGGCTTACCGCGTGCTGATCCGGCGGCTGACAACGACCAACGCGACGCCCGAGGAGATTCACAAGATCGGCTTGGCCGAGGTCGACCGGATCGAGGCAGAGATGCTGGCGATCGCGCGCCAGACAGGATTTCAAGGGTCGGTTAGTGAACTCGAGGTCAAGCTGGCCAATGATCCGGAACAGAAATTTCATTCGAAGGACGAGATGCTGGCGTACTGCCGGAATGCGGCGAAGACCATTGAGCCGGAACTGCCCAACCAGTTCAAACATATTCCCATGCTGCTGTATGGGATTCGCGCAATTCCTGAAGATCGCGAGCAGGCGACCGCGTCGAATGCGCAGGCTCCGATGCCGGATGGCAGCGCCCCCGGCTGGTTCAACCTGCGCGCCTACCAGCCCGAGAAGCAGGTGAAGTACGACAAGGAGTCGCTAGTGCTTCACGAAGCCGTGCCGGGACACATTTTTCAGGGATCGCTGGCGCGCTCGCTAAAGCAGTTGCCGGAATTCCGCAAGTTCTATGGCAATAGCGCGTATGCGGAAGGCTGGGCACTCTATGCCGAGTCGCTTGGGACGCAGTTGGGAGTTTACAAGGATCCGTACAGCCGCTTCGGCCAACTGGCAAGCGAGCGTTTTCGCGCGGCTCGCCTGGTGATCGATACCGGAATTCACTCCATGGGATGGACGCGGGAGCAGGCGCAGGAATATTTGAAGGCGCACGCTCCGACGCAGGCGCAGTCCGAAGTCGACCGCTACATCAGTTGGCCGGCGCAGGCCCTTTCCTACAAAACGGGACAGTTGAAGATCGTGGAGCTTCGCAAGAAGGCAGAGCAAAAGCTGGGGCCAAAGTTCGATGTCCGCGACTTTCACGACGCCGTCTTGCGCGATGGATCGCTGCCGCTGGAGTTGTTGGAGGAAGAAGTGGGAAAATATATCGCGACCGGGCAATGAGGAGTAGATCGCTGCCCGTTCGCAGTTGGTTGTTGTGCACTCGACAAAGACAGTTGATGTGATCGTCCACCGATCTAGTTGTTGGTTACTTCCGTGACCAATCCTCAGTGCCAAAATCACATATAGGCACGCGTGACACTCATATCATTAGGCAGCGTCGAGGAACCTTTTGCTCCGCCCGAAGGTCTAAATAGATGTACCTGTGCTGCGGTCGATGCGGATCGGCATCACAGCTGAATCAGGAGGAAGCTCGATTCGAACCGAGGCACCTTCGGCGAAGACAAGAACGACCCTGCCCCTTCTGGTGTGGGTCGGCGGCATTCTGATTCTTGTCAGCCTTTCGACCTTTTTCGCAACGCATCGCTGGATGAGTTCGCGCACCTTCACCGCACTGAACATCCCAATTTCGCTGGCGAAGGGTCACGTCGACTCCGGGCCCTTCAAGATCAATCTCAGAAGCGAGTACCGAGTCGACATAGATACTGGTTGGGAATCGTACTTTGATCCGAATTGTCCTTCCTACGACCGGGTTAACGCGTACTGGTTCCTTTACAAGGACGGACACGTCGTTGCGAAATGGCTTGAATCGACGCCCTATACCTATTTAGGCGGTTTCGATAGCGAAAACGGTACGTATCGGCTCAATTTGGAGGTGGTGTCGGACACTGCGTGCCTTAATCCGGGACGCCCAAGATTGCTCGTCTACACGGACAAAGGTGTGTATGAAGACTACGCTACACCGATATTGTGGGTTTCGGCGTTTGGCGTCGCCCTTGGCGCGAGTTTAGTAGTTCTAGGGTTTGTTGCGTTCTCAGCGGAGTTTTATCCCCGAAGCATGCGGATTTGGAACGCTGAGAGCGTCGGTCAGTACTTTCAGTGGGCCCAAAAACATCCGTTGAGGAAACAATTTTCTTCACCACCAGCATTCGCCCTGCTGGCGGTACCCTGTCTGCTTGTTCCGATCATCGGTTTCATGATCTTGTTGCAGCCATATCCGTCGAAGGGACTGTATGTTTGGTTGCTGAAGCCCGGCGCCTTGGATGCGGCCAACGATCCGCTAAGCCAGCCCGTTGTCGTTCAAGTACTGGATGCCGGACCGGGAGCGACACCTGCTGTGTACGTGAACTCGAAAGCCACCACATGGACAAGACTGAGTAGCGATTTAAAAGATGAACTCAAGCTCTGTCCGAAGTGGGTTGTGTACGTCGAAGCAGATCCCAGTGTGGCATGGGCGGATGCCGTAAACGTGACAGATGTCGCTAAGGGACTCCATGCGAGGGTCGTTTTGTTGACGTCGAAACCTTCCCTAAAGTCGAGAGGGCTGAACGCACCGGCAGAATGAACAATGGTCATCCCCTGGTTTACGGCGGGTGGCCGACCTCCGGCGCGAGTCTGATGCGGGTTCTCATTCAGCGGTGACCGAGAAACAACTGGGGGTGCGCCCCTGCTCGCGCTGTTCGAGAAGGGGCCCGCCTAACCGCCGACGCCATCGGGTTCTTACCCAGCCGCCGGTCGCACCTTCATAGTGGGGTTCTACTTACGAGCCGCAGAAGTTGGCCACCCGCCCTGTGTCGAAGGGGTGGGATTCCACCTCCTCCATCCGCCTCCCACCAAACCTTGTCATGCTGAGCGGAGCACGGACTTCACGAAGTGAAGCCCATGCGGAGTCGAAGCACCCCTACATCCTTTCCTCATCGAGGACCACCCGCCTTATACAATTGATTGGAGGTGCGACATGGCACGTGAAGTCTTGCTGATCGGCATCCTGAGTTCTCTGATCGCTGCGTTGTTAGCAGCAGTGTCCGTGAAGATTTTTCCAACCCTCAGGGCCTTGTGGGCGGGGATGCGCCCCTTATCTGTGGGAGACACTGTGTCGTGGAATAATGGAAACTATTTGATTACTGAGACAAGAGGAGGCATGTTCACTTACCAATACAAACTAGTGAATTTCCATGGCATCAATCCATTCCTTCTGCCGGCGATCTGCTTTGACCCGAAATTGGCGGGCGACGCAATGCCATTTTGGTACAAGGCAAGCAACGGCCGCTGCTACCTAAAGAAAACCGGGCATCCGAGATTGGAATTGAAACTCCCTCTTCCCTAATACCACATGATGAGATAGTCGATCTGACCCAATGACGATGTCCGCTCCATCAACGGAATCCCTGGTTCGGTTGTTATTCGCCGTCGGTGGCGTTGTTACCGGCGTAGCATCCACAGTGGCGGGTTCGTGGATCAGCAGCAAAATTCATGTATACCACGAGAGTAGGAAAGCACACCTGGACGAGATCAAGCAGAAAGTTCTGGTGTCGTTTAGTGAAGTCCTTATTCGCCAATACGCAGGTCTAGTTACACACAAGTCTTTCGTCGTTGTTGAGAAGTGGGGCACGCGCAGACGCAAAGAGGCCGCGAGTGTAACTGAGCACCAGACTGAGGAGGGGCCGTCCCTGCTGCCCGTATTGCCCGACATAAAAGAATGCGTTGATGCGGCACTGTATGCCGATGCGCGAAGAAGACATTTTCTCAAACTGGTGCTGCACGTTGAGCGTTTTGACGAGGCCTGGCGGACACACGCGAATAAATGTCATGCGTGGGTGGTGCGCCTTTCACAAGATATCCTAGCGAAGAGTAGATTGGAGCCTTTTCCGACGGCGACCTACGACACAGCCTACGTCGACCACTATAAGTTAGGCCTATTCATTTACAGGCGTTTGTTTTGTGTCGGGCAGCACTCGCTGTTTAAGCGCAGCCTCAATTCCCCTCCGTCCGCTTGGGTTTTGGAAGGGTTCGAGGGGGCATCGGCGCAAGGCACTGAGCAGGAGTTGGAAGCGCTCATTACCGTGCTTAACAAACTCATTGCCGAGGAAAGAAATACGGCCGATCGGCTTCTGGCAGACGCTCGCGTTCTGGAACAGAGTCTTGCGTCGCTGGGGGCAGAACTTAACTACGCTATCGCTTATCGGCGCCTGCGCAACAGATGCGATCTGGTGCCTTTCTTTTGAAATGACGGGAAGGAATCGGCATTGACGCAGGCTACCCCCTTCTGGTCTTTAGGTGAAGCGAGTTTTCAAAGGACCCGTTCGTGGCTTCACACGGGCCATGTATTTCGCCAGGCGTATATTCCACACCTTTCCCACAGCCACCTACGCTTACTACTGGTTTTTTCGGTTCCAATTTTGGTATGGTCGGGCCAGATGAGGCAACTTAACAAGATCGACCTGCTTGAGCGAAGGTTCGAAGAGTATGTCACCGTGTCCAAGCGGGCGGCGTTCACTCTGCTTGATGCCGTGATTTACCTCGCTGGACTTTACACAATGATCAAAACCATTTTCCATCTAGAAAGTCATTAACTATGGGAATAGTGCAGAACTCGCTTGAGGTCGTAAAACTCGCTGCCAAGTTCGCCAACCCTGAACTCATTGAACGAGTCACCGCTCTGAACGAGCAGGTTCTAGAACTCAGCAGCAAGAATGTAGAGTTTCAAGAGCAGGTCTTTCAGCTGGAGAAACAGCTGCAGCAAGCAAACGACAAACTCAGACTCATAGGGGAAACGGAGCGAAGAGAGGGCTTCATCTACTTGAAGACTGAACCCGAGCCCTGTTGTCCGAGATGCTTTGACGTGGACAGGGTGTTGGTGCGTATCGTCAAGACCAAACTACAGCCAGCTGGCTACAGGTTCATGTGCCCAGAATGCGAGACTGTCTTTGCGGCATACCCGAAGGGTCTAGCTGGTGCTCCAATATCGTGATAGCAGGGCGTGCCACTTCTGACGTTTTCAAGAGTGGCCCGCCCAACTGACTCCCAAAGAGTTATCTACCCTAGCGCGATTGCCAGCGCCTCGGATTGCGCCTGCCGTGGAAGCAAGCGATCACCACAATCCGATGCTCTTGCACCTCGAAGAATATGCCATAGGGGAAGCGCCGAACTCCCGCACGGCGGCGGTTCCGATAGACAGCAGGAAACTGCAATGGATGTTCCGTGATCGTGTCAACCGTAGTCTCCACCGCCAGCGCGAAACGGTCGCCAAGTTCTGGGCGAATCCTGTCATACCATGCCCGCGCTTCCTGTAGATCCTCGTTCGCCTCTGGTATCCAGACGACAGGGAGTATCACGGTTTCTTGAACAGGTCCGCCCTGACTTTCTGCCATGGGATAACATCGGATGGGTTCTGCTCATGCCTGGCGATTCGGTAATCAAGCTCC
This sequence comes from Terriglobia bacterium, assembly GCA_020073525.1. Taxonomy (GTDB): domain Bacteria; phylum Acidobacteriota; class Terriglobia; order Terriglobales; family Acidobacteriaceae; genus Acidiflorens. The sequence continues at coordinate 89,814 of JAIQFA010000008.1, forward strand.
GCCCGTTGCGCATCCGTCAGCGATAATGCGTCCGCTTCCAGGCTTTCCCAGACCGTATCCAGCAGTTCTGCCTTCTCCGCAGCCGAGAGGCTGTTGATCTGGCTTCGCAAGTCGCTCATACGCCTCCAAGGCTAGCTTGCTTTCCTCACTCATGCAAGGCGAGATGTTCCGCGGCGGGCGGGTGGCATCCTTTGCGTTCATTGCAAAGGGTGGGCATTCCGACCGCATGCAGCGAGTTTCCGAATCGCCCCAATTTTTTCATCACAATCAGACAGTGTGCCCCATCACAGACTTCAATCTCTCCCGATGCGAAAATGAATGCCTGATCGACCCGTGTCGAGGTGTGTCTGTCCCCCAGGAGACAGCACAATCGAACTACCAAGCCCCACGAGCCGGTCACTCTTTGATAACCGAAGTTGGTGCGCTGAGCGGGGAGTCATCCCGCACCGAAACCCTGTACAAGACGAAAATACGAGCTAAGTCCCTATTCCTCTATTATTTCCATATAAGTCCTTATTCTTGTATTATCTACGGCTAACCCTATGATTTTAAAAGTATAAAAAATAGGGGGGGGAGGGGGGGTACCACCAGTTGACAATGCTTAGACAATAAAAGCTGAAACGATCACGCCGACCAGGCGGGCGCCCAAATCTGACAATTGTCATGCGATACTCGTCGATGAATCGACCAGATTCGCAATGAAACCGTCAGACTTCCGCAGAATTGCCCTAAGCCTCGAAGGCGCAGAGGAAAGCTCCCACATGGGAGCGCCCGACTTCCGTGTCGGAGGCAGGATCTTCGCCACGCTTGCCTCGCAGAAAGAGGGCTACGGCAACTTGATGCTCACGCCCGAGCAGCAGGCGGAATTTGTCCGGGAGTTGCCGGAAGTTTTCCTGCCGATTCATGGCGGATGGGGAAGGATGGGCATGACCCACATCCGCCTCGCGCAAGCGAACGAAGACGTGCTGGCCGGTGCTCTCCGCGCGGCATGGATGCTTCGGGTGGAAAAGAACATGGGCACGGCAAAGAAGAAGCGCAAAAGCGCGGGCAGAGCGTCTCCGGGCAAACCCACAAAGAAACGTGATTAAATTCAGAGGTCATGGACCCTCTGGAAATCTCTCCTGAAGAATTTCGCCGCCTCGCTGCTGGAGTTACCGACCTCTCCGCAGACTTCCTTGCCAACCTCGATACTCATCCAATCTTTCCGAAGACCAGCGGAGTGGATACCGAAAGAATCTTCTCGACCGATTTACCCGAACTAGGCGCAGGGGCGGATGCGTTGGCCGCGCTCGCGGATGTCATCGCGCACTCGCGGGCGCAAAACGGACGCTTCTTCGGATACGTGCAAGGTCCGGGAGAGCCAGTGGCGGCGCTCGGCGATCTGCTGGCCTCGATTCTGAATCAGAACATGACGGCTTGGCGGTCTTCCCCGGCGGGCGTGACCATCGAGCGAACGGTTGTGCGATGGCTGGCGGAAGCGGTCGGCTGCGAGGGCTTCGTCGGAACGCTGACCGGTGGAGGATCAGCCGCGAATCTGATGGGATTGACGATGGCGCGCGAGGCGAAGACTCCAGCCAACGAGCGTGGGCTTCGCGGCGCGCCCGCAGGCGTGATCTACGCCTCCGAGCAAGTGCATATGGCCGTGCCGAAGGCCGTGGCGATGCTTGGGATCGGTCGTGAGAACTTGCGCACTATACCTTGTGACGCTTCCTACCGGATGATCCCGTCGCAACTGGAGCAGGCGATGCGCCGCGACCGGGCGGAGGGCACGATTCCAATCGCGGTGGTTGCCTCGGCGGGCACGGTGAATACCGGGGCGATTGATCCGCTGCGGGAAATTGCCGGGATCGCTCACGAACACGGCGCGTGGATGCACGTAGACGGAGCCTACGGAGCGCTGGCTGCGATCGCAGTCCCGGAAAAATTCGACGGCCTGGCACTGGCCGATTCACTTTCGCTCGATCCGCACAAGTGGCTTTACCAGCCGCTCGATTGCGGGTGTCTGCTGTATCGCGATGTCGGGATGGCGCGCACGACATTTGCCTATACCGGAGACTATGCCAAGCAACTCAGCAATGACCCGGTGGAAGGCTTCGCATTTTTCGAGGAGTCGATTGAACTCTCTCGGCGTTGCCGCGCACTCAAGCTGTGGCTCTCGCTGCGCTATCACGGGCTCGCGGCTTTTCGGGCGGCGATCCGCAAGGACCTCGACTGCGCGCAGCGCCTGGCAACGGCGGTCTCAAATTCTCCGGCGCTGGAGTTGCTGGCCCCGGTGGAACTGAGCGCGGTCTGCTTCCGGCATCTCATCGCTAAGGACGCTTCCGAGGAGGAACGCAATCGTTTCAACCTGGCTTTGCTGAAGCGCGTAGTGGCGCGCGGCCGAGTCTACCTATCGAATGCCATGTTGCACGGCAAATTCTGCCTGCGCGCCTGCATTGTGAACCATCTCACCAAAGACTCAGACATTGATGCTGTCGTCCCTGAGGTGCTCGGGGCCGCCCAGGAGTGAGGCCTATCGGTTGCCAGCGACGTTAGCGCCATCGAGCGCCGAGTCGCATCTGGCAATGGCTTGCGCGACGGTTCGTAGTTCCGTGCGTTCGCTGCTTTCCAATTCTCTGCGTTTGTCTTTGTCGATCCACAGAGCTTGGCTCTTCTCGTACCAGTTGCGGGCGGCAAGCCAGCGCTCGTGCGCCTGGTTGGCGGACGTATGCGGTCCGGTTGCCAGCGCGGAATAAGCGTTGCCCAGACCAAAATAAGCCAATGCCAACCCGCTGCGGCGGTAACGGTTGGTTGTGGTGGCCGGGGACATCGACTCGAAGGTGGTTACCGCTTCCCGGTAAACCTCAACGGCGGAGGCTGGTTTGCCCAAAGCGACCAAAGAATCCGCGATCCCATTGTCGCTAAATCCGAAGTTTGACTTTGCCAAAATGTTCTTTGGGTCCGACGCCAGCAACTCCACGAAAATCTGATGTGCTTGCCGGTAAGTTTCCAGGGCTCTGGCGTGATCGCCCTGAGCTTGCCGGAAAGTGCCTAACCGGTTGATTGCTTCGGCTAGATACTCTTCGATTGTGGTGTTGTTGGGGTTCGCGCGTGAGATCCGTTCCAGAGTTTCCACTGCCTTCTCTTGCGTGGGGATGGCTTGAGCGAGGTCGCCTGTCTCTTCCATCGACTGTGCCATCCCCGCATAATCCCCTGCCATATGCGTGTTCAAAGGCACATTCGTGGGGTCGAGCCGCAGTCCTGGTTCTCGGGCGGATGCGGCCTTACGATAATTCTCCAGCGCACCGAGTGGATCTCCGGTTTGGCCCAGCAATCTGGCGGTGTAGTAATAGCTCCCGGCCAGGTGATCAGCGACCGTCGGATCATTCTTTCCCACCGCCATCCTCTGGGTGATTGGCAGAGCTTTGCGGACCGTCTCTAACGCTCCTTTGAAATCGCCTGTCGTCTCCAGTACGTTTGCGATCCGGAAATAGTTTCGAGCCAGTTCACCCTGCAGCTGCATGTCGTCTGGACGAGCTGCCGCCAGTGGTTCTCGAATGGCCAGCGCCTTTCGATAGCTCTGCAGTGCGCCTGCTGTATCACCTAGATTCGCCAAGTAGGTATATCCCAAGACGTCTCCTACTCTTTCGTAGGCAGTAGCCAACTCCCGCTGCAAGGAGGTGTCGCCCTTCGCCTGTCGCGCCAGGCTGTCCAGATACTCCAGCGCTCGGGTAACGAGCAACTTTCGGGCCGGCGTGGAACCCGGCAGATCCCTGATGGAGTCATGGAGTTCAAAGATCAGGGAGTTGGCCAGCTTGCGCACGTCGTTGAAGCGCTGATCGGCGCGCTGTCGTTCGACGCGAGCGATGTGGGTTTCGCGCAGGATCAGTCCAACTCCGACCATCAGTACAACCAAAGCCAGTCCCGATGCGACGACACCGATCCGGTGTCGCCGAACAAATTTCCCCGCCCGGTAGCGCCAGGAACTCTTGGTCGCCGTGACCGGGAGCCCTTCCAGGTGCCGCCGGACATCTTCCGCCAGTTGCTCCACTGAGGCATATCGCCGCTCTGGTTCCTTACGCAGCGCCATGAGCACGATGTTGTCCAGATCGCCGACAAGGCGGCGGTGCAACTTTGCGGGAGACGCTTCGCGCGAGCTGCTGACCCGCTCGGGAGTGAGCGCTTCAACCTCTTCCCCGGCTTGTATGGGCTGCGCTTTCAACACCACCGCACTCGGACGTTCTGGATCGGTCTCACAAACCGCTCGCGCCAGTTCGTGCGAAGTGCGGGTTTCCCCCGGATACGGTGACCGGCCCGTGAGCAATTGGTAGAGCACGACACCGAGCGAGTAGACATCGCTGGCCGTCGTGATGGGCTCGCCGCGAATCTGCTCTGGACTCGCGTACTCCGGAGTCATTGGCCGCACGACCGTGGCTTCGGCTCCGGCTGCCGGATCGAGAATCTTGGCGATCCCGAAATCCAGGAGCTTCGGTACCCCTTCCTTCGTCACCAGGATATTGCTGGGCTTGATATCACGATGAATCACCAGGCGCTGGTGCGCGTATTGCACGGCCGCGCATACCTGCCGGAAGAGTTGCAGCCGCTTGGTGATGGAGAGCCTGTGCTCATCGCAGAACAAGTCGATGCGCGTGCCCTCGATCAACTCCAGCACGAGATAGGGAATCCCGTCTTCTGTCGTGCCGCCGTCGAGTAAGCGCGCAATGTTGGGATGGTCAAGCGTCGCAAGAATCTGGCGCTCGGTGCGGAAACGCTCCAGCACGAACGCTGAGTCGAATCCACCGCGCACCATTTTAACGGCGACTTCCTTGGTGTATTGGCCATCGGCCCGGACGGCGCGATAGATCTCGCCCATGCCCCCGCGCCCGATCTCTTCGAAGATTTGATACACACCGATACGACGCCCGGTCCGCACCGGTTTGAGGGGCGTTTCCTTGTCGACGTTGATGACGGGGGTATTCAAGAATCCGGCGCCAGCACGATCATGGGAGGAGAGAAGCGACTCCACTTCGCTTCGCAGTTCGGAATCGGCAGCGCACTGCCGGTCAAGATAAGGACGACGTTCCGAACCGTCGAGGGCAATCACCTCATCCAGCAACTGCTTTACCTGTTGCCAGCGTTCCGGATTCATGCCGGCGCTTCTCCGGTCATGGCGCGGAAGAGCCAGGCGCGGGCAGTAATCCAATCCCGCTTTACGGTCGCGGGAGAAATACCCAGGACTTCAGAAGTATCTTCGATGGTCAGTCCAGCGAAAAAGCGCAACTCGACAATTCGTCCCTGCTGCGCGTCCAGTTCGGAAAGCTCGCTCAAGGCCTTGTCGAGCGCGACCACGTCCACATCCATTTGTTGCGGAAGTGCGACTGCGTCATCCAGGGTCAGAGTGATTGCATCGCCGCCGCGCTTGGCAGCGCCGCGACCGCGAGCGTATTCCACCAGGATCTGGCGCATGACATGCGCCGCAATTCCAAAAAAATGCGCCCGGTTCTGCCACTGCGGCGGATTCGGCCCCGCCAGTCGCAGATACGCCTCGTGAACCAAGGCCGTGCTTTGTAGGGTGTGATCGCTGCGTTCCCGGCTCAGGTAATAATGGGCTAGCCGCCGCAGTTCCTCATAAACAAGCGGCATCAATTGTTCGAGCGCCTCGCGGTCTCCTCCCCGCCAGCGAACGAGCAACTCCGTAACCGGACTGGAAGTCTCACGAGGCAAGAGTATGCAACCGCCAAAGCGCCGGAGGAAAGCGCTGTTTGGCGGCAAGCTTAGCCTGTCCGCATTTTCTTGTCAATGACCTGAAAACACAAGAGTTATGACCTTAGAGGTGGGCCACGCAAAGATTCTCGCGGATTTCTTGAGCCAATTTGTCCGCGCTTCTCACATTACTGGGTAGGGAAATAGCTTGGATTGGATTTTCCAGTTCTCGATCGTTGATTCACGGATTGGTTAAGCCGTTCCGGGCTCTTGTCAGTGTGCGGTCATGCGGGGGTAGGGCGACTTCGGGGAAAAGTCACCCGCTCCCGTTTCCGCTTCGCCTTTCTGTGGGGCGGGGTGCAAAAGAAATCTCCCAGGCTTCAGGAGGAGCAAATCATGAAAAATCTCAGGCTGTGTCAATCTCTCGGCGTTCTTGTGCTGATGGCGTTTTCGGCGCTGGTCCACGCGCAAGTCTATACCCAAATCCATAACTTCGATTGGCACGCGGAAGGGGCTAATCCGGTATACCCTGCATTGCTGGCGCAGGGCCAGGATGGGAATCTCTATGGCACCCTGGACACTCAGCTTTCCTCGGACGGAACAATCTTCGTTTCTACCGTCACCGGCGTCGTGACCCCGATTTACTTTTTTCAAGGCCCAGACGGGAATTCCCCTCAGTCCGGACTCAGCCTCGGATTCGACGGGAACTTTTATGGGGCGACGGAGTGGGGCGGAAGCTCGAAAGTGGGAACAGTTTTCGGCTATGGAGGCAGCGGATTGACTTCGTTCCATAGCTTCTCCGATGGCTCCGATGGAGCCTATCCTTGGGCCACACCGATCCAGGCGCCGGACGGAAATGTTTACGGCATTACGAACAACGGCAGCAACCCCGGTAAGATCTATCGAGTCACTCAGTCCGGCGCGTTCTCGATCATCGCCACTGCTCCGTCCCAAACTGTGGCCCCCATGATTCTAGGTTCCGACGGCAACCTTTACGGCACGACGCCAAATGGCGGCACGTTCAACGAAGGCACCGTGTTCCAATTGACGCTCAAGGGGAAACTGAAAATCATCCACAGCTTCAACGACGGAACTAACCCCTCCGGTCCAGTTATGCAAGGGGTGGACGGCAAACTCTACGGCACAACTACTTGGGGAGGAACGACCGGAGTTGGAACTGTGTTCGTGATGACGACCGGCGGCGGCGGTTACAAGGTAATTCACAACTTTCAGGGGAGCGACGGGACCAATCCGACTGCCGGGCTTGTGCAGGGAAGCGACAAGTTCCTCTATGGCGTGGCGTCTCGCGGCGGCGCCAACAGCGTGGGTACCTTATTCAAAGTCAATACCACCGGAACCAGTTTTGCGGACCTTCACGACTTCGCCACAGCGACGGGCGACACTCCTTTCGGAACTCCCATGCTCCATACCAATGGCACGATCTTCGGCACTACCTCCCATGGCGGAAGCCAGAACCCGGCCTATGGTGTGCTCTACAGCTTCACCAATGGGTTGAAGCCGTTTGCGTCGATCGTCGTGATCTGGTCCGGCAAGGTCGGCACGCAAGTAGGGATCATCGGCCAAGGGTTCAGCAACGCCACCGGCGTGAAATTCGGAACGGGCGCGGGTACGTTCACGGCGGTCAGCGACACCTACATGATCGCAACCGTAGCTGCGGGCGCAACCACTGGCAACGTGACCGTGCTGGAGCCGGGGGGCAACCTCACCACGCCGCAGGTGTTTAAGGTCATTCCTTCCCTCTCGAAGTTCGCGCCGACCAGCGGCCCGGTGGGGACTTCTGTCGTAATCACGGGCCAGAGTCTTACTCAGACGACCACCGTGACTTTCGGAGGAGTCAAAGCGGCAAGCTTCACCGTGAATTCCGACACTCAGATCACGGCCACGGTGCCAACGGGAGCCAAAACCGGGAAGGTGGCGGTCAAGACGAAGGGCGGCAGCGCCACAGCGCCTGGGACTTTCACCGTTCAGTAGAGCACTTTCTGCTTCCCGCCGGCTCCGGGGCTGGCGGGAAGCGACCTGTTAGTTGCTGGGGCTGGCGTTCGAAATCATGCGGGGCTCATCATTTCGCGCGATGAGCGGATGCAAGGGCCCCATTTTTCCGCATCATTTGCGCATTTCTGTGAACCAATTTCCCCGCGATTGTCGCATGTCTAAGTGAGGGGCATCAACAGACCGCAGCGAAAGCCTTCCCCGCGGTCTTCCAAGTCTTCCCTAAGAAACTAACCTGCGCGTAAGCGCACTACCATCCTAGGAGGAATCATGATTCGCTCAATCACTCAGCGGTGCATCGTTGCACTCGCCGTATTCACTCTTACCCTGCTCATGACCGGTGTGGCTAACGCACAGGCCAACCTGGTTTTTACCCAATTCACGGTGTCGCCGACCTTCGATATTGACGCGAACGGCAATCTAACCTATACCGCTACCGTCCAGAATACCGGCAATGTTGATGCCACAAATGTAGTCGTCACCTTCACCCTCACTCACGATGACCTTCCGATTTCACCGTCGCCAAGCGGCGGTTGTCTCTTCACTCCCGGATCGGCTCAACTGACTGTCGTGTGCACGCTCGACCGACTCCAGGAAAGCGGCGGGACCCACGATTTCATTATCGTTGTGCATCCCACCGACACGGCGCCGCGCGATGTCAATGTCACGGCCCAAGCCGATGGCGTCAGCCCGATTAGCTCCTTCGTAACCAGTAACATCATTGAGGTCGGACTAAGCGAGATGCAAGTCACGCTCACTTCCACCAACCCGGGGAAGGTCGGTGAAGCGCTGGTCTACAACGTGATGGTGTTCAACATCCAGGACGATGACGCTGCCAACGTGTTCGCCGTGCTTGCTCTGCCCAAGAAAGCGACGTTTGTCTCTGCCACGAAGGGTTGCACGCACGGGACGCTCGTGACCTGCAAACTTGGGAGTATGGCGCCCGGCACCGGCAAGACCGTCACCATCACTGTGCTGCCAACTGTTTCCGGATGGACCCAGGCGACGGCCGGCGTTCGCCTTACCACGCCCGACCGTGACCCCAGCAACAACAGTGCCGCGACCAGCATCTGGGTCAACCCGTAGTGGCACTCAAATTTCGGCATCGCTGTGAATTGAATCATTGCTTCGAATGCCGGGAGTGAGCGACATTGCTCTCGGCATTTCGAATCCCTGCCTTGACGCTGCATTCATGGACGCGTTGTCCCGCCCAACCTTGCGGCGTGCGCTCCTGTACAATTTTCCCGAATGAAAAAGCTGGCGAGAGTTGCGGCGATCCTCTGGATTGCGCTGGGTACGGCAGTGTGGATTGCTGCCGAGCCCATTGCCTCTCTGCGCCCGAGCAACTACGTCAATGATTTCGCCGGGGTTCTGGATGCGGGCACGCAGGCGAATTTGAACGCTCTTTGCCAGCAGGTGGAGCAGAAGGCGCAGGCGCAGATTGCCGTGGTGACAGTGAAGTCGCTGGATGGGCAAGACGCGGTGAGTTATGCCGTGGCCTTGTATCAGAAATGGGGGATCGGGGCGAAAGGGAAAGATCGCGGCGTATTGATCCTGCTGGCCACGGATGATCACAAGTATTGGACCACGGTCGGATATGGACTGGAAGGCATTCTTCCCGATGGCAAGGTAGGCGGGTTCGGCCGTGAGATGGTGCCATTGCTGCGCAGCGGAAATTACGCGGCAGCGGTGACGTCGATCACAGCCCGAGTAGCCGCGGTCATCGCGCAGGATGCGGGGGTGACGCTGGAGAATCAGCCCCGACTGGCCGCGCCTCGGCGGCAGCCCGCTCCGAATGGTGGAGGGGTGGCGGTGTTCGTTGTCATCCTCATTATCCTCATCATTTCTGCGATCGTGCGGGGCGGTTCCGGACGGGGCGGCGGATCTGGATTCTGGTCGGGTCTGCTGTGGGGTCTGCTGCTGAGCAACATGGGCGGCGGTCGTCGCGGTGGATATGGTGGTGGCGGGTTTGGTGGTTTTGGGGGCGGCGGCGGTGGTGGCGGAGGATTCGGCGGGTTCGGCGGTGGAAGTACAGGCGGTGGCGGGGCGGGCGGTAGCTGGTAGTGGAGCGCCCGTCGCTCCGCTGGCCAGAGAAGTGAGAGGCGCGGAATGGGTCCGGAAAAACTGATTAGCGAGTTCGTCGAGCGAATGCGGGCGGCCGCGGGAAGCAATCTGCTGTCGGCGGTTCTGTACGGGTCGGCGGCGGCGGGAGATTATGTAGCCGACTACTCGGACGTGAATCTGCTGTGCGTGCTGCGCGAAACTTCTTTCGTGGCCATTGCGGCGCTGGCTCCGGCGATCGAATGGTGGGGCAAGCAGAAGCATCGCCCGCCGCTGCTGATGAGCGCGGAGGAGATCCGGCGGTCGGCGGATGTTTTCTCCATCGAATTTCTGGATATGCAGCGGCACCATCGGGTGCTGTGGGGAGAAGACATCCTCAAGACTTTGGAGATCCCGCTACGCTTGCATCGGGCGCAGGTGGAGTATGAGCTGCGGGAGAAGACGATTGTGCTGCGCCAGCGGTTGCTGGTGGTGTCGGGGAACGCCGACGCGAAGTGGGAGTTATTGCTCCGCTCTCTGCCCGCGTTTGGGACGTTGTTCCAACATGCGCTGATTGCTCTCGGCGATGAGAGCGGAGGATCGAAGCGGGAAGCAGCGTCGGTACTGGCGGCTAAGTTGGAGATTGATTCGAGCGTGTTTGCGGAACTGCTGGACATTCGCGAGCATAAGAAGGATCGGAAGTCAGCGAACGTGAATGACATGTTTGCGCGTTATCTGACTTTAGTGGAACGCGTGACAGCGACGGTGGACAAGATGCTAGATCCGGCGGCGTGAGGGGTCCTACGGTGGAGCGACGGGCGTCTCGCCGTCAAAATCGTATGGGGCCGGGTGGGGACGCCCGGCGCTCCACCGGTAATAAATCTTTGTAATCAGGAGAGTGATATGAGCAAGGGTTTGATTGTACTCGTGATCCTCATCGTGATCGTGCTGGGGCTGTTTGGGCAGTACATCGGAGTAAGAAATAATCTCGTAGCCAAGGACCAAGCGGTGAAAGCGGCATGGTCGCAAGTGGACATCGTGCTGCAGCGGCGTGCCGACTTGATTCCCAACCTGGTCGAGACCGTAAAGGGATACGCGCAGCAGGAAGTGACCGTGTTCGGAGACATCGCCAAGGCGCGGTCGGCTCTGCTTTCGGCGCAGACTCCCTCCGACAAGATTGCCGCCAACGGTCAGTTGGATGGCGCCATCGGGCGGCTGCTTTTGATTGTGGAGAATTATCCGCAGCTTAAGTCGAATGAGAATTTTATGCGCTTGCAGGATGAGCTGGCGGGAACGGAAAACCGTATTGCCGTCGAGCGCAAGCGTTATAACGACACGCTTCAGGACTACAACACCTATGTGCTGCAGTTCCCCAACAATCTGTATGCGGGATTTGCCGGCTTCAAGCAGAACCCAGCATACTTCCAGGCTACGGAAGCTTCGCGAGTGGCTCCGAAGGTGGACTTTGGCGGGCATCCACACGCAGCCGGCCGCGCTCGCGTTCGCCAACGCGCACACCGGCTCGGAGCGCACCAACGTGTCGTACGCGGCGGTCTATCCCGTTGCGCTCATCGCCAAGATCATCCTCGCGCAGCTCCTGGTGCTGCTCTAGCAACACGGGGGCGCCTTCACGGCGCCCCCGCAACCCTGC
>JAIQFA010000009.1 GCA_020073525.1 Terriglobia bacterium
GGAGATTGTGCAGCGCGAGGCGGGGCGGCAGGTACGTCCCGACGGCGTTTACTTCGAGCAATCGCTGCACTACCACGTCTACGCGCTCGACTTTTTTCTTTATGCACGGTTGCTCGCCGCCCGGAATGGGATGGGGATTCCGCCAGACTATGACGCGGTGCTGGGGCGGATGCTCGATGTGGTCGCGGCGCTGGCGCAGGCGGGACCGGCCGAGGGCTTCGGCGACGACGATGGTGGGCGACTGTGGAATCCGCGGCGCAACCGGACCGAACACATGACGGACCCGCTCGCGCTCGGCGCGCTGATGTACTCGCGGGAATTTTCCGCGGCGCAACTGACCGAGGAAGCAATCTGGTTATTTGGAAATCAATCCGACAAAGAACTCTCTCAGACGCAAGCAAGCGCCGTCGTTCGGTCGCTCGCCTTTCCCGACGGTGGTCTTTACGTGCTGGCAAATTCGCCCCCGAACGCGCAGGCGATGGTTGTGGATTCCGGTCCGCAGGGCGTGGGCCGCTCGGGGCACGGACACGCCGATGCTCTCAGCTTGCGCCTGACCATGGATGGGCAGCGGTGGCTGGTGGACTCGGGGAGCGGCGTCTACATTTCGAAAGATCCGGCCGATCGCAACATCTTTAGGGGAACAGGCGCGCACAACACACTCCGCGTGGATGGAGCCGATCAAGCAGTGGTGGATGAACCTTTCTCATGGACCCACATTCCGACCATCCTTGCCGAAACCTGGGCCGCAGGAAAAAGCTTTACTTACTTTGCCGGCAGCCATAACGGATATGCGCGGCTGGCAGATCCGGTTGTCCATCGGCGGCATGTGCTGAAGATTGCGGGCGGCCTGTGGCTGGTACGCGATGTGGCGCTCGGCCGGACTGAACATGAACTGGAGATACGCTGGCACTTCGCCCCCGATCTCGATGTACGAACTGTGGCCTCGGGACGCGTGGAAGTATCAAAGGCCGGCACTTCGCCAGATCAGCCGAAAATGGCCCTGATCGTGCCGGAAGAAACGGTCTGGGCAACAGAAGTCAGCAGAACCCTGCTCTCGCCCGCTTACGGAGCGTTCCAACCCGCACCGCTGGTGCGATGTCATGCGCGGGTTGCGCTCCCGGCGGAGATCGCGACGGTGCTCCTCCCGCATCGTGTTGCAGTCCGGCAGGATGAACCTCGTCTCGCCAGCATGGCGCAGGCGGGGGTGCAGGTTTATGAACTCGATTATCATAGCGAGAGCCACGGGTTCTTCTTTGCCCTCGGCGATGAGGCGTGGAGTTTCGGTCCATGGTCTTCGGACGCCCGCGTGCTGTATTGCCGTGTTGAAGACGAGAAGCTTGCGCATCTGGTCGTGATCGGCGGGACGCACGTTGCATGGCAGGGACAGCCAATACTGCTGGCGGCGGCGCCCTCTGCCTTCTTCGAATGGCGAAGGCTGGATGCGGTGATGAACGCGCAACCCGGCGACTTTTCGGTCACCCCACGGTTCGAAGAACTGACGGGTGGCGCAGGTTCGTCATCGGCGAATTCGTCAACTTACGCGGAGAAACACTGAATGTGCGGGATCGCTGGGATTCTTGAATTCGCACGCGACACACGGGCCAATGCCGCCGCCCTGCGCGAAATGTGCCGCGTGATCACTCATCGTGGCCCCGACGACGAAGGCTTCTATACGGACGGCGCGGCCGGCATCGGCATGCGACGGCTCAGCATTGTCGATGTGGCGGGTGGGCATCAGCCCCTGACCAACGAAGATGACACGCTGTGGATCGTGTTCAACGGCGAGATTTACAACCATCTCTTCTTGCGCGAGCAACTCATTGCGCGCGGCCATCGCTACGTCACCCACAGCGATACTGAGACCGTCATCCACCTCTTCGAAGAGTACGGCGCGGACTGTGTGCAGCACCTGCGCGGCATGTTCGCCTTTGCCATCTGGAATCGCAATACGAAAACACTCTTCATCGCGCGCGATCGGCTCGGCATCAAGCCCCTGTATTACAAATTGACGCCCGAGCGATTGCTGTTCGGGTCGGAAATCAAAGTCTTGTTTGCGCATGGCGGGGTGCGTCCAGAATTCAACCGAGCGGCGCTGGCGGAGTACTTGGCGTTTGGATATTTGTCAGGCGAGGGAAGCTTCTACGCTGGAATTCGCAAGCTACCGCCCGGGCACACGATGACGATTGGCCCGGATGCGAAACCGGAAATCCGAAAGTACTGGGATCTCGATGCATCGAAGCCGCACGAATCACGCGACGAAACTTATTACGTCCAGAGCTATCGCGAGTTGCTGGAAGGTGCGGTCAACAGCCACCTGATGAGCGATGTGCCGCTGGGCGTGTTCCTGAGCGGCGGCGTGGATTCAAGCGCAGTGGCAGCGCTGATGACGAAAATTCGACGCGAGCCAGTCGAAACTTTCTCCGTCGGCTATACCGAGCAGACTTACAGCGAATTGCCCTTTGCGCGCACGGTGTCGGAGCACATTCATTCGCGGCATCATGAGGTTCTGGTCAGCGAACAGGATTTTTTCGGAGCCTTACCACATTTGATCTGGCATGAAGACGAGCCAATTGTGTGGCCCTCGAGCATCTCGCTTTATTTTGTCGCCCGACTGGCTCGCGAGAGGGTCACGGTGGTGCTGACCGGAGAGGGCGCAGATGAAACCCTGGCGGGCTACACGCGCTATGCCTTCACCTTGAAGAACGCGGCCATGGATCGTGCGTACCGTAGTGTCGTTCCTGACTTTCTGCGCCGCGGACTGCGGAGTCAGGTCGCCACCTCTTCCCTTCTGGGCGCGACCCTGCGCCGAAAGCTGGAACACACGTTTCTCGCCAAGGATGGGAATTCCTGGGCCTCCTTCTACTTCGATAATTTCTTTTCCGCCTTCGGCGAAGTGGAGCAGAGCAGCTTGCTGACCAGCGAGTTTGCACGGGAAGCCGCGCCCAGCACGGCTTATAAGAATGTCCTGGAGTATTGGGAGCATTCGTCGGGCGAGATGCTGCAACGCCTGCTGTACACCGACATCAAGACGTACTTGGTGGAACTGCTCATGAAGCAGGACAACATGAGCATGGCCGCATCGATCGAAAGCCGGGTGCCGTTTCTCGATCATGTGGTGGTGGAATTCGCGACCCGGATTCCGCGCGAAGTGCAGATCCATGGATTAGCCGGCAAGCGGATTCTGAAAAAAGCGGTGGAGGATCTGCTGCCGCACGAGATCTTATATCGTCCGAAGCTCGGATTTCCGACGCCTTGGAGCGGGTGGCTCGCCGGACCACGCCTGGAAACAATTCGCGGCATGCTGCTCGAACCACGCAGTCTAGATCGCGGATACTTCCGACGCGAGGCAATCGAGAAACTCTTCGATGAACACCGCGCCAAACATCGTGACAACTACGATCGCATCTGGCGCTTGCTCAATCTCGAATTATGGCATCGCGTCTGTCTCGAAGGCGAATCGCACGACGACGTGGGCGTGCCGGCCATGAGGATGGCTTCGACGCGGTAGTGAACTTCTTTCCCGAACTCCCGTAGAGACGGGGCTTGCCCCGTCTCTACAGGAAAGCGATGCCTTGACGCCAACTGAGTTTATCCAGCTGGCTGATGCTATCCTCGTTACCTTATGCGTCGCCTCCAACTCATCTGCTTGTTCGTCGTTTTGACTACGCTCTGTGCTTTCGGCCAGCAACCATTTCTCAGCCCACATCACTGGACGGCCCTGCGAGACGAGTCGAGCGGCGCTGCTCCCTACGAGAACCTTCGCTACTTAACAGGCTTGCATCGCGTCCCGGCAACCGCCGACTTTGACCAAGCGGCGCAATTTGTTCTCCAGCGTGCGCGCGAGTACGGACTCGCCGACGCTCACAGCGAGCAATTCCCGATCGACGGAACGAAGCAGTATGGGCTGATGCGCTCGTACCTGGCCTGGTCGGTCGAAGAGGCCCGGCTGTGGGAGATCCATCCACAACACATTCTTCTTGGGGATTGGAAGACGGATCCCATCCACCTCGCGGACTACAGCCACAGCGCCGACGTGGAAACGGAACTGGTCGATGTCGGCTACGGCACGAGTGAAGGCGACTACTCGGGCAAGGACGTGCGCGGCAAGATCGTGCTCGCCGATGGCGTTCTGGCGCGAGTACAAGAATTGGCGATCGTACAGCATGGCGCGGCGGGCATCGTCAGCGACATGCCCAACCAGACCACAGCCTGGTCCGGCCTCGACACGACCGTAGTTCGATGGGGGCATTTGAATGCGCGTCAACCGTCCGGCTTCGCATTTATGGTCTCGCGCCAGACTGCCGAGGCGTTGCGGTCCCGGTTGCGAGGCACCGAGACTGTCATTCTGAATGCTCACGTGAAAGCAACCGTCGGCCCTGGTTATTGGACGGTCGTGACCGCCACAATTCCCGGGACGGACTCAGCTGCGGGAGAAATTGTCTACAGCTGTCATCTCGATCACGAACGTCCGGGCGCGAACGACAACGGCAGCGGCTGCGTGACCATCCTCGAATCGGCACGCATCCTGGCGCGTTTGATCGACTCGGGCCAACTGCAGCGGCCCAAACGCACTCTGCGCTTCGTCTGGGGACCGGAGGTCGAAGGCACGATGGCGTTTCTCGCCAGCCATCCAGAAATTCGGCAGCGGTTGCGCGCCAACATCCACATGGATATGGTTGGTGGCGATCCTTTCAAGAATAAGTCGGTGTTCCACGTTACCGGCACCCCGTGGTCGCTGCCGAGTTTTGTGACCGATGTGGGCGCACTGTTTCTCGATACGATTCGCGCCGCCGCCAGCGGATACGCGGCGGGCGAGATGGCGGCTGACACTGGCATTGTCGAGTCGCGAGCCGGCGGGCAAGGCACTCGCAACGAACTCGTTGCGGATGTGACGCCCTACTCCAGCGGCAGCGATCACGATGACTACGATTCTTCGACCATCGCGGTGCCGTCGCTTTATCTCCGCGACTGGCCCGACATCTACATCCACACCGACCACGACAGCCTCGATCAGATCGATGCGACCAAGTTGCGCCGCGTGGCGCTGCTGGGGGCGGCCTCAGGATATGTTTACGCGAGCGTGACCGCGCAACAGCTTCCTACACTGCTGCCGTTCCTCACCGCGCAGGCCGAGGCCAGGCTTGCCCAGGCTTTCGGACCAGCGCAACAACTAGTCGATGATCCTCAAGTCGAGGCGGGCGCGGCGTGGTACGAAGCGCGCAACCTGGTGGATCAAACATTGCAGCGGGAAAACGCAACCCTGCATTCCATAGTCGAATTCACCGGCGGGCCCGGAGCGGCGGACGCAAACGGAGCGAAGGCGCTCGCGGATCAGGCTGCCGGTTTTCAACACTGGCTTGACGCGCAGACAAGGTTCCGGGGAGCGAAAGCAACGGCGCCCACCGCGTCCTGGGCCAGCGATCCCGATGCCAAACGTGTACCCATCCGCGTCGGGGAGTTTGGTCCACTGACCTATCAGAACGACAACGTTCTACTGGCACGCCTGGGCAAAGATCGTTACGGAAAAATCAAGCTGATCAACAGCGAAGCCACTCCCATGCTGAACGTGCGCGACCAGTCCGAGCTTTATGCGTATGAGATCGTCAACTTCGTGAACGGCAAGCGCACGGTGGGAGAGATACGCGACGCGGTGTCAGCCGAATACGGGCCTTTACCGGTGAATCTCGTCGCCGACTACCTTCAGGCGTGTGTGGAGGCTGGCGCGGTCCAGTGGAAGTAAAGTCAGGCGGAAACAATTCGACGATGGAGCGCCGGGCGTCCCGCCCAGCCGGACGGGCGAAATGACCGTCCCTCCACCGTCATGAAGGCATGAATCCTGTCCCCTCGCCAAACCCTTAGGCGTGGTAAACCTGCTCGTGCTGACGCGCTTCATACCACAACGCCAGTTCGACGCGGTTCCACAATCCCAACTTGTCGTAGATCAGTCGCAGGTAATTCTTTACAACGTGCTCGGTAGTTCCGAGAGAATCGGCGATCTCCCGGTTCTTGCAGCCCTCGGCTACGCGCTGAATGATGAACTGTTCGCGTTCGCTGGGCCCGCGGTGGTTTGCTGTCTCTCCAACCATAGTTGTCTCCTATATAGCAAAGTCGCGAGCTTAACCCGCTTGATGCCGCCCTTGATTCCAAAGCGCAGAAACAGGCGGTTAAAGTGTGCTTTAACGGTTCGCTCGGCAATGTTCAAATCGCGAGCGATTTCCGAGTTGTCACATCCTTGGAGCAGCAGATCGATGATCTGCCGTTCCCGTGGCCCCACTTGGCTGAATTTTTCTTCCATAAACACTGCACCTGTCCGACGCGTCCCGGTCGCCGCAAGTGGCTCTTCCAACCAGGTCCCTGGACGCATCTGGATTCGGGTCTTTGCGTCTCATTTTGCATTCACGCGGCCAAATCGCGTTTTTCACGTTAACCAACTGTGAAAATTCCGGTTGCACGCTTTTTTCCCTTGGAAAATGGGGTTACAAAAGTCACTGTAGGCCGCTTCAAGATTCAGATCTGCAGGAATTTTGCTCAGCTTCTAAGGTGAAACACTTAGTACAAAGTTCCGGGTACGTCCCTACCAAAGAACATATTTACACGGAAGTACATCCACAGCCCTCGATTGGCACCTCCCCTATAATGGCTTGTGGACTTCAAGCTGGTAAGCACCTACAAGCCCCAGGGCGACCAGGGACACGCCATCGAAACCCTGACCCGGGGTGTCTTCGACCGCGAGCAGCACCAGGTTTTGCTCGGGGTCACGGGATCGGGCAAAACCTTCACCGCCGCCAAAGTGATTGAGACCGCTAACCGCCCCGCCCTGGTCATGGCCCACAACAAGACTCTGGCCGCCCAGCTCTACCACGAATTCAAGAGCTTCTTCCCTCACAACGCCGTCGAGTACTTCGTCTCCTACTACGACTTCTACCAGCCGGAGGCTTATGTCCCGGCCGCGGATCTTTATATCGAGAAAGAATCGACGATCAACGATGAACTCGACAAGCTGCGGCTCTCGGCGACGCGGTCGTTGTTTGAGCGGCGCGATGTTTTGATTGTGGCTTCGGTCAGCTGTATCTACGGTTTGGGATCGCCCGAGGCCTACTACGGGA
Organism: Terriglobia bacterium; assembly: GCA_020073525.1. GTDB lineage: Bacteria > Acidobacteriota > Terriglobia > Terriglobales > Acidobacteriaceae > Acidiflorens. Next base: position 7,107 of record JAIQFA010000009.1, read on the forward strand.
TGATGCTGTTCCTGGAAAAGGGGCAGAAGATCAAGCGCTCCGATATCACTCGCAAGCTGGTCGACATTCTCTACGAGCGCACAGAAGGGGACTTCCGGCGCGGGACGTTTCGCGTGCGCGGCGATGTCATCGAGATTTATCCGACCTATGACGACAATGCGTATCGCATCGAAATGTTCGGCGACGAGATTGAATCGCTTTCCCAGATCGATCCGCTGTTCGGGACGGTCAAGCAGCGTTATGTGCGGTTGCCGATTTATCCGAAGACGCACTACGTCATGAAGGAAGAAACACGCGCCTCTGCGGTCGCTTCGATCAAAGCCGAGTTGGCGTGGTGGGAAGTGGAACTGGAGAAGCAAGGACGGCTGGTGGAATCGCAGCGCATCCATCAGCGCGTAATGTACGACCTCGAGATGATCAAGGCCATGGGCTACTGCCACGGCATCGAAAACTACTCGCGCCATTTCACCGGACGGATGCCCGGCGAGCCGCCGCCGACGCTGCTTGACTATTTTCCCCGCGACTTTCTGATGTTCATCGACGAGTCGCACCAGACAGTGCCACAACTTCATGGCATGTATCACGGCGACCGCTCGCGCAAGCAGACGCTGGTGGAATACGGCTTCCGCATGCCCTCGGCGCTCGACAACCGTCCGCTCACGTTCGAGGAGTTTGAGCATCGCACCAACCAACTCGTCTATGTGTCCGCCACCCCTGGTCCGTATGAGCTGACGAAGTCGTCCGGCGTGGTCGTGGAGCAGATCATTCGTCCGACGGGTTTGATCGATCCTCCCGTCGAGATTCGTCCGGTCAAGGGACAGATCGACGACCTGCTGCACATGATCCGCGACCGTGTCTCCCGCAACGAGCGTGTGCTGGTGACCACCCTTACCAAGCGCATGTCCGAGGATCTGGCCGAGTATTACAGCGAGGTCGGCGTGAAGTGCCGTTACATGCACTCCGAAATTGAAACGCTGGAGCGGGTGAAGATTTTGCGCGACCTGCGCAAAGGCGAGTTTGATGTATTGATCGGCATCAATCTTCTGCGCGAAGGCCTCGACCTGCCGGAAGTGTCGCTGGTGGCAATCTTAGATGCCGACAAAGAAGGTTTCCTGCGTTCCGCCGGTTCGCTGATCCAGACCATTGGACGCTGCGCCCGCAACCTGAACGGCCGGGCGATTCTCTACGCGGATCGCATGACCGACTCCATGAAGCATGCGCTCGACGAAACCAACCGCCGCCGCGCCATCCAGCAGGCCTACAACGAAGAAAACGGAATCACCCCCGAATCCATCATCCGCCCCCTCGACATGACCCTGGCCGCGATCGTAGGCGCCGACTACACCGATCTGACCGGCCCCGAAACCGAAGGCATCCCAGACCTGAAATCGCAGGAAGAGTTGGACGCTTATATTGCCAAGTTAGAGAGCGATATGCGGGAAGCCGCCAAGCGATTCGAATTTGAGAAGGCGGCCAAGCTGCGGGATACGATCAAGGAACTGCGCACCAAGGAATTTCTGTTTGCGTAGAGCCGTCCGCCCTCGGTTCTCCACTACGCTAATACTGGTACAAACATTGAACGCTAGGGTGCGCTACAATTCCTGTCGGGAGATTTGGCCGCCTGCCAGTCGATGAGCTACTCGATTCGCATTCAGAATTTTGCTAGCTTCAACGACAGTGGCCCCTTTGAGCTTCGGGAAGGGTTGAACGTTTTCACCGGCATCAATAATGCCGGGAAGACTGCACTTCTTTGGTCTCTCGCAACGTTAGGAGCCGACCTAGAACCCCAACGCCGTTGGCAAATGACACTTCAGAGTATTTTGGCTGGCTACATGCAGCGGGACGTTCTCCCGTGTATCACCGTTGAGTTTCCACTCGCTCCAAATTACAGAAATGCTGTGCTAGGGAACATTTGTAGGCTTGCGGGTAACCCCGAGTACCCTCCATTTGCAGACTCAAACGAAACATTCCGATTCACTTGGGTTATTGATGCTAATCGACGAATAGGGTTTCGTGGAGAGGTGATCGTTAGCCGTCTGCACAATGGAAATCGGGAAGAAACCAACATCTTTCACTACGACGAGAAAAGCAGGAAATACGCCCTCCTGCACCCGTTTGGTGCTGCGCCTCCGAACACTTGGCAACCTCCTCAATTTGACATCCAGATGCTCGGAACGTCCGATCCCGACAAGAAGCTTTTTAGGTTTGCCAAAGGGGATGACATCCTAGCAAAGTGCTGGCCTTCGATTCTGTCTACTGTGGTCTTGCTTGAGGCCCATAGAACACTCCAGCCGGGCAGGAGCAACAGGCGCAGCGTTGAGCTCGACACTGACGCGGGCAATCTAGCGGAGGTCCTGGCGACGGCCCAACACACGACGGCCGATCTGCCTGACGGCCAAGAGCGTTTCCGCAGAATCGTGGAGGAAATGCGAAGGATCTTCCCGGAGATACGCAGAATCCGTACCCAGGTTCCTTACGAACCACCCGGGCAAGAGGGGAATAGACCTCCCGAAATATTTCTTGACCTCGCACATGACAGGTCAGTGCCATTGACTCATTCGGGGACTGGCGTACAGCAGATTTTGTGTTTGTTGACAGGAGCAATCCTCCAACCTCGCCCAACCATTTTTCTGATTGATGAGCCACATTCAAATCTACATCCTGCTGCTGAAAGAAGTCTTCTTCGTATTCTCGAGGCCTTCGGGCGTGAGTCCCAGCACATCTTCTGTGTAACTACCCAATCAGCCCTAACAACAAGTCATGCACGGCGTCGGTTAATGGCGGTTACCTATCACGAGAATGAAGGTAGCACTATTAAACCGCTCTCAACAGTTGAGGACATTTGCTCCTTGTTGGGTATCGCAAACATGGATCTCTTTACATACGACAGGGTCTTATTTGTCGAGGGCCCCTCAGATGTTGCGGTCTTACAGCAGATATTCCAATTATTCGACACCACGGGCATTTACGACCGAACCAAGATTGTTGAAATCTTCGGAGATGGAAAGCTTAAGAAGCCGAAAATGGCGCTAGGCCTTATTCGCCTTATCGTCAACGCGTCCACTTCTCAAATTCGGGTTCCCGTCGGTCTCTTACTTGATTCTAGCGACTGGGATGAGGAGGAAAGACAGGAACTCAAGAAGATATTAAACGTCGAGGGTAGATCTTCGGTGGCGTTCTTAGAGAAACCGGAACTGGAAGACTACCTTATCCACAAGGCTGCAATTGCTCATATTCTTGGCCGTGATGCCGCTGCTCTCCAGCAGGAATCGCAACCGACTCCCGACGAGGTTGCGAAAGTGTTGGCCGAATCGGTGTCTATTAAAAAGGGCTCAGATCGTTTAAAAGACTGCTTTGCAAAACTTATTGTAGGTCGAGAGTTCTCCAAGAGACACGATTGTCCGCGGCTTGCGGGGGCTATCCTCACACTTGGACCGGACCACCTTCGTCCGCTCTATCTAGAGGCGACGCGATTTATCGAGTCCATAGGAATCAACGGAGTTTGAGGTTTCATACTCCCCGGACGCAGAAGCTGGCTCTTGGCCCTCAACAGTAGTTGTGCCGTGCGTGAATCAGCGCTTCAAATACTCCGCCGGGGACAGAATTGCAATCCCCCGCCACGGGTTGAGCGTGAGCAGATCGGGGTCGCCGGTTAGGATTAGTCCGGCCTTCCCGCTCAGCGCAACTTCGAGAATTTTGTCGTCTTTGGGATCGCGGCATTCTCGGACCGTAAACACACTGGCCACAAACTCAGCGACCCGCCCCAGCAGCCGCAGAAATTGCTGGCGATCTTCGAGGCTAATGTAGCGGTCGAACTTTGGGCGCGCCAGAACGTCGGCCAACTCGTTCATGGTGGCTTCGGAAACCAGCAAGATGCCATGGTCCACAGCCTGACGCACAGCCCGGCCGGGGACCGACGACGGAAGCAAAAGCCGACTGACGAGGCAGTTGGTATCGGCGACAATCCGCTCGCGAGCCCGCATCAATCCTTCAATAACTTACGCAGGACGGATGCAGTCATGCCGCGAGCTTTGGCCTGAGCCGCAACCCGGTCACAAAACCGCTGAAAGTCAGCGGCCGCAAGGTCGCGCATCCTCTCGTACTCCTCGGCCGACATGATGACGGCAACATCCCGATTCTGGCGGCGGATGAGGACGGGCTCGCGCTGGGCGGCGTCCAGGAGCGCGGCGAGACGCTGTTTGGCATCGGTCGCGGAAACGGTTTGCATATTGTCTATTTTAGATAAACTAGACAAATCAGTCAATGCGAGTCACGCTGCGACCGCCAATCCCGGAAAACGCCCAAGCAGTCTTCAGCTATTTCCCAGCACCGACCACGAATCGGCGCCGAATTCCCGGGCTTTCTCCGCGCCGTGGGTAGCGTACCAGTTGCGCCACGTTGCGGGATCGTTCGGCAGATTGACGTTGGTGATCTCGCGCAGCGCCTGGTACACCCAGTTGCGCGTCGTCGCGTCGAGCGACGGGTCATCGCCCAGTTCGATCAGGCCGGGCACAGCCTTCATGCGTTGCTCTCGCGTGAGCATCCCGGACTTCGCTAGGCTGCAGCCCGCGCGTTCCCGGACATCTAACGAAGGTTCGTTGCGAAACACGTCGAGGAAGTTCTTAATCGTGTCATCGGTTCCTATGTGGGCAAGCCCTTCGACCGACCAGAAACGCGTTTGCTGGCTCGAATCGTGGATCCATTCCGCCAGCAATTCGTGGATGCGCCCGGTCTCGATGCCGCGATTCGCTAGCATGCCGAGTTCCCACGCCGCATACGGGCGATTGTTAGGGTACTTCTTCGCCGACTCAATCAGCCGATCAGCGGCTTCGTCAGTCTTCGCCAGATTGACCACGGCCAGATTGATCTCGATCGCTGCCGCTCTCACCCGCAGGTCATTCGAATAGAGGGCCGTGTCCTGCAAGGACTCCCAGCGTGGCGTGCGATGCAGTTTGCCGTGCCATTCCCCGACCATATCGGCAATCATGTTGGTAGCCCCCCGATCGTGATTCACGGCCGCACCCAGCAGGAACTCCATCTGCGCCTGCGGCGGCTGCGTCTGCAGCCATTCAATGTTGTGCTCCGATAATTTGCCGTGATCGACCGGCACCGGACGCCCGCGGACAGGCAAATCTTCTCCCGACTGTGGCTTGGGAGCGGGGGCGACTTGCGAGGCCGCAGGTAGTCCCGTGATAAGCACCGCAAGCAGGGCCGGAGCTAAAGCTCTGCGGCCTGTGGTGCGCGCCAAATTACGAGCCGCGACAAGTAAGATAACGGTCATGAAGGCAAGTGTAGGTCGGGAGAATACGCCCGCAAGTTACGACGGTTTCCCCAGCAGTGACGGGAGGTTCGGCCGTTGACGAAGCCGACCCTTTAGGTAAGATAGATGCGAAATCGGTCACCAAACTTCGACCAGGGCAAGGAGAGATCATGACTACGCGTCCCCCGCTGCCTCCATTTACTCGCGAAACTGCGATTCAGAAAGTGCGTTTAGCCGAAGATGGCTGGAATTCCCGCGACCCGGAAAAAGTCGCGCTAGCGTATGCGGTCGATTCCCGCTGGAGAAATCGTTCGGAATTTGTGAACGGAAGGCAAGAGATCGTCGCTTTTCTCACGCGCAAGTGGGCGAAAGAACTGGACTACCGGCTGATCAAAGAACTTTGGGCGTTCGCGGAAAATCGGATTGCCGTGCGCTTTGCCTACGAGTGGCACGATGACTCCGGAAACTGGTTCCGCTCGTACGGTAACGAGAATTGGGAATTCAATGATGACGGACTGATGCGGTTGAGGCTGGCATGCATCAACGATCTTCCGATCAAGGAATCAGACCGCAAATATCATTGGCCGCTTGGCCGCCGCCCGGATGACCATCCGGGATTGAGCGACCTGGGCTTCTAGCACCGCTCGCTTAGGGGCGAACGCCCTCCTCAGGACCCGCCCAGCGGAGCGAAGCTCCGCGCCTTAGCTGCCAGCGGTGGCGTGAGCCGCTTTTTTGCCGGATTCGCGCGCGGCTACGCTGAGTTCTTTTTCGATCGAAGAGAACCTTTGAAAGACTTCGTGCAGCCGCAGCGCCATGTTGCGGATGGCGTCGGCTTGCGCTTGCACAGTGGCGGGCAGTCCGGGCTCGTGCACCAGAAGGTCGGCATTACCGAGCACCGTGGTGAGAGCGTTGTTGATGTTGGTGCGCATCTCGACCATGAAGCGCCCCAGAGTGGCCTCGGTTTGGGCGGCAGCGCAGATTTTTTCGGCTTCGCGGGCACGCGACTCGGCCTGATAACGCTGGAGAATTTCTCGTCCGATCAGACCCGCGATCGCCGGCCAGAGTCCGGGCTCGCGACGCAAGTCGATCACCGCTCCGTGAATGTTGTAGAAGTCGCGCGAGGGATCGGAGTGAATCACGATGGCCGGCTTCCCTGTGGCCGCCAGGGACCACCTGAGATCTTTGTTCAGGCGTTTGTTGAGCAGCCGCCGGGTCTTTTTCTTGTCTTCGTCCTTTTCGACGGCAGAGGCGTCGGCAATCGCCAGATCGTAGTGGCTGCCCTGCAGGTGGTGCGAGAAGGCTTCGTCGAGCACGATAAATTCCGGAACAGCGGAATGCGGGGCAGGCCCTTGCGGCCAATGTGCGGTAATCTCGCGCGAAAAGGCGGGATTGCTGGCGAGGATCAGGACGGTCGGGCGATGGATGTTCATCGTCTCTTTCTGGCTCTGAAAACTTGTCCTTGGGGGAGCGTCTGATTTCCGGCAGAGACGCGGCTGACCGCGCTTCCGGAGACGGGGCAAGCCCCGTCTCTACAGGTGATTATTTCTTGGTTCCCGCTCCGGGGCTGGCAGACGCGGACGCGCTCTTGGCTAGCGGATTCTTCCGGGCTCCGTTCTGGAGCGCGTCGTCAACCGCGGCTCGGAGATCGACCAGCATGCGCAACGGCTGGCCCGAAGAATACTCAGCGTGGAACATAACCTTCCAGGATTGACAGATCATACGCAGTCGCCCAATCGGCTCCTCGGCGGAGAACTGGGCGCGCCGGCAATCGATGGTCGCGACGCCGCGGCGCTCGAGTTCACGCAAGCCATCCTGAATCGCGTTGAGATCGTCATGCATCAGCCGGAAAAATATCCGCCGGATCATGAAGCTGAAACGCGCGAAAGCCACCATAGCCGCAGGCTCGAAGTAGCGGGCCGCGTTCTGCGTTTTGAGTTTGCGCCCCTGTTCCAGCGTGCCGCTGTGCAGCAATTCGCTAAGGCGTTTGCTACGGGCGGCGGACTGCATGATGGCTTCCAGCGAACTCAGCCACGCCGGAAGCTTCGGCTCCTGCGGGCCCAGCACCGGCTCCAGCACTTGGGCCACGTAGTCGAGGTCCACGTCGGCGTCTTCGAGACCGGAAGGCGCGCACAGCGAAAAATACTGGACCAGCAGGAAATCGGTCTTGTCGCGGTCACTGTTTGACTTTGTGGGCTTCTGCATGTGGTGCACGAGAAGATGGCGGAGCACGACTTCGTTGGCCAGAGGCGTGGTCTGCAGAAACTGGCGCAACTGGTGAACCTGGATTTGTCCGTCGACCTGCTGAAACCAGTCCGCGGCCTGCTGGACCGACTCGGGCGAGGGCGAAAACCCGTCAGCGATGGGGCATTCGGCGACATCAATCACAAATTCGCGCACCAGCGCAGAGTAAATGGGCTGCAGGGCAACGAGTGTCGCTCCCTGGTCTTCAAAGGACGGCTGGGTGGATGCAGTCATGATTTCACAATCCAATTGGGAACATGTTTTAGGAAGCGGACGGCAACCGCCGTCTTTCCCGGGTGATATTGAACCGCGACCACGGAGCCTTCGGCATGAAGCGAACCGTCGTTGCTTTCGATCAGGACTCGGTCGGCGAATTCCAGCGGGCGGTCGGTCACGAACAAAACTTCGCGCGGTGTGCCGAACTCGATCACGGTCTCCTGCAAAAAGACGTTTTCATGGGGGCCGCTATCGCCGTTGCCATTGCCGTGGGTACGGCTCAGCTTGATAGGAATCCGCACGGGCGTGGCGTCGGGAAAAAACCGCGCCAAACGGCCGACGATGTCTGGTTCGAGAGCACGAGCAGTTGCCTGGTTGGGCACGGTAAACCTCGACCCCTAAAGCTGGAGCAGCCGAGCCTCCCCTCTTCCCGGTTTGGAAGAGCTGCGAGGAGGCTCGCTCTGCCTTATCGGCATTCAGTGGTGCACGACCAGCGCCAAAAACTTGAAGGTCATGAACCTATGAACAAGTGAAAGATGTACAAGGAGTTAAGCGCGTCCGGGGGAGGGAGGAACGAGTTCAATTTTCGGCACGCCGGAAACGAGTGTCTCAGAATGAAACAAGTGTCTCAGTTGGCGAGGATCAAGGACGCGGAGCAATTCGAGGTGTGAGCCGAGCTGCGCCTGGTCCTACACGAGCCATCCAACCTCATTGCAGGGTGGCAGACGGAGGCGAGTCTTCGCGCGCGCCGATGTTGTAGCGCTTGAGTTTGCGGTAAAGGGTGGCGCGGCTGATGCCCAGCATTTTTCCGGCGAGGGCCTTGTCTCCTTTGACCTGGGAAAATACGCGCTCGATGGTGGCACGCTCGATATCTTCCAGGTCGGTGGAGCGGCCGGAAAATTCTGACGATGGAAGCGACTCCACTTGCACTTCAGAGTTCGCGATCGTAGACGGCAGATCGTTGACTTCGATCACGCGCTGATCGCCCAGAGCCACTGCGCGCTCCAGACAATTTTCCAGTTCGCGAACATTGCCCGGCCAGTCATAGGCCAGCAGAGCCTTCATGGCATTGCTGGAGACTTGGACGCTCCGTCCCGGCGCCAGTCGTTCCAGGAAAAACGCCGCCAAGATGGGAATGTCGGAACGACGCTCGCGCAACGGTGGCAGAGAAATGGTGACTACATTCAGGCGGAAGAAAAGGTCCTTGCGGAAGGTTCCTTTCTTGTATTCTGCGTCGAGATCGCGGTTGGTAGCCGCCATGATGCGCACATCCACTTTGACTTTTTGATTGCTGCCTACGGGGCGCACTTCTTTTTCCTGGAGAAAGCGCAGGAGCTTGGCTTGCATCTCCAGCGGAAGTTCGCCAACCTCGTCGAGAAAAATGGTTCCCGTATCGGCCGATTGCAGCAGACCCTGCTTGGAGCGAAGAGCGCCGGTGAAAGCGCCCTTTTCGTAGCCAAACAATTCGCTTTCAATCAGCGTGGGCACGAGCGATCCGCAGTCCACGGCGACAAAGGGGCGGCTGGCCATGGTGCCGCGGAAATGCAGGGCGCGAGCCACCAGTTCCTTGCCGGTTCCACTTTCACCGGAAATCAGCACCGGGGTACGCGTGTCTTTGAGCCGCGAGATCAGGCGCAGGACGTTCTGAATCCCGGTGGAATTGCCGATGATGCCGTGGAGTGAAGTCTCGGTTTCCGAGCGTTCGCGAAGGTAGATATTCTCCTCAACGAGGCGAACCTTGTCGGCCATGCGCCGCAGGAAAAGCCGCAGGTCATCAAGCGGAGCAAAAGGCTTGGCAATGTAATCGTAGGCGCCGAGCTTCATAGCCTGGACGGCGGTTTCGACCGAGCCGTGGCCGGTCATCACCGCGACCTCGATGCGGGGATGGGCGCGCTTGACCTGCTCCAGAAATTCGATTCCCGACATGCGCGGCATGACCATGTCGGTGAGCACCATGTGCACGGGTTGTTCTTCGAGCAGGGCCAAGGCCGCGTCGCCGCTTTCAGCTTCAAGGCAGGAAAAGCCGAGCGACTCGCCCACGGTCATGCACAGGCGGCGAATAGTCTGCTCGTCATCGACAATCAGCAAGCGGATGCGAAAGTCTTGGGTCATGAGGTGGCCTTGCCCAGGGTCTGCTCGACCACGGTAATGAAGTCGTGGACACGAAACGGCTTCTCCACGCAGGGCGCGCCGGTGCGGCGCAGCGTGGCAGCCGTTTCCTCGTTGGCGATGTCGCCGGTGATGAACACCAGGCGGGTGGCAAGTTCCGGACGGTTGGCGGCGATCCAGGCATAGACCTGGGCGCCATCGACACCTCCGGGGGTGCGCATGTCAGAGATGACACCATGGAAATTGCCGGTTTCGAGCAGTCGTAAAGCTTCGGCGCCGGATTCGATGGCAACGACGGAATATCCGTGGCCCTCGAGAACGGCGCGCACCAAAGCCATGACCGCCGGTTCGTCTTCGATCAGAAGCACCGGCGCACAAGCGAGTTTTGTTCCAGTATGGGTCATTTGGGGTGTACTCCTGCCACCGCCCCGAAGGATGCCGTCTCGGATGCAACCGGAAGACGGACGATAAAAGTCGCTCCTTCAGAGTCCGGATTGTTGTGACAAACAATTTCGCCGCCATGTTCGCGGACAATGCCATAGCAAATACTCAGGCCCAAGCCCGTTCCCTTGCCCACGTCCTTGGTAGTGTAAAAAGGTTCAAAAATTATGGGCCCGGGATCGGGAATGCCCGGACCGTTATCGCGGAAGGAAATCTCGACGAATGCGCCGGCGTGGGCGCTCATGATCTCAATGCGGGCGGGTCGCGCGGTTTCCCGGACGGCGTCGTAGGCGTTGTTCAGGATGTTGAGGAATACCTGCTGGAGCTGGTGGGAATCTCCGACGATCTGGGGCAGGGACTCGTCGAGGCGTTCGACCACCTGAATGCCGTGACTGATGAAGTCGTAGGAACGCAGGTGAACGGTGCGTTGTAGGATGGAGTTGAGCTGCACCGGCTGGCGCTGCGGGGGCATCTGGCGGGCGAAGCTGAGCAGGTTCTGCACAATCTGCTTGGTGCGCTGCGCCTCCTGCAGAATCACGCGCAGATCGCGGCGCGCGCTTTCCGGGAGTTCTGGGTTTTCCATCAGGAGATCGGTGAATCCGAGGATGGCGGTAAGGGGGTTGTTGACTTCGTGGGCAACGCCGGAAACCAACTGTCCGACGGCCGCCATTCTTTCGGCATGCACGAGCTTGGCGCGCAGAATGGCCGAGTCAGTGATGTCGGTCATGACGATGACGATGCTGCTGACGCGGTTGTCCTCGCCGCTAATGGGACTCAGATTGACGGAGAACTGGCCGCTGACACCGTCGCCGCGAACCAGGGGAAGATCGAAGTTATCGACCTGTTGGCCGCGGGCCACGGAGGCCAGCGCGTCGCGCAGCGCATCGCGGCGTGCGGGAGCGCAAAGATCGGGTAAGGGATGCCCGACGATCTGGTTCTGCTGAAAGCCGAGTCCGCTCCAGCGCCGGTTCGCATAACTGATCACGCCCTCAGTGTCGGTCACCAGAATCAGGCTCTGCGTGTGGCTGAGGACTTTGCTGGAGAAATCCCGCTCTTTCTGCAGCTCCGTCTGCGATTGGCGCAGGCCGGTAATGTCGAGCATGAGACCGCGGTACTGCATGACGTTGCCCGCCGCATCGCGCACCGCAAAACAGTTGATGAATACGTGGACCGGCGATCCATCCTTGCGACGCAGAATCTCTTCCTGATTGCGCAGCCCACCCTGGCGGTCGAACATCTCGGCCAGTTCCTCCCGACGGCGCGGAGAAAAATAAACCTCGGTAGGAATGTCGAGCTGAATGACTTCCTCACGGCTGCTATAGCCAAGGATGCGAACCATGGCATCGTTGACTTCGACAAAGCGTCCTTGTGGCGTGGAGAAGAAAATTCCTTCCTGAATATTGTCGAACAGTTCGCGATAGCGGCGTTCGGCTTCACGCCGGTCGGTGATGTCCTTGAGAACGTGCACGGTCTGCAACTGGGCGCTGCTAGCGGCATGAATCCGCGAAGTTGAGATCAGGTACGTGCGTTCGAGGACGGGATGAACATACTCGTCGAGACCTTCGCCAGTACGGCAGAAGGGACAGGAGTGCGGCGAAGCTCCAGTGGAAAGGGCTTCGAGCGCACGCATGTTGACGCCAATCAACTGGTCGGCGGAAATGCCGACAAAATCTGCCAGGGAGCGATTGACGCGAAGAACGTTGTGCTGCTCGTCATGAACGACAATGAAGTCGCTGATGGCATCGAAGACGTCCAGCCAGTGCCGGTTGGCCTGCTGCATGCGGGTGAAGAGGCAGGCATTCTCCAGCGCGATGCTGGCATGCCCGGCGATGGCCCGCAGCAACTGATGATCCTCAACAGCGGGCGGCGCGCCGCGGTCGGCGAGACAAAGGACGCCGACGAGTTCTCCGGAAGATCCAGCCAGCCGGACCAGGGTGCAATCGGTCCATTTCAAACTGGAGGCGAGAGCGGGCCCCAAGACTTCGCTAGCCGGGGCAAAAGCCACATCGGTGGGAAATTTCGGCAGTGCGGCACTGAGCGCCTGACTGAAACGGCGCAGCAGCGGCTTGTCGTCAACCTCGGAGGCGCCGCACATGAGGACGGTGTCCGTCTCCGCTGTCTGGAAAAGGCTGAGAGCCACCGAGCGCCCCCCGAGTAGCCCAGCCGCGCGCAGAGCGAAGTTGCGCATGAAGTCGGGCAGATGCAGGACGGTGTTCAGTTCGAGCGCGATCGTGACCAGGGCCTCGGCGCGGCGGCGGTGCTCCTCGGACTGGTGGAGGTTCTGGGTCAGTTCAAGGGCAATCGCAACTTGCGCAGCTAGAGCGCGGGCGCGGCGGATGTCTTCCTCATTGATCGGTCCGGCCTCGATGCGGTCGAGCACACCGAACATCCCCAGCACATCGCCGTTCGAACCGAGCAGGGGAACGGCGAGCAGCTGGCGGATTTGGAAAGTCTTTACGAAATCCAGATTCGCGCCCGGAGTCTTGGAAGCGTCCTCGGCGACGAACACCCTTTTCTTTTTCAAGGTTTGGGTCGCGACGCCATCGTAGAGCGGGATATCGACGGGACGGGGCTCGCCGTTCTCCACTCCCCAGCGAATGTGGAACTCTGCCTCTTCAAGGAGTCCGATGAAGCAGCGCTTGAACCCGAGGAAGCTGGCGGCGCGGACGACCGAAGTCTGCATGAACTCGTCGAGTTTTCCGGCGGAACCCAGTTCGAACGAGATCTCGAGAATCTCGTGCAGTTCACGGGCTTGGGCACGGGCCATGCCGTACAACTCGGCGTTGGCAATGGCGACTGCGCCAAAGCCGGCCAGAGCGGACACCAGGCTCTTGTCTTCGTGGGTGAACGGGCTGGCCAGACGCGGGTAAACCAGAATCGCACCGTGCGAGCGCGAGGTGCGAAAGGGGGCGGCGATCAGAACCCCGGGGGGCGAATCCTCCCCGAAATGGGAGGCGCCGTCGATGCTCACGGTAAGGCGCTCGCCGGCAGCCACGGCGCGGGTCGCAATCTCGATCGGCGAGCGGAGGTCGTTCTGCTGGAAACGCGCACGGATGGCGAGAGCGAGTTTCGGGGCCTCGCTCGACACCGCCTGCAACTGAAGCTGCTTCTCCTGTTGGACGAAGACGAGCACGGCGGGCGAATGCAGCAGAACGCGCAGGCGATCGGCAATGCTCTCCATCACGGATGCGGTGTCGGGCAAGCCATGCAGCGCGGTGGCGACTTCCACGAGAATGCTGGCGCGGCGACGCTCTTCACGGGAAAGCTGGTTCAAGCGGAGGGCCTCGAGCGCGGTGCCGAGTTGGGCCGCAAGGATCATGACTTTGGCAACGGCGTCGTCGTCAAAGCCGCTACCGGGAGCGCTCTTCAGAAATGTGATGGCGCCGACAGCCTCCCCCGAAACCAGCAGAGGGGCGGCCATCGCAGCGTGCGCGTGGCTCGAGGCCAGCCACGGATAACGGACAGCGTCGAGGCGATGGATGAAAAAGGCGCGGCGCTTCTCCGCCGCCTCCATGGCAATGGACGCATCCCCGGCGCGCCTTTTGAGGCCACGAAAGGACGCAGCGTCGTCCGCATCGGCTTCGGCTCCGACCAGTTCTCCGTCGGCAGAGCGACTCCAGAAATAAGCGCCGCTGGCCTGGAAGAAGGCGCGGGTAAGCGCGCAAAAGGACCGGATGAGCTGCGCGGGATCGCTGTTATGAAAAGCGGCTCGGGAAAGTTCAAGGAGAAGCTTCTGGAACGCCTCGTCAGACTGAGACGCGTCGACAGGAGCCGAGTTTCCGGTGTGGGTGGCCAGTGAGCACCAATCGCAAAAGCTAAGCGGTTGAAAACAATTGGATTACTTATAAAACGTACGCTTGATTCTCAAATTGAGTCAAGGGAATAGACGGGGCGGTGCCGACTTGTGAACTGTCACCAAAGTGATACCCGCGTCTCATTCTGGAATCTTAGCGCAGGAATCGTGCGGCACCGCCCGCATCGGGGCTCGCGGGCAGCGCCGCGGAGCTAAACATCCATTCTTCATGGCCTTGCAGCAATCACTAAAGTAATGCGCAGTTAGAACTTTTGGTAGGCGTTGATGTGCTCCTTGCACGAATATAAGGCAAATGCACAACGACGAGGGAGGTAACGTGGTGTCAATTCGAACCCTGAAGAACGGATTCGCGGTGGGACTACTGCTGTTAACAGTGATCGTGGCCCCCCTGGCACGGGGACAGGAAGAAATCGCCCGCAAAGTGAAGAGCAAAGTGGCGCCGTTGTATCCGGATCTGGCGCGGCGCATGAACATCGTCGGCGTCGTGAAGGTCATGATCACGGTCGCACCCAACGGTTCCGTGAAGGATGCCAAGGTGGTGGGCGGACATCCGGTGTTGGCCAATGCTGCCATGGATGCTGTGAAGAAGTGGCGTTTCGAGCCGGGTCCGCAAGAGGCGACGGGGATTGTGGAATTCCACTTTGACCCGGCCCAGTGAGCGGGCGCCAGCCCGAAGCGCTGGCCGAGGAAGGTTGGAGATGAATATCGGAAAGAAGCTCTATCTAAGTTTCGGCATCATCTTGGCGACGGTTCTGGTGCTGCTGGCGATCAACCTGATCGCGGTGCAACGCGAGCATGAGACCAAGGCGGCGGCGCAGCGTTCCATCGAGATGGCCGAGGTGACGTCGTCGGTGCGTTTCCAGATGATGCAGAACCGGCTTCACCTGCAGAACTACCTGCTCAGCGGCGACACCCGCGACGTGGAGAAAATGACGGAAGGCGAGCGCCTGCTGAATGACGCGCTCCACCACTCCCAGGATCTGGCAAACTCCGCGCCACAGAAAAGCAACCTGGAAAAGGTGCAGGGGTTGGAGCAGTCCTGGGCCGGAGAATTTGCCAATCCACTGGTGGACAAGCGCCGGGCGGTCGACAGCGGTAATGCCACCGTAGCCGAGCTACAGATTTTCTATCTGCAAAAAGATCCGAACTCATGGGTGTCGCGTTCGAGCGACGTTCTCGACGATGTTGACAAGGAGAACCGTCAACTCCTGGACACGCGGCGACGAACCGATGAATCGGCAGCAACATTGACGATTCTTGCGGCCATATTCAGTTCCCTCATCGCACTTGCCTTGGGCGCCATCGTTGCTTACCGAACGGCAAGTGGAATCACAGGACCGCTGAGCCGACTGATTCACGTGGCCGACCAGATCGGCCAGTCTGGGGATCTGGATCACAATATTGACGTTCACGGCAAAGATGAGATCGGGCAACTGGCCAGGACTTTCGATTCGATGGTGAAGTACCTGAAGGAGATGGCCTCGGTCTCCGAAGCAATTGCCGGGGGCAATCTCGCCGTCGAAGTCCGGCCGCGCTCTGCCAACGACACTCTGGCGAACGCATTCACGCGCATGGTCGAAGGCCTGCGCGGACTCGTACGCAACGTGCGCGATGCCGCTTCTCAGGTGGCCAGCGCCTCCACCCAGGTGGCCAGCGCGTCGGACGAGTCGGCCAGAAATAGCTTGCAGACCTCGTCCGCCATCGACGAAGTGACAAGCACGATGCACGAGATGAGTGTGAACGTGCAGAACATGGTGAAGAGCACGCAAACGCAGGCCTCGAGCGTCAGCGAGACTTCTGCTTCAATCGACCAGATGGTGACTTCGATCCAGCGGGTGGCGGATACAGCGAAGGTTCTGCTCGATATCTCGAACCGTTCTCGCGAAGAAGTGCACAGCGGCATCGGCACCATGGAAAAGGCCACCGATGGCCTGAACCGCATCAACACCACGATCCGTTCTTCGGGCGAAATTATTGACGCGCTCGGCACGCGGGCCGACGACATCGGCAAGATCGTGGAAGTGATCGACGATCTGGCGGAGCAGACCAACCTGCTGGCCCTGAATGCGGCGATCGAAGCGGCGCGGGCGGGCGAGCACGGCCTGGGATTCGCCGTGGTGGCGGACGAAGTCCGCAAACTGGCGGAGAAATCCGCGCAGTCTACCAAGGAGATTTCCGAGTTGATCGCGAGCATCCAGAAAGAAGCGCGCAAAGCGGTCGACAACATGGAGAAGAGCACGACCATCGTCAACGAAGGGCTGAATCTGGGACAGGAACTGAACGGCGCCCTGCGCAAAATTTCGAACGTGGTAACCGAGGTCTACAAGTTCGCACAGGAAATCGGCGCTGCCACCAACGAGCAGTCGCACGGCTCGTCGCAGATCGCGCGCGCTACCACGCGGCTGAACGAAATCACCCACGAGATCAACTCGGCCGTCGAAGAACAGGCTTCCGGGGCACAGGCCGTGGTGCAGGCCATGGAGCGCATGCGGGAACTGGTGCAGTCGTCCACGTCGGGCTCGACCGAGCTGGCGGCCTCGTCCGACCAAATGTCGAAAATGTCACGGGGCCTGCTCGAATCGATGGACCGCTTCGCGTTGCGGAACAACCAAACCGACGAAAACTCGTCCGGGTTCGGAAGCACAGCCCGGAGCGCGGCGGCAGGATCTCGCTGAGGGATTTTCATTCATGAGCCGGGAAACACATATTGTGGGCTTTCGGGTGGGCCGTGAGACCTATGGCGTACCCATTACGTCGCTGCATGAGATAGTCCGCGTGCCCGAGATCACCGCGGTGCCGGATGCGCCCGACTATCTGGAAGGCGTAATCAACCTGCGCGGAAAAATTGTCTCAGTGGTGGACCTGCGCAAACGCTTCGGACAGCCGTCGACCGGGATCGACCGGCGCAGCCGCATTCTGGTCGTGGAACACCGCGGCCGGCTCGCGGGCATGATTGTGGACTCGGCGTCGGAGGTCCTGAAGATTCCCGAGAGCGAAATCGAAGCTGCGCCCGCCATGATGCAGGAAGGCGGATTGGACTGCGTGACGGGCCTGGGCAAGTACCAGGGACGGCTGATCATCTTGTTGGACATCAGCAAGGTGCTGGCGGCCCGCGAAGTTGGCAACGAGACGGCGGCGGAAAAACCAGCGGAAAAGACGGCCGCGGCCGGGATTGGTAAGGCGGGGACGGCAGGGGCAGGAACAAAGGGTGCCGCAGCCGGAAAATAGCTACCAAAACGAACCCACATGAGCACAACCGAAATACCCGCACTTACCGAAGCGGAATTGAAACTCCTGCAAGCCCTGGTCTACCAGGAGTGCGGTATGCACTTCGACGACCGGCGAACACCCTTTCTCCAGGACCGTTTGCTGCGCCGGTTGAAGGAGTGCCAACTGGATTCCTTCTACAGCTACTATCGTCTGCTCATCAGCCAGCAGGGAAAACAGGAACTTTCGCGGCTGCTGGAAAACCTGACGGTCAATGAGACCAGCTTCTTCCGCAACAAGGCGCAACTCGATCTGTTTCAGAAGGACGTCCTGGACGATGTTCTGCGGCGCAAGCAGGAGCGTCGAGACTACAGTTTGAGAATCTGGAGCGCGGGCTGTTCCACGGGACAGGAACCGTACACCATCGCCATGCAGGTGGCCGATGCGATGTCGTACTACTATCTGCGCAATCCTCTGCCCTTCGAATCGCCCGTTCCCAAGCCCATGGTCCCTGCGCCCTGGCGGGTGGAGATCCTGGCCAGCGACATCAACTATTCGGTGCTGCGCGCAGCGCAGGAAGGCTCCTACAGCGAGCACCAGATGGCCGGAGTCGACTACGGTTACCGCTTGCGCTACTTCGACAAAATGGGCGATCGCTACGCGGTGAAGAAGAACGTGAAAGAACTGGTGCACTTCGACTTTCACAATCTGAAAACGGAATACCTGCCGCAGCGCAACGACATCATTTTCTGCCGCAACGTGATGATGTATTTCGACGAAGCCGAGCAGAAGCGGCTGGTTGAGAAGTTTTACCGTTGCTTGAATCCCCTGGGATACATGTTTGTCGGGCACGCCGAGAGCTTGCTGGGGCTGACGGACAGATTTCAGATGGTGCATCGCAACAGCGGCACGGCGTACCAGCGAATCGAGGCAAAGGCGTGAGCGCCCCCCCCGACGACCGGATGAGCGAACTCCGCCAGTTGTTTTTCGAAAGCGCGGGGGAACTCGTTCAGAAGCTAAACGAGGAAGCGATGCGGTTGGAGAAATCGCCCGGCGATGCGGAGACCGCCCGCAGCCTGCGGCGGACCGTGCATACGCTGAAGGGCGATTCGGCAGCCTGCGGCTTCCGCGAACTCAGCGAACTTTCCCACGAATTCGAGGACGTGCTGACACTGGGGAACACGGACGCTGCGGCCTTGGTTCCCGAAATCGCGTTGCGCGCGGCCGACGTGTTTGCGGCTTTGCTGGAGGCATACCGGACAGGGACGAAACTTCCGAGCATCCAGGCCTTGCGAGCCGACATCGCGCGCCTCGCACATCCCGGGCTCGCGGCCGAATCAGGAAGCAAGGCGAGAAAGAAGACGAAGAAACCCGAGGCTAAGACCGTCCCGTGGACGGAGTACGAGCAACTGGCAATCGCCCAGGCACTCGCGGACGGCAATCCCGTCCACCATGTGATCGTGCAAATCGACCCGCAATGCGCCATGCCGATCGCCGGACGCCAGATGATCCAATTGGCTCTCTCCGGACTGGGTGAGGTCTTGGCTCTCTATCCGCTCGAAGGCAGTCACGAGCCCGTCACGCGCATTGAAGCGGCGCTTGTGTCGGAGATACCGGCCGAGCAGATCAAGGCCAAGTGCAACATTCCAACCATTGCGCTCAACGTGAGGGTTACGGCCCTAAGCGCCAAGACGTTGTTGAAAGCGCTTCCGGTGGCTTCGGTTCCGGAAACTAACGCTGCTGATTCTGAGATTGTTGATTCCGAGTCCGAAGATTTGCTGTTCAAAAGTGAGACTGCATCACGAGCGGCTGCCGCGCTTCCATCCAATGCCGCACCCGACAGTGCTGGCGACGAAGCGCTCCTCCATGAGGAACCCGCCGCCGTCCCCGTACTCCCGGCCGGCCCGGATCATCTGCTGCGCGTGGATGCGGAAAAAATCGACAGCGTACTGAATCTGGTCGGTGAACTGATCCTGGCCAAGTCGATGCTGCAGCAGACGCTGCTCGAATTTGGACAGCGCTTCCCGAAAGATGCGTTGCGGGGAAAGTTTGCCGATGCCATGGCGTTCCAGGGACGGGTTTTGAATGACCTGCAGCACTCGGTCATGAAGATTCGCATGGTGCCGGTCGACCAGCTTTTCCGACGCTTCCCCCGCATTGTGCGGGACGTGGGACGGCAGTGCAGCAAGGAAGTCGAACTCATGGTTCGCGGCGGCCAAACGGATCTCGACAAAAGCATTCTGGATGCGATTGCGGAGCCGCTCACACACCTGGTGCGAAATGCGATTGGCCATGGGATCGAGACTGCCGAGGAGCGGGTTCGCGCCGGCAAGCAGCCAAAGGGGACATTGCGGCTGGGCGCGTATCACCAGGGGAATCAGGTGGTGATCGAGGTCTCCGACGACGGGGCCGGCATCGATGCCGAAAGAGTCCGGCAGCGCGCCCTCTCGCAAGGATTGTTGACTGCCGAGCAGTCTGCCCGTCTGAGCGAAGGCGATACTTTGGATCTGATCCTACGGCCGGGATTCTCCACGGCAGAAGAGATCACCGAACTTTCGGGCCGCGGCGTGGGGCTGGATGTAGTACAGAGCGTGCTGGGACGCTTGAAAGGAACGGTGGAGATCGAAACCGCACCCGGAAAGGGAACCACCTTCCGTCTCCGGCTTCCCCTGACGTTGGCCATTATCCGGGCGTTGATGTTCCGAGTAGAAGAGCGCCTCTATGCCCTGCCCCTGAACGCGGTGGCGGAGATCGCCCGCACCGTGGAAGGTGAGATTCATCAGGTGGAGCACTACGACGTGCTGCAGTTGCGCAATGACGTGTTGCCGCTGCTGCGTCTGGGCGCGAAACCTCCGAGCGGGCCGGATACGGCGCGACACAAGGTCTTCGTATTGGTAATCAACAGCGGGGAACGCAAATTCGGGGTCATCGTCGATGGGCTGGAGGGCGAAGATGAGTTGGTCATCAAGGCGCTCGATGACCAGTCCATCACCACCGACCTGGTGAGCGGGGCGTCGATTCTGGGTGATGGGCGGGTGGTTCTCATCCTCAACATGATCGCCCTGATGGAGCGCTTTACGCGCGGGCGGGCGGATGTAACCGGTCCCCGGATGGTGGGTCTGCTGTCGAGCGTTATACCAGCGCAGTCGCGTATCGAGGATGCAGTCATGCGGTCCCGGGGCACGGCCGGGGGCCAGGCATGAGAAGGCCCCTGCGGGTGCTGGTCGTGGACGACTCGGCGCTGATGCGCAAGTTGATTCCTAAGATCCTCGAGCAGGACGATTCGATCGAGGTGGTGGGCACAGCGATGGACGGCCATTTTGCCTTGAAGAAAATCGAGGAGCTGTCGCCGCAAGTAGTGACGCTCGACCTCGAAATGCCCGGGCTGAACGGAATCGATACGCTGAAACAGATCATGCGCCACCGGCGCGTGCCCGTAATCGTGGTCAGTTCGCATAGCACTGCGGGAGCTTCGATCACGCTCAAGGCGCTGGCGCTGGGCGCGTTTGATTTCGTAGCCAAGCCGCAGGATGTGGCCGCGCGCATGCCCGAAATTGCCGCCGAGCTGATCAAGAAGATCCGGGCGGCAGCGCAAAGTGCGGGGGTGCAAACACAATTCCTGCCAAAAGAGATATACGGCGCGGAGCTGCCGCCCAAGCTGCGGCCGATCGCACCGACGCACATAATCGCCATCGGCGTGTCGACCGGGGGACCGAACGCCCTGCAATACCTGTTTTCGCAGCTGCCCTCGGATTTTTCCGGCAGCATCCTGGTGGTGCAGCATATGCCGGATGGCTTCACGGAACTGTTTGCCAAGCGACTGGACGAGACTTGCCCCATCCGGGTGAAGGAAGCGCAATCGGGCGATCTGCTGGTGGCCGGGCGTGCGCTGATTTGTCCCGGGAACCGGCATATGAAAGTGAAGAAATTGCCGCTGGGCAACGTGGCAGTGCTGGCGGAGGAAGCCCCGGTGAACGGCCACCGTCCGTCGGTGGATGTGCTGTTCCATAGCGTGGCCGAAGGATTTGGTCCCCAGGCCATGGCCGTATTGATGACGGGCATGGGAGAAGACGGGGCAGCCGGCCTGGGCGCGATTCGCGCAGCGGGGGGGTACACCGTGGCCCAGAGCCAAGAGACATGCGTGGTTTTTGGCATGCCCAAGGCAGCCATCGAACGAGGCTACGCGATGCGCGTCGCGGACCTCCAGGATCTGCCCAACATCTTGCAAGCGTACTGTGCGCCCGAACGCGGCCGAGGGGACCATACCGACGCCAAGCGGTCGACCAGTGCCGGAAGTAACTAGAGTTATCTACCCGAAAGTGTGTAGATCGTGTTTTAGTGATACGTGTGGAGGAGTACCATGGAAAAGTTTGCGCCCGTTAAACGGAGCGAAGACGGACAGCCAGTGCGCTATCTGATCGTGGATGACTCGGTGTTTGCCCGCAAGAATCTGGCCCGGATGGTGGAAACCTTCGGCGGACAGGTGATCGGCGAGGCGGGCGACGGAGTTTCCGCGATCAGCGAGTATGAACGGCTGACTCCCGACATCGTTCTGATGGATATCACCATGCCGCAGATGGAAGGCATCGAAGCGGCGGAAAAGATCGTGCGCGACCATCCCAGCGCCCGCATCGTCATGGTGTCGTCAGTCGGCTACCAGGAGAACATCGTGGCCGCACTGCAGCGGGGTGCCCGCCACTTCGTGCAGAAGCCGGTGAAGCCCGAAGTTCTCTACGAAGTCATCAAGTACGTGATGCGTGACGATGGAACGACAGCCAAAAGCGCGGGAGCTGGAGCCTAGTTCATGCGGATGGATTTAATTCAGCCTTTCATTAACTCGGCCGACGCCGTACTGGCGCAGGGGCTGCAGTCACCGATTTCCATCGAGAATTTGAGCATGGAAGAGGAGGCCTACCGGCGCAAAGGGGTCGCTGCCGAGGTTCACCTCACGGGCGAAATTGAAGGGCGAATCATTTTTGATGTGGACCTGGGAGCGGCGGTGCAACTCGCCAGCCGTCTGGCGGGCGTCGCCGTGTCCGAGACCGACGAAGACCTGGTGCGCGAAGCGGTCTGTGAGCTGGCCAACCAGATCATTGGCAACGCCGTCACCACGCTCAACGACCAGGGATTTCATTTCCACGTTCGCCCACCCACCCAGCACACTTCCGAGCAAGGCAGCAAAAGCAGCGAAGACACCGAAGCCCTGGTGATGTGCTTCAACACGGCCAGCGGAAACGTCTTCATGAATGTAGCGCTACGCTACCATCGCCGCCGGGCGGTGGAACGTTCCGCGGTCGCGGGATAGAACATCGCCCGCAGCTCATCAGCAAGGCTCAACACAGCAACTCATCCCATCCAATTTCGTGTCCCGCAAAAGCGGCAGAACATTCTTTGAATGCATGGACGGGGCTCCGCCCCGTCCATGCGGGGCAAAGCCCCGCATCCACAAGATATTCAATTAAGGACCGGCGATGAGGAACATCGGATTTTGCGGCGGGTTGAGCTGGCTCGGCGGAATCGGCGCGCGCGAACCGACCGGGGCCGGCAAATTCAGGATGTAGTTGTCAACGGAGGTATCGATGATGTTGACATTCCCTCCATCGCAACTGGACAGATAGGCGCGGCTACTGTCGCCGCCAGCCGCCATCATGAAGCGGAAGGTCGTCGGGGCGGGAAAAGTCGTCGGAGCGACGCAGGCACTAACATAATACGGAGAGCCCACAACAGTCGCGTCCGGAAAGCCAGGTATGCCAAATGTGGACTTGATTGTGTTCGATGCCACGTCTACCACGGTGACCTGCGGAAAGATGTTGCTGCCAGTGCCCGACGCCGTCACGGACATCGAACTGAGAGTGGTGAGGTTGGGCACCTGAAAACACGTGCCTGGGCAGGCAGTCGTCCCGCTCACAATCGCCCCAATAACAAACGTTCCGTCGAATCCGTTCTGTTGTGTGCCGGTGACGGTAACACTGACGCCCGGGGTTAAGTCATGCCCTGAAGTTAACGTGTAGGCATAAGTGGCGGTGGTTCCGTCTCCCATCACGGAGGAAACAGTGAACTGGCTGGGCAGCGTGGCATAAGAGGCCAGGTAAGCTCGACTTGCGTCGGGCAGGGCCGCGGCGGCAGCCGCTATAGCGGGCACCGAGGAAAGGTTAAGCAGGGTAAATGGCGGGATGGAAATTGTCTTGAGAAGAACCGGAGCGGATTGCGAAACATCGACGATCGCCACCTGGGGCTCGCCGGGATTTCCACCAGCAATATAAAGCCGGTTCTTGTTGGGGTCGTACGTCATTGTGGTTGCATTCGGCACACTGATCGCTGTTTCGGTGAGCGGATCAGGGCCAGCAGTCGAGGTGGTATCGAGCCACGCAAGAGTACCGTTCTGTTCCAGAACGTACACTCGCTGATTGTCGGTACGCGGCACCAGCCAGATCGGCGCCGAACTGGTGGTCGCGGGTGAACCGACTCGCGCTGACCGGTCCACAGTGTTGAAACCGCTGATGGTATTGTCGCCCTCGTTCGCCACGTAGAGCTTGCTCTTGTCGGGCGTAACGGCCATGGCATACGGAGTGTTTCCGACCGGGATGGTGGCGACTTGGTTGTTGCTGGTCGTGCTCACGACAGCGACTGCGTTCAAACTCGAGAGGGTCACGTATGCCGTCGTATCCAGCGGGGCAACGGCCACAAAGTCCGCCTCCGAACCCGTTGGCAAACTGATCGTGGTGGCGCTGGAGATAACCGTGCCGTTAAAGGTCAGTTTGGTAAGCGAATCGACGGTGTTTTGTTGGCCCGGCACAGAATGGTTTACGACCAGCACCTGGTTGGCGGCTTGCTGCGCAGCATGAACCGGAGCAACGCCGACGTCCTTCACGCTCACGTCCGTGTCGCCGGAGACGTCGATCACCATAGTACTGCCCGGCACGGCGGTCCCGTTATCGTTGATCGACACCACGGTATGCGACGCCTTCGGGTTGGGAAATTGTGGAGGATTCGGGATGATGATCGGGCGGAAGGTATCGCCGCAGCCGGTACAGATCAGATAAAGGAACAGCACGCACCCCAGCCAGAGAAACCGCTTCATTCAAACTCCATGGAAAAATTAGTCTTACGCGGAATCCGATATTGTATCGGGAACCGGGTCGAGAGGGGAAATCAGTTGCTCTAAGTCAGTTGCTCTAAGTCGCGTAGGGACGGCCGCCCGGGCGAGCGAAGCTCGCCGGTATCCACGCCGCATTGGTGAGAAGCGTCGAGAGGCGAGATTGGTTGCCGGAGGCAGCTCCCACAAGGCGATATTCGACCAATTGTCGTAGAAACGCGGCTTGCCGCGTCTGGCCGCTGAACAGGAAAGCGTGGCGTTTGGAGCGCCGCCGGCAGGAGACGCGGCAAGCCCCGTCTCGACAACGGCCTTATCTAGACGCGGCTACGGCGTGCCTTCGATTGGCTTTTCGATGGCATCTCCGCCACTTTTTCCGAGGCGGCCGGTTTCTTGGTCTGGGCCAGGCTTTCTTTCAGCGCCGCCATCAGATCAACCACCGGGGCCAGCTTCTTCGGTTGTTCAACGGCCTGCACTTCACCGCCCTCCAGCTTCGTCTCAATCAGCTTCTTCAGATTTTCCTGGAAGGTGTCGTGATATTTTTCCGGATCCCACTCTCCCGCAAGCGCCTCAATGAGTTGGTGGGCAACCTTGATCTCGGAGTCCTTGATCTCCACATCGGGGGCGCCGAACGACTCGACCTCGCGCACTTCCTCCGCGTAGTACATGGTGTGCAGCATCATTCCGCCTTTGTGCGGGCGCAGAAAAACCGTGTATTCGCGGTTGTGCATGGTGAGTTTGGCGATGGCGACATACTCACTCTCCTCCAGCGCCTTGGTGAGCAGGGCGTAGGGACGGCGGCCGGCTTCTTCCGGAACCATGTAATACGAAGACTCGAAGTACACCGGGTCCACTTCAGTCGTCTTCACGAATTCGAGGATCTCCATGGTCTTCGCGGTCTTCGGTTCGATCTTCTTGATCTCTTCCGGTTCGATGATGACGTACTCACCCTTACGATATTCATAGCCCTTGACGATATCGCTACGCTCGAGGACCTGGTTGTCCTCCGGGCAAATGAGCTGCTGCTTGACCCGATGGTGGTCCGTCCGGTGCAACTGGTTGAAGGAGATGCCGCTGCTGCGCGCGCCCGAGAACAAGCGCACCGGCATCGAGATTAATCCGAACGTAAGATAGCCAGACCAGACTGAGGCCGCCATGAATCTCCCCCATGTATAGACGAGGCTGGCCTCGTCTCGGTAGACGCGGCGCCCGCGCCTACAAAATCTTCAGAATGCCCGAACCCCTCCGAGCGTACAGAGTGTAGCCTAAACGGGGCAGGGTTGCAGCCGCCAGATTACGGGGCGAATCCAAAGGTCAAGCACTACATGGCGGGGTTGGCTGCCGCGGGACACCGAATATAGTGTTAACGAGCGCGGATCATGCATTCCGAGCATCAGCTCCCAGCTGTCAGCCCTCAGGGACATGAGATTCTGCTGAGAGTTGAGAGCTGACGGCCGGGAGCTTCCTTTACCATGCTCAATTCACTTCTAGCACACGGCTGGGCGTCGACCCCGGAGCGGCTGGCAATCGCCGCCGGGGTGACTCTGGGCTTTGCGGTGCTGGCTTACGCCCTGCGCGGCGTCAATCGATCGGGGGCTCTGGCGGGCGCGCTGGCCTGTTTCCTGCTTTTTGCCAGCGCCGGTCCATCCGCTTTCGCCACGCTCGCCGCGCTCTTCGTAATGACCTGGGCCTCCACACGTATGGGATACCGCCGTAAGTTGGCCCTGGGGCTCGCTGAGCCGCGGGAAGGCCGGAATGCCTGGCAAGTGCTGGCTAATCTGGTCGTGACGGCGCTCGGTTCCGTGGTTTTCGGCGCCACCGGAAACCGGGCGTGGTTAGTCGCCGCAGTGGCCGCCCTGGCCGAAGCTGCTACGGACACGGTGGCCAGCGAAATCGGGCAATACCGTGAACCGGCCGCGCGAATGATTACAACCTGGGAACGCGTGCCGGCCGGGACCGACGGCGGCATCACGATTCCCGGAAGCATCGCAGGATTAGCCGCCGGCCTGGTGATCGCCATGATCGGGGTGATGGGCCGTACGATCCCTCAGTCCCAGCTCTGGGTTCCAGTGGCCGCAGGATTCGCCGGAATGTTGATCGACAGCCTTCTCGGCGCCACCGTCCAGCACCGCGGCTGGATCAGCAACCAAGCGGTAAATTTCTTCGCCACGATGGCAGCGGGCGCGTTGGCGTATGCCCTCGCGATGCTCACGTAGGGACAGCCGCCCTCGGCTGTCCGGCGGGGCGATAGCTCCGCCAGATTATTGAACGCAAAAGGGTGGGCAAACCAAAACCCAGGCGAACTGCGCTCACCTGGACAGCCGAGGGCGGCTGTCCCTACGTTACGTTCGCTGCTTGACTCGGTCGAGCAGCATGAAGACCAGAACGCCCAGCATGGCATTGGCAACGCCCGACAACAATTCGTGCGGCCAGCTCCACGCCATGCGCAATCCAACGAGGCCGCGGGCAATCATGAAGTAAACCACTTCGTGCACCACGTAGAAGAAGATGGTCAGCAGAAAGCGGGCGCCTGCATTTTCGACATCAAGCTTGATTCCCAACGAAGACGCGCCAAATCCCACCACCGTCTTCGCTATGCCGTAGAGCCCGATTTGATGAATCGTGAGCGCGTCTTGCAGAATGCCGATTAGCGCGCCCGTGAACAGGCCAGCCAGCGGACTGCGCCGTGCTGTCGCGAAGCCGATCGTGATCAGCAGCGGAAGATCGAAGATCGTAAAAAAAGGAAATCGCTTCGACAACCACGATTGCAGGAACACCGCAGCCAACGGAATCAGAATGGTCGCCGGGATACTGAACCGGTAAACCTCAACCTGCTCTCCCGATGTGTAAGTAATCGCCACGTTAGTGCGGAGCATCCTCGACCGCGGGTTGCGGTTTGGGTTCGGATGTGGACTTCACGGGCTTGGGAGAAACTTTCGCAGCATCGACGGCGCTCGCATTTGCCTTCGGTGCGAATGGTTTCCCCGAAGGAGGTGTCGACGTAGTTCCGGTGGCAGACGCCGGTTTCGCTGGTTTCACGGCAGCAGGCGCTCCGCTGCCGGCGGCGGCTTGTGGGGGCGACACTTTCGGTTTGGCATCGGAACCTGCGGTGGTCGGCGCGGCCGTCCCGGCGCCTTTCTCGGCATTTTCCGGCTTTTGCGGAACACTTGGCAGGCGCTCGGCCAGGATATCGACGGCGCGGGCTGCGCCGGCCTGGTCGGGCTGGGCCTGCCGTTCGTCAATCTTGGTTACCACCAGCACTTCTTCCAGCTTGCTGAGATCAGCCGCAGGACGCACGCGAATGTTCAGAAACAGCTCACTGCCCAGCGAGACCTTTGTCACCCTGCCCACCAGTAAACCCTTGGGAAAAATACCGTCGCCGCCGCTGGTAAGAACCAGTTCTCCGGCGGGGACAGTTTCATCGCTCATCACTTTTTCCAGCACCACCTCGCCCGCCGGCGTGCCGCGCAATATTCCTTGTAACCGCGTTTTGTCGAGGATGGCGCCGACTCCGCTGGTCTGGTCGTCGATCAGGAGCACGAGCGCAGTGGATCGGTACACGCGCAACACCTTACCCACGACGCCGTCCGCGGTGATGACCGCCATGTCGGTCTTGACGCTATCCCGTTCCCCCTTGTCGATGTAAACGGAGCGCGACAATTCGCTGCCGCTCGAACCAATGACCTGCGCCGCCATGGTCTGCGAGATGAATTGTTCCTTGAAGGCCAGCAGCGCCTGCAGACGCCGCGCCTGATCGGCGTCCTGGCTCATGCGCACCTGCTCTAGGCTCATGCGCTCGATCTGCGCCTTGAGGTTGCGGTTCTCGGCGCGCACACCGCGCAGGTAGAAGTAGTTGTGCCAGATGTTGCCGGTGGAGGTTTGCACCCACACCAGCACCTTTTCCAGGGGGGTGATCGTGCCCACCGCCCAAATGCGGATCAGGCGCGTCGGTTCGTTGTCGGTCGTCCGCTTGACCTGCATAGCCAAGCCGAGTACCTGGGCGAACAACACTCCCACCAACACGATCAGATTGCGGTAGCGTCCGAGGACGTCCATAACACCAGTTCTCAGCTGTCAGCTCTCAGTGAACCCGTGATCCCTGAGATTTATAGGGAGCGAGCGATCTGCACTTGCTTGCTCGCTCGCAGCTCGTCGCTCGAAGCTCGTGGCTTTTACTCGATCGAAATCTTGCGCAGCAGCTTGAAGTCCGAGAGCATCTTGCCGGTGCCAAGCACCACACTGCACAGCGGATCGTCGGCGATCGAGACGGGCAATCCGGTTTCTTCGCGGATGCGCTTGTCGAGATTCTTGATCAGCGCGCCTCCTCCGGTCAGCACGATGCCGCGGTCGCTGATGTCGGCGGAGAGTTCCGGCGGCGTACGTTCCAGGGCGACCCGGATCGCGTTCATAATGGTCGAAACGCATTCACTGAGCGATTCGCGAATCTCGCTGTCGTCGACTGTGATCGTCTTGGGCACGCCCTCAATCAGGTTGCGGCCCTTGATTTCCATGGTCAGCGGTTTGTCGAGCGGATAGGCGGAACCAATCTCCATCTTGATCTGCTCAGCGGTGCGCTCGCCCACCAGCAGGTTATATTTCCGCTTCAGGTAGTTCATGATGGCCTCGTCCATCTGGTTGCCAGCCATGCGCACAGAACGCGAATAGACAATGCCGCTGAGTGAAATCACCGCGATGTCGGTGGTGCCGCCGCCGATGTCGACGACCATGTTGCCGCTGGGTTCGGTGATCGGGAGGCCGGCGCCGATCGCGGCCACCATAGCCTGCTCGACGAGATGCACCTCACTCGCCTTGGCGCGGTAGGCGGAATCCATGACCGCGCGCTTTTCCACCTGGGTGATCTCCGAAGGCACGCCGATCACGATTCGCGGATGCACCAGCATCTTGCGGTTGTGCGCCTTCTGGATGAAGTAGTTCAACATCTTTTCCGTGACCTTGAAGTCGGCGATGACCCCGTCCTTCATCGGCTTGATGGCCACGATGTTGCCGGGCGTGCGGCCGAGCATCTCCTTGGCTTCTTTGCCGACGGCCTCGACTTCGTTGGTGTTCTTGTTCAACGCAACGATGGAGGGTTCGTTGACGACGATGCCTTTGCCGCGCGCGTACACCAGCGTATTCGCCGTTCCGAGATCGATGGCGAGGTCGCTCGAAAACATGCTGAACAGCGAACGAAGATTGTGGGAACGCGATGAGCCGTTATGAAAACCGTTGTTTGACATTGCAATACTTCTCTCTTCCGGGAATTCGCCTCGCCCTGGAACCTGGGCCTTCTTCGGTTTCTGTCACGAGTCGCTTTCCGCTGGTTTCTTCTATTCTACTTCGATGTTCAGGAGAACAGGTTGTCAATCGGGCACCCGCTAGTTCCGAATACGACCCAAGCCTGACTCCCGACATCGAAAACTTACTGAATCACCACTTTTTCCTGGTGGGTATTCACACCACCTTTGGAATTCTGCGCCGTAACCGTGATCAGATTTTCCCCGTTCGGCAAGGGCGGCGTGAAATAGTGGAACGTGCCGTCGTCGCCGACCAGCGGCACTTCCCTGCCGTTCACCATGACGCGCGCTCCAGCCTCGGTCTTGCCCGTCACTTCGATCACGTGGCCATGCTGGACAAATTGATCGAGGTCCAGCGACAGCTCGATTTTTTCCTTGTCCTTGACGATGATGGTAAAGCGATTCTTTTCGCTTTCCACCGACTGCTTGCCCGCCGCATCGTAGGACTGGATCGACCAATAGTAAGCGCCCACCGGCAGGCCGGTCACCACCACGCTCGGCATCTCCACCTTGCGGTCGAGCAGCAATGACGAAAAGTACGGATTGTGCGAAATGCGCAGCCGGTATCCGGCGGCGTTCGCCATGGGCGTCCAGGCAAAATCCACTTCCTTCGTATTCTCCCCGGGGTTGATGAAAACCGGCATCATGTTGCCCGGCGTAATGGGCGCGGGCGGACCAATTTCGGTGGCCCGTTCCATGGTTTTCGATGCGCTCTGGAAGCTGACCTTTTCCCAGTTCGACAGGCGAACCACTTCTCCATTGCGCTCGATTTCGCCGCTGCCTTTCTTAACCAGGATCTCGTGCTGATCGTCCTTGGGATTGTTGTGCACCATGGCCGATGAATCGGGAGCCAGCGATGCCTTCGCGCCCGCAACAATCACCTGCGACTTCGAGCCCTGCACATAAGTCGCCGTAGTCAGATCGACCGTGCCCGTCGTGACCGCCACCGACACATTGGTCTGTTGCTGGTCGTTGGCCGAGTTCTCTTCGATGACGATCAGCGAGTCCTGTTTCACCGTATAGTTCGTGCCATCGTTGAAAACAATCTTGGCCATGCCCTCGGCGCCGGTCTGCACCACGTCGCCTTTTTCCAGCGGCACGTTGTAGTCGGCGTTGATCCAGCTATTGCCGTTGCCTTTTCGGACGCGGATCGTCCCATCGAGTGCCGTGAAATGCGCCTGTTGCGAAACCGCAGCCGACGGCCCCTTGAGGGGAGGCGCCAGTCCCGCAACTCTTTCGAGTAAGCCCGTGGAAATCTTTCCAGCCGCCTTCACCGTCGAGTCGGTGAATTTCGGAAACGCCACGTGCATGACCGCGCCAAAGATCAGTGCAACGCCGAGCAGCGCCATAATCACGCTGCGATACGTCACCGTCTTCCAGGCAACGTACAGTCCCGGCTTATTTCTATTCGACACGAGCGAGTGCCAACCTCACTTCAAAATTCTGAGAATACGGGATGTTTATCAATCTGTGACTATCATATCCCTGCTGGCATAGGTATTTAACTTGGGTCAGGGGGTGGAAGGGTTACGAAAGTGACCACCGTGGAACAGCGCCCCAGCCAACCGGACCTCTCAGCTCAGGTAGGGCTTCTGCACCGTGAAGGACGGCTGGCGTTCTTCCACCAGGAATAGAAGCGTGCCCATGCGAAGATAGACTGCGGACGTCAGAGCCACTCGGAGCACATGCCAAGGTCAACGCTGCGCAGAGTATTCAAAGCATTTCATTATCGCGATTTTCGTCTGATGTGGTTCGGCGCTTGTACGTCGAGCATTGGCACCTGGATGCAGATCGTCGCGCAGGGTTGGCTCATCTATCGGCTGAGCCATTCCGCCTTCTTGCTCGCCCTGGACCAGTTTCTCGGGGGCATTCCCATCTTCCTGTTCTCGCTGATCGGAGGCGTGGTGGCCGACCGGACCGAGCGGCGGAAGATTCTCTTGGCCTCGCAGTATGTGCAGATGGCGAGCGCGGGACTGCTCACTGTGCTCGTGGCGGCTGGACGAGTGCATGTATGGCACATCCTCTGTTTGTCGTTCGTCTCGGGCCTGGCCCAGGCCTTTGGCGGCCCGGCGTACCAGGCGCTAATTCCTACGCTGGTCGATCGCGAGGACATGCCGAACGCCATCGCGCTGAATTCGATTCAGTTCAATATGGCCGTCACCGTTGGGCCCGCGCTCGCTGGGCAGGCTTTGGCAAAGCTGGGGGAGAAGTGGTGCTTTGGGCTGAATGCGATTTCCTTTCTGGCACCGATCATTTCACTCTCCATGATCGCGGCGCGATTCCTGCCGGAAAAATCCACCGAGTCGATCTTCAGTAGCCTGAAGCAGGGCATCAAGTTCGTTCGCCGGCAGAACTCCATGGAGGCGCTGACACTGCTGGCGTTCTGCATGACCGCCTTGAGCATGCCGATGCGAACCTATATTCCCGTGTTCGTCAAAGATATCTTTCATCGGGGTCCGGAAACCTATGGCAACCTGCTCTCCCTGATGGGACTCGGTTCGATCTGCGGTTCTCTGGCGGTCGCGAGCAGAGGCAACATCCGCAACAAGGGGCGGTTCGCCCTGACAATGCTCATCTGCCTGGGCATCGGCATTTCAGCTTTTTCCCTTTCGAAATCGTTGCCGGTGAGCTACACCATGCTGGTGTTCGTGGGAGCTTCCATGATGGCGGTGTTCGCCACGGTGACTTCGCTGGTGCAGTTGATCACGACCAACGAAATGCGCGGACGAGTGATGAGCGTCTACAACTGTGCATTTCGTGGAGGCATGCCTATGGGGAATCTGTTGTCCGGATGGCTGGTTCCGATTTTTACCGCGCCAGTCGTGTTGGGAGTGAACGGACTACTCCTGGTTCTGTTGGCCCTGTACTTTCTGCTGGTGCAACGGCGAGTCGCCGCGCTTTGATCGGTTGGCGAATCCCATCGCCTGCAATCGGGTCACATCATCCACAACGGCACAGACTGCCGAGCACCTTTGGGCTCAGACACACTTAGGGGAATCTCACTTCTTCCAAGACAACTTCGCTTAACCCGCAATCGGGAATCATCCCAACCCTTCGACCACAGTATCCGCTGAACGCCATGGACCCGCCGCTTGCCCGTCTTCACCCCCGTTGCTAGCATGGAGAGTCTGCATTATTCCTAGGAGGCTCATATGGCGACCGATACCATGACCAAGCCGGTGATCGATGGCGGCACCACCAAAACCAAGGTTTTCAAGAATTTCATTGACGGCGAGTGGGTCGAATCCGCCAGCGGACTGACTTTCGAAGACCGCAATCCCGCCGACACGCGTGAAGTCGTAGCCGTCTTCCAGCGTTCGAATAAAACCGACGTAGATGCCGCCGTGGATGCGGCCAAGCGCGCCTTTGCGAAGTGGCGCCTGGTCCCGGCACCCCGCCGCGCCGAGATGGTCTTCCGCGCCGCCGAGATCCTGATCGAGCGCAAAGAAGATCACGCTCGCGACATGACTCGCGAAATGGGCAAGGTCCTGAAAGAAACCCGCGGCGATGTCCAGGAAGCCATTGACGCCGCCTATTACAACGCCGGCGAGGGTCGACGCCTGTTTGGCCCTACCGTGCCTTCGGAGCTGCCCAACAAGTTCGCCATGGCCGTCCGCCAGCCGATCGGCGTCTGCGGCATGATCACGCCCTGGAACTTCCCCATGGCCATCTCTTCTTGGAAGCTGCTGCCCGCCGTCGTCTGCGGCAACACCTGCGTGATCAAGCCGGCCCAGGACACTCCGCTCTCTACCTTCAACCTGGTCCAGGCCATGACTGATGCCGGCATCCCGAAAGGCGTGATCAACATCGTGACCGGCTTCGGCTCGGAAGTCGGCACGCCGCTGACCGAGCACCCGGTGGTCCGCGCCATCTCACTTACCGGCTCTTCGGCGGTCGGCAGAATTGTAGGCGCCACTGCGGCCAAGAGTTTCAAGCACTGTTCGCTCGAACTCGGCGGCAAGAATCCGATGATCGTGCTCGACGATGCCAACCTCGAGCTGGCCGTCGAAGGCGGGCTCTGGGGCGCTTTCGGCACCACGGGGCAGCGCTGCACCGCAACCAGCCGCATCATCGTGCAGAAAGGCGTGTACCACGAGTTCATCGAGCACTTCGTGGCCCGCGCGAAAAAAATCAAAGTCGGCAATGGACTCGATGAGACGGTCGAAATGGGTCCGGCGGTCAACGAAAACCAGCTCAAAACCGACTTGAGCTACATCGAGATCGGCCAAGCCGAAGGCGCTAAATTGGTGACCGGCGGCAACCGGCTCGACCGAGGCGAGTATCAGCACGGGTGGTTCCTCGAACCCACGGTCTTCACCGAAGTCGATCCCAAGATGCGCATTGCACAGGAAGAAATCTTCGGGCCGGTGGTTTCGATCATTCCCTGCGACGATCTGGAAAAGGCCATCGAAATCGCCAACAACATCGAGTACGGCCTGTCGTCATCGCTCTACACCAAGGACGTGAACAAGGCGTTTGCCGCCGTCCGCGATCTCGAGGCCGGCATCACCTACATCAACGCTCCGACCATCGGCGCGGAAGTGCACCTGCCGTTTGGCGGCACCAAGGCCACCGGCAACGGACATCGCGAAGGCGGCATCGGCGCGATCGACTTCTACACCGAGTGGAAGGCAGTGTACGTCGATTACTCCGACAAACTGCAGAAAGCGCAGATTGATCGTGCAGAATAAGGCAATCTACCGCCGAGACGCAGAGTACGCCGAGAAGTTCCTTTTAGGTTTTTGTTTTTCCAGGTTGTCATCCCGAGCGAAGCTAGGGATCTGCAGTTCTCGGCGACCTCGGCGTCTCGGCGGTAGATTGATTTTCGTTTGAGGTCATACATGCCCATAGCTCAAGCCCGCGAAATCGCCCCCGCGCGCCGTCTCGAGAATGTCCGCTACGCTATTCGCGACTTGGCCTGCATAGCCGATGAAGTTGCCCGGCAGGGACACAAGATTCTTCCGCTCAACATCGGCGACCCGCTCAACTTTGACTTCCAGACGCCCGCCCACATGATTGAGGCGGTGTACAAGGCGATGCGCGACGGCAAGAATGGATATTCCAGTTCTTCCGGCATTCCGCCGGCGCTCGACGCGATTCGTGGCGAGGCGGCTCGCAAGGGTATCACCAATATTCAAGATATATTCGTCACCTCGGGCGTCAGCGAGACGGTGGACATCTGCCTGACCGCGCTGCTCAATCCGGGCGACAACCTGCTGACTCCATGCCCCGACTATCCCCTCTATTCCGCGGTTCTGGCGAAAATCGAAATCGGGCTGAACACCTATTACCTGAACGAAGAAGACGGCTGGCAACCCGATCTCGACGACATCAAGAGAAAGATCACACCGAGGACGCGTGGAATTGTATTGATCAATCCCAACAACCCGACCGGCTCGGTATGCACGCGCAAGATGCTCGAGCAGATTGCGGAACTCGCGCGCCAGCACAACCTGATCATCTTTGCCGACGAAATTTACGACAAGCTCATCATGGATGACGATCCCCACGTTGCCATGGCCTCGGTCGCACCCGATGTGCCCGTCATCACTTTCGGCGGGCTGTCCAAAAACTACCTTGCCCCCGGATGGCGCATTGGATGGGGCATTGCCAGCGGCGAAGCCTCCGTCATCAAGCCGTACCTGGAAGGCGTGAATAAGCTGTTGCGCTCACGCTTGTGCGCCAACCATCCCGAACAGTATGCGATCAAGCCCGCACTCGAAGGCCCGCAGGATCACCTTCTCGAAGTGAAGCGTAAGCTGCGCGGCCGCCGCGATCTGACGATGAAGTGGTGCGCCGACACTTCGCGCGTAAGTTGCGTGGCGCCGCGCGGGGCTTTCTACGCCTATCCCAGCATCGAGATTCCGGAAGGCGACGACGTCTTCGTCACCGAACTGATTCGCCAGAAGCACGTCATGGTCGTGCACGGCTCCGGCTTCGGACAGCGTCCCGGAACGAAGCATTTCCGCATCGTATTCCTGCCCGACGAAAAGACGCTGACGTCGGCGTATGCGGCGATTGCCGATTTCATGCGTGAGCGGTATGCGTAATAAGGTTTTCTGATGTAGAGACGGGGCTTGCCCCGTCTCAGACCCGGCAAGCCGCGTCTCTACGGAGAAGGCATTCTCTCTTTCCACAACCTGGTCAGCCTAATAAATTCCCGGGATCAACGCCGGCACTTTCCGCGCGTACTTTTCAAACTCCGCGCCGAAGGCCTGCCGCAACAGCCGTTCTTCAACGTGAATGCGGACATAGGTCCCGGCAGAAAAAAACACAATTGCGACCAGCAACGGGATCCACCGACCCGCCGCCAGTCCCGTAGCCAGCAGCATTCCGAACATACCCGTGTAAATCGGGTTTCTTACGAAGCGATAGGGGCCATCCTGAATGAGCGTGTGCCCCTCCACCAGTCGCGCCGCCAGAGCCCACTGTTTGCCCAAACGCCGCGCCGCCGAATTTACCAGCCACACCGAAACAACCGCAATGACCACAGTCAGGACCGCCAGCCCCCATTCCATCGCCGGCAATCCGTAGGTGCCGGGGGAGAACCTTCCCCGCTGCAAGGGATAAAACCAGACGATGAAATATCCGACGGCCTGCAGCAACAATCCGAGGAGCGAGGTGCGATCGCGTTTCGCCTCTCGCGCCCGGGGCGGATTTTTCCGTAGCCAGAAGGTCAGGCCAAAGATCCACCAGCACACGATGACCGCATAGAATGCCCCCGTGGCGGCCACATGTGGCGTTTCTGAAATTGCCACTTTCCTTCCCCTCGCCCCTCGATAACCCGTCCGTCCGTGCCTTCCTTCGAACTTTCGTAACTCTACACTACCCTATGGAATTTCCTATACTTGCTGCAGTACTGCCTAACGGAAATCCGTCCATGCGTCGAACCAAACTGTGTGTGATTCTCGTGCTGTGGAGCACGATCGCCTTAGCGCAAAGCTCCTCTCCGGACTCTCTGTACGAGCGCGGAATGGACGCCATCACCGGCGTGGGGCCGTCGCGCAATGACTCTCAGGGGATCGACTATTTTCGGCGGTCCTCCGACCTCGGCTACGGACCCGCCCAGATCGCACTGGGCTACTATTACGAAACCGGAACCTTTCTCGCACGCGACCCCGGTCAGGCAGTTGACTTGTATCGCAAAGCGGCGCAACAAGGAGACCCGCTTGCCGGTTGGCTTGCCGGGCGCATCTACTTCCTCGGCAGTACCGTGGGGCGTGATCCTGACGCAGCCCAGAAATGGCTGAAGATCGCCGCCAGCCAGAAAAACGCTTACGGCGCCTACTACCTGGGCCGTCTTATGGCGGAACGGGATTACACCAAGGCTCCAGCGCTCTTTAAAATTGCCGCCGACCAGGGGCTTCCCCAGGCACAATACTTCTATGCCAAAGCCCTGAAAGATGGGCGCGCCATTCCGCAAGATCGCTTCAACGCCTATATATGGTTCACGATTGCGGCCGACGCCGGCTATTCGGCCGCGGGTTCCGATCTCAACGAACTCGACAGCGGCGGCTATTTCACCACGGACCAGATCTCGCAAGCAAAGGCGAAGGCCCGCGACATGGAACAGGTCGTGATTCGCGCCGTCACCGCGCGCGGATGCTCCGGATGGGATGGAGAGTTTGACGAGTTCCCTACCCCGCCTCCGCCGAAACTGCAGCGCTTCTGCCACTAAAGCGGCCACGGAAATTCACTGTTTGTATCAGCGTATCGCTTTACAACTTGCCGTAGGAGCCTGCGTTTGGGTGGCAGAGCTGTGGCTACCCTGCCGGGGCACGCCGAACCATCGATTGCCCAAATCTACACCCGCGTCTCAGTCCACCGGATAGCGGAAACCTACAATAAGGCTTTTCCAAACGCGTGGTGATGCCCTTATTCATGCAGGTGGCGAAACCACACTTCAACCTGCTAATAGGCGGCGAAAGTGTGGAGTGTGAAGGGATGGAGCCTAACCGGGCCAAACCGGCAGTACCACAATGAAAATGAGGCGGACAAGTGTGGCAAGTCTCGCCGCATTCGATGTTAGATATCTGGGCCATCTGTTTGAAAAAACATCCTAATGTTCGTGGGAATAGTACAACAACGCCCAACCGCAGTGGAAATTTTCTAGACTTAGCTTTTCTTTAAGGTCGTTGCATAAGGCTTTCCATCAGGCCGGCGAGACGGTCAAAAAAACCGCCCCCGCCGGAAGATCAAAGAGCCAGGGACAATTACACCATCTCGGTTCCCCATAAATCATGCAGGTGCACAATCCCCTGCAACCGCCGATCGTCATCTATAACGACCAGCGATGTAATCTTCATCTCTTCCATGCGTGCCAGCGCTGCGGCGGCAAACTCCTGAGCCCCTATCGTTTTGGGAAACCGCGTCATGCAATCCTCCGCGGTCAGATCCAGCGCATCTTTCCCGCGCTGTTCGAGCAGACGTCGCAGATCGCCGTCGCTGATCACTCCGAGCAGACGGTCGCCATCGACCACGGCGGTCATGCCCAGTTTCTTGCGCGACATTTCGTAAATCACGTCCGGCATCTTCGTCTCCGCCGTCACCTGCGGCACCGCGTCGCCCGAGTGCATCAGCGACTCGACCCGTGCCAGACGTTTCCCCAGCTTTCCGCCAGGATGCAGGTTGGCAAAGTCCTCTTCCTTGAACCCGCGTTTTTCCGAAAGCGCGACCGCCAGCGCATCCCCCAGAGCGAGCATGGTGGTGGTGGAAGCGGTAGGAGCGAGCCCCAGCGAACAAGCTTCCTTGGAAATCGAGCAGTCCAGAGCAACCTCAGCCGAAGATGCAAGCGTAGAAGCCCGTGTGGAGCGGACCTGCCCTGAGCGAGAGTCGAAGGGGCCCCCGCCCGCCAGATTTTCTGCCAGGTCATCGCAAGTCATACTGATGAGTGGAACCTGCAGCCGCTTGATCGTAGCCACTAGCTGCAGAATTTCCTCCGTCTCGCCGCTAGCCGAAAGCGCCAAAACAACATCGCCGCGCACGATCATCCCCAGATCGCCGTGCAACGCCTCCACCGGATGCAGGTAGAGCGCCGGAGAGCCAGTCGAACTCAACGTGGCCGCGATCTTGCGAGCGATCAGCCCGCTCTTCCCCATCCCGGTCACGACCACCCGCCCCCGGCACTCGAAGAGCAGATCCAACGCCCGGTTGAAGTCCGCAGCCATCGAGCCGGCGAGCCGGTCGGCCAGCGCCCGTAGCGCCTCCGCCTCAATACGCACCACGTTTTCACCTACATGTTTCATGAAGGAGAGATGTTAGCAGAAGGAGTCGGGCATCGGGTCATCGGATGATCGGGCCATCGGGTCGTCGAAGTCGCGGATGCAATCACACACCTCTGTTATTCCCGTCACCGACCATTGCCCTTCAATGTGTATGATCAAGTCGCATTCACTCAAGCACTTTTTCGTCGGAGGCCACCGTGCAGCGACGAGTGCCGATGCTCGTATCGGTTTTACTGGTTTCCATGGTTGTCTCCGCCTCCGCACAAATGAAGAGCCCGCGACAACCACCAATCCGTCCAGTGGATGGGGCCGGCGTCTTTCGAAATTACTGTGCTGCCTGCCACGGACTCGATGGGCGCGGGGACGGCCCGGTGGCCAAGGCGCTGAAATCAGCGGTTCCCGACCTGACGAGTCTTTCGCAGCGAAATGATGGTGCCTTTCCCGCTGTTCATGTGCGCAACACTATCTTGTTTGGTGCAGACAATCTCCTGCCCGCACATGGTTCAAAGGCGATGCCTGTTTGGGGACCGATCTTCCACGAGATCGAGTTCGATCAGGACCTAGGCAACGTGCGCCTGGAAAACGTAACCAAGTATTTGGAGTCCATTCAGCGGAAGTAACAAGCTATCGCATCAATCGTTTCGTGAAGGCATTCCTTCAGCGGTGTTGAAAGAGTCTGAGTCGCGCGGATTTGAGAAGGGCAACTTCAGTCGTGCCGTAAGCTGAAAACGTGTCCGCGCTTTAGCGCCTGCGGTGAGCTTCTTGCGCTCTCGACCAAGTTTGCCCGCAGGCTTCTCAGCCGCGCTGATTGCTGTCGATAAGTCGTCCAGATCACACAATGACCCGATCACCCGATGGTCCGATCGCCCGATTTAGAAGTGGTCGTCCGCCGTGTGCCCCGGATGTTCCAGCGCCCGTGCCTGAATGGCGCGATCCCACGGGCCTCCCTGCCAGTTGTCTTTGATCCGATTGTTGTGGATCCACGGCGGCAACGTCATCAGCAGCCGTCGGCTGAGGGCGTGGAGATAAGGCTCATAGACCGCCCGGAGTTCCGCCAACCGCTCTGGTGCGTCCGGCTTGTCATTCAGCGTCACGCCGCGCCATGCCAACTCCGTTTTCAACCGGTTGCGATTTTCTGCCGTGAGCCTATCCTCATCGTGCGGACTGTACTGTGCATTCACCACCTGCGCGAGGTCAACAACAGCGTGCCGCGCCATCGCGAACGTGAGCTTAGCCTGGTCTTGGTGAATGCCGTCCACACCCGTCATAACCAGCGACGTGACATCGAGCATGGCTGTCAGCGCACTGAGCCAGGACTGATTACTGTGCTGCGAGCGGAAAAACATCAGCACGGGATAGGAGATGTGGCTCGCCAGAAGATCGGCGCACCAGCGCTCCCAGTCGCGGAAGATATCGTCAAGCACCGTCTGATCGGGACAGCAACCCAACCGGCCGAGAAACTCCGCCGCAGTCGGCGGCGACCCGGCGCGCGCATCGAGCAGCGAAATTTCAACCTCACGCGTAGAAAACGAACCGTAGATCACCGGCAGGTAGCCAACCACGAGACCAAGAAACGCGAAGCCCATGCCCGCTTCCATCACGGCCAAAGCGCGGGCGGCGGCATTGTTCGGAGTGATGTCTCCGTAGCCCAGCGTGAAGAAAGTTTCACCGCTCAGGTAGATCACTTTCCCAAACGTGATTTTTTCGTTGACCAGCGTCAGGTGTTCGCCCAATCCATACTGCACGCAGGCAAAACCAAAAATCAGCCCGAGCGCCCAAAAGCCCAGCAGCACAATTAGCGACAGCGGCCCAAAGTAGGCCAGGAACCCTTCGCGCCGGTTCGCGGACTTGATGTGCCGCCCCACGCGAGTCCAGAAGCCCCAAGTGTTTTTGTAAAACCAAGAAGCAATGCGAAATTGCCGTTTGATGCGCCGCGGCAAAACCACGGTCTCAAACGCATCCATCAGGATGATGAAGATAAGAACAATGCCGAGGATCGCTGCCCACAAGTGCATAGATGAGATTGAGATGACGCGGGAATGGTAGCAGATTCACCAACGAAGCCGATGCGATAGCCTGAAGGGAAACAGAAAGGGCGGATTGCGCCGCCCTCTAAGACCTGGGACCTAAGACCTGAGACCTGGCTCTACGTTCCTTCCGACCAGCTAGCCAGGTACTCTTCCTGCTCCGATGTCAAACGGTCGATCTTGATGCCGAGTGATTCCAGCTTGAGTTTGGCCACGCGCTTGTCGAGGTCCACCGGAACGGTGTAGACCTTCTTTTCCAACGAGGCGTGATTCTTCACCATGTACTCGCAGGAAAGCGCCTGGTCGGCAAAGCTCATATCCATCACTGACGCCGGATGGCCCTCGGCGGCGGCCAGGTTGATGAGGCGGCCTTCACCGAGCAGGTTGATGCGGCGTCCATCCTTCAGCGAATACTCGTCGACAAAGTTGCGCGTGGTGCGCTTGGAAGACGACATCTTTTCGAGCGACGGGATGTCGATTTCAACATTGAAGTGTCCCGAGTTCGAAATGATGGCGCCATCTTTCATGAGTTCAAAGTGCTGCTTGGCCAAGACGTTCTTGTTGCCGGTGACGGTGCAGAAAACGTCGCCGAGTTTGGCCGCCTCTTCCATGCTCATCACGCGGAACCCGTCCATGACGGCTTCGAGCGCCTTTGTCGGATCGATTTCGGTGATGATGACCTCTGCTCCCGCGCCACGTGCGCGCGAAGCCAGCCCGCGGCCGCACCAGCCGTAGCCGGCAACGACGAACTTCGATCCGGCAAGCAGGAAATTCGTCGCGCGGATGATGCCGTCAATGGTCGATTGCCCGGTGCCATAGCGATTATCAAAAAGATGCTTGGTGTCGGCATCATTGACGGCCACGATCGGATAGCCGAGCACGCCTTCCTTCGCCATCGCACGCAGGCGAATCACACCGGTAGTGGTTTCCTCGGTTCCGCCAATCACGTTCCCCAATTCAGCCTTGCGCTTGGTATGCAGCACGGTGACCAGGTCGGCGCCATCGTCCATGGTGATCTGCGGCCGGTGATCGACCGCCGCCATGATGTGCGAATAGTAGGAGTCGTTGTCCTCGCCCTTGATGGCGAACACAGGAATGCTGTAGTCGCGCACCAAGCTGGCGGCAACGTCATCCTGCGTGGACAGCGGGTTGGATGCGCACAACGCCACGTCGGCGCCGCCATCGCGCAGCGCGATCATGAGGTTCGCAGTCTCGGCCGTCACGTGCAGGCAGGCCGAAACGCGAATCCCCTTAAGCGGCTGGTTCTTGATGAATTCCTTGCGGATGATCTGCAGAACTTTCATCGACTGGTTCGCCCACTCGATGCGTTTCTTGCCTAGATCGGCCAGTTCAAATCCCTTAACGTCGCTGCTGATTGATGTCGTAGCCATGTTTTCCCTAATCCCCGGTGCCTTAAAGTCAAAAGTGAAAAGTCAAATTGAAGAAGTGAAACCCCGCCTTGGATTTCAGTGGCTTGTGTAGTCAAGATCAAAAGTCGAAGCCGAATTGCTTGGTTTTACTTCTGCAATTTGACTTCTGACTTCTGACTTTATTTCCTTGCCCCGGCCGGTTCACGCTTCAAGCCGGCGTCGGCAGCCAGTTTGGCGGCCTTGTCGGTCGCTTCCCAGGTGAAATCGGGATCCGTGCGGCCGAAGTGGCCGTAGGCCGCGGTCTTGCGATAAATCGGACGGCGCAGGTTGAGCGTGTCGATGATCTCGCGCGGCTTCAGCTTGAAGTTCGCCCGCACCAAGTCTGGAATCAGACTGGCATCGATCTTCTCGGTTCCGAAAGTGTCCACCAGGACGCTGACCGGATCGGCAACTCCGATGGCGTAAGCAAGTTGCACTTCGCAGCGATCGGCGAGCCCGGCGGCCACGATATTCTTCGCGATGTAGCGCGCCATGTAGGCGGCCGAACGATCGACCTTGGTCGGATCCTTGCCACTGAATGCGCCGCCACCGTGACGTCCCATGCCGCCGTAGGTGTCGACGATGATCTTGCGTCCGGTCAGACCGGAATCGCCCATGGGGCCGCCAATAACGAAGCGTCCAGTGGGATTGATGTGGTACTTGGTGTCCTCATCGAGTAGGTGCGCCGGAATGACGGCCTGGATGACGTGCTTCAAGATGTCGGCGCGTAGTTCGTCGTTGCCAACGCTCTCCGAATGCTGGGTCGAGACAACCACCGCATCCACACGCTTCACTTTGCGGTGTGCGTCGTATTCGACGGTGACTTGCGATTTTCCATCGGGGCGCAGGTAAGGGCACGTGCCGTTCTTGCGGACTTCGGAGAGTTTCAAGGTGAGCTTGTGGGCGAGTGAAATCGGAAGGGGCATCAGTTCGGGAGTCTCATTGCAGGCATAGCCGAACATCATGCCCTGGTCGCCGGCGCCGCCGGTGTCCACTCCCATCGCGATGTCGCCGGACTGCTTGTTGATGCTGGAGATAACCGCGCAGGTATTCGAGTCGAAACCGTACACCGCGTTGTCGTAGCCAATCGACTGCACCACGCCACGCACCAGGTTCTGAAAGTCGACGTAGGCTTTGGTGGTGATCTCGCCGGCGATCACGACCAGGCCGGTGCAGGTCAGGGTTTCGCAAGCGACGCGGCTGTTCGGATCGTCACGAAGGCAGGCGTCGAGAATGGCATCGGAAATCTGGTCGGCGATCTTATCCGGATGTCCCTCGGTTACAGACTCCGAGGTAAAAAGAAAACGATTCTTTGCTGGCAAGCTGATATCTCCTAAATGTGACTTCGAGCCTTCACGTCCGAACAGGGAGGCTTCCGGAGCCCAGGGCTCTTGACCGGGGTTTGGGCTTAATGTTCTTCAAAACGGTACCAGAGATGACCGCCTAAAAGCAATGGAATTGGCCACGGCTGAAGGGCCTGACATCAAGTGGAAGCCAGGTTGCATTGAACGGCGGAAGGCACGCGGTAAGCGGAAGAAAAGAAAGAGAAAAACTTAAGGGGTCGTAGGCGGCGCCGGTGCGTTCGGCACCAATCCTCCCGGCCCAAAAGTAACGGTCTTGACCTCCCCGAATTGTCCCCCGGTGTCAAGCTTCTTTCCGTTGAAGCGAAGGTCGACGCCCCCGGCGTTTCCAAGCTTGACGATGATCTCTTTCCGGCCGCGAAGCGCGCGCGCGCTGCCTGCCGCCAGAAGTTCGGACGAAAGTGTTTTGCCGTCGGCGCTGGCGGAGACCCAGGATTCTTCACGGGCCTGGATCACGACCGAGAATTCGCCCGGCGCTGTGGGGGCAGTGGCTGCGTTCTGAGTTGCCGAGCCCTGAGGCGTGTTGACAGTAGCCGAGGCGGGCTTTCCGCCGGATGGGCTGGCAAGGGCGGGCGCGGGCTGAACGCTGGAACTGAGCGAGCCAGTGCTCGACGAACCGTTGTTTGACGAAGCAGCGCCACTGTCCGCGCTTGACCCGGCGCTCGATCCAGCGGATACGGGCGCTTCGGCCGGCGTTGGATGGGGACGAACGGGTGGCTTCGCGTGCTGTTGATGTTGATGGCTCCAGACCGACAATACGAGCGCAACCACGAGCAGAAGTGCGGCGAACCATCCCCAGGGGAGCTGACGAGCGGGAGCGTCGCTACTGGATTCGACGTGATCGACGTTTTCTGGGTGTTCGCGTGCGCCGGCTTCCCGTGCCTCGTCAGAACGAGGTCCGATTTCGGTGACCACCGGAGGCGCGTCGCCCGACGCTTGCAGGTATTCGGCAACGGTTTGATCTTCGTCGAGGCCGACAAAACGGGAATAGGCTCGGACAAAGCCCTTGTTGAAGATGCCTCCCGGCAACTGGTTGAACTTATCCTCTTCCAGTGCCTGCAGCATGCGGGTGCCGATCTTGGTGGAGACAGAAATTTGCTC
Source organism: Terriglobia bacterium (assembly GCA_020073525.1). Classification (GTDB taxonomy): domain Bacteria; phylum Acidobacteriota; class Terriglobia; order Terriglobales; family Acidobacteriaceae; genus Acidiflorens. The sequence goes on from JAIQFA010000009.1 coordinate 51,904, forward strand.
GAGCGTGATCTTGCGCTTCTCGCGCTCCTGCTTCAGTTTTTCGCCAAAGGATGGCAAACCAGTCTCCCGCTTTCGCCGGACGGCGAACGGAATTTTACTCGTTCGAGAAGCAAGATCATAGTATGTCAAGAAGGAAGATCATAGGCGATTCGGTAGTGGGCAGGTACGGGCGACAGGCTTCGAGCCGCGAGCTACGAGCAAACAGGTTGCCTGCAGTTCGAAGCTCGTAACTGGCAGCCTTCTTAGTCTGGGCCATCCGAACTAGCCACCTGCCGCCATCCCATATACACTGCCACAGACCCTACTGGGCACGGGATTCGCAGCAGGAGTGGCGGGTTGGCGGGACGGGTACCGGTTACCGACGTTCATTGCTCGGCTGATGCAACCAAACCTATAATTTCGTATCCAACCCACTTGGACGAGGAGTGCATGTCAGAGGCAGCGGGCACATCCCCAATTCGCCTGTCGCAAGAGCTGACCATCTTTCACGATGTCGCCAAGGCGCTGACGTCGTCGCTCAACCTCGACTCCATCCTGCAGACCATCATGGAGAAAATGGCGGAATACTTCCGTCCTGATACCTGGTCGCTGCTGATGGTGGACGAGGAAAAAGATGAACTCTATTTCGCCATCGCGGTGGGGGCGGCGGCGGATGTGCTCTCCAAGGCGCGATTGAAGGTAGGAGAAGGAATTGCCGGCTGGGTGGCCAAGCACGGACAGGTGTTGATCGTGCCCGATGTGCAGCGCGATCCGCGTTTCTCGTCCCGCCTCGATGAAATGACGCGGCTGCAGACGCGCTCCGTTATCTGCGTGCCGTTGCGCTCCAAGCACCGCGTGCTGGGCGTGATTCAACTGGTCAATTTGAATGTGGAGATGAGCGAGCAGGAAATGTTCTTCCTGCAGGCATTGTGCGATTACGCTGCGATTTCAATCGAGAATGCCCGGTCAGTCGAGAAGATTCAGGAACTGACCATCACCGACGATTGCACTGGCCTGTTCAATGCACGCCACCTGCACAAGACGCTCGAAACCGAGGTCTACCGCTCGGCGCGTTTCGGCTACCAGTTCAGCGTAATCTTCATTGACCTCGACCATTTCAAATCGGTCAACGATACCCACGGACATCTGGTGGGAAGCCGTCTGCTCGCCGAAGTCGGATACCTGATCAAGGCGCAGTTAAGGTTGATTGACTTCGCTTTCCGCTACGGCGGAGACGAGTTTGTCGTGCTGCTCCCGCAGACCAGCAAAGATCAGGCCGTAGTGGTCGCGAAACGATTGCAGGATTCCCTGCGCGCGGGAACCTTCTGCACGGAGCAGGGCTTAAACTTGAACCTTCGCGCTAGCATGGGGCTGGCCACTTTTCCGCACGATGCGCAGACACCGCACGATATTATCCGCCAGGCCGACGAGATGATGTACATGGTGAAGAACACCACCCGTGACAATATTGGCATCGCCTCGCGCGGGCTGCTGGAGCCGTAAAAGACTTCCCGTCTCTCCGCCGTTCCCTAGCCTCTTCCAACTTGCTCACTGATAGCACCTGAGCTGGCCGGTTGTAACCTGGATCTTCTGTTGCAGCGGTGCGGCCGCCCGGTAAAACAATTCGGAGTTCTGATCCGCTTTCTGCAATTGTTGAAATCCCAGATATTCCACGGTCAGATCATAACCGGTATCGATCAAGGCACCGCCAATGGTGACGGTGCGATCGATGAGAGGCACGTACTCGGCGTGACGGACCAGGCTGGCGATCGTGCGCTGGACGCCCTCGTCGGAGAGGGTGATCTTGACGATCTGCTTGAAGCCCTCCAGTGCGGGTAGGATGTCGCCGTCTTTCGATTTCGTAATGGGATTGCCTTTCTTGATGCCTTCTCCGTCGTCAGTCACGTAGCCGCGGAAATCGCGGACTTTGGCGCCTTGGTCGGCGCCGTGGGCGGTCTGTTCGAGAAGTTCGTGGGCTCGTTCGGCTTCGGCATGCTCCTGCCGATAGGCGGCAATCTCGCCTTCGAGGCTTGACTGACGGGCGAGGCTAGTCTCTCTCTTGAGAGCCTCTTGTGTGCGTTCCATGCCATTGCGGGCCCAGTCTGCCTGTTCACCAGCCTCGGCGGCGTAGTGGCCGAGAACGACTTTGGCAGTGAGGTCGAAAGCTTGATAGCCCATATCAAGGCCGCCCTTTTTCATTTCCTTGGCCCACTCTTCCCGGTCTTCATTCTCCCGGAGATGCGTTTCAAGAAGCTTGGTCAGAGACCCTTTGGCGACCTCCAGTTGAGCGCGGAGTTGCTCGACCGTGGGCCGGGCGGAAGGTGGAACCTGCGAATGGGTCGCGTTGGCCAGGCAGGCATCGATATTAACCGCAGGCACGCTGGGCGCAGCCGGATGCGAAACTGCAGCCAATACCGGCAGCAGACCGCCCGCGGGAGCAGATGTCCTAAGAAGAGGAGCGGTGACCGGCTGCGATGCATGACTGAGATCGACCGTGCTGGAAGATTGCGTTGGGTTGGAAGCCTGCACCGGCGCCGTTCCCGCGAGTGCGGCAGCAGCGTGATCGCGGCTGGCGGAGAGGTGGACCTCAGTTGAATCGAAATTCTGGCGAGCGATCATAGCCGCATCTTCGTCGGTTTTGGCCGCCGCCAGCATCTGGTTAAATGCCTGTTGCTGTGCCGGTGTGGGCGTGACCGCGTCTATCTTCGCCCGGGCAACGTCAATCGCGCTCTTGTCCGCTTCGACGTGTCCCTGGGCGGTCTGATAATCGCGGCCGGCGTCGGCGTTTGCCTGCAGGGCTTGCTGGTAGTCCTGGTTGGCTTGCTGGAAGTTCTCCACGCGCGGATCTTGCGAAGCAGCGGTCAGCGCGGGATTTTGCTGTGCCGCCTGCAGAGCTGTGTCCTGGGCGAGAGTGCGCTCCGGGCCGTTCAAGGTCTGCGCAGCTTGCGCGAGCGCCGGCGCTTGACTCGGTTGCACTCCGTTCAGATAGATGCCTGGCAGACCGGGCATCCCGCCGGCGTTGGCTGCGTCGCCCGCTTGCCCGGTTGCGGGACCGCCGACGTATGTTCCGGGCAAACCCTGAATGCCATAGCCTTTGCCTTCACTGTCAGTGGAATTGCTGCTGGCCGCGGTTTGCGAACCGACGGGCCCGCCAACATAGATGCCGGGAAGACCCTTAATACCGTACCCGCCGCCGTCGCCCATTTTCAGTTTCAAGTCCCCTGGCCCGGAGGAATTCATACTCTTGAGCTGCAAGTCCGCCCCTGTGTTCATTGGCTTCAACCAAAGATCGAAGGGCACACCCTCCAGCTTCAAGGCTTGATTCAGCCGGGCGAACATGGCGTCCATCCGCTGTTGCTGGGCGATGCGCCGTTGCTCGTCCTGCTCCTGCTTGCGGCGAAGAATTTCCGCATTCATAACCTGCTGCTGGCGCTGCGCCTCAGCGGCGTTGGCAAACATCGAACTGATGAACGAAGTCGCCGCACCCTGCATGAAGCTGCTGACCATCGGATTCTTGGTGTTGCTGACGATCATCAGGTTGACGCTATTGGTCAACATGTCCTGCTTGAAGTTGCCGGTGTTGGAGATCATGGCTCCCCCGGTTGAAGTCGAGCCTGAAGAATTGTCAGAGGTGCAGGTGCACGGTGAGGTCGATGGGGCCATCTTGCGCGCCGTCTCGCACTGCTCCCTGGTTACGCCCGAGGAGCTTCGGGTCCCGCTCCATCCGCCCATGTCCGCGGCGCACCCGGACTGAGTGCATCGGAAGGTGTAGGAACAGGTATCCGCGCGTCCGACCAGGACGCCCGCGCTAAGGACAAAGATCAACACAAAGATGGTGATCGGCCCGGACGGGAACGCGTTCGCTGGCCGCGGGCGGTGGTGAACGTCTGACCGGCAGTCGAGTTCGTCGGTAGCTTCCTGGCGATGCAAACGGGCCAGCGACATCGGACGGTGCCTCCTCGGAAATACAGGGGGGAATAGCCAGATTCGGGCCGCGGGTGGCCGCCGTCAAGGTATCGCTCGTACCATGCCCGAGGTCAGTTCCCAGTTCTCCCGTGTGTTTTCGGCGTTGCGAACGGGGTTGACTGAGAACTGGCGTGGCCAAATCAAGCATTACCAACGATAGGTGGGAATCCAGTTTTCGATTGCCGGTGTTTCTCAGGCTTTCTAACCTTGGTGACATTGTCTCGGAAACTTAGGAGAAACGTACATGGGTGTCAGGAAAAGCTTTTTCACGCTCGGTCTTGCTTTGGGTCTGGGATGTCTGCTGTTGCAGCCACAGGCTTCGTTTGCCAGGAAGAACAAGGAGTTCGCCCCCGGCGATCGGCAAGAAGCCGTGAGTTGGGTGGAAGAGGGTCTGGCGTGGGGTCACAAGAACATTAAGGTCAGCGACCAATATGTTCTCTGGACTTCAGAGGATGGAAAATACAATTTTGGCATCGCCCTGGCGCGCGTCGCCTGGACCAAGTTTTCCAATGAAGCCGATGGAAGATATATGATGGCGCGGGTCACGTGGCAGGACTACGCCCACGACAACTCGGAGTATGTCCAGCGTCCTTACTACCGTGGCGGTGAATCCAAAGACGAGAAACTCAAGGCCGCACTGGACTTTCTCGCAGCGGACGCCCGCCAACAGGTGAAAGCACAACTGGACTCGCAGTTCGAACAGTTCAAAGGGCAGGCGAAGGCTTGGCGCGAAGCGTCGGCCAAGCCCGCAATGCCCGAGGCCGCGCGCGAACATCAGGTATTGGCCGAATACGCTTTCAAAGAGAAAGATACGGACAAGGCCATCAAGGAATACTCGGCCGCTCTCGAGATCTTTCCTACCTGGCCGGAAGGGCAGTTCAACTTGGCAACCCTGGCGGGAGAAAAGAAGTTCTACGAGACGGCCATCTTCCACATGAAGGAATACCTGGAACTGGTTCCCGACTCGAGCGACGCAGGCGGCCAAGGATAGCGTCATTATCTGGAAAGACAAGGTGAACACGATCTACTCGGCGAACGCAAACAGCGGTTCGTCGGCGCAACTGAAGAAAGTGAAGTACTGATCGTAATAGGCCATCGCTAACAACCTGCTCTGGGAGTTCGCAATCGGTTCTCCGATTGCGAACTCGTCATCCTACTGCTTTTCTCGCTTCTGCAAATCCTCAGGCTGGTTGTCTGTTTTCGGCCGCGCCGCGGTGGGCTCCGGCTTCCACGTACCTGCATTTACGGGAGCCGACGGGTTCACCCCGAAGTCCCACACATAGAGGTTCATTCCTTCCTTTCCCAGCATCTCGGCGACAGCGTATTCGCCGCTCGCGAGAGATTCGGTGGGTGTGAGCTTGACCCAGCCTCCGTTCATGGCAGTGACCGTGGCCGCTACAAACCGCTGGTCGGTTCTTATCTTTCCAGTGACTGCAACTTTGACTGCGCCGGCAACGCGTTTGCCGCCTTTGGCCTCGATGCGGATGATCTTGAAACGCTCGGTGGGCGGCAGCGGCGGCGGCTCGCCAGTGGCTTGCGCAACTGCGGGCGCTCCCTCGTTCGCGTCGATGTTGATGTAGAGCGAAGGTACGGCCGTGTGCGACTGAATCTTGGCATGCGTTCCGGGAAGTTCAATCGTTTGCTTGACCCCGGCCAGCGGGTTGATCGTCGCCCGCAGAATATTCGCTTTGGTGTTCTTGTCGAGGTCGGTGCCTGATTGCTGCAACTCGGCCAACTCGGGCTGGTCTTGGTAAGTATCCAGGAGGAAGATGCCGCCCTCGTCGGGCAGCCGCAGGCCGGCCGCAACCTCGGGAGAACGGGCTTGTTCCGCTTTCCGTTCAGCCTCGAGCGCCTTGTCGAGTTCAGCCGCCTCCGGAGCGAGCTTGCCCTGCTGGCGACCTTGCTCGAATTTATCGGTGGCGTCCCAGTCGATCAGCGATTTCGGGACTTCCTCCCATTCACCACGTTCGGCACTAAAATACCGCACGCGGTCGCCATGAACCTCATACTTGGTGACGGACTGGTAGGAGCCGTCTTTCAGGATGAGGCGGCGGGCCTGGGTCTGGGCGGGAGCGGGAATTTGGGCCTGAGAGAACTGAGCTGGGCAAAGCGAGACAAGCGTGAGAATTGCCGTCGCCAGAACCTCGCTCCTGATAAGGAATGATTTCATGCCGCGAAACATTATCGGCCTTTTCCAGTGCTTCCGAAAGGTTGGATGCGGGCTGATCTGCTCGCTTGACGAAAAAGATAGACGCGCTGGCAATGTTGCGATGACACCCCTGTGTACCTCTGTGTCCCCTGTGGTTAACGTTCTTGAAACCACGGGGGACACAGAGGTACACAGGGAAATCTCCGTTTCATCATTCGGCGCGCGCCGCTATCCCGTGTTGTGCAAGCCGGCGGCGATGCCGTTCATGGTGGCGCCGATGGCATAGTCCAGAGATGGATCGAGAGGCGCATTCGCTCCGGCAGCGCGCTTGCGACGCAGCAGATCCACCTGAATCAGGCTGAGCGGATCGACGTACGGGTTACGCAGGCGCACTGACCGAAACAGGACAGGATTCTTTTCCAATAGTTCTTTTTGACCGGTGATGGTGAGAATGAGCCGGCCCGTGCGCTCGAATTCCTTCTGCAGCATTTTGAAGATGCGGTCGCCGAGAGCCGCATCGGTGACCAGATCGGCATAGATGCGGGCGATGGCAAAGTCCGCCTTGGCCATGGCGATTTCCACGCTGCGAATCAGGCTCGCAAAGAGTGGAAAGCCGCGCATCATTTCGCCCAGGAGTTGCACTTGCGCGGCGCCGCGGCGCGCGAAGCGGTCGATGGCGTAGCCGACTCCGAACCACGCGGGAACGGCATGGCGGCTCTGCATCCATCCAAAGACCCACGGAATGGCACGCAGGTCTTCGAGGCTGCGATTGGCGGCGCGGCGCGCCGGGCGCGAACCGATGCGGGCATGCTCCAGTTCATTCACCGGCGTGGCCTGCTCGAAATATTCGAGCACTTCAGGATTTTCGGCGATGTGTTTCCGGTAGAACGCGAAAGCGCCGGCGGACATCGTCTCCATAGCCTCGTCCCAGCATTGCTTGGCTTCGGTGGAGACTTGCGCCGGCATGGTTACGGCTTCTAGACAGGCCGCGATCATGATTTCGAGGTTCCACTCGGCAAGCACGGGGTCCGCATATTTCCAACTCAAGACTTCGCCTTGCTCGGTAATGCGGATCTCGCCCGAGAAATCGCCGGCGGGCTGGGCGAGGATGGCGGCATGGGTGGGGCCTCCACCGCGGCCCACGGTTCCGCCGCGGCCGTGGAACAGGCGCAGATTCACATCACACTCGCGCGCAGCCTCGTGCAGGTGGTGCTGCGCTTTGTGCAATTCCCAAGTGCTGGTCAGCATGCCTCCGTCTTTGTTGGAGTCGGAGTAGCCAAGCATGACTTCGTGCGCGCGTCCCCAGGAGTTGAGCAGCGGCTGGTACTCGGGAGCCTTCCAGACGCGGCGCATAATGGTGGCGGAGGAGCGCAGCGCCTCGATCGATTCGAAGAGCGGCACAGGCATCAGGCCGGGATCGCCGTTGCTGGCTGCGGCCGAGACGCCTCCGAGCCCGGCGAGCCGCACCACCGCGAAGATGTCATGTTCCGACTGGGTGTTGCTGATGACAAAATTGCGAATTGCCTTTGCGGAGTGCGTCTTTTTTAGTTCCGCGATGGCGCGGAAGGTATCGATCAGCTCGACCGATTGCGCGGAGGCCTCTGGCGGAAACCGAGTTCCTCCCGGCCGCTTTCCCGCGGACGCCAGTTCCGCGAGCGCCTGGGAATGTACGCGGGCGTTCTGGCGAATATCGAGTGCATGCAAATGGAAGCCAAACGTTTGCACCTTGCGCAAAAGTGGTGAGACGAGTTCCGCCAATCGCTGGCCATGGTTCGCGCTGAGGCTGTCGCACATGATCCTGAGATCTTCTTCAAATTGTTGCGGCGACTTGTAGGCTTGTGCATGCTTCGATGATTTGCGGCTAAAGCGCAAACGGGCAATCAAAAACTCGAGGAAGTGGCGGTAGAGTTCGGCGGCGGTGATCTGTTTCCAGCGGGAATATTTTTCACCAAGTTTTTCGTCGTATTCGCGAACACGCCGGGCAAGCGCCTCGGACACGCCAATTCGGCGGGTGGACATGCTCAGATGCCCAATCAGACGCACGGTTTCGCCGATGTAGTGGTCGATAATGACGTGCCGCGCCATGTCGAGCGCCTCGCGCGTCGAGGCGGCGGTGACGAAGGGATTGCCGTCGCGGTCGCCCCCGATCCACGAGCCGAAAGAGAGGAGGTCCGAAACATCGGTAGAGACGCGGCAAGCCGCGTCTCTACAGCAACCATAGACATCGCGCAGCGATTCTTCGAGTTCCGCGAAAAGCCGCGGAAGAGTTTCGAACAGAACCATGGGAAAGTAGTCGAGCCCCATGTGAATCTCGTCGCGCACGGTGGGCTTGTTGAGGCGCACTTCGTCGGTCTGCCAGAGCGCGGTGATCTCGGCGAGGATCAGCGATTCGTACTCGCGGGCATCCGAGTCGGCAAGTGGCAACTGATCGAGGCGCTCAAGATAGCCCGCGATGCAGCGGCGTTTCAGGCGGATCGTATGACGCGTGATTTCGGTTGGGTGCGCGGTAAAGACGGGAGTCACTTTGACCTTGTCGAGCGAGGCGAGCATGGCGTCGGCGCTCACTCCCGCGGACTTCATGCGGACAAGCGTGCCGCGGAACGAGCCCTCCACGGGGGTCTTCCCTGCCAGCAGGTGAGCCGCGCGGCGGCGGCGCTTGCGATGATTGGTTTCGGCAAGGTTGGTGAGTTCGAAATAGATGGCGAAGGCCTTGGTGATCCGATATGCATTTTCGAGCGAAAGGCCGCTGATAATCTCGCGGGCATTCGCCATCAGGCTGTCGAGTTCGGAAGTGGCGCCGGTTGAGGACTCGCGATGCTGGATCAGCAAGCGGCGCAACTGCTCTACCACACCGAAAAATGCTTCGCCTTCCTGCTCAACCAGCACACGGCCAAGCAGAATGCCCAGGGAGCGCACGTCGCGGCGCAGGGGAAGTTCTTTCGCCGGATCGGCAGTGTCGGCCGTCAACTCAGCCAGCCGCACGGCGGGAGCGCCGTCGCTCCAGAGGGGATTGTCAGCCATGGGATATTTTAGCGGAAGAGATAAATCTGTTGGGATTGCCGTTAGCTTTGTTGTGCATCGTAGGGGACACAGCGTTCGACTATGATTGTGCCTTCCATGACGGCCGACAGGCTCGTGTATTTGATCATCGCGTGTTTTTGCGGCATCTCGCTGCTCTTGACGGCGTGCAACAAGAAGAAACAGGAAACGCCTCCAGATCGTCCTCGACTTACTCCCAATGTAGTCCTGCGGGACTTCACGTTCCGAAGTGCCGCCCTCAACCGGGACATGCAGTATCGCATCGTGATGCCCGCGAGTGTTGCCATGGGAGCAAAGCTGCCGGTCGTCTATTTATTGCACGGCGGAGGCGGCAATTTTCGCGACTGGTCCAACTATTCTGACTCGGCAAGGTTCGCTGAGCGGGGGCTTATTCTCGTGATGCCGGAGGGCGATGAATCGTACTATGTGAATGCGGTCGAGCGGCCGCAGGATCGGTACGAGGACTACATCGTGAACGATCTCATCGCCGACGTCGAGCATAGGTTTGCAGTGGCACCGGGGCGAGCAAATCGCGCCATCGTCGGAGTGTCCATGGGCGGGTTTGGTGCAGTTAAACTGGCACTCAGCCATCCGAACCTGTTTGCTTTTGCGGCCGGGATCAGTCCGGCTACCGATGTTCCCAACCGCCCGTTTTCCATCAAGCGGATTTCGCAATGGCAGCACCATCGTTCAATCTTTGGACCGTGGGGAAGTCAGGAGCGCCACAACGGCGACCCTTTTGTGCTTGCTCAATCCGCCGATCCTGCAAAAACACCGTATTTGTTTCTCACCTGCGGCGACCAGGAAGGGTTGCTACCCGCGAACCGCAATTTCGCTGCGCTACTGGAGAAACGCCATTTTCAATACGAGTTCCATGTGGCTCCGGGTGGCCACAACTGGAACCAATGGGACCAACGGTTGCCCAGTGTGTTTCAAAGATTGGGGGAGCACCTAGGTTCAAACTGACGGCTGAAAGCTGATAGCTGACGGCTGCTTTTTCCACATTCCCATCCGAGAAAACTTCTGCCATAATTGATTGTGCACCCCAGCCCGCACAATTTTCCAAACAAAATCAAAGCGAGGAAGCGATGTCGGCCAAGTACATCTTTGTAACCGGCGGTGTGGTGTCTTCATTGGGCAAAGGACTGGCGGCAGCGTCGATTGGATGCCTGCTGGAAAGCCGCGGCCTCAAAGTCAATCTGATGAAGTTCGATCCGTACCTCAACGTCGATCCGGGGACGATGTCCCCGTTTCAGCATGGCGAGGTTTTCGTGACCGACGATGGCGCCGAAACCGATCTTGACCTCGGCCACTACGAACGCTTCACGCACGCCAAGCTTTCTCGCGACAACAACTGGACCACCGGGCGCCTCTACGAGCAGATCATCGCGAAAGAACGACGCGGCGACTACTTGGGCAAGACGGTGCAGGTGATTCCGCACGTCACCAACGAAATCAAGGCGGCGGCCAAGAAAGTGGCGCAGGATGTAGATGTGGCGCTGATCGAAATTGGCGGCACCGTGGGCGACATCGAGTCGCTGCCCTTCATCGAAGCCATCCGCCAGATGCGGCAGGAACTGGGCCGCGACAACACATTGTTCGTGCACGTGACGCTGGTCCCGTTTATCGCCGCGGCGCAGGAATTAAAGACCAAGCCGACCCAGCACTCCGTCAAGGAATTGCTCAGCGTCGGAATTCAGCCCGATATCCTGCTGTGCCGCACCGACCGCTTCCTGTCAAAGGACATCAAGTCGAAGATTGCGCTGTTCTGCAACGTGGAAGAAGAAGCGGTAATTACCGCAAAGGACGTTGCGTCGATTTACGAAGTGCCGGTGGTATTCGCGCATGAAGAAGTGGACACGCTGGTCCTGCGGCGTCTGAAACTCGAAGCGAAGGATCGCGACCTATCAAAGTGGAACGACCTGGTACATCGCGTCTATAACCCAAAAGATGTGGTCAGGATCGGCATTGTCGGCAAGTACGTGGAGTACGAGGATTCCTACAAGTCGCTGAAAGAAGCGCTTGTGCACGGCGCGCTGGCGCACAGCCTTAAGCTGGAAGTAAATTGGATCGAAGCCGAGGGCCTGGAGACCGCCGACAACAGCTATGAAGCACAGTTGGAAGAATACGACGGATTGCTCGTGCCCGGAGGATTCGGCAAGCGCGGTATCGAAGGTATGCTGAAGGCGATCCAGTATGCGCGCGAGAAGCAGGTGCCCTACTTCGGAATCTGTCTGGGGATGCAGACGGCTTGCATTGAATATGCGCGCAACGTCTGCGGGTTGGCGGGTGCCAATTCGAGTGAATTCGACCAAGCGACCCCGCATCGCGTGATCTACAAGCTGCGCGAGTTGCGCGGCGTGGAGGACCTGGGTGGCACGATGCGGCTGGGGGCATGGCCGTGCAAGATCGAGCCAGGAACGTTGGCGTACCAGGTGTATGGCCAGACCGAGATCAGCGAGCGCCACCGGCACCGTTACGAATTCAACCGCGAATATGAAGAGCCCATGGTGGCTGCCGGGCTGCGCATCTCCGGTTCGACTCCCGATGGCACTTACGTCGAGATGGTGGAAATTCCCGGCCATCCGTTTTTCATCGGATGCCAGTTCCATCCCGAATTCAAGTCGAAGCCGCTGGAGCCGCATCCGCTGTTCAAGGCGTTCGTGGGCGCTTCGTACGAACACGGCCAAAAAAAGAAATTGCAGAAAGACGCCGCGGAAGTAGAGATGTTCCTGCGTCCGGAAAAAGTGGGAAGAAGATAAATTCACCGCCGAGACGCAGAAGGCGCCGAGAAGAACTTTAAGAAGACTTGTCATCCTGAGCGCAGCGAAGGACCTGCTTTTCTCGGCGTCTCGGCGGTAATAGACTTTGACCTTATCCTTCCAAATCGATAACGTTCGCGTCGGCGGCGGAGACCTGTTCCTCATTGCCGGACCTTGCGTGATTGAGAGCGAAGAGCACGCCCTGCGCATGGCGGAGATCATCAAGGGCGTGGCGCGTTCGCTGAATTTCCCATTCATCTTCAAAGCGTCGTACGACAAGGCGAACCGCACGTCAATCCGCAGCTATCGGGGGCCGGGAATGAAGGAAGGCCTGCGCATTCTAAAAAAAGTCAAAGATGAAATACACATTCCGGTGCTGACCGATGTGCATCAGGTTGCCGACGTCGCTGCGGTCGCCGAAGTCGTGGACGTGCTGCAGATTCCCGCATTTCTCTGCCGCCAGACTGATCTGGTGGTGGCTGCGGCGCTCAGCGGGCGTCCGGTGAATATCAAGAAGGGTCAGTTCGTTTCGCCCTGGGACATGAAGCACGCCGTCGCCAAGTGCCACGACGCCGGAAATGGCCAGGTATTTGTAACGGAGCGCGGCTCGAGTTTTGGCTATAACAACCTCGTCGTGGACATGCGCTCGCTCGCCATCATGCGCAAATTTGCGCCGGTGGTATTCGACGCGACCCACTCGGTGCAACTGCCATCGGCCTCGCACGGCGATGAAGATCAACCCGCCGTGAGCGGAGGCCAGCCCGAGTTCATCCCCGTGCTTTCACGCGCGGCGGTGGCGGCCGGTGTCGACGGTGTTTTCATGGAAGTCCACGACAATCCGAAGGAAGCAAAAAGCGACGGCGCCAACGCGCTCGACACGCGCAACCTGCGCGGCCTGCTGAAAGAATTGCAGGCGGTGAAGAAGTCGCTGGACGCAGCGCACGCCACCCCGTAGCTGCGAAGCAGCGTAAGAATGCAGCCCACGGCGCAAGCCGTGGGTGAAAAGGCAAGAATGATTCAGCCCCAACGGGGCGAAAGAAGAGTTCTCACGCCCACGCTGAGGCCCCGCGGCGATAGAATGTAAAGATGTACCACTACAATCCCGCGACCGCCCTTGAAGAACTGACCGAAGACTCGACCCTGCCTAATCCCGTCCACGTCCGCGACATGATGCTCCGCCACAAACTCACCGCCGACGAGTCGCTGGAGCTGAACCGTAAGTTCGTCGAATACCAGAAAGTTTTCGGTGAAGCGCAAAAGCTGGGCAAGGAAATCTTGAAGCGCCTGGCAGCGTAGTCAGCAAGTCTTACGTAGGGGCTGACGCATTCATCCGCCAGCGGGCAAAGCCCGCCAGCGATCTCGTCGATGTCACTCCCCGGTGGATAGATCAGGCTTTGCCATGGATCTTAGCCCACCACCAGCGCACGCCAACAAACAGAAAACGCCAGTCGTGGAAGAATTCCGGCGGCTTGCCCTCGAAGGCGTGCCCTACAAATTGGAAAGCCCATCCGATGAGGAACAGAGCCAACGCATACATCCACAGGCGGTGGAAGAAGATGCTGGCGATCAAAGCCGCGCCCGAGAGCAGGATGGTAGGAATGCCCAGCGTGTGACACACCCGGTTCACCGGATGCTGATGACTAGAGCCGTATTGCGCGATCCACTGCTCGTTGCTGCGTCCGCCCAGCACGCGCAGGATGATATCATGATCAGCACCGGGAAAATGACACTACCCCAGCCGCGAAGCGGCGCAAGAATATAGCCCACGGCGCAAGCCGTGGGTGCAAGGTGAAAATCGACAGAGCCGCGGAACGGCGAAAGAAGAGTTCTCACACAGACTCTGAAGCGCTGGACGGCACTCAATCGGATGATTGCTTTGCGGGAATCAGAACCGTAACTGCCGCGATGCACTTCCACGTGCCGTTGATTTTCACCCACGTATCCACAAAGCGCTCCCGGTGCACATACGTTTTCCCTTTCTCCACACCCTTGGTGCGAAATACTCCTACCACCACCGCCGAATCACCGTAGACCTGCACCGTGCTCTGTTCCGTCACTGCCTGCGATGGTTGGTAGCCCGGCGCTTTGATGCCCGTCAGGAATTCACTCTTCGTCTCAATGCTGCCATCAATATCCACGGAAACGAAGCTGTCCGCCAGAAGCATGTCCAGAGCCTTCGTGTCTTTTGTTTCCAGAGCGTGGTTCCACGAATTATCCAAAGCCTGCACGCGTGCGCCTTCATCCGAAGAGTTGCCCTGCCCCGCCAACGCAATTGCCACGCCGAGCAGCAACACAATTCCCGCGGCAATGGTCCGTTTCATCGACAAGAAGACCTCCTCGCATACACAGGCAAAATTGCTGGGATGCAAACTTTAAGAATAGGACGACTAGACCTGCATGACGAGCAAAATCTGTGTTGCGAGGCGAGATGCCACAGATGCCGTGAGGGTCGTATCGCCCCCTGCTCTGCGTCCTTACCCGATGCGCTGGACAAGTAATCGGCATAGGGGGGAGAGTCGCCTCTCCTCCCCTGCCACACCACCGTGCATGCGGGTCCGCATACGGCGGTTCGATAAGTTAGTCCCACCAATGAACTGGCAGGCTGAGCGTTCGCAGTTTGGGGACGCCGTGCGGGTTTCACTTCTCGGGTCAGCATCCATTGCGGCTTCACCGCGCCGTGCCCACCAAAGGCCCGCCGAAGCGGGTTGGCTAGTGCACTACCCTCATCGAGACCCAAGCACTACTTGCCCTTCGTATCGTTCGGGCCTTCGCCGTTTGCGTGGCTGCTACGCCCTCTGCTGACTTCTGCTGTACGGTCAGAGCACCTTACGCCCTTGCGCTTCGCTACCCTTCACCTCCATCAGGTTGGGACGGGACTTACACCCGTAGCTGCCGAACATGCTCGGCGTACAAGAAAAACGGCTGGCAGCATCTTGCCGCCAGCCGTTATTTTTCTTACGCGGAAGTTCGTTACCGGTGTCCGCCACCATGGAAACCGCCTCCGCCATGGGAACCACCGCCACCATGGAAGCCCGAGGTCGGGCCGCGTCCCTCAAAGCCATGTCGCTCGAAACCGCGTCCCTCAAAACCGCGTCGTCCGTCAAAGTCACGGCCTCCATAGCCCCGTCCGTAGTAGCCGCGGTCGTAGTATCCGTGACCGTAAAATGAACGCCCATGGTACGGGCGTCCCCAGCTGTGATACCAGGGCCCTGCGCCAATAAAGATCCCATTTGCGAACCAGCTCGGACCGTAATATCCGTAGGGCGCGCAAGCATACGGATAATCCGGGTAGTACCCGTAAGCACAGACCGGCGGGCCAGCCACATAGCCACCAAAGCCGATGCCCACTCCGACCCTGACCTCAGCCTGCGAGTACGCCAGCGGCAAAGCCAGTAAAGCCAGTATTCCAACATATCTCAGGTATTTCATCGTGATCCCCTTTCATCCGCTAGACGACTCGTTGTCGCGATTCGCCGAAGCGGAAGGCACTTCAGCTTTTTGGTTCCTCTGAAGCGCCTACTCATTTGAACTCGAACCGGAGGAAAAAGTTGCGGAAACCGGGGTGGCTGATTTCAGCCATCCTGCGTGAAATCAACCACTTGGAACGGTTAGCTCTTAGCTCCACCTCTGCTCGCGTAGGGGCGGACGCCTCCTTCGACTTCGCTCAGGACCCGCCCCAGCCGAGCGCAGCTCGGCAAACGTTCGCCAACAGACGCCGAACCCGCCCTACTTGATCGTGGTCAGCAGTGTGCCGCTGGTGTTGTAAACGGCGATCGAGTTGTTGGGTCCGCTGGAGACATAGACCAAACCGCGCGCGTTGTCGAGCGCGAGCCCGGTGGGGAAGAATCCCATCTGGGCCAGAGTCCTTACGTTGCCCGCAGCGTCCATGACGGTTAGCGAGTCGTCCTGGTTGCCGCAATACAGGTTCCCAGCGGTGTCGTAGGCCATTGCGAAGCAGGTTGTCGAAAAGCTCTTGGCACCTAGACCGCCGTGGATCAGGACGCTCGTCTCTACGAGGAAAGTATTGGAGTTGCCGCCGATCGCGAGGAACCCCTGATGGGCCGCCAGACCAGTGATCGGGAGCCCGGCGGGTACCGAGAGCAGGGGAGCGTTTTGAAATTGCGGATACATGATCAGATTTTCGTAGCTATCCTGCACCCAAATGTCGGCCAATCCGTCGATTGCGAGCGCGTTTGGTGTAGTGATGCCGGTGGTCAAAGTGGCTTGCGCGTTCTGCACCCCAGTGGAGCTGTATTCGGTGATCGAGCCGGGAGTGCCGCTATTGGCAACCCAGAGATTGCCGTTCGGGTCAAAAGCGACGGCGGTCGGAAACACGACGTTCTTGGAAATGGTTTTGGTCGGGACTTGAGCATGGTTCACGTTGTAAACCAGCACCTGGTTGCCGTTGGTGTTGGCGACATAGAGGTTTCCCTTCGCATCCACCGCCAAACCGTACGGATAGTTCAGAGGACGCTTGGTAGCGGCCACGCTGCTGGCGGCCAATGAGAAGAGGCAAAGCACCGCCACCGTGGCGATGCGACCGAGGTTGGGTATCGAATTCTTCATGACAATCTCCTGAAAGTGGTTCCTCTCGGGGCGATAGTTCCGTGAGGTCGCGCTGAGCGCGTCTATGACTGCTACCTTCCTAAGCGATGTTTTAGGGATGATTCCCTCACCGCTTCGCAATATTTCTTGGGGACAAAGCAACAGACTGAGTGGAGCGGAACATAACCCGCTAGAAACAGGCAACCTATAGGTTTTCTTAATTTGCCACGCGCGCGCAATCGTGTCCGATTTCGAAATCGGCTGCCCGAGGCGGAACGAAGGGCACTCGGTGGGGATCGACCCTTGGTAACACTATAGTCATCTGCCGCGGACGAATGCTCTTTGAGGGGTAGCAGCAGCGCCTATAGGCTGCATTAGCGCGGACCTCCCGATAGGGAATCCCGCCTCACACCTCAAACAGGGAGATATTCGAATGAAGTTCTTTGCAGGGCTGTGTGCATTGGCCCTCTCGTGTTCTATCTGGTCGCCACCGCCAGCTCAGGCGCAAACATCGGACAGGCCGGTAAGCGCCTTCAGCTACGACATCTCTAAGGAAGTGACACTCAATGGCACAGTGGCCAGCGTACTGAGGAAGCCAGCCACAGGAATGATTATGGGTTCTCACCTCCTGCTCACCACTAGCTCCGGCTTGGTGGACGCGAGTCTGGGGAGATTTGGATTGACCGGTCATGGCGCTATGACGGTCGCAGCGGGACAACAAGTTATAGTGACGGGCCTCATGAAGACGATTAGGGACCGGCAGGTATTCCTCGCGCGCATCGTGAAAGTCGGTAGCGAGGTCTATACGATCCGGAACGAGCACGGATTTCCGTTGTCGCCACGCGCCCGTGGGCGCGCAACCCAGAACACCGCAGGGGAGGGACTATGAACCGCAAAGTTCATGCTGGCATTCTCGGTATAGTCTTCCTGTCCGTGGCTTTCTTGACCGGCTGCGGCAGCAGTTCGAGCCCGACGCCTCCTCCGGCGGAAACGGTCGCGGCGACGAGCGGAACACCGCAAAGCGCGTTGCTCAGCGGCGCGTTTATAGCGCCGCTGGTGGCGACGGTGACCCAGGGCGGATCGCCGGTGAGCGGCGCGACGGTGACATTCACAGCTCCGGCATCGGGTGCCAGTGGCACATTCGCAAATGCAACGGCTACCGATACGGAGACGACGAACGCAAGCGGCGTGGCCACTTCAACCGTGTTCACGGCGAATGCAACGGCTGGCGGGTATACGGTGACGGCCTCGGTTTCAGGAGTAACGACACCGGCCAGCTTCAGTCTGACGAACGCAGCCGCCAATTTTTCGTTTTACCTGAACGGGACTGAGCTAATCAACGGTGGGCCGAACTATTACGCCCTCGCAGGAGCCATGAGTCTCGACGCACTTGGCAACGTTCTGGCCGGTGAACAGGACTATAACGACGCCTTTGGACTCACGTCACCTCAACCTGCCGGCGACACGATCACGGGAGGAACCCTCACGGTGGATCCTACAACCGGTCAGGGGACACTCACTCTGCTCACCAA
The DNA here is from genome assembly GCA_020073525.1 of Terriglobia bacterium. GTDB lineage: Bacteria > Acidobacteriota > Terriglobia > Terriglobales > Acidobacteriaceae > Acidiflorens. Next base: position 69,876 of record JAIQFA010000009.1, read on the forward strand.
CAACACGGCGCTGGGCGTGAGCGGGACAGAAACGTTAGGCGTCCAGTTTGTGAACGCCAAGCACGCGCTCGTCTCTCAATTTGATGGCTCGGCCACATCCAGTGGGAGTATGGACGCACAGACACTGCCAAGCACGCTGAGTGGCAGCTATGCGTTTACACTTTCGGGAGTGGATACCAACTCCAATTCGATTGTATTTGGAGGCCTATTCTCGATCAGTGGCACCACCCTGCAGAATGGCGTTGCCGACGTAGATGATGCTGGAACAGTTATTCTGAATTCAGCTTTCAGCGGGACCGTTTCAGCTCCCGATTCCTTCGGACGTGGCACAATCACCAACACCATCCTGGCAACCGCCGTTAACTATTACATCGTTGGTCCGGAAGTGATACGGATCATTGATGTGGATACTACCGATTCGGCCGTCGGCTCGGCTTTCGGGCAAGGCAGTGGAACCTTCAGCAATACATCGCTCGGGAGCTCCGTCTTTGGTGTCGAAAGCAACTCCTACGGAACTCTCTATGCTGCGGCAGGCCAGTTCACAGTTCCGGCCAGCGGCACATTCTCCGGTGTTGGGGATGACGACGAACAGGGACTTGTCGTCAACTCTTCCCCAATTTCTGGCACCTACACCATTGGCAGCAACGGATACGGCAGCCTCTCGATCACGAACGCGGGGTTACAAAGCGTCAGCACTTTAGGGATTTATATGACGGATCCGGCCCTGAACCTGAACGACCCCAATAACACCACCAGCGGTTTAGGAGGAGGTCTGGTTGCCGACCTGGATGTGAATCTCAACGGCACTGGAGTTCTGATTCCTCAAACAGACACGTCAACAGCTAGCTTCACCGGCAACTACGCCTTTGGTGCGCAGGACTACTTCTGCTACATTTGCGAATTTGACTACGTCGGGCAGGGATCGGTTACAAGCGGTGCTTTCGCTGGAACCGGACTCCTCAATGATGTGATCGACCTTTTCGGGGCCGGCCCTGGAGATTACACCGGGGTTACATTCTCGGGAACTCCACTCGCTGACCCGATTAACGTCGGGCGCTATACACTGTCCTCGGCAAATACGCCGAGCAACCCCTTTGTGATCACGGTTGGGACCGCCGCGCCAATAGAGTTCAACGTGGCGATCTATCAGGCCAGTGGCGGACAGCTGCTCTGGATAGACGAAGATGATTTCAGTCTGTCCCTTGGATCCCTGCAGAGTCAGGGATCGCTAGCCGGAATACCCGCGATCAAAAGGCACATGGGGAAAACCAAAACCAAACGGAAATAACTATCAGCAGGCGAAACGAATGGGCACACCCGGGACGATCCGGCTGTGCCCATCTTCTTTCGCTATTAGGAACGAATGGCCCCATTCTTGCCTCGTTGAAGGCTAGGATTTCACCGTCGTCCTCCAGCGCTCTTTTTACAAGCTCGGTTCTTACTGGAGACAGCGGTTTCAGAGGCTTGAAGCAAAGCGGTCCTGGAAGTCATCCCTTTGCGAGCTATCGGATGGCCCCGTACACCGCTCCGTAAACCCTTGATTCCACAAGACCGCGGGTAGGGTTTTGTTGTGTTCGAAGGGAAAGGCTAGGAATTGGCGGCTGTTCCTGCAACAGGCGCAGCCTACGCCATCGTTTACAATCGAAGATTCTCCATCGATTGGAAAACATAACCATGCACCGCTGGTCGCAACTCTTTATCCCTACTCTTCGCGAGGCTCCGGCCGATGCCGAAGTCGCTAGTCACAAGCTGCTGGTCCGCGCTGGATACATCCGTCAACTGGGCGCGGGAATCTACTCATTCCTCTTCCTGGGCAATCGCTCTACCCAGAAAATCATGGGCATCGTCCGCGAGGAGATGGACAAGATCGGGCAGGAGTTCTACCTGCCGGCGCTGAATCCGCGCGAAGTCTGGGAAGCGAGCGGGCGCTGGGCGGCGATGGGCGAAAACATGTTTCGCCTCAAGGATCGCAAGGGCGCCGACCTTTGCCTGGGCATGACTCACGAAGAAGTCATGACCGACATCGCGCGCAAGGAACTCCGCAGCTACAAGCAACTGCCGCAGATCTGGTATCAGATTCAGACGAAGTTCCGCGACGAGCCTCGTCCCAAGTCGGGCTTGCTACGCGTGCGCCAGTTCATCATGAAAGACGCTTACTCGTTCGACATCGATGCCGCCGGGCTCGACGTTTCCTACCAGAAGCATCACGACACCTACTGCCGCATCTTCGACCGCTGCGGCCTGAAGTACATGGTGATCGACGCGCACTCAGGAGCCATGGGCGGATCGCAGTCGCAGGAATTCATGGTGCGCACTCCGGCCGGCGAAGACCAGATCGTCAGCTGCGAGAAGTGCAACTACGCAGCGAACCTGGAGAAGGCGACTTCGAAGCTCGCTCCGGTCGAAGACCTGAAAGCCGAAGGCGACGGCCAGCCCCTCGAAGTCCACACGCCGGGACAGAAAACAATTGAAGACGTGGCCCGATTTCTGGGCGTGTCTCCGGAGCACACGATTAAGACATTGGCCATGATGATCACGGAAGAAGATGAGAAGACCGGCAAGCCTCGGTCACGCGCCGTGGTGCTACTCATGCGCGGCGATCACCAGATGAACGAAGCCAAACTCTCGACGGCGGGCGGCGGCAAAGAGACGCGTCCCATGCAGGAAGAGGAGATCGTCAATCTCTTCCACTCCCCTGCTGGATACCTGGGCCCGCTCGGCATCGACTGGGCGAAGGACATGCAAGATTCGGCGAAGCCCATTCTGCTCGTCGATACGGCGCTCGAAGGCCGCGTGAATCTGATCGGCGGCGCGAACAGAGAGAACTACCACGTCAAGCACCTGACTCCGGGGAAGAATTTTCATCCGACGGCCTACGTCGATCTGCGCAGCGTGACCGCTGGCGAAAATTGCCCGAACTGCGGCGCTCCCCTGCGCATCGATACCGCCGTCGAAATCGGGCACATCTTCAAGCTCGGCTACAAGTATTCGGAATCGATGGGCGCCCGAGTGCTCGATCGCAATGGCAAGGAGGTCGCGCCGATCATGGGCAGTTACGGCATCGGCATCGAGCGCATCCTGACCGCGGCGATCGAGCAGAGCAATGATGAAAACGGCTTCTGGCTGCCGCCCTCGATCGCGCCCTTCGAGGTGGTCGTCGTGTCCACGAACGACAAGGACGAAAAGATCCGCAGCACGGCCGAGGACATCGCCCGGCAACTGGAAGCAGCCGGATTTGACGTTTTACTCGATGATCGGGACGAACGGCCAGGGGTCAAGTTCAAAGACGCCGATCTGGTTGGTATCCCCTTTCGAATCAATGTGGGGAAAAAAGTTACCGAAGATACTGTAGAAGTCGTTCGGCGCTCGACTCTGCAACGGGAGGACGTTAAGATTTCTGCCATAAGCGAGTATTTTCGAGCACTGCGCCAATGACTGTTCCGCGGCTGGCCGAAAGAACATGTCCTTTCGCGCGGCACTCGTAGCTCGCATTCGGGAACTCGCAACCAGCGATTTGGCAGTTTGTTTCTTATGGCAACTCTGAAGTTAGTCTTTGGTATGGCCGTGTTCGGGCTGGTGGCTTTGGTGGGCCTCAAACTCATTCCGCCCTACTTCGCGAACTACCAGTTCGAAGATGCAATCAAGACCGAAAGCGTGCAATCCACCTACACCACGCGCTCGGAAGAGGATATTCGCGAGGCCATTATCAAGGAGGCCCGCAATTACGACATCATTTTGACGCCCAAGCAGGTGAAGGTTACGCGCGTGGGCGGGTTGGGCAATGGCACCCTCAACATCGAAGCTGAATACAGCGTTCCGATCGACCTGCCCGGCTACTCGACTACTCTCGAGTTCCATCCTTCTTCGAAAAATAAGGGAGTGTACTAGAAGGCGGCTCTCAGCTCTCAGTTGTCAGCTCTCATTTTTTGGCGTCGGCTTCTTTATTTCTGCTTTTTGTCCCAATCCTCTCGCGACGTCGCTTTTAGCGGCTCTAGCTGCTTGCTTTGCAGGACCGTGTTCAGTGGTGGAAGCTGCGAGGTTGCTATCGATTGAAACTGAGTTCCCGCCTCGTCCAGTTTCTTCTGCATCTGGGCTGTGCTTTCGACCTGCGATTGCGTCGGACGGCCGGAATAACCATTCACAGCTCCATACAGCTCCCCAAGGTGTTCCCGGAGCTTCTTCTCTCCCGTAATCATGCCACCCTCTTTGACCGACACGAGCGAAGAACGGAAGTCCTCCAGTTTCCGGACCAGACTGTTGAGCTGCTCCTTCAATTTGTCGTCCGAGGCTGCGGCGGCCCGCTGCTTCGCCTGCTCGCGGAGTTCGCTGGTGGCGTCGACAATGTATGTCAACTGCGCCAGCATGTCATAGAGTTGCGTGACCGTCTTGTGCTGAAGTTCGCGGTCCGCCGCGGTACTCTTGGTTCGCGGGTCCGGTACCAGCTTGACTTCCGAAGAATAGGTTTCCTTCCCCTTGGTCAGCTTGACGATGTACGTTCCTTCCTGCGCCTGCGGTCCGAAGAAGACATATTGGTTCTCTACTAGGCCCGCAGCGGGCGGCATCTTGGGAGGCTTGGCGCGCTCAGGCCATTGCACGCGATTCAATCCTCGGCGCTTGTCGCCCTGGAGCGATGTCAGCAGCTGTCCCTTGGCATCGTAGATGTCCAGCTTCAAGTCGCCGAAAATGTGCCGCTTCTTCTGGTAGTAGACGATCGCGGCGGCTTCCGGCAGTGTACGACCGCGAAATTCAGCGTCTCCATCGAAGCGCTGTTCGGCGGCCGGGAGCGCCAGCACGGAGGGCCGCGACGGCAGCATCACCAGATCTTTCGTCAGAAGTTCAGGAGTCAGGGCGCGGATGGCCGTCAGGTCGTCAAGAATGTAGATGCCGCGGCCATGGGTGGCCAGCATCAAATCCGATTCCCGCGGATGGATGGCAATATCGCGCACTGCGACGTTCGGTAGTCCCCCTTTGAACTGAGCCCAGTGCGCGCCGCCATCAATCGAAAGGAAGAGGCCGAACTCGGTTCCCACAAAAAGAAGATTGGCATTCACCAGATCTTGTCGTACCACGTGGGCATAACCAATCAGGTCCGAGGTTGAGAGCGAGGTCCAGGTCTTGCCGTAGTCCTTCGTCTGGTAGACATGCGTCTTCATGTCGCCGGCCGCGTGCCCATCAAATGTCGCGTAGGCAACGGCGGGATCGAAGTGACTGGCCTCGATGGTCGACACCCATGTTCCCGCGGGCAGGCCAGGAATATCCTTGGCAACGTTCGTCCAATGCTTACCACCGTCGCGCGTGACCTGTACATTTCCGTCGTCCGTCCCCACCCAGATCACCTCGCCATTCTTCGGAGACTCGGCGATCGTGTAAATGGTTTCGAACTTCTCGGCATCCGAATTGTCGATGGTCAACCCACCGGAAAGTTCCTGGTGTTGTCGCGCAGGTTCGTTGGTTGTCAGATCAGGCGAAATCCGATCCCACGACTCTCCGTGATCGCGCGAGCGAAACAGAAATTGCCCGCCCAAGTAAATTGTCCCCAAATGATTCGGGCTCATATGAATCGGCGCGTTCCAGTTGAAGCGAAACTCCGGCTCGCCCGGCCGCGGCAACGGCTTGATCTCCTTCGATTCGCCGGTGGACTTGCGAAAGCGCGAGATCATCCCGCCCTGATATTCCGCGTAGGCATCGTCCGCATCGGATGGATCGGAAAAGGCCCAGAAGCCGTCGCCGAGATCAATGTTCCGCCAGTGGCGATTGGCGATTCCATCCGTCGCGCGTGAAGGTCCCATCCACGTGCCGTTGTCCTGCAGGCCGCCGTAAACGTTGTAGGGATCGGCCATGTCGGCGCTTACGTGGTAGAACTGCGACACGGGAAGATTCGCGAGAAATCGCCAGTGCGCCCCGCGATCCAACGACTGATACACTCCGCCGTCAGTGCCCAGTAACATCTGATCGGGATTTTCCGGATCAATCCACAGCGCGTGGTGATCGCCGTGGTTGCCGCCGCCCGGTCCCTCGCTCGCCGAAAATGCGGCGCTGAAACTCTTACCGCCGTCTTCGCTAACTGTCAGGAAAAAGCCCGGCTTGTACACGCGATCCACATTCTTGGGATCGGCCGCCAACCGCGCAAAGTAGAAGGGACGTCCGCTGACGTTAAACGAGTTGTTGGTCTCGGCCCAACTTTCACCCGCATCATCGGAACGGAACAAAGCCGTGTGATTCTTGGCCTCTACCACAGCGTAAACACGAGAGTGATTCGAAGGAGCGACGGCGATGCCGATCCTCCCCAAATCGCCCTCCGGCAGGCCTTTTCTCAGCTCATGCCAGGTGGCGCCCGCGTCTGTGCTCCTGAACAACCCGCTGCCCGGACCGCCCGACCGGAAGTTGTGCGGCTCGCGACGCACGTCCCACATCGCGGCATAAAGCACAGCCGGATCCTGCGGGTCCATCACCATCTCCGCGCAACCGGTGCTGTCGTTGCGATAGAGAAGCTTGTTCCAGCTCTTGCCGCCGTCGGTGGTTTTGAAAACACCGCGTTCGGTGTTCGAATTCCACAGATGGCCGAGCGCGCACGCATACACTGTGTTGCTGTCTTTCGGATGCACAACGACGCGGCTGATGTGCTCGGAGTCAGGCAGTCCCATGGCTTCCCAGTTGTCGCCGCCATCGCGCGAGCGGTAGATACCCGTGCCAACCGACACACTGTTGCGCACCCAGGACTCGCCCGTTCCCACCCAAACAGTTTGCGGATGGGAAGGATCAATCGCCACCGAACCAATCGAAAGCGAAGGCTGCTTGTCGAAGACCGCCTTGAAGGTTGTGCCGCCGTCCACCGACTTCCATACCCCACCGCTGGCCGAGCCAACGTAGATAGTCAGCCGCAGACCTTCGTGCACCGCCGTGATGTCGGCAATTCGACCGCCCATCGCTGCCGGGCCAATGGCGCGGATCGGAAGTCCGCTCAGCGTGTCCGAGTCGAGCGTCACATCCTGCGCGGAGGCGACTGTTACTAGAGTGATGACGGAGATAGCAAGGCAGAAAATTCGCACGCGATTGAGCATGTTCCCTCGAAGTGATGCGGTTGATATCCGAGCTGCGGGCGGTTAGTTCTTCGGTGTAACCTCGACCTTCGCGGGCGGCGCCGGAACCGCGGGCATCTTGAAGATCGAGTCATCCGCCGGAACGTTGAATTCAACCTTCGTGATGGTCAGCTTCTGTTTCTCGGCGCTTCCCTTCACTCCGCTCTCCACCGCGAACGGCACCATGATCCCGTTCACTTCCTTATAGTCGCCGATCGACGACTCCACCACCTGCTCGCTTCCCCGCACGGTCCTCTTGGTTTCCTCTTTGATCTCGAGGAAGGAATCCGCATCGATGTATACCGTCTGCACGTCGCCATTCTTGAGGCTGACTTTCAGCTTGTAAGCGTCGGTGCCCTCGATCTTTTCTTGGCCGAGGAACTCCACTTGGTTTCCTTTGCTCTTGTAGTCCACGAGCGGGCCGTCTATGTCGGCCATCTCCTCCACCTCTTTGGCCTCGTCGGCCGACATCAACTCGGGGTCTTTCTTGCCCATAAACGGCATCACCTGCCACGCATTCTTGCCATCGTAGGCCTGCACTGCGGTCAGACCCTGGACCGTGAACTCGAGCCGCGCCAGATTGCTCCGCTTCTGGATCAACACGCCCGGCGCTTCCATCCCAGGCCCCATCGCCATCGTCGCCGTGGACTTGACCGACTGCACGCCTTTCAACTTATCCATGCCGCCACGTGCCTGAACATTTTTCGCAATAATCTCGTCTGCGGTTTGCGACCACACCGCCGGAACCAGCACAGCGATCGCAACGATCCCGAAACACAGCTTTTTGAACATGAAAGTGATCTCCTGAGAAGTTCCTGGGTAACAAACGGGGTGAACACCTGACGATAAGAGGCTTGGCTGGGACTGTCAAATCAATCTTCAGGACATGATCGAAGCAATACACTTAGAAATGTTTTGTTGAGACTCGGCCCACACCCGTCCATTCCTTGACACGCATCCAAGTGGTTGTAGGGACCGCCTTGTGATTTAGAATCAATAAGAAACATATCTCAAGAAGCAGAATCGGTTTCGGACTGAGAATTGCTTTGTGCAGGATGCACCGTTGTGCCTATGGCCATTAAGCTGAAAATCCCGACCGGTCGACAGAGCGGTCCAAGCGGAAAACGCCGCGGAAGAGATCCCATCGTTCGTTTTGCCTTACTCGCCTTCCTAACAGTGTCGCTGCTGGTGGTCGGATTTTTTGCCTACTGGTATGTAAAGTATGACCGCATCATCGAGCAACGTTTCCGCGGTCCGGTATTCGCCAGTTCGGCCAAGATTTTCGCGGCTCCGAGCTTGGTAAGGGTCGGGTCAAAATTGACCGTCTCTGAGATTGCCGCCGAACTGCGTCATGCCGGCTACACCGAGAAAGAAGGCGAATCTAAGCTCGGCAGCTATCGCACGCATGGCGGCTCGATTGAAGTTCTTCCCGGACCGGAGTCGTATCACAGCCCTGAACCCGCCACCATCACGGTAGCGGAAGGCGAGGTTTCCGCCATCAACAGCCGCTCCGCCGGAGCCCTCGAGGCCTATGAACTCGAGCCGCAGATGCTGGCTTCGTTATTCGACGCCGAGCAACGTTCCAAGCGGCAACTGGTGAAATACGACGAAATTCCCAAGGTCATGGTCGACGCGGTTACGTCGATCGAAGACCGGCGCTTCTTCCAGCACAGCGGCGTCAATTTTATACGCCTGGCCGAGGCTGCCTGGATCGACTTCACCCACCAGCGCCACCAGCAGGGCGGTTCGACCATCACTATGCAGCTTTCACGGGCTTTCTTTCTGAGTCCGGAGAAAACATTCCGGCGCAAGCTGATCGAAATGTTGATCGCGGTCGAACTCGAACAGAAATTTTCCAAGCAGCAGATTTTTGAGTTCTATGCCAACCGAGTCGATCTGGGACAGCGCGGATCGTTCACCATCTCGGGCCTGGCCGAAGGGTCGCGGTCCTATTTCAACAAGGACCTGAAAGACATCACCCTGCCGGAAGCGGCGCTGCTCGCGGGATTGATCCAAGCTCCCAGCTATCTTTCACCCTATCGCCACCCCGAGCGCGCGCTGGAACGGCGGAATACCGTAATCGAATCGATGGTCGAGACTCGCGCCATCACGCGCGACCAGGCCGACAAAGCCAAGGCAGCACCACTCAAACTCGCCCCACCCAACGTTGAGGCCAGCGATGCGCCGTACTTCGTCGATATGGTGCGCGATACCATCGTCAGCAAACTGAGCGAGCGCGAGGTCAACGAGCAGGAGTACCGCATTTACACGACGCTTGATCCGGCGCTGCAACGGGCCGCCGCGCAAGCGGTCGAGACCGGCATCAAGCTGGTGGACGATCAGATCACGAAGATGCGTACCAAGAAGACCAAGGTGGGGAAGAACAAGTTTGAAACCAAGGTCACGCCCGGCCCGCAGGCGCAGGTGGCGCTGGTCGCCATGGACCCGCACACCGGCGAAATCAAGGCGCTGGTTGGTGGTAGAAACTACGGAGCGAGCCAGTTGAACCACGCGCTCGCCAAGCGTCCGACCGGGTCTATTTTCAAACCGTTCGTGTATGCCGCGGCCATGAATACCGCGATCGATGGCTCGACCACCGTCATCACTCCGGCGTCTACGGTTCCCGATCAGCCTTCGACCTTCTCCTACGGAGACCAGATCTATGAGCCGCGCAACTACAAAGAGGAGTACCACGGTGATGTCACCCTCCGGTACGCGCTGGCGCTATCGCTCAACAACGCGACCGTGAAATTGGCAGAGGAAGTGGGCTACGACAAGGTCGCGGATCTCGCTCGGTCCGCCGGAATTGCATCGGTGAAAGCCACACCGGCAATGGCCCTCGGCGCCTATGACGCCACCCCCATCGACATGACGGCCGCCTACACCAGTTTTGCCAACGGGGGCCTGCGGCTTTCACCGCTTTTCGTAAATTCCGTGCGCAACGCCAAAGGCGACATTGTCATGAACTTCGGGACCGAAAAGGCGCAGGTTCTCGATCCGCGCGTCGCCTTCATCATGACCAACATGCTGGAAGGCGTCATGAACTTCGGCACCGCCGCCGGCGTACGCACCCGCGGATTTACTGCCCCCGCCGCAGGCAAAACCGGCAGTTCGCACGATGGCTGGTTCGCCGGATACACCAGCAACCTGCTGTGCATCGTCTGGATGGGATACGACGACTACAGCGACCTGCGCCTCAGTGGCGCGCAGACCGCGGCCCCCATTTGGGCCGAGTTCATGAAGAAGGCGGTCACGCTGCCCCGATATTCGGACGTGAGGCCATTCAGCCAGCCCGAAGGAGTGGTTGACGTGCAACTCGACAAAATCACCAACCGCCTGGCCACCCCTTCCTGCCCGGACGACTACACGATTGCCTTCATCGCCGGCACCGAGCCCCGCGACACCTGCGATCAGACGGGCGGCGTGCAGGGGTTCTTCTCCCGCATGTTCGGGGGAAATACCGAGAAGGCGTTGCCTCCGCCCACCACCAACGGGAACCCGCAGACGGCAGCCGGTGTCCAATCCCAGGAAGAGGCCAAGAAAAAGAAGAGCTTTTTCGGCAAAATCGTGGGCGTGTTCAAGGGGGATAGCGACTCCTCAAGCAAGAATGACAAAACCGCGCCTCCGCCGTCTAAGGGCAGTGACAGCAGCACACCGCCACAATAGTGGGGACTTAAGGGAGTGAACGGCTTTCAGTCCTGCTGTTTTGCGGTCCTACAGTTGCAAGCGACCTATCGCAATACGCTGAAACACCGTGAAACTCTGAAGTTTTGTAGGTTCGGCCGGGGGTGGAATATGCTTTCCTGGATCCGCGTCAGCTCCGTATCACTTCTCTTCGCTTCTCTTCTCGTACTCCCTTCGCAGGCTCAGAATTCCGAACAATTGGAAGTCGGCCCGCCACCGCTGCACCGCGCCGAGCCGCCCGCTCCCGGGGCCACGCCCGAAGAACTCGAAAGACGCGGCGACGACCTGCGGGTGGACAAGAACTTTCTAGACGCCATCGATTACTATCAAGCCGCCCTGAAAGGCTCGCCGGGCAACGCCTCCGTGCTCAACAAAATCGGCATCTGCCAACTCATGATGCAGCGCTACAAGGAAGCCAAGAAGAGTTTCGAACGCGCCATCAAGGCCGACCGGCAACATGCCGATGCTTATAACAATCTCGGCGTCATTTATTACGCTCAGAAGAACTACAACGGAGCAATCCGGCACTACGAGAAGGCGATCTCGTTGAAGAATGATGCCGCCTCCTACTACAACAACCTGGGTGCAGCTTATTTTGCGAAGAAACAGTTTGAAAAGGCCATTCAAAACTATGCCAAGGCAGTCCAGCTTGATCCCGACGTCTTCGAGCGTAGCTCGCACGCCGGGGTTCAGGCTCAGCTCCCCTCTCCGGCAGACCGGGCCCACTACGATTACGTTCTAGCCAAGCTGTATGCCCGGACGGGCGTCGCCGACCGTTCGTTGCACTATCTGAAAAAGGCCATGGAAGAGGGCTACAAGGACATCAACAATGTCTACAAAGACAATGAGTTCACCACCTTGCGTAAGGACCCGCGATTCGCGGAACTGATGGCAGCGAAGACCACGGCTATCCCTGATTAGCAGGCTGCCGGAAAACTCCGGTTTCGTATCCGGCGCAATACATTTGGATTCTTTTAGGGCGTAACCGGATTCGTATCCGGGTATCGCTTCAGCGATACCGCAAATTCTTCGAAATCAAACGACCCCTTTAGGGGCCGGGCATTCCGAAGCCGACAAATCGCTGGCAGGAAACGAGTTAGAAAACATCCAGAAAATTGAAGACGCCGCGAAACTTTCCCGGCACGATTGGGTTTTGAGAACCAATGCTCCTGAAAACAACAGGGTGAGTAGGGAGAACAATCACCCGCCGGTTGCTAACCCGAGCACGCCCCAAGCAAGCAACCGGTGGGTGTATTTCAACTGAGAACTGGAAACCGAGAACTATCAGCCTCTCTCCGAAACATAGTCCTCAACCACCTGCTTCCATTTACCTTGCGCTTTCAGGATGTATTCGATTGCGTCGCGAGCCGCACCGTCTCCGCCGGCGTGGGATGTCGTCCAGTGGGCCTCGGCTTTGACCTCGGGCCGCGCGTTCTTGACCGCGATCGCCAGGCCACATTTGCGCATGGCCGGCAGATCGATCACATCATCACCAACAAAAGCAGCCTCGGCGGCGGTGATTCCATCCTTTTCGAGAATCTGCGCAAACACCGATGCTTTGTCCTGAATGCCCTGGTAGACATGGTCAATCTTCAGATCGCGAGCGCGCAGGGCCACCGTTTCGGAAATACGCTTAGTGATGATCCCGGTCTTGATTCCCGCAATGCGCGCCATTGAAATGGCAGTGCCGTCATGGGCATGGAAGCCCTTGGCCTCAATCAGGCTGGCGCTATGAAGCCCGAATCCACCTTGCCCGGGATGCTGGGCAGACCGTTCGAGAACACTCTGCTGAGCGCCGCCCTGCGAGCCTCCGGGCGCCGGAAAAATCCAGATTTTGCCGTCGGTAAGGACGCCGTCAACGTCGAAGATGATGAGTTTAATCTTGCGGGCCCGAGCAGTGGCGGATGGTTTAGGCATCGCCGAAATTCTAGCAGGGTGCCGGCCGGCCCGTGTGGAGATGGGCACATGGCCGGACCGCCGTGGGCGAAACGGAAGGGGAGCGCCCCGACCCCAACTCAGCCTTCGCATTGGGCTCGCAGTCGGCAGGAACTTGAATCGGCAGAGATTTTTCCTTTTGTCACACATTATCATGTGTAATAATGTACACATGGCAACTAATCTTGCACTAGACGACCGTCTGATCGAGGAAGCCCGGCGGGTTGGAAAGCACAAGACCAAGAAAGAAGCGGTCAACGCCGCTCTGGATGAGTACGTCCGACGGCGCAAGCAGATGAGGATACTGGATGCCTTTGGCACCGTCACCTTCGATCCAGCCTACGATTACAAGGCGGAACGGCGGCGGAGCTCACGCCGTGCGGGCGGCCAATCGCGGCCATGATGGTGCTTGTGGATACCCCGGTCTGGTCGCTGGCGCTGCGGCGCCGGCCCGAACATCTCAGCGGGTCACAACATGGTCTGGCCAACGTCCTCGCCGAATTGATTCGCGAGGGACGCGCACAGATGGTTGGACCGATCCGCCAAGAGTTACTCTCGGGGATCCGCGAGGAAGCTCAATTCAAGAAAATCCGCGACTATCTGCGAGCCTTTCGCGAGTCCTCGCTCGAAGCGGAGGATTACGAAGATGCTGCCCGCATGAGCAACCAATGCCGTAGCCGTGGCATTGCTGGATCACCCATCGATTTCCTGATCTGCGCCGCCGCTCACCGCCGCGGCTGGGTCATTCTCACCACCGATCAGGATTTCCAGAACTACGCGAAGGTGCTGCCTCTGCGCCTGCATCCCGCTTAATCGCGACAAAATTGCAGTGACTTAATCTATTACGAGCACCAAAGGCGAACATTTTACGAAACTCCAGTTTCCCGCTACAATCACCCCATGCTGTCCGCAGTCTCCCCTTCCCTCGCCTGGGCTCATCCGCTGGTGCAGGAATGGTTCACCGCGCGCTTCTCCACGCCGACCGAACCGCAGGAGCAGGGCTGGCCACACATCCTGGCCGGCCACACCACACTGATCTCGGCTCCGACCGGATCGGGCAAGACGCTGGCTGCGTTCCTCGCATGCATTGACCGCCTCGTCTGCAAGGCGCTCGCGGGCGATCTGCACGACCGGACCGAAGTGCTCTACGTCTCTCCGCTCAAGGCCCTCGGCAACGACATCCAGAAAAACCTTGAAGTGCCGCTGGGAGAGATTCTGCAGATGGCCAGCGATCGCGGCCTGCTCATGCCGGAGATCCGGACGGCCGTCCGCACGGGCGACACTTTGATGAAAGACCGGCGCGCCATGCTGAAGCGGCCGCCACACATTCTGGTTACGACGCCGGAGTCGTTCTACATCCTGCTCACCGCCGAGAAGAGTCGCGCCATTCTGCGGGATGTCGAGACCGTGATCATCGACGAAATTCACGCCGTCGCCGACGACAAGCGCGGCGTGCATCTCTCACTTTCGTTAGAACGACTGGAAGCGCTGACCGAGCACCCGCCAGTGCGCATCGGGCTTTCTGCTACGCAGAAGCCAATCGAAGAAGTCGCTCACTTCCTGGCAGGAAGCGGGCGTCCTGATCCCGTGATCGTCAACGTTGGTCACAAACGGAAGCTCGATCTCGGAGTCGAGGTTCCGTCTTCGGAACTTGGCCCGGTTGCTTCCAATGAAATGTGGGACGAGATTTATGAGCGCATCGTGCAACTCGTGCATGCGCACCGCTCGACGCTCGTCTTTGTAAACACTCGCCGCTTGGCCGAGCGCATGGCCCATCATCTCGGCGAGCGCATGGGCGAAGAAAACGTGGCCGCGCATCATGGCAGCCTGTCGCGCAAGCTGCGTCTGGAGGCAGAGCGCAAGCTGAAAGAAGGCCAGGTAAAGGTTCTGGTGGCAACTGCTTCGCTCGAACTGGGCATCGACGTCGGGACCGTGGACCTGGTGTGCCACATCAGTTCCCCGCGTTCGATTGCGGTTGCACTGCAGCGAGTGGGGCGCTCGGGCCACTGGCGCGGCGCTGTTCCCAAAGGAAGATTTTTTGTTACCACCCGCGACGATCTCGCGGAATGTGCCGTGCTGGTGCGCGCGATTCGCTTGGGCGAACTCGACCGCCTGATTTTTCCCGAAGCATCGCTCGATGTTCTGGCGCAACAGATCGTCGCGTGCTGTGCCGCTTCTGGCAGTGCCGCCACAGCGAACAAATTGGGCGACAAGAACAATGACGGATGGGATGAAGACGAGCTATTCGCGCTCGTCAAGCGCGCCTACCCCTATCGCAATCTCGAGCGCAAGACGTTCGACGAAGTGCTTGAGATGCTTTCCGAAGGCATCACTTCGCAACGCGGCCGCTACGGCGCCTACCTGCATCACGACCGCATCAACCGCAAGCTGCGAGCGCGGCGTGGTGCGCGACTGGCGGCGATCACAAGCGGAGGCGCGATTCCCGACAATGCCCTATTCACCGTGGTTGCCGAACCCGACGGCGGCATCGTCGGAACCGTCGATGAAGACTTCGCGGTCGAGAGCATGGCCGGAGAGGTCATGCTGCTGGGCAACACATCGTGGAGGATTCGTCGCATCGAAGGCAAATCGTCGCGCATCCTGGTGGAAAACGCGCAGGGCGCTCCGCCGGGGATACCGTTCTGGCGGGGAGAAGCCCCGGCGCGCACATCGGAGCTCTCAGCACAGCTGGGCGAATTGCGCAAAGAGATCAGCGACCGCCTGCCCGGAGTGATTCCGGTCGAAGGATGGCGCAATCTTCCGGTCGTGGCGGAGACAGTGAGGTGGCTGCACGAAGAATGCGGGCTCGACCAATCGGGCGCCGAGCAGTTGATTCAGTACACCCTCGAAGGCCGCGCAGTGCTGGGCGATGTGCCGACGCAAACGACGATCATCGCCGAAAGATTCTTCGACGAGGGCGGCGGGATGCAGTTGATCATTCACGCCCCCTTTGGCGGCCGCATCAACAAAGCCTGGGGACTGGCGCTGCGCAAGCGCTTCTGCCGCGGTTTCAATTTCGAATTGCAGGCGGCCGCCACCGACAACGGATTAAACATCGCGCTGGCCGAGCAGCACAGCTTTCCTCTTGCCGACGTTTTTCAATTCCTGGCTTCTGAGAGTATGGCACCGATCCTGGAACAGGCGGCGCTGGCCTCACCGATCTTTCAAACGCGCTGGCGTTGGGATGCAACCCGCGCCCTGGCCCTGTTGCGTTTTCAGGGCGGCAAGAAAGTGCCGCCGCAGATCCAGCGCATGCGCTCCGATGATCTGCTGGCCTCGGTGTTCCCCGATGTAGCGGCGTGCTTTGAGAATATCGAAGGAGACATCAAGATTCCCGATCATCCGCTGGTGCACGAGGTCATGAAAGACGTGCTAACCGAAGCTCTCGATATCGACGGCCTCGCCGAGGTGTTACGCGGAATCGAACAGGGACGGATTCGTTGCCTCGCGGTGGACACCCCGGTGCCGTCGCAGTTCTCGCACGAAATTCTCAATGCAAACCCGTACGCATATTTGGACGACGCACCCCTGGAAGAGCGCCGCGCGCGGGCGGTAGAGATGCGCCGTGTGCTGCCGGCGTCTGTGCTTGAGGAAGTCGGCGCGCTCGATCCCGCAGCCATCGCGCAGGTGCAGCAGGAGGCATGGCCCGATGTGCGCGATGCGGATGAGTTGCATGATGTGCTGCATACGTTAGTAGCGGTGCCGGTGGAGGGAAGCTCTCAGCTGTCAGCTGTCAGCTCTCAGCAGGCAACCTCACAGTTCGCCGCGCGCGGCTCGAAGCCCACCGCTCACTGGGGAGAGTTTTTCGATCGCCTGCAACGCGAGAATCGCGCCATCGTTGCAGAAGCTGCCGGCAAACAATACTGGGTGGCCGCCGAGCGAGTCGAATGGTTCAAGGCAATGCATTCCGTAGAGACGGGGCTTGCCCCGTCTCCCGCAATCGCAGACGCAGCAAGCCGCGTCTCTATGCCTGCATTTGATGATGCGGTGCTCACGGCAGTTCAGGGATGGATGCCCCACCTCGGGCCGACCACCGCTTCAGAAATTGGCGATTTGCTGGGGCTGCCTGCCGCCGAGATTGAGAAGGCCTTGCTGCGCATCGAGGCCAGCGGTGCCATTCTGCGCGGCAAGTTCCGTCCCGCCGATTCGCGCCCTGCGCTTTCCCCTTCACAAGAACCCGAAACCGAATGGTGCGAGCGGCGTCTGCTGGCCCGCATCCATCGCCTGACGGTCGCGACCTTGCGCAAGCAGATTGCGCCGGTCACGGCATCGCAGTTCATGAGCTGGCTTTTGCGCTGGCAGCATGTGGCTCCCGGCACGCAGGTGCGGGGCGAGCACGGGACGCTGGAAGTCATCCGCCAGTTGCAAGGGTTTGAAATTCCTGCGAGTTCATGGGAGCGGTTTGTCCTAGCGCGTCGAATCTCGGACTACGATCCTGCGCATCTCGATCAACTGTGCTTGTCAGGGGCGGTTGGATGGGGCCGCCTCTCGCCGCATCCAGCTACTCTCGAAGCTACGGGAACCGATGAGAATGGCCGCGAAAACCGCCGGCGCGTGATTCCAACGCGAGTTGCCCCGATTGCTTTCTTCGTGCGCGAGGACGCGGACTGGTTGCGCCCCCACCATCCTGGGGCGGAGGATTCTGCGACTTCGTTCTTGAGTCCGGTGGCGCAGGCGCTACTCGAACTCATGAAGCAACGTGGCGCCCTGTTTTTCCCTGACATGGTGCGCGCAACGGGCCGTCTCAAAGCCGAAGTGGAAACCGGATTATGGGAACTGGTCGCAGCCGGCCTGGTGACCGCTGACGGGTTCGAGAACCTGCGCGCGCTGGTGACACCGAAAAGCGCGACCGGAAGCGGGCTCGGGAAAATGCGCCGGCCGCGGCATGCGCCCGGACGCTGGTCGCTTTTGTACACCGAAGGCGCTGATCGCGACCGCAGCGTCGAGTCCTGTTGCTGGATGTTGCTGCGCCGCTATGGCGTAGTGTTCCGCGATTTGCTGGTGCGCGAAACCAATCTGCCGCGCTGGCGCGAATTGCAGATTGGCTACCGCCGCCTCGAAGACCGCGGCGAAATTCGCGGCGGACGATTTGTCGATGGATTTCTGGGAGAGCAGTTCGCGCTTCCGGTCGCGGTCGAATCGTTGCGCGCCCACCGCAAGCTGCCGCAGAATGCCAGCGGGGAGCGCGTTGTCATCGCCGCCGCCGATCCCCTGAACCTGGTCGGCATCATCGTTCCCGGCGAACGCATTCCTGCAATCTCGGGCCGGAGTGTTACATTTCGCGATGGCGTTTGGGACCCGGAAGATGCGCTGATGGCTTCCGGGTACCAGGCTTTCGGCTCTTAGCTCCTGGCTCTTGACACCACACGCCCCCCTATCATCTTGAGCGAAGCGAAGGACCCGGTTATCGCGGCTTCAATACAAAGCAGGTCCTTCGCTTTGCTCAGGATGACAACCCAAATTTATGGGACAGCACGCTGGAGATGTCGTTCGCAAAACTTCTTATGGTAATTTCAGCTTCAGCAGCGTTGCCGGGTTCAAATACACACCCTGCCAGCGCACCGCGAGATGCAGATGCGGTCCGGTAGCGCGTCCCGTGCCGCCGCTCAGCCCGATCTCCTGGCCCTTCTTCACATCGTCGCCTTCTTTGACCATGAATTTCGACAGATGCAGATAGAGCGTCAGTAGGCCCTGCCCATGATCGATCACGAGACAATTTCCTTCAAAAAACAACGGCCGCGCCAGGATGATGCGCCCGCTATTCACGGCTGCGACTGAGGTACCACCATGAACGCGGAAATCGAGCCCCTGATGCGTGCTCTGCACAGAACCGTTGAAGATGCGCTCGACTCCGAACACGGCGGAGATCTCGGCATTCACCGGAGGCGCAAACGAACCCTTCCATTCGCGGTCAGGGCTAACCGTTTTGAATGCCTCGGCCTTTGTTTCCTTGTCCTGTGCGATTTTCCGTTGGTCTTCGGGACTGGGGGCGGTATACCGACCGGGTACCTTCAGCAACACGCGGGGATAGCGCTGGCGTTCCACGCGAATTTTCCTGTCGAAGGAGATCGTCTCTCCGGTGGCCGTTTCGGCGCGCAGTTCGATTGCATAGACTCCCGGCTTGGTTTCTTGACTGACACCGGCGAGCGCGAACCAGATCCTGCTGCTCGCCTCGAAGCTGAAGGCGACATCGTGCCCAAGCCATTTTCCCGAGAGCGTGCGAACGGCCTTCGGCGTGGTGACACGAAAGAGCACTGGGCTCCCGTTGACGAGGCGAACAGGTTGGTTGACGACCGTCCAGTGTGCAGGAGCAACGGCCGCTAAGCTTGAGGACGGCACAAACAGCGCGAGCGCAGTGAATGCAACGGAATGGAAAAGGCGTTCGCGCATCGCGGTTTCAGGCTAGCATTTCAAACGGCGAACATACATACTTCGGCCATGATCCTACTGTTGCTCATCGGGATGCTGGCCGTGGAAGACCGCGCGGCGAAGGCAGACCAGGTGATCGTTGTAAAGAGCCAGCGCACTCTGACTCTGCTTTCGCAAGGCAAGGTTCTGCGCACTTTTAAGGTCGCGCTAGGAGGAACTCCGGTTGGCGCCAAGGAACAAGAGGGCGACCACAAGACTCCCGAGGGCCACTACATCCTCGACCGCCGCAGCCCGAAGAGCCGCTTCTACAAATCGATTCACGTTTCTTATCCTAACGATCAAGACAAACAGCGAGCATCCCAACGCGGCGTCTCTGCCGGCGGCGACATCATGATTCATGGCCTTCCAAATGGTTTCGGGTGGTTGGGAGCCACTCATCGAAATATGGACTGGACGGATGGATGTGTCGCGGTCACGAATGGGGAGATGGATGAAATCTGGGAACTCGTGTCAGACGGAACTCCCATCGAAATTCGCCCGTAAGGAACGCGTGACGGGTGACGCGGCGCTGTTCACTAGATTTTGAGCACCGCGTCTGTGGGCCAGCGGAAAAGCCGGGCGTCTCCGCCCGGCTGGACAGGCGAGACGCCGTCTCTCCACTTCCCTACCGCTGTTTCTTCTTGTCGTCTGTCTTAGGGGCTTGCTTGTCTGGTTGTGGCCTCGCCGGCTCGGGCCTGGCCGCTTGGGGCCTCGCCTGTTGCTGCCAGTTGCGATACTTGTTTTCTTCGTCGCGTGCCTGGCTCTCACTCTTGGGCTGCACCGGCGGAGCGGGCCGAGCCTGCGGATGCGACCATCCTTGCTGCGGACTCGGTTGCTCAAGCGGTTCCCGCCGCGGTTGTGGATGCTGCATGTTGTTGTGATACGGCTCCGGAGCGCGCTCGGGCTGCGGTGACTCAGCGGGCCGAGGCGCTTGCCATTCCCTGAGCGTTTGCTGAACAGAACGCTCGACGGGAGCAGGCTCCTGCCTATTGATCGTAGGTTCCGGTCGATTCGGCGCTCGGTCCTCCCGGTTGATCGGAACTTCCGGCCTAGATCCCTGCTGCGGTCTCGCATCTACCGAGCGATTCACCGGCGCCACTGGACGCACGAGCAGCTTATCCTGCCGTTGCGCGAAAGGAGTCGGCGGCTGCGCGGGCGCGTGTTGCGCGACCACTTGACGGTTGATGATGTTACGTGGAGGCGCGACTGTGGTTGGCCTGCCCGCTCCCATCACACTTCCGTGAACCGGCTCAACGCCGCTCAGGCGACCGATCGGTGCTTGTTCAATTTCGCGCTGCTGCACCGCAACGACGTTGTGGGCCACTGGGCGCGCATTCACAAAGGTGTCGCGCGAAACAGCGGTCACGTTCGTCCGGTTGACGTACGTGATGCGCTCCACGTTGTTTGTCCTGTAGTTGTTGTAGACGTTGGTCACCTTGGTGACGTTCACGACTGTGTTCGTAATATTGACCTGATTCACATAAACGCGGCTCACGTGATATGCCGGAACAAACACCTCTCCCGGTCCCAGCGGGAACCACGCCACACCTCCGCCTCCGCCGAATGACGCCGAGAAATGGAAACCTCCGCCGCCAACAAACGCGACCAGCGCCGGAGCATACACCGGACGTACGGCAACCGGTCCTGGAATCCAAGCCCACCGTGGACCAATCTGGCACCAACGCCCGTAGTGAAAGGGAGCGAATCCCCAGGGCGCGTCATCCACCCACGTCCATCCCCACGGAGCAACCCATACCCAATGGCCGAAGCGATATGGCGCCCAGCCCACGGGAACGTTCGTCGGATACCACACGGGGCCATAGGTTCCGGCGTACGACCAGTTTCCGTTGTCGTCCAGATCTTCGTAGCCGGTCATCTCCGGCGACACGTAATTGGCCGATGGCGAACTATCGTCACGGCGGTCGCGATCAAAGGCCCAGCGGTCGAAGTCGTCAGGCGCGGGCAATGAGTTGATGTCGTAATTAAGTTGCTGGTCCTGGTCGCCGGAGAAACTCGCCTCCTGGTTGGCGACGATGGTGTAGTTGTTGCCTCCACCGATCGCCTCGCCGCGGCCCTGGTACACATCGACCACCGTGGTGCGGCCGTCGGGATCCACATCGACGCGATATTCGCCGTTGCGTTGCACCATGAATGCGAGATTGGGAGTATCGATCTCGACCGTGTCATCGTCGTCCAAATGATGCACACGCACCACCACTGAGCCCTGCGCCAGACGCAATTGCATGACGCGGTCATCCAGTTCGAGGAAAGTCAGGCTGGTTTCACTGCTGAGCCGGATCGCCGTCGAGCCCACGTGTAATTCCGCGCGCGATCCGCGGTCAGTCCATAAATTATCGCCGGTGGTCAACGGACGATTCGGTACGGCATCGACCCAGTCACCCTCACCGCCGGGCTGAAAGGAAACTGAGCCTTGCGTGAAATTCATGCGGGCAACGCGGGCCGGCGGGTCGTTATCCTGATTCCAGTTGTCATCCTGGTTTGAATCGTTGTCCTGGGCCCAGCTGCGGGCCGGCAACAAAAATGAGCACACAATAAGGACAGCACAGAACGGCCATATCCAAGCTTTTTGGCGGTTCATTGTCGTATAGCCTCCGTGGCAAGGACCTGCACATCCACATTAAACACCACTGAGGCTCATATGTTTCGGTCGCGCTGGGAAGTCACTAGGGGGAAATCATTTACGAGGGGGTGCGGGATTGATATCTTTAGATCGGGAGGCCCGCTCTTCGACATCCCGAAAAGCGGGCTCCCTGCCTTCAATTTACTACGCTCCATTTTCGCTGGGCCCGCTCCACTTGACTCCTCTCAGGGAGGGACGGATTGGGGGTGCCGCCACAGACCGGGACTTCTCCGCCCTCACTGATACATGTGAAAAACAGCGGGAAATTGGCTCACAGGGGTGGGATTTTCCGCGCGGCCGCACAACTGGCGGCAGGAATAGGGGGCCAATAACCGCCCCCAAGAACGGCGAAATAGGTCGATTCCGAGAGTGCTACGCCGGGTGGGAACGGCGGAAAGCTTGCAGGCAGCGTTGCGCGGTTTCCAGTTCGGGGTAGCGGCTGCCTTCCTGCTCCACCAGGTAAAATTCCACTCCACCGGCGCTCTCGGCAGCGGCGAAGATATTTTTCCAGTCAGCCGAGCCTTCCCCGAACAGAACTGAGTATCCTTTGGCGGGATCGGACGACCAGTCCTTGCAGTGCAGCGAACGAATACGGCCAGGATTGGCGCGGATCCAAGCGACCGGGTCGCTGCCCGCTTCAAGACAGGTGCCCACGTCGAGCTGCAGCATGATGGATGGCTTCGTGTTCTTCGCTAGTATCTCCATCGGGCGGCTTCCCTCGACGGCAGTGAACTCCGTCTGATGGTTGTGGTAGCCGGCCTTCAGCCCGGATGGTTCCAGTTGCTCTGCTGCGGCATTTAATTCGTCGGCCACGGACTTCCATCCGTCGAGGCCGGGCCCAGGCTTGGCATTGGCCAGGACGACGTACCTGCTCCCAAGAATCGAATTCAAATCGGCGGCGCGGTGAATCTTGTCGGGGCGCAGGTAGGTCTCGTCGTTATGCGTGGAGGAGCAGCGGATACCGAGGTTGTCGAGCAGCTTGCGCATCCGTTTCGTCTCGGCCTCGGTCCAGTCGTAATAAGGCGCATAGAACTCCACACATTGGTAGCCCATCTGGGCGACGGCCCGTAGCGTTGCCTCAGGATCGCGTTTCAGTTCACCGCGGACGGAAAAGAGCTCAAGCCCGACCGGAATGGAAGTCGACGCGCCCCGCGCCGAGAAGGCCCAGGGAAGCACGGCAGACAGCGCGAGAAAAGACCGGCGAGAGAATAATGTCGGCATGGAGGAAATCCTACGCGATTGGCCGCGGACTTTCACCCCCGGCAACACGCCCGGATTTTTCAAACCGCGGTGGCGGCGGGGGGCCGCTCGGAATAGCTGGCAAAGATCGAGGCCCCACTCACATCCTCATAGCCGTTTCGTGATTGCCAATGCGCTACAACTCCACGCTCGACTTACTTCTCAACCAGGCAGTACGAGCCAATTTTTTCGGCGGCGTCCGGTTTGTCTGCATCCCCGCGATAGATCTCCACATTCTTGCAATCGTACATTCCGTAGTTCGGAGGAAGTTCCACCATCAGGTAGCTGCCGCTTGGCAGAGCCTTACAGGTAGTCGTTCCCTCGTTACATTGCAACTCAATCGATTTCGCGGCCTTCTGGACGTGAAGAATGACAACCCCTGTGACAACCTCCGAGCTTTTTACCTTGACCGGCGTTTTCTCCTGTGCGAAAGCTTGTACGCTGGCCAGAATGACGAAAGCGGCAGTCAGCACGGCCAATATGGAAATGGTTCTTTTCATAAGCGTCTCCCCTCATTCGAGGACTCTTCAAGTCCATTCCAATTTTCCGGCTTGGGCCGACCCTCTGTCTGTGATCGTGGACCCACTGCCAGTGATCCAGGATCACCAATAGATGTGCGCACCGCCGGCTCGCCAGTTCCCTTCCGATCTGCGGCCGGGCGTGGGTCTTTCCACCGAAGCAGCGGACGCTTTCGACAAAAGTTCCGATACCAGAAACGCAAATTATGCGTTGGACTGCTCCCCTGGGAGGCGTTATTTTGACATCATCGCTGGGGCCAAGACTCTCCCGGCCTTTAATGAGAGGAGCGACGCATGAAATCCGAACGACGTTCCCTCCCGCGTTCGGCACTAGCTTTCCCACCTCCAGTCGAACGCCTTGGCGGGAAGACTGCCAGAAAACGGCCGTCGAAGGCCCTCGATCTGGAGGGGTTGTTGCGCTTTTCCCAGCAGTTGTATGCTCACGCGCTCACGTTGCAGGAGGTGCTTCGGAGCGAAGGGAAAGCAACCTACGAGGTTTTGCGCCCGCGATACAACCGGCAGGCAGCCCAGCAGTTCGAGATCTTCTATCACGGCTTTGAGCGGTCGCCAAGGCTTCGCAAACGTGCTGCCGGAGCGTGAACAGCGGTTTGAATCAGGCATCGTAGTCGACGGGAACGGAGTAGGCGCCTGCCTACCCTACTTATGCCTAGGTGCCAACGCCTCCCTACTGCATCTCTTCTGATGATTGCCCTCTGCATTTCGGGAAGCGCGCTGCCCCGCATACAAATTTCCCGTCTATAATCCCGGCGAGGTCTTTCAATGACCAACCGTGTTCTTTTACCTTGCGTGCTTCTTCTTGTTTTTGCCTATTCGGTTGCGCAAACCTCATCGATTGCGTTTGACGGAGTTGAAAAGTGGAAGGGCTCCTTGAACGCAACCGACGGAATGTCACTCAAGAGCTTGTACTCGACTGATCCGCCTGCGAAGTTCGTGGCCAAAGGCCAAAAGCCGACACCCGACATCTCTCCCGAGACCGACTTCTGGCAAAAACTGGTTTCCTCCGGCATGACCGGCTTCGAAGCCAGCACCGTCGAGGAACAGGATCAAAAGGGACTCCATCTCGTGACCCTGGCAGTTTCCATGAAGATGAAGACAGCGGACGGTCCGCGAACCCGCTACGTAACCGAGCAACAAGCGTGGCAGCAGCAGGGTGACGGGTGGCGCATCGTGGTGGCGACGCACTCCGATGTGGTCAAGATGCCTCCGGCTCTGAAGCCGAATCCGCATCTTTATAACCAGAACGCGGACGCCAAGGTCGAAATCAAGGAAGCTGTGGCCGAGGCAAAGAAAGATCATCGGCGTGTCATCCTGGTGTTCGGAGCGAACTGGTGCTACGACTGTCACGTGCTTGACCAGGCATTTCATCAGACCGATGTCGCTCTGCTATTGGCAAAGAATTTCCAGGTTGTGCATGTGGATATCGGCGAAGACGGCAAGAAGAACAATGATGTGGCGGCGGAATGTCAGGTTCCGCTCGCCAAAGGTATCCCGGCGCTGGCCATTCTCGATCCCGATGGCAAGCTGCTGTATGCGCAGAAGAACGGCGAGTGGGAGTCAGCCCGATCACTTGATCCCGATGACGTAATCGCATTTCTGGATAAGTGGAAGCCGTGAGGCGGCAGTGCCGGATAGAATCCCAGCAGCGATTTTCACTTAGTGGAAACGCTGCTTACATCAATCAGCCAGATGTTAACACGGCCTCTTCTGTTCGGCCCGCGTTGGGGGAACTATGGCAATTTGGCCCTAGATCCATTGCTTGCGCCTCATCAATGTGTGGATCTTCGCCGCAGGAGTAATGATCGGAAGCGCATACCAGTATTGCTCACGGATAAAATTAGCATTCAGTTTCCCGGCCCATTTATCTGCTACATCTTCTTTCTCTTGGTGTTCGGGCCGAATCGTGCAGTGAATATGATGTCCTAGTTCATGGAAAAGCACGTGGCCGAACACAAGTTCTCGTAGAAACGGCAACCACAGGAATTTTCCCTTTAGCCCTTCGATGATTTTGTCGACTCGAAGCTCGATATAGGGCAGGGAGTTGCGTGAGCTATGGTGATAACGACCAAGGATGTACGACTTGTCGACCCTTCTGTTGCGAGACCAAACCCTGCCCACGCGATCCCTACGAGACAGGCCGCCAAGGTTCATAAGGACGACGCAATCCAAGCCTCTCAGGTACTTGTCGGGCACGGTGCGCAAGAGCCGATGAACGATCGCTGACGGATCGAAGGGAGGAGGTGTAGTTCCGGTATGCTTCCTTGACTTGAACTTTGTTTGTCTCTGGCAGAACTGGCCACCTCCGCCCGTAGTCATTAAAGCATTCATTTTCCCGCTTCCAAAACGGGGGGGTAGTTGTCGAAATATCGCGATTCCACTAAGAACCCGGTAGTCGTAGGTTGTGGGCTTTCTTGCTCATAAACCCAAATCCTTCACTTGCTCCTCATCGTGGCCGAGCCAGTGTGCAACCTCATGCCAAACCACTCGTTTCACTTCGACCCGCAAATCTCCTTTTGAACACCGCAGAATCGGACCACGAAAAACAAATATCAAATCGGGAGCTATCCTCACTTGGTTGAGCGACCGTTGAGTCTTATGCACGCCGCTGAAGCATCCCAACATCTCCCTTCCGGCGGGCGAGTTCTTTCTCTTTGAATATGTCCTCGGGTGGCTCGTCAGCCACTTGAATGCCGGGAAGTCGGGCTGCTCCCTGATCTCCTGTGGCTGGGTGCTGTATGCCCACTCCACAATTTCTTCAAAGCCTTCTGAATTTGTCGCTCCGGCCATGAGACCAACTTTAGCACCGAGACTCAGCCTCTCCCCCGGAACTGGATGATCCTCCGGCGATCGCGTTTGGATGGCCGGCTTGCAGGCAACTCTTCGAATTGCCTCATCGCCTTACGCTCCGCTGCCACTTTCATGCGCAATTCCCGGCTCTCCTCGGTCTCGCGATAGAGCGTTTGCGCCACGGAAGCCGGCCCACGCACCTCGCTGAGCGACTGGACTTCCACCTGGAACTCGCCGCCGTCGTTGGTCACTCGCAACCGGTCTCCGACCCGCACCTCGCGCGCGGCTTTGGCCGGCTGCCCGTTGGATTGAATCCGTCCGAGTTCACAAGCACGTGCGGCCAGGGTTCGCGTCTTGAAGAATCTCGCGGCCCAAAGCCATTTGTCCATGCGTACAGAAGTCATGATCTATTCTCCTATATCGAATGAGATTTCCGTGAGGTAAGGAGCCCTGCCGGAAAGGGCACGCCTGAGACCACGCATACGAAAATTTCCATCTGTTTCTACAGTATGTACGGTAGGGCACTGACTGGGGATGCCACGTAGTCTACGGTCGCGCCACTGCATCGTCCGATGCGGGCGCCATGCGTCGTATGGAAGATAAAATTCGCAGGCTGTATACGCAGATTCTTGCCACCGACAAGGACGAGGAACTGAGGCCGATGCTCGTCGAATTGAGCGACGCATTGCACCGGCACATCGAGGGCATTCGTGCAAGGCTAGGTAACTATCCATTCGTCGTGGAGCGGCGCGTTCGAAATGGGGACTCGCCCCTCCGCACAGCGACCCAGCAAGAAGCAGTGAACCCAACCAACGCTAAAACCAAAACAGGTCGGACAACACCAGACCCCAAGAGGGTGGTCGCCAATTAGGATTGGCGTCGCGTCGCGATCAACACACCCTGGGGCTAATCAGCTGTGCCCTACCCGAGTGCCATGATTGCTCACTGACTTCATAGGTTCGCAGATTTCCTGGATTGCCGACGTAACAATCGGTGTGCTGTACGCGGGATGATGAAATTCCAGGTGCATACCGCGGCCGATGTAGCGCAGCTTGAGCATGGAACCGCCCCAAGTCGAACCTGCGATCGTTACCTGCACAGGGTGCGGGCAGAATTCCGGATGTCCTGAGATGAGGGCCGCCCCCTCGCCCAGAAGTTGAGCGGTGTAGAAATGGTGCTGGGTCCGAATCTGCAGCACAGTATCAGGCGGCAGACCTTCCAGGAACACCCCTCCCTCGATTTCAGACTGGACGATGTTCCGATTGACTTCGTCCCCGAGGTTGGGATGGGGCGTGAACATCGAATTACTGTACCGAGGTTAGCTGCCAGTCACAACATGAATATTGTCGGCTGGAAACAGTTTGTCCACGGTACTGTCGTCGGCCGGGCGGGGCGCCTGGCGCTCCACGACGAAAAGCTATTTCTTGAGGTCGGCCGCCCAGTTCGTAACCAGAACGAGAGGAGTCGAAACGCTTTCCGGAAGCGTGGTGAAAACAAAGCGCTGGCCGTCCGCAGACACATCGTAGGGGTTTCCCACCGGAGCAATATAGCTGACCTGGAATAATGTGCGAACCGGGGCCAACTCAAACTCCTCGCTCTTCGCGTTCACACCGGCAGAGTGGACGGACCCATCGGTGCCGATAAAGTAAATCTCCTTGCTGTCCCCTCGCCAGACCGGGAAAGTGCCCCCCGTCTGCGAGACCTGCCATTTGCCAGCGCCGCTCGGGAAGTGGGTGACGTACACCTCTTCCCGTCCCGACTCAGTGGAACTGTAAGCCAGCCAGCGGCCGTCGGGGGAGAGGCGGAACTGAATGATCCGGGCTTGCGAAGTTGGGGGCTGAACGATGGGGATCGGCTCCCTTGCACCCGTAGTCGGCAGCGCCCACACACCGGCTCCGGTCGGGCCGCTTTGCTCCGTGTGGAGGATGTAGCGTCCATCGGGCGACCACTGGGGCGCGAGCAGGCTTTGGGTTCCCCCGGAAGTGTCGCGATGCTCCATCAGCACTTCCTCTTGCCCGCCGCCGCTCGCCAAACGGGCGCGCAGCGAGGTTCCTTCCACCACCGTGGCGCCGCTCTGGCGCACATAAACTACCCGCTGGCCGTCCGCCGACCAGGACGGCATCAGGTGGGTCGCGCCGCCGAAGGTGAGGCGGGTTCGCGATCCCCGCGCCAGGTCAAACACCCAGATATCGGCCTGCGGATCTCCCATGGATACGGCCAACCGCTTGCCGTCCGGAGAAAGTCGTCCGCTACCCTTGTAAAATGCACGCTCCCCGATCTTACCGATTGTCTTCCCGCTGCTGTCCAGCCAGAAAAGATCGGTGCCAAGCGTTTTCGAGCCCGGTTCATAGACCAACAAGCCGTTGTCGCTCACGGTAAATGTGGTGTGCCATGTGCCCGCATCGTATTCCACAAAATTCGCCACCGTTACCGGATCACCCGAGACCACACCCTTGGCCGGATCGAACCTTTGCGCCAGCAACTGCGACTGCAGATGGTAGAGCAGATAACCGGAGGCATACTGCGGTTCAGAATCCGAGTCGACCACCCGCTTGTAACTCCCATCCTCAAGGGACCCGAAGTAGATGCCTTGCTCCGAATTGCCCGAGTGGTTGGTCGCGAAGAACAGGAAATGCTTGCCGTCAGGCAGGAATCGGGGCCAGCGATGCGTCGTGTGCTTGCCCGCTTCAAACTTGGTCAAGCGCACCGGCGTTCCGCCGTTCGCGCTGGTTCGCCACAACGAATCCCGATAGTCGGGCTCGTAGATGATGACGTTGTCTTGGCTCCAAGACCCGCCTCTGGCGTTGGGCGCGTCCGCGAGAACAGTGACCGGCCCGCCAGCTGCCGGAACTTTCTTCAAATGTCCATCCGCAAAAAAGCCGAGGAATTTCGCGTCCGCCGACCAGAAAGGAAACGAAGCGCCATCAGTGCCCTCCAGCTTCTTGGCACCCAGTTCGCTGAAGGATTGCACCCAGATCGAATCCTGCTCCTTCCCGCCGCGAGCACAGAATGCGACCGCGCTGCCATCAGGCGCAATCGAAGGCGGTCCGGAAAAGTCACCCGTAAAGTCGAAGCCGGTCGCCGCCGGTGGAGGCAAATACGATCGCAATGCCGGCATTGGCTCCCGCCCACGCAGATTCAGCCAGGCGAAAGATGCCAGCAGCGCCCCGAGCACTGCGACCGCAGCCCACAGCAGACGCTCGCGCAATTGGTCGCGCGGTGATTCTGGCGCGGCCGTGACAACGCTCGAGCCGCCGCTCGCGATCCAACGCAACTCGCGGGCAACATCCGCGGCATTTTGCCAGCGCGCATCCGGATCCTTCGCCAGACAGTCATGGACCACATGATCGAGCGCCGTCGGCGTCAGCGGCTGAATCTTCGAGATGGGCTCCGGCTCTTTCTCCAGGATCGCGCTCAGCACGCTCAGCTGCGATTTGCCATCGAAGGCGCGCTTGCCGGTGATCATCTCGTAGAGCACGCAGCCCAGGCTGAAGATGTCGCTGCGCGCGTCCGCTTCCCGCCCCTGCACCACCTCGGGCGCCATGTACTGAAAAGTTCCCACGATGGTGCCTTGCTGAGTTAACGGAGCCGGGGTTGCGCTCAGCATCGACAGGTTCATGGTCGGCGTGGACGGGGTCAGGTTCGCTTTGTCGCTACCTTTGCTATGAAGGGACTGAGCTCCGAGCATCGCCGCGGCCGGTTTAGCGAGGCCGAAGTCCAACAACTTCGCGCCCGCTGCTGTGAGCATGATGTTCCCCGGCTTCAGATCGCGATGCACAATGCCGGCCCGGTGCGCCTTTTCGAGCGCATCGCAGATTTGCATGCCGGTCTCCAGCGCCTGTTTCAGCGGCAGTGGCCCCTTTTGCAGCCGGGAGTCCAGCGTCTCGCCCTGCACATACTCCATCACCAGGTACGAGGTCCCATCCTGGCTGCCTATGTCGTGCAGCGTGCAAATGTTCGGATGGTTCAAAGAAGAAATGGCGCGAGCTTCCCGCTCGAAGCGCTGCTTGGCCTCGGGATTGTCCGAAAGAT
Source organism: Terriglobia bacterium (assembly GCA_020073525.1). GTDB lineage: Bacteria > Acidobacteriota > Terriglobia > Terriglobales > Acidobacteriaceae > Acidiflorens. Next base: position 100,217 of record JAIQFA010000009.1, read on the forward strand.
GAACGGGCAGGATCTTGACCGCGACCGTGCGGTCGAGGCGCGTATCGCGGGCGCGGTACACTTCGCCCATTCCGCCGGCACCCAGCGGAGATTGGATTTCATAGGGTCCGAGCTTCGTACCAGAGGTCAGCGCCATCAGTCGCGACATTATAGTACGGGTCCTCGACTTTGTAGCTGATCCGGGCTCCGACTCTGCTCCGACTCCAGAGAGCAGCCAGAAATGGAACTAGACGCCGAGGCTCCAAGCCCCGGAGGGGCGCCCGAACTTAGCCCAGCGCTTCAGAGTCTGTGTGAGAACTCGTATCTGATCATCGCAGTGGAACCAAGTTGCCGATTCCCAGCCGCGAAGCGGCGCAAGAATGCAGCCCACGGCGTAAGCCGTGGGCTGC